>JAKURL010000021.1 GCA_022449345.1 Candidatus Thalassarchaeum sp. | reverse complement strand
ATTCCACCACTTCCTACACCCCCTCCTCCTCAAGGTATTGATTTAGGCGAGTCTACCATCCAAGAGATCAAAAGTGAATCTGAAGACTTTGACGATGATTTCAAAACAGCATGGGAACAACGCAAACAAGAAAATCCCGCACTTTCCACAGATAAGAGAGATCAGATGTATGGTCACATAGACCGGATAGCTACCGGGGAAGTTGGTACTCTGTTAGACCGATTTTCCGGCAGATTCGGCTCTGAACTAGATAGGGAAATTATCGTCCTTAGGAAAAAACAACAACAGGAAATGCGTGATGTCAAACCCACTGTTGAATTGATTTCGTCTCCTGATACGGAGTTTGAAGAAGAATTTGATGATTCAGAGGATGAACTTGCACCATCTCCTGAAATGAATGAATTGTCCGATCAATTCTCAGATTTCTTCTCTGTTGTTAATGACTTGTTAGGTGGTATGCCAGATGAGTTTGTTAACAGTTTTATTGAATCAGATGATTTCGTATTATTCCAATCCGTTGGTAATGACCCTACACAAGTCAATGAAGAGCAACGGAAAGAGTTCTTCACCATGATAAATCGGGTTTTAGGCGATTTACCAGACGACAAGATAAATGAATTTGTCCAATCCGCAGGATTTGATACATTCCAAGCAATGGGTGAAATTTACGGCGATTGACCAATTTGAAGTGTGAGTTGAGACTATGGGATTATTAGAAAAAGCCAGCAATCTTGAGGCTGATGAAAAAGAACCCGAAACCAAGGTTATCAAGCCTAAGAAAGAAGCCCCTAAGGAAACTCCTGCTACTCAACCGAAGAAGGCTGCGAAAGCCGCTAAGAAACCAAAAGTGAAGAAAGAACGCAAACCCCGGGCGCCTAGAGTCAAGAAAGTGATTCCCGAAGGTTTTGAGTCCGCAACGAGAGGGCAGAGAATTACACGCAGGATTTTCGATTTTGCAGTTAGTTATGGCTGGACAGTTCCATTGCTAGCTATTTCGGCTTGGGGTTCATATTTCAATCCAACAATTTTCGTCATCCTTGGTATTGGTTTAATTTGTTTTAACCTCGGATTTATGCCTACTTATGCCGGAAAGAGAACCGTTGGTAATTGGATCAGTCGAACTAGGTACATCAACTCCAGAGGTGAGCCTCCATTAGCAATCTATCTCGCGATTAAGGGGCTAACTACAATATTTGTTCTATTTGGCATATTTTCAATATTAGTCGTCACGGCTAGCGGTTCACTCGGAGAAGGCACGGGTCAGCAAATATTCTATGCAATTGGATTCCTTTGCCTTATTCCTCCATTAATTGACTACATCATGTACAGAATTCGTGGTGATCTCGGACTTTGGGATACTGTTTTCGGGGGAGTTTGGCTGGTTAGAACATCCAAAACCTCCGAGGCAAAGGGATGGCTGAAGAGGCTAGAAAGTGTAAGTGATTGGACCGCCTCTAAGGGATTCCTTGACGAACAGGAATCTACAGATTGAACTCATTCGTCTTCATCTGAGTTTCTCATCATCGCCAGTTCGCGTAGGTCTTCTCTTGCCACGCCTTCCTTTATTGCAACTTGGTCCTCTTCGTCTACAATTTCTACCCCAAGCAAGGTTTCGATGACATCTTCCATGGTTACCAATCCTACTGTACCCCCGAAATCGTCTCTTACAATCATAATCTGTGATTTATTTTCCAAGAGAATATCCAATGCCTTATCAACTGAATCATCATATCTACAGGTTACAACTTCTCGTGAGATGTCTAACATCGAAGTATCGAATTCATCGGCTGCCGCTCTTCGTAGAATTTCACTCCTGAGTACCAAACCGCGAATGTTGTCAAGGTCTCGATCCACAACGGGCATTCGTCCATAGACCATAATAGGAAACCTTTCCATCACATCACGAATCGATTCATCAGCCGATACATGTGCAACAACCACTCTAGGCGTCATAATTGTTTGAACTTCAATATCTCTTAATCGCAGCAGATTTTGGATGACGGTTTCCTCATCTTCCTCGATAATATCAGATTCCTCTGCAATATCTGCCAGCACGGATAGTTCGTCTCTAGTTACCGTTTCAGTCTCTACAGCAGGTAGCATCGATCTGATTATCTCTACAGGCCGAACAATGATCCATGAAAATATGATTAGTAAACGAAGTAAGTAGCCAGAGGCGACAGTCATTTTTCGCCAATATAGAGTCCCAATTGTCTTTGGTAAAATTTCGGAAAGCAACAAAATACCGAGGGTTAGAACTGCGGAGGCGATTGCAACCCCATATTCTCCTGGATTCAGATGCTCTACTTGAGTGCCAACTCCCAATGCACCAACAGTGTGAGCTATTGTATTGAGAGTTAGTATCGCTGTAAGTGGCCTCTCAGGATCGTCTTTGTAGCTAATCCATAATTCACTAGTCTTCGGGTGTGTTTCAGCCATGCTAACTACATGACCTCGGGAGGTTGAAAGTAAGACGGCTTCCAGTATGCTACAAAGGAAGGATACTCCAAGAGCAAGAGTGGCATAAGCGGCCATTAGAGTCCATGGATTCAAGGATTTATCACCTCTGGATTCTGAGTAGAATCCGGATTGAAGAAGGGTATGCAGTAGGTCACAGCAATACGTGCTCCGGAACTAGTGGGGGCGACGCAGACATAAATATGATGTTGTCTCACAGAGTAGCAACCTTGAGTGGTATTGGGAGCCGATTCTTTGGAATATACGACGATATTCATGGCATGGCCCTATGCAAATGGCCCGTTACATCTTGGTCATGTAGCAGGTAATTCGTTGCCGGCGGATATTCAATACAAATACGAAAGGTGTAGAGGTCGTAGAGTATTGATGTGTAGCGGTTCAGATGAACACGGTACGCCGATTACTGTCACAGCTGAAGAGGAAGGTATTTCTCCCCAAGAAATCGTTGATGAGTTTCATCAAATTAATGCAAAGGCACTTCAAGACTTAGGATGTTCTTGGCACAATAATGTCGATTCGAGGGGTGTTGAATATGGAGGCGCATTGTACAATAGAACCACTGACCCTCAACACAAAGAAATCGTTCAAGAAGTTTTCTTAGACCTATACAATGCCGGGCTATTAACCCAAAAAACAATGCAACAATATTGTGAGGTTTCTTCAGAGGGTATCATTAAATTTTTACCAGACAGATACGTAATCGGAATCTGTCCTAATTGTAAGAATGAAGATGCGAGGGGCGACCAATGCGATGCTTGCGGATTAACCTATGAAGCCAACGAGTTAGATTCCCCTCGTTCCAAAACTAATCCACAAGCAACCATAGAAGTTCGCGATACTGACCACTTATTTTACCGACTTGATGAATTCCAATCCAAGTTAGAATCACACGCTGCATCTCGAAAGAAGGTATGGAAACCTAATGTTAGAGCAATGACTCAAAACTGGTTGAACATGGGTCTTCGACCAAGAGCAGTAACAAGGGATTTGGATTGGGGAATCGATGTCCCAATCAACGACGAAGAATGGGGTACGAAGAGAATTTACGTTTGGTTTGAAGCTGTTCAGGGTTATTTCACATGTGCAAGAATTTGGGCTGAAAGATATGCTTCAAATCACCCCGAGTCAAACAGTGCTTGGGAAAATTGGTGGATACAGAAAGATGGCCAATCTTTGAAACACCTGTATTTTATGGGTAAGGATAACATCCCATTTCACACCATAATCTGGCCAGCAATTCTCATGGGCCTCAATCGCTCAAGAGAACAATCTAAGCAACTTCATTTGGAAGACAATGTGCCGGCCAATGAATATCTAATGCTCCAAGGAGGGCAATTCAGTAAATCAAGAAAACATGGTGTTTGGCTACCTGCATTCTTAGAGCGTTATGATCCTGATTCTTTACGATATTACCTAACCATCAATATGCCTGAAGGTCATGATACAGACTTCCGTTGGGAAGATTTCGTTGAACGAGTTAACAACGAATTAATTAGCAATTATGGAAATTTTGTTCACCGGGTTTTGACTTTGACTCACAGATTACAATCAAGTGGTTCTAACCCCTTAGTCGATTATGATAATCAAGATGAACACCTCGAATTCAATAAACACATTATGGAATGCATATCGGAAGCCATTAATTCAATGGAAAAACAGCGATTCAAAGAAGCACTTCGACACATAATGAATATCTCACAAGCTGGTAATGCATACCTCCAACAAGCAGAACCCTGGGCCTACATCAACCAAGAAGAGTCAGTAAAAAGAAAATCATCAATTGGTGCATTGGCTGCTTGTTGGAGGGCCTGTAGAACATTGGCCATACTCACAGCACCTTTCCTCCCCTTTCAGGCCGAGAGGCTTTGGACACAATTGGGTGAAGGCGGTTTAGCAGGAGACCAGTTATGGGATGATGCACACAAACCTACATCGCCTCTAAAGTGGTCCGGCAACCAACCTGAGGCATTATTTTCCAGACTGGACATAGATGAAATCCTCAAGAGTGAGGCCAGTATAGCAGAACCAGTCGAAGAGGAGCTGGCGTACATCGAATTCGAGGATTTCATGAAAGTGGAAATGAAGACTGGTTGCATATTGAAGGTCGAAAACCACCCCAACGCAGATAAATTGTACGTGGTAACAATCGAAGACGGACCAGATTCCCAAAGAACTGTCTGTGCCGGCCTCAAGTCTCATTATTCGGTAGAAGAGTTGGTGGGCAAATCTGTTGTATTTGTTGCTAATCTCAAACCTCGCAAACTGCGCGGAATCTTATCCGAAGGAATGATGTTAGCCGCCGAAGATGCAGATGGGAAGGTTACCCTACTGACAACAGATTCTGAAATTGATTCGGGCTCAGGAGTCAGATGATTGCTAACTATCTGGTGTATCGAAGAATTCCCACTGGATTTCGGCCAAATCCGAATTTGATTTTGCATTTGAATAGGCCTCTAATGGTAATTCATTAAGACGAAAGAATTCATCTCTAAATTTGAAAGGCTTCAAAATTCTTCTCGCCTGTTCCCAACGATTGAATATTGTAAGACATACTGCAAATGCTTCGACATTAGATAAGCGGCCAGGTTTCCCCCATGATATTGGGTTCGAGGCTAACACAATAGGTAGAGTTCTACAGTCTAAATTGGTATTTTTATGTAGTAAATCCACTGACGGTTCAATTTCCTTCCAAGAACAATCTAAACCAACTATTGACGAACCACGATTAATCGATATTTCATCGTCCGGTCCAATCAATTTACCTGATAACGGATCTAACAGTATACCTCTTTTTGGGGCATTTCGAATATCTGAATGTAAAAAACATAGGCCTCGACTCGCCAACTTCCTACTAGTGCATTTTCGCGGATCATCTTGGTCTAGATGAATCACATGTAACGGGACATCATCCAATTCAGTCCCTCCTAGATAAGAGGTCATCATATGCATCACCAATTGTCATATTCCTAGTATCGGAAGTAGATATGGGGCGAGCATTTGCAGATTCAGCATCTACGAATAATCTAACATCCAAAACCTTCTCAATTTTCTTAATTAAATCGTCAGTAGGACGGTTACCATTTTCTGTTCTTTGTACAATGTTTAGGCGTTCGTTCATTCGACGTGCAAACTCCCGTTGATCCCATCCTTTTGCCGTCCTAGCTTCTCTAATCCTGTTGTGAAAATCTGGAGCTAATTCTTTTTCCGATTTCGCCATTATATCATTTGATGAATTTCTTGAAATTGGAATTTTGGTCGTGCGAATTTTCGGTAATTGTGTAATATTTTGCTTCGGTAAACCGAGCCTTTCTATGCAGCGCATACACGCATCGATATTCGCTCCTGATGTGTTCGTACGATGTGTAGGGGATTGTTCTGAACCACACAATTCACAAACGCCCATATTCCATCGGAGTCGTTTATGGTCATCATATCTTCGTATAGTAAGAGTCAAAGTAAGAGTTCCACTACAACACTTGATGGGGTCAGGTTCAGATGTCAGTGATAGGGTCAATAATGGCCATACTAGTAATCTAAATGATCTTAGAAAACTAGTCAATGAACTTACAAAAAACTCTCAGGAATTGTTAACTGAAAAATTATTCCTTGAAAATGAAGTTAATCAATTGAAAAAGCGGGTTGGAAGGCTAGATGAAGAAATCCGGGTAATGAAGGAGCCTCCATTTATTGTAGGCTTTATTCAAGATCTTGTAGGGGATGAAGCAATAGTTAGGAGTTCTAATGGTACTATCTTCCAAGTTTCTGTAAATAATCGACTAGACAAAATTTTACTCAAGCCAGGAGCGAGAGTTTCAATGAACCAAGACACACTAGCAATTATTGAAGTTCTAAATGATGGTTGGGACCCCTTAGTATCTTCAAGCGA
Source organism: Candidatus Thalassarchaeum sp. (assembly GCA_022449345.1). Classification (GTDB taxonomy): domain Archaea; phylum Thermoplasmatota; class Poseidoniia; order Poseidoniales; family Thalassarchaeaceae; genus MGIIb-O1. The sequence continues at coordinate 16,233 of JAKURL010000021.1, read as the reverse complement.
AATCATCGAAAAACCAGTTACTAGTTTTTCAGATATAGGAGGTATGGAAGAACAAATTAAATCGATTAGACAGGCCATTGAATTACCATTATCTCGCCCGGATTCCTTTGTGAAAATGGGACTCACACCTCCAAAGGGTGTTTTGTTAACCGGTCCACCCGGAACAGGGAAAACAATGCTCGCCAGAGCCATCGCTAATTCTACATCGGCAACCTTCCTAGGAATCGTTGGTTCAGAGCTAGCTCAGAAATACATTGGAGAAGGTGGCCGTCTAGTCAGAGAGTTGTTTGATTTAGCCCGAGAAAAAGCACCCGCAATAATTTTCATTGACGAAATTGATGCTATAGGGTCCAAAAGACTTGATTCTTTTACTTCCGGCGACAGAGAAGTGCAGCGTACATTAATGCAATTATTAGCTGAAATGGATGGTTTTGATTCTACAGACTCAGTTAAACTCATCGCAGCAACCAATCGGCCAGAATTACTCGATAAAGCATTGCTCAGACCAGGTAGATTTGATAGGATAATCGAAATCGGTTTACCAGATAGTGCGGGCCGTTTGCAAATATTACAATTATTGACAAAAGAAATGCCACTAGGTTCTAATGTAAACTTATCTAATTTAGCAAATAAGACCGAAGATTATAGCGGAGCAGAATTGAATGCATTAATTATGGAGGCTGGAATGAACGCGATAGATCAGAATCGAAATTCAGTATCTGCAACAGATCTGACCCACGCATATTCAATAATCGAAGAAAACCGAAAAGATCCACTTCGAAGCAATCATGAAGGTCTGTATGGTTGATGACAACCCTCATCAATAGTTGATTATTCATCTGTACTGATGGCCAACCGTTTGATTGAATGTGTCCCGAACTTTAGTGAGGGAAAAGACCGTTCCGTTATCGATTCAATAGTTCAACCAATCATCGATAATCGAGCTGTTTCGTTATTGGACATTGACATGGGTGCCGACTTCAATCGTACAGTCGTAACAATGGTGGGTGAACCCGAAGCCGTATTGGAAACTGCCATTGCTTGTACAGCAATTGCTCTATCATTAATTGACATGAGAGAGCATGCTGGTGAGCATGCTAGAATAGGCGCTGTTGATGTTGTTCCATTCATCCCCATTAGTGGCGTAACTATGGAAGAATGCGTAGAATTGTCTCGTAGATACGCCACGACAGTGTCTCAAGACCACTCTCTTCCCGTTTACTTATATGCCTATTCAGCAGCTACAGAGCAACGAGTGAGGCTACCGAATATCCGGAAGGGAGAGTATGAAGGGTTAGCAAAAAGAATCGCTACAAATGAATGGAAACCCGATTACGGACCCAGTCAGTTCATGCCCACTATGGGTGCTACTGCAACAGGTGCAAGGAGTTTACTGATAGCCTACAATGTAAATCTCAATACAGATGAAAAGACAAAAGCTAACTCGATAGCATCCAAGATTAGGACCAGTGGTTCAATTGTTAAAGATGAAGATGGTGGCACAGTACGCGATGAAAACGGCAAACCCGTCAGGAATCCAGGATTGTTCAAACACTTACAGGCCGCGGGTTGGATGTACGATGAAGATACTGCCCAAGTTTCTATGAATCTCCTTAATTATTCTGAGACCGGATTACATCATGTCACTGATGCCATACGTGAAGAGGCTGCTAAGATTGGCTTAGAGGCTGTTGCCGGAGAGTTAGTTGGCTTAGTTCCATTAGATGCAATGCTTGATGCTGGTCGCCATTATAACAACGGTAAAGACGCAGAACACAAATCCTTAGTTCAACAAGCCATAGCTGGTCTGATGCTCGATGAGTTAGACGACTTCGAACCAAAATCAAACATCATCGAATGGGCAATTCAGGAGAGATAACATGAACGATGGGTATCTGGAGATCTTGAATTCTATATCTTCATCTAGCCCCACTCCGGGTGGCGGTTCAGTTGCGGCATTGGTTCTAGCCCATGCTCATTCACTGGCTGCAATGGTGGCTCGCCTGACACTGAAAAGCGAGAAATGGTCAGACGGGCATGAGATTGCCAATCTGATAGTGAAGCAATCCGAAGAACGGATTCAAGAATCAATATTGCTTGCAGACAAGGATGCTGCATCATTTGATGCTGTTATGGTAGCATACAGGTTACCCAAGGACGAAGATGGTTCAACTACTAAGTCAGATTCTATCAGAGAGGCCACAATAGGTGCTGCGTTAGTACCTCTAGAAACTGTACAAGCAGCACATAATCTGCTTAACGATTTGCTAGAATTGTCTCGATGCTGCAATGCTAACGCTCTTACAGATTTGGCAGCATCAGGAGAATTAGCACATTCTGCGGCCCAAATTGCACAGATGAATGTTAAGATAAACACTCATTACATCAGTGGAGATGATGTAGATACCATAGATTATGACACTAGAAAACTCATCAAAGACTGTGAACAGATAATAATTGATTTACGCGTTTCGTATATGGAGAGGCTAGGTTGGTGAGCAGTTGATAGATTACTCGGTTGGAATTCCAGCGAAATTACCTCAGTCCAGACCCTTGGACGACACAGTCGCCCACGCTCCCAATCGTCCCCAGGTCCTGAATGATGCCGAGAAGAGACTAGCAATCGAGAACTCGCTCAGATACTTTCCAGCTGAATGGCATGAGGAGTTGGTATCCGAGTTCCTCAATGAGTTAGAAGAGTTCGGTCATATCTACATGCATCGTTTCAGACCCGAGTACGACATGTATGCAAGACCTATTTCTGAGTATACTGCAAATAGCAGTTCTGCGGCTGCTATCATGTTGATGATTCAAAACAATCTGGATTCTGATGTAGCGCAGTACCCTCATGAATTAGTAACCTACGGCACCAATGGGTCAGTGTTCCAGAATTGGGCTCAATACCTACTCACGATGAAATATCTCTCAATCATGAAAGATAATCAGACACTCGTGATATATTCGGGACATCCGCTCGGACTATTCCCCTCATCGGTTGAAGCCCCAATGGCCATCATCACTAATGGTATGGTGATCCCTAACTACTCTTCACAGTCAGATTACGAGCGTATGAATGCCCTGGGGGTATCACAATATGGGCAGATGACTGCTGGCTCATACATGTATATCGGACCTCAAGGAATAGTACACGGCACTACAATCACTATCCTGAATGCAGCAAGAAAATACCTTGACTTGCCAGACGCTTCCGATTTGGGTGGGGTTCTGTATGTCACATCGGGTCTTGGTGGAATGTCGGGTGCACAAGCAAAGGCCACTGTAATCGCCGGTGCAGTGTGCATTATCGCTGAGATTGACCCCGTAGCTGCTAACAAGAGGCATTCCCAAGGCTGGCTGACCGAACTGTATGATGACTTAGATGAATTGACAGTACGAGCTAAGGCTGCAGTAGAGCATAAAGAAGCGGTATCTCTGGGGTACCTAGGCAACGTAGTTGACTTGTTAGAGTATCTGGTTGAATCCGATATCACACCAGATTTAGTTAGTGATCAGACCAGCCTACACAACCCTTGGCTGGGTGGATATATGCCTGTAGGATTGAGTATCAAAGAAGGAAGGAAGTTGCTCAAAGACAATCCTTCTGAGTTCAAAGATGAAGTCCAGAAGAGTCTACGAAGACATGTGGATAGCATCAATGTATTATGCACTAGAGGCACAATATTCTGGGATTATGGTAATGCATTCCTTCTGGAATCCAGCAGAGCCGACGCGGATGTGTTAAATCCGGATGGGTCTTTCAAATATCCATCCTATGTTGAAAACATCATGGGGCCAATGTGCTTTGATTATGGATTTGGGCCATTCCGTTGGATTTGTACCTCTGGAAATATAGACGATCTAAGAGTTACCGACCAAATTGCGATTGATGTTTTACGACAACTCGCAAACAATTGTGTAGATGATATTAAGACACAATATGAAGATAATATTTGCTGGATAGAAGAAGCCGACAAACACGATTTGGTTGTTGGAAGCAAAGCTAGGATATTGTATGCAGATGAAACAGGCAGGACCAATATTGCTCGAGCATTCAATCGCGCTATTGCTGAAGGTAGAGTAAGTGCCCCAATTGTCTTAGGCAGAGATCATCATGATGTAGGGGGTACTGATAGCCCATATCGCGAAACTGCAAACATTCGTGATGGTTCTATGTTCACAGCCGATATGGCTGTACACAATTTTGTGGGCGATTCGTTCCGCGGTGCAACCTGGACTAGTCTGCACAATGGTGGCGGTGTAGGGTGGGGTGAGGTTATCAACGGCGGTTTTGGTATGGTATTAGACGGGTCCGAGCAAAGCCGAGCAAATATTGATTCTATGCTATCTTGGGATGTTAATAACGGAATCGCAAGAAGAGCCTGGGGGAGGAATTCCGGGGCAATAAATACAATTCAAAGAGCCATGGAGTCTGAGCCGGATTTACAAGTTACAGTTCCGAATCTCGTGGAACTTAGTCTATTACAATCGTTATTTGATTGACCAAGCCATTGATTAGAAACATATGCAGAGGAAGGCTCGAATGTCATCTAAGGAGATAGTCTTGAGTGGTCATGACTTAACTATCGAAGAGGTGATTGAGATTGGCTCTGGTGGTTGTATAGTAAGACTTTCCGAAGACGCCAGAGAACGTATGCAAATCACTCGTTCGGCAATTGATTCAATACTAGAAAGCGGAGGGGTTGTATATGGTGTCAATACCGGTTTCGGAGCATTATCCAGCGTACGTATAGACAACGACGAAGTCGCCAAATTACAGGAGAACCTAATCCGAAGTCACGCCTGCGGGGTTGGGGAAAATATGAAGCCAGAACATGTACTAATGATGATGGTGATTAGGGCCAATTCTTTAGCCATCGGTAATTCAGGGATTCGGCCAGAAATAGTCGATGTGATTTTGCAATTTGTTAACGCTCGCATCTGCCCAATAATTCCACGGATTGGATCTTTAGGGGCTTCTGGAGATTTAGCCCCACTATCGCACCTCGCCTTAGGTCTGATTGGAGAGTCTGATTTCCAAGAAGAATATGGTCAAGGTTGGAATACGATAACTTCTGATACCGCATTTACTAAAATCGGTAACAATCCAGTTGAGCTACAGGCTAAAGAGGGATTGTCATTAATTAACGGAACAAGCCAAATGTGCACATTCCTATGTCAAGCGATAACTGATCTAGATAACCTGTTGTATAATGCCAATGTTGCCGTATCCTGTACAGTAGAAGCCATCAAGGGCTCACACAAACCATTCGACTCTAGAATTCATGATTCACGCCCCCATCTAGGGCAACAACATTGTGCTAAACAAATTAGATTATTATTGCAAAACTCAGAAATTAATCAATCGCACATAGATTGTGATAGAGTACAAGACCCCTATTCAATTAGATGTGCGCCTCAAGTTCATGGTCCAGTTTACGAATTACTAAACAACGCAAAATCTCTGTTATCAATCGAATTTAATTCCGTCACAGATAATCCATTAGTTTTCATCAATGATGATGGTTCACCCGAAGTAATTAGTGGAGGAAATTTTCATGGCCAAAATTTAGCAATAGTAGCTGATAATCTTGCAATTTGTTACCATGAATTGGGGTCAATTTCAGAAAGAAGGACGAATCTTCTACTATCCCCTAATTGGAGCGGGCAAAATGCATTTTTGGCGAACTCTGAAGGAGTAGAAAGTGGATTGATGATACTACAGTATGTATCCGCCGCCTGCTTATCCGAATTACACCTAGTCGCCAATCCTGTAACTACTAGTAATGTACCAGTTAGTATGGAAAAAGAAGACCACGTATCTATGGGTGCAACGGCTACTTTCAGATTACTTGAAGCAGGTTTCAATCTTTCAACAATTCTGTCCAACGAGCTGATTTGCGGCCTAGTATGCTTGAGAAATATTTCGCAAAAACCTAGCCAAGGTGTTCAAATCGTAAAAGGAAAGTTAGATACAATCGTACCCCAAATTGATACTGATATGTCATTATCTCATGTCACTGAATTAGTTGCCAAAGAATTAATTTCCACAAAATTGTGAGGAGAGGATGTTTTGCAAGAAAAGTTGCACATGACGTTACACCCTGGACTCAATCCTCCCGAATTCTCCACTAGAATAAAATCCATTGAAAACAATATTGTCCATTTAGATGAAACATATTGCTATCCACGGGGAGGGGGGCAACCCGGAGACAGGGGGTACTTCTCAACTGAACAAGGAACAAAGGTAAGTTTCGCAGAGGTATTACCTGGAAATTGGATTGGACATCCTATTGAAGATTCCAATGAATTTGAAACAGGTCAAGATATTACTTGTCACATTGATCAGGTAAGAAGGAATGCCCACGCAAGGATGCATACCGCGCAACATATTGTTTCGGCACTAGCTGAAGATATCTGGGGAGCTGAAACAGTCGGTAATCAATTAACTGTAGAGAATTCCCGTGTAGACCTGTTGTTCGAAGACAAATCCGTATTTGACCCAGATAAATTAGTAACTACAGTAAATGAGATACTAAAGCGAAACATTAGGGTGAATGTGCACGAATGGGAGCGGAATAAAATAATCCAACATGAACAAATGCGCCATACCAAATTCATGGATAGGATACCCGCATCGATTACAGAACTAAGGGTCGTAGAAGTGGAAGATGTTGATTTGTGCCCTTGTGCAGGTACCCATGTTGGGAATACATCACAAATACCCTCTATTCGATTCCTAGGAAAGAAGAACAAGGGTAAGGGAAGAGTCAGATTTGCGTACGAATTTGAAATATGAAAATCACTGATTTGTTAAATCTGGTGGGCTCGGCAGGAATTGAACCTGCGATCTTCGCCATGTCAAGGCGACGTCATAACCCCTAGACCACGAGCCCAGATTGTAATGGGGGTAGTATTCTCCCAAATGAATGATTCTCCCCGTATCCGTCTAGCTAAGATACGATCTTTGATATTCTTCCATCACAAGTATTCGAACTACAATCGCCAGACACTCTTCTGCGTCCGTTTGACATAGTTGTGTAAACTGGATTGCTTATGGCAATAGATTGTTTGCACTTCATACAGAAGCCGGAAACCCCATCGCCCATGGATAATTGAACCGGACATGTGATTTCAAGGCCTCTATCTAAGGTAATTTGGTAATTTTACAAATATTTTGTAAAAACGCTGTACTGCAGTCATATTCTCGCAATTGAGGCTGAATTAAAGTCCGATAATCATGGTTATCAGATACCAAGTACCTCGAAATTTGTTGAGCTTAGTTCAAATCGACGAATGTATCGAAAATATATTCACTCCCTCTCTGTAATTGGATATATGGTGGAATGAGTTTATGATATAATAAAGGATAAATTGTATTAGGATTAAAGATTATACAATAGAGCCGGATTTAATTGTTGAAGAAATTGGATTGTCGCCTGGCATCTGACACCACGAGTCGATATAATTAGAATCTAAAATCAATAAATCAGCCGGACCGCCTTCACGAAGGGAACCTGCCAATTCACCTTCTGAAGAGCTAATTAGTGTAGTAGCAGGATTGCGAGTAACAGCAACCAGTGCCTCTAACGGATTAAGACCGAGGCGATGAGTAGCCAGACTACCCACGAAAGGTATGGATAAGGATCTACAATTTGGATTGAAGTCTGTAGCGAGGGAAAATTGCCACTGGTTTTCTACACACTCTCTCAGAGGCAATTCTAAATCGTGCCCCAGAATATAGGGAGTTCCAGGGAGGAATGTTTGCATCGTACCGGTATTTGCTGCTGAGGCTCTTGCTTGACTCGATGAGTGGCCAACGTGATCTCCACTTACTGCACCTAGGTCTGATGCTAATTGGAGACCATTACCATCCACGAATTCGTCCACGTGTAGACGTGAGGGGATATTGTATTCTTTAGCAGCCTGGACAATTTGTTCTGTTTGTTCAAGTGTAAACCAACCAGGTTCGCAAAATACGTCAGAGTATTTTGCGAGACCTTGTTCTGCAACTTTCGGCAATTGGTCAGAAATTAGAGATTCGACGTACTGGTCACATGTTGCATCTTTAGGTACATCGTGTGCCCCTAACCAGGTAGAATGAATATCAATCTGAGATTCTATTGCTAATCTATTACAGGCCTCTAGTAATTTCAGTTCGGAGTCGACTGATAGTCCATACCCACTTTTACATTCCATAGTCGTAGTACCTAAACCAGCCGCGCGTGCAATTCGTTTCCCACCTAATTGGATTAATCGGTCCATAGTAGCCAATCGGGTTGAGTTAACAGTCTTTTGAATTCCACCCCCTTGGGCTGCAATATCTGCATAACTCAGACCGCTTAATCGTAGAGTCATTTCATCGGCCCTATCTCCATCCCATAACAAATGAGTGTGCGAATCGACAAAACCTGGGATGATGGCTTTTCCATTGCAATCAATAACAGTTAAGGAATCTGTATTTTGTTTGCCAAATTCGTGGCTCAAGCCTTCTGAATCGTCCAATTTAGAAATAATACCAGATTCGACATATATCCCATTACCCCCGGGCAAACATAGTGCGTCAACATCAGACATATCTTGCCCTGTAAGTGGTTGATTGACATCACCAGAAGCGAGTGTTGCTATTGGACCGACATTCAATAGCAAGAGGCGCATAGAGGTTATTCGAAGGTTCCCTTGATATGTAGTTCTCGACTCAAAAGGGTGTGTCTGGTGCAATCATAGGGGTGGAGAGTACCGCACACACGTTCTCTTTCGGGGTTGTATCAAAGGATGGAACACCTCACAAGTCATATTCTGCGTTATATCGTCCACAAGAAGGAGGAATACATCCTAGGGAAGCTGCAGATCATCATTCACACTTAGCCTCAGAATTGATCAATTCCCTCCTTGAAAATGAAAAATTACAACCCAGCGACATTGGCGCAATAGCATTCAGCCAAGGACCGGGGTTAGGTCCGTGTTTACGTGTCGGAGCAAGCGTTTCTAGAGCGCTATCGCAGAAATGGAATGTACCGTTAATTGGAGTAAATCATTGCGTCGCACATATCGAAATAGGACGCAATCAAACTGGCTGCCATGACCCAGTTCTTCTTTATGTCAGTGGCGGTAATACTCAAGTGATCGCTCGGGCAGGTGATAGATACCGAGTATTAGGGGAAACATTGGATATTGGTATAGGAAATATGCTTGATAAATTCGCAAGGGCACAAGGATTGGCATTCCCTGGTGGCCCTAAAATTGAGAAGTTAGCCAAGGAATGGCATATTCAAAATCCAGACGCAGATATAGAAATGATTTCTTTACCATACAATGTTCAGGGAATGGATCTCAACTTCTCTGGATTGCTCAATGCGGCATTACAGAGGGTAGTAGAAGGACATGACCTTGGTGCAGTTTGTTGGTCATTACAAGAACATGCATTTGCAGCCTGTATCGAGGTAGCAGAAAGGGCCTTAGCTCATACGGGTAAATCGGAATTGTTACTCGGTGGAGGTGTAGCCTGTAACGACCGTATTCGTGAAATGACCCGCATTATGTGCGAACAAAGGAACTGTGCCGGGATTTGGCCGGAAAAGCAATTCTGTATAGATAATGGCACGATGATTGCAGAATTAGGTAGAAGAATGTTAGAAACTTTCGAAACAACAGAATTCGAAGACAGCGAAATCAATCCATCGCTACGGACAGATCATACAATCGTCACGTGGAATTAACCATACGGTTGCGAAGTCTTATCTAACAACGAGTTTGCGCGTTAATTAGGAGGCACAATTTTTAGTGCAGCGTCGTAGAAAGCCGAAGAGTGAGCCAAGGAATATATTCGACAAGGGGTCGGGTGGAAAGCCTTCTAAATCATCTAGCAAATCTCGGGGGTCTACACCTTTGGATTCAACGCGGCAAACCAAACCGGCAATGCCACCCGCAACTCCCGTGCCAAAACCACAACCTGAATCAGCCCCCCCTCCTCTTCCTCCCCCTCCTCCACCTCAACCAAACACGTCTAAGACCGAGGAAAAAGATGAACCTGAATTGGTACAAAATTCGATACTAGAAGAGCAAGTTCTAGGCACTTCAAAAAGACTTGCAAGAGGGTTGGTGCAAGCAGAAAAAGAAACTGAACCTGAGACTGAAGAAAACAACTCAACCAGTTCAAAGGCAATGGAAATCATCGAAGCTAGCAAAGCAAGAGCTAATGCGGCTAATGCGAAAGTCATGGCGGAGAAAATTAAACCGAAACCCATCGTTCCAATTAAAAAACGATTTAAGCCAAGGGGCAAATCTGCATCCAACTTCCAACCTGCAACGAGAGAGAAGAGATTGGATAGGTCTAGACATATGGAATACAAATATGAGATGCGTGGATTACTCAAAGAAATCGAGGTGGCTGAAGAACATCAATCTTCGCTATTAGGTTCAATCTGGGCTAAAGGGGAGCGCCAAACTACTGAAGAGGCTCGACAATTTATCTTTGACAAACAAAATGAAGGTATTCTCAACAAAGACCAAGTTGCTCGATTAATCACTGTTGTAGATGATTACACTATTCGCCGTTGATACAATAGTACAAGCATAGAGTTCATTCATCGAATGTATGTCGCAATGGTAATGACATCCGAACAGGGGGACCATGATCTTCATACAAATCGGTCTACCCATCCAGATATTGATTCCTTAGCTCGATCCAATCACCCACCTAATGGCCATAGCAATCCAGGAACCCCTCCGTACACTCGAGGTATTCACCAAAACATGTATATTGATAGACTCTGGACTATGAGGCAATATGCCGGTTTTTCTAATGCAGAATCTACAAACCAACGGTTTCGAAACCTTCTGAAGAACGGCCAATCTGGCCTTTCGGTAGCATTTGATTTGCCGACTCAACTCGGATTAAATTCTAATTCAAAACTAGCAGAGGGAGAAGTTGGTAAAGTTGGGGTCGCTGTAGATTCAATTCATGATATGAAAGCACTATTCAATCGAATCGACCTCTCAGAAGTTTCGACTTCTATGACAATCAATGCGCCTGCTACATCATTATTCGCACTATATGTAGCCTATGCTGATGAGTCCGGGGTGCCTAGAAATAAATTACGAGGGACTGTTCAAAATGATATTTTGAAAGAATACATTGCGCGAGGATTGTACATATTCCCACCTAAAGAATCTATGCGATTAACTACCGATCTGATGGCCTGGAGCAAAAAACACACGCCACTTTGGAATACGATTTCGATTAGTGGATACCATATGCGTGAGGCTGGGTGTACTGCGACACAAGAAATTGCATTCACCCTCTCCAACGGTTTGGAATATCTATCTCAAGCCATTCAGGTCGGACTTGAGGTTGATGATGTCGCGCCAAGAATGTCATTCTTTTTCGGATGCCATAACGACTTTTTTGAGGAAGTGGCCAAATTTAGAGCCGCTCGAATGCTATGGCATGATTTGGTTATGAGTGGATTCAATCCCTCCGATGCAAAGTCAGCAATGTTGCGGTTCCATACGCAAACAGCAGGTGTTACATTAACTGCTCAACAACCACTCAATAATGCTGTAAGAGTGGCATTTCAAGCAATGTCCGCAGTTCTCGGTGGTACACAAAGCCTACACACAAATTCCTACGATGAAGCGATTGGATTACCAACTGATGAGTCGGCCCTATTAGCATTAAGAACACAACAAATCTTGGCTAATGAAACCAATATAACTGATTCAGTGGACCCTCTCGCTGGCTCCTATTTGATTGAAGAATTAACTTCCAAATTATACGAAGATGCCAAGAAGAGGATTGAGATTATTCAAGAAAAAGGAGGAGCTATGCGATGTGTAGTTTCGGGATATCAGCAAAGAGAAATCCATGATTCGGCTTGGAGACAATTACAGTCTGTCGAAGATGGTACTACTAACGTCGTTGGGGTTAATTTGCACCAAGATGGTGAAGTCTCCGAAGTATATGGTCAAATTCAAGCCTCAGAAATTGCAAACAAACAAATCCAAAAAATCGCCCACCTATTCAAGACTAGAAATACAGACATGGTATCATCTGCCTTGGAAAATATTAGACAGGTTGCGAAAGATGGTGGGAATTTGATGGAACCAATGATTGAGGCATACAAAGTAGAAACTACCCTTGGGGAAGTTAACGACGTGTTGAGAGAAATATTTGGTACTTGGGTTGCACCAAGTGGTGTTTGAAATGACTGAAGGTATAGATCACTTAGGCATAGCCACACATTCCCTTGACTCACATACTAACTTTTGGTTGGCGTTAGGTTTTGAACAAGGGGTAGACGAAATTAATGAAGAACAAGGGGTTAACATTCGATTCTTCAAACCAAAATCCGGTGGACCGAAAATCGAATTATTAGAACCACTTGGCGAGGAGACTCCAATTGGTAAATTCCTAGCGAAGAGAGGTGAGGGGGTTCAGCAAGTAGCTGTGAAAACTGCAGATATCGAATCAATGATTTCTCGACTACAATCTCTAGGTATTCGGATGATTAACGACAAACCGGTAGAGGGTGCTAATGGAAGCAAGATTGTCTTTGTTCACCCCTCCTCTACTGGTGGTGTGTTAGTGGAGTTAGTTGAGCATCAGACTTAACCATAAGCAACGGTCAAAAAGGGGAGGTCGAACGAGCCCTCTATGTTAGGGACAATGAGGCAACAACTGGAAGAAGGATTGCTTACATCTGAGTCCGCAAACGAACTAGCTGAAGAACTGTCTTTACACCTAGCAGCATTACGAAATGCTGGTGATATTAGCAACGATGCTTTCCTAGAAGCTGGTGTGATTCAAGGTGGAGTTTCTGTCCTTGCGACTATGATAGATTCCGGATGCAATAATGAGGAGTTATCGTCTCACCTGGCCCAATTATCTGACAGGGGCACTAGAATTTGTGAATCATATCCCGAATTAGCTGATTTCTTGGCATGATATTCCTCTAGTATTACTTGAGTAATACCTATATGTGGAATGCCGTCGGCGAGTTATGCCTAAAATTAGTCTGGATATGCCCAACGAACTGCTTGATGACCTCAAGTTGCATGTTGGGGATGCACACAAGTTCGTATCAGTGGCTGATGCGATAAGAACGGCTTGTAGAAAAATGTTAGATCAATTAGACGCTATTGATGAACGTCATGGTCGCCAAAAGGGGGTGGAATGAATGGTGTCTGAATCCGAAGCTCAGGAAGCAATTTCAACGATATTGGAATACATCGAGGGAGATGGAATTGGACGAGAAGGCTTACTGAATACACCTAGCAGAGTAGTCAACTCTTGGAAGGAAATATTTGCAGGGTACAGACAAATCCCAGCAGAAGTTCTAGAATCTACATTCAACGCTGAAGGGTACGACGGAATTGTATTGTTGCGTGATATTGAATTCCATTCAACATGTGAGCACCATTTACAACCGTTCACTGGAAGGGCACATGTTGCATACATACCTGTTGAAAGAATCGTGGGCATCAGCAAATTAGCCAGAATAGTGGACCTACACGCTCGAAGATTACAAAATCAAGAGCGGATTACCAAATGTATTGCCGATGATCTAGAAACTCATCTCAAGCCACTAGGAACTGCTGTAATCATTGAGGCTTCCCATGGATGTATGCAATGTCGTGGCGTGAAGAAACAGAACAGTATCATGACAACTTCAGCAATGAGGGGTGTTTTCTTCGACAAAAACGAAGCCAGAACCGAACTAATGCAATTGATTCGCTCGGCCCCCTTATCGAGGTGATGTTTGTGCAAACCTACCCAATTGTGGAGATTTTTCACTCTGTACAGGGTGAAGCTTTCCACACGGGGATGCCGCACGTATTCATCCGGTTTGGAAATTGTAATCTACGTTGTGAATGGTGTGACACTGACTTTCTAACCTACACAGAGATGGATCTGAAAGATATTGTCAATGAAGTCCTGCAATACGATTGTGATAGGGTTATCTTCACAGGAGGTGAACCAGCAATGCAGGATTTGAATACAATAGGAATCATGTTGAAAGAACATGGAATTCACCTTTCAATAGAAACAAATGGAACTATTCCAATTCCAGAGATAATCGACTGGATTTGTGTCTCGCCGAAGGACCAGTTGTATCCCAATGTGAGTATCAAACAACGAGTAGGTGATGAACTGAAAGTAGTGTATTGTGGTCAAGACCTCACTATGTATGATGAATTGAAATCAGGTTTCGAACATCATTACCTGCAACCCTGCTATATCGAGGAAGAATCTGTAGAATGGAACGGCCGAAACTTTGCTTCAGTAGAGCAATTAGTTAAGGATAATCCAGGTTGGAAATTATCCCTACAAACTCACAAATGGATGGGGGTTGATTGATGCGTGCAGTAATGGCCTTGAGTGGTGGTATGGATTCTTCCGCTCTTTTGTGTAGGTTACTTGCAGATGGATACAAGGTAAGTTGCATTTCTTACGACTACGGTCAGAAACATGTAGTAGAAATTGATAGAGCAAAAGCCAATATCGATTATCTAGCTGATAGTGGAATATCTGTTGAACATCGGGTAGTAGACCTTTCAGGAGCGATGGGTATATTCAACTCAGCATTGACAAACAAGGATATCAAAGTTCCAGAAGGTCATTATGAAGAGGAGCAAATGAAAGCGACAGTAGTTCCTAATCGTAATGCAATATTTTCTTCGATTCTTTACGGCTATGGTCTATCGATAGCCACCCAAGAAGACTCTGACGTTATTATCGCACTAGGAGTACATTCTGGAGACCATGCAATATATCCTGATTGCCGCCCCGAATTTTATCAATCCATAGGCGAATCTTTTGCAATAGGTAATTGGGACAGTGAAAGGATTTCTTTTCACCTACCATATATCGATGGCAACAAGGAAACAATCCTCAGAGATGCTTTGACATCGTGTAAGGAATTGAATATCGACTTTGACACCATATTCAGGAATACAAACACCTCTTACAATCCCGATGACAAAGGAAGAAGTAGCGGTACTAGTGGTGCAGATGTCGAGAGGATCCTTGCTTTCCATGCGATAGGAAGAGAAGACCCTGTAGAATATGTTTCATCATGGAATGAGGTATTGCAAGGTGCTCTGAAGGCACAATTACGATTTCACGTAATGAAACAAAATGGTACGGAGAGGCCGTTTACAGGTGAATTTGACAAACACTTCGAAGATGGAATTTACAGTTGCGCGGATTGTGGAATTGCATTGTTCAATTCAGAATCAAAATTTGATTCGGGTTGTGGTTGGCCGGCCTTCTCGGAAGAGTTGGATAACGCCAATATTGAGCAACTAATTGATACTAATCATGGAATGAAGAGGATAGAAGTTAGGTGTAGTAATTGTGATTCACACCTTGGCCATTTATTCCATGAAGCAAGAGGACCGAGATACTGTATCAATTCTATTTGTTTAGATTTTCAAGGTGAGTAAATGGTAACGAGAATACGAAGATGGGTCGAGACCGATACAGGCCACAGAGTGCCTAAGCACAAAAGCAAGTGTAGGCACATGCATGGCCACAGATACCGATGGGAAGTAGAACTAGAGGGTGAGGTAGTAACTCAGATTGGCGTATCGGAAGAGGGTATGCTGATGGATTTCGCGGATGTATCTGAGATTCTAAACAAGCACATCCATGATGTTGTAGATCACGCATTCATCGTCTACGAAGGTGATGAGGAGGCAACTGCTGCACTATCCGTTATGGGTGATGAGCACAGGACGATTGTAGTGCCCTTCGTACCTACTGCAGAAAACCTAGCTAAGTGGGCCTATGAACAGGTAGAACCACACATCAAGTCATCATACGACAACTCATTGAGACTGCATGCCTTCCATGTTAGAGAGACTCCCAAGTCTTGGGCATCTTGGTATCCTGAATCATAGGGATAGATTGGGTCTTAATAGCCCACATCTCCAACCTTGCGGGCTTTCCTGATTCTGTCGATCTCCCCTTTGTCGAACCAGAATGACCCGCAGTCGCCGCATCCATCGAGAATCAGGGTGGGTTTACCGCCTTCGAAATTGTGCTTGGATGCCTCGTACGCGATTACACCTGCGGCTAACACCATCCCGATTGCAAAGCTAAACAAATCATTGGCTCGAAATCCACCCTTAGCTGGATTGGGGGGCTCATAATACACCTTTATTTCGACCATCTTTCCTTTGCACGTCGGGCAATCGAGGTCGCATGGTACCCCTTGTTCAAGTATTGACTCG
>JAKURL010000020.1 GCA_022449345.1 Candidatus Thalassarchaeum sp. | reverse complement strand
TTCTGATTGCATATTCGGTACAAATCCGGTTGAGAACAGATATTCGACATCTAGACTAGTTATTGGAACATCTCCAGCCCAGCCTCGATCTCCACCGGTGTATTCTATCGACACCCCCTCTAATCCAGACTCTTCAACGACAAATTCCGCTATTCTTCGAACCGAACAAGAATCACCCGTTCCAAGGTTGTAGAGATTTACTGAATCGTCGGTGTCGTCAACGAGGTGGACCATTGCTCTAACACAATCCTCAGCTGACATGTACGACTTTTCTTGCAACCCGTTTCCTAGAACTTCTAATCGTGTTGGATCATTCTTCAATTTGTGAATAAAGTCGTAAATTACTCCGTGCGTGCCTCTAGGGCCTACTATATTGGCAAAGCGATGAATCCAAGACTTGGCACCGAAAGTTCCGCACCAAGCGGTGATTAGGGCCTCACTTGCTAGTTTACTCGCTCCATATAGTGAGATTGGCTTGACAGGCCCATATGTTTCAGGGGTAGGCATGACGCTCGCCTCACCATATATGGCACTAGATGATGAAAATGATATTCTTTTTACACCAGAATTACGCATTGCTTCCAATACATTGTATGTTGCAACGGTACCCTGTCGAAGGTCGGTATCGGTCACTTGAGTCCCCAATCGAATGTCTGGATTGGCTGCTAAGTGGTGAACTGTCTCGATACCTTGCATGGCAGACTTTACCGCATCCAAATCGAGTAAATCTGCTTTCGCTATCTCTACCTTTCCTGAATCTTGGTGGTGTGATAGAAAATCTTCTCTGCCGCTGGAAAAATTATCCAATACACGAACACGCTTGCCTTGCGCGACCAATGCATCAACTAGGTGTGAGCCGATGAATCCGGCGCCTCCAGTGACTAATTCCATGGTCGCGCCACCTTGGCATCTACTTTGAGCCATTCGCCGCTTCGTCAAAGCGATTCTCAACGATTATCTAGAGACAAAATGCTTGAAATTCCTTCAATACCAAGCACTTCTCTCCCGTCGTTCCCTTAACATCCAGACTGCAATAAGATAACCAATCAAAGCTAGATGGGCTATTGTGCAAAATGGACAAATGTGCTGAACAACAAATATCTCAATTCCAATCAATATGAATAGAAAAGGTACTCCCGCCAGCCCTAGCCACCATGCGTAATTGGTGTACTGTTCTGACCACTTCGCAAGTGGGTCCATACGAATACACAATATAAGGAAGAATAGAGCAGTAAAGGCGGTGAAGCCAAGCATTCCCCAAGATATTCCGAAGAAATTGTTGTATCGTGGGTCACCGATTACCGAGCCGCATTGAACGAATCCTTCTGTAGCGCAGAATTCTCCCCCCATGGGGTTTCTTACCAAGTCGTTGTAGATTACCCAAGTCCAAGCTGAGGCAAGAAGTCCAGTTACGGTGAATGCAAGGCTTCCATCCAGCATACGGTTGGTTCCTTCAAGTCCATCTTTGCCCCTACCATTGGCTAAGAGATAGCCTGAAGCAAATAATCCAGATATGAAAATCAATAGAATTGGGTCTGCCAGTGGGTTAGCCATTCATTCGCCTCCCAATAGACGTAGGAGTGCATTGCCCATGTCTTCACCAGAGGGGTGATTTTCTGGCTGTGCTTGATTCCAAAGAACAGTACCTTGACCGTCAAGGATTACACTGAATGGTGTTCCTGGAAGATCCCATTCACTCGCAATCGAAAGCGGCAAATCGTCAACATACATCCATGAGTGCGGACCTCCTGGCCTTTCTGCACAATTCTTCTTTCCAGAGTAGCATCCATCACCATTGTTTTGATTGTCTCCAAATTGTGTTTTATCTCTGAAAGCCTCAATCTCTTCCCGACTACTATCGTGGCCAGAGATGGCTAATTCTACTGCGATGGTAATGAACATGACAGTTCCCTCCGAGCCCTCATACAATTCGGATAGATATTCTGCCTCTGTCCAGCAGTGAGGGCAATCCGTGTCGAGGAACGTGATTAGAACTAAGCGTCCGTCATACAATTGACTGAGTCTTATTTCTTCCCAAGTCCCACCGTTATACCCTGATGCAATGAAATCCGGAGCAAGCGAACCCTCTTCTGGGCCAACATTCGCAGGCGGTGCAATGAACATAGAAGCTACGATTACAATACTAACAACAGCCGCAGTAATCAGTCCTGCCATTATTCGGACATCTTCATCCTTGCCTTTTGGTTCAAGTTGCCTACGCCTGCGAGCCATGTTAAACGGTGGTTGGAGATACTCATTCACTTTCAGCCGTTCGGCGAACAGTTCCGCGCGCCTAGCCTCACGACTGATGCATACGAGCCTCCATCTTTACTTCCATTGAGACCTCTGCTTGCTCCCTAATTCAGCCAGTTCTCAGAGAATTGATATGAAATTAGCCTTCCATCGAGCGCACGTGCGATTGCTTCATGTGGCCTCGGTGGGGGCACCATCCTCGTGCCTGATGACGAGCGCGATGATGAAGCGATATTTTGGGAGCGCTTCTTCGAGAGATTACAACCGATTAGGGAGGTTGGGGGGAATCTCATACAAGCTGTTGATTCTTCGCCGATTGGTGATGCCGTTGACTACGTCGACTACTTCCTAACCGTTGGTGCAAAGAGAGGTCACGCAATTGCTCAGAGACTCTCTGAATTTTGGTATTCTGCGATTCTAAGAAGCCCCGGTCTCATAGTTGCCCTACTGATTATTGCAACCGTATTGGTTAGTCGAGATGCTATTGATTTTGGACAACAGATCGACAAAGATGTGGAAATTTATCTTCCAGATGATGCCGATTCCACAGATCTACTGAAACAGGTTCGGACTCAATGGGCCACGGACATCATGATTTTGTATGTCCAAACAAATAATGCCATTCACGAGAAATGCCCATCTGGCCCCGCCTCTGACGGCCCATCAGACTGTAGAGGGACGGAAAATATCACTAGTTTCGAAATTTTAGAACAGTTGTCCTACATCGAAGGAGATGACAATAATCGCGGTGATGGTGGTTATGGTGCTGGTCTCGATGAACACAAAGACGACCGTGGTGACATCGATGGAGTTGTTTGGATTCTTTCACCAGCTCAGATCATTAAGGAAGCAAATTCCTCTAGTTATCGATTCAGTTGTGCTGTAGAAAAGTATGGTCTTCCAACAGGTCAGCGCGATGCATGCGCTGCGGCCCAATTAAACCCGTTCCACGGCTATTCAATACCCGATGACCAAGACCGTGTTGACAACTTAGTAGACCAAACAGAAAGTCTGCTATCCACCTTTGTTATGGATACTCAAGACCATCCATTATTGGATGAAAATGGAGACGGGGATTACAACAATGATGGTGATGGAATTTGGGATACTGGGGTAATTATTCTTGGTCTAAAGTACGATATGGATGGAACCGATATTCCTGCTCGAAACGACAAGAAAGATGGTCAAGTGCAAGATCATCAAGCATTCATTGAATATGCCAAGGAATTGATTTTTGACCAAACCAATTTGACTACCTGTGGGCTCTGTCAGCGTGATTATGAAGGCAATTTGATGTCTTCTTCAGTTAGCACCGAAATTCATTCTCTTTGCATCAAACAAAATCCAAACGAGCCTCGAAGCAAATGCATCGGTGTTAATCAAGCACTGATTAATCAGGCAGAATCAATTGCCGAGGATCGTCCAACTCGTAATGGAACTACAGTCACTGGACTAACTCCTGTTGTTCAAGACGTTTCCAACGCAATTTACAAAGAATTAGTGGAAAAAATGCTCCCATTGGCAGGTTTATTGGTAGCAATTACAATGCTGATTTTACATCGAAATCCAAAGGTCATAATCATTTGTGGATTGCCTATTGCAATGAGTTTAGCCATCACCTTCGGGACTACAGTACTCGCAGATATCACTTTGACCCCAATGATAATTTCCGCAGGCCCAATTTTGGTCGGTCTAGGGGTGGATTATGCTCTGCATTTTACGAATAGAATTGAAGAAAATCGCAAAGAGTTGCTTGAGGAAAGTCTAGAAGAATCTTGGAAACGTCAGAGAGATGGTTTTGCAACTAATGAATTAGACCCTTGGGATCCTGTACTAAGTCTGACGGCAACGGTTAGAGCAGCCCAAACTACTGGTAACGCAATTTTCCTTTCTGCGATTACTACTATAATTGGATTCAGTGTTTTGACTTGGCAGTCCTTAGTCCCAATTCATCCAATGCGAACAGTCGGAGTAACTCTGTTGTTGGGCATCTCGATTACGTTCCTACTCTCTATGGTTATGGTGCCAGCACTGGTTCATCTATTCCGTTACCGCAAAACGGATGTAACCATAGAAATGCCTGCATTACAGACCCTATTAATTTCCCTAATCGTCGCCGTTGCAGCAGGTGCTGCACTATATTCTCACGAGACAACTTCGCTTGGAAATGCTGTATTCTTCGGATGTTTCTTTGGCGGTACAATCTTACTAGCCTTTGAGTCGGACATTTGGCTAAAGATTGGTGAATTGCCGGTAAAGGGGACTCTTGTGGTATTGCTGGTTGCGATGGTTTCCACAGCCGGCGGAGTTGCCATCCTAGAGGAGGAGATGGGTAAGCCACTGACAGGATCCTCAGATGAGGTGCCTCCAGGCATATCAAGTTACGATGCCTTGAGAGAATACAGCTTCGTCTTCCAAGGCGGTCAAACCAATATGTTCATTGTCGACGCCGAATCTAGGGGTCCAGTAAATTCTACTGCCCCAATTCGGGATTTACCGATTCTCGACGCAATCGACCATATGCAGGAGAAAAAGGTCAACAATGTTCCACAGACTTCGAGTATCAGTCTAGTTAACATTCTCAAGGCGATTCATGTTGATGTAAATGTCTCGGGTTTGGAGGTCTATGACCGAAGTTTATGGGAACTTCTTCACGATGAATGCTGGGACGAATCAACAAATCCTCTGCGTCCAGAATGTTGGGCATATTCCGTCAGTAGTCGAGAAGATATGGTCAATATCGCGCTCGACACATTGAGCCCTGAGATTCGCAGCATGCTGATGAATGCAGACCAAGAAGATGTCTGCCAAAACCAATCACCATGTGAAACCAAGACTCTGGTATATGTCACCCAACCTTACATCAATTTGCACGATGCTACCCCTCTAAGGGATGCTATTGATGATCATTTAGACGGTGATGGTAATTGTCCGGATGCTCTATCTTGTTCAGCTTTGGGTATTCAAGGTGTAATCAATTCGAAATTGACTGGTGGGTTACCGGTTAGTATCGATATAAACACTGGAATCCAAAAGGCTCAGAGTGAGACAACCATCGCTACGATGATTATTCTTCTATTCACAATGATGATTCTATTCCGTTCTCCAAGATTAGCAACTTTCACCATGGCAGCGGTGGCTGTTGTTGTTTTGTGGCAGCCACTGCTGATGAGACAAGGTTCGGTCAATGTGAATTTCTTCACTGCAATGGTTGGTACGCTTGTATTCGGTATAGGGGTGGACGATTCAATACACATAATTGACAGAATCAAAGACGAAGGTGAAACACCTGCTGGAATTGTCAAATCTGTTTCGAGAACAGGTCAAACTATCTTTGAGACTACAACAACAACCTGTGCGGGGCTTTCTGCTGGATTGTTTGTTGAAATACCAGGATTGCAGAACTTCTTCGTATTGATGATGTCTCTACTCATACTGGCTCTATTGACCTCAAGCATACTACTACCGAGCTTCATCGTTGCTTGGCACGAGATGCGCTCGAGATTGATGGGGCAAGGGCCTTGGCTTGACTACGAAGACTCTGGTGCTCTTGAAACATCATCAGTGCTCGATGCCATCCCCGATTGGATGGGATACTCAGGTTTTGGTCCTAAATCCTGAAAGCAGAAGAGAGCTCACGCTCCGCTTCTCCAAAGTGAGGGTGCAGGGAGTAAGCCCCTTTCTGTTTACCTTCCGGCTGGTCGCATTCAACTATGCATCCTACCCGGCCCTATCGATGCACTACGGGCCTGCTTGGACTTGCTCCAGCGGGGTTGCTCGTTCCAGCCGCGATCAGGAAACCTCACCCTTTCGGGATCACCGTACGCCTGGCGCGGGACGTTTCTGTTGCAGAGCCGGCCCTCCCGGACCTCCGACTTGCGTCGGACCACCTGCATCGCGGAGAGGGGACTTTCCTCAGTGTCTGGCACTGTCAGCGACCCTCCTGCTCCCTCAACTCGGACCGTAGGGCATCGACGGATGAACCCAACGGTCGGGTAAAGTAGGATTTTCACTCACAAATCCTAATCTTCTCCTAGGGTAACCATCATGTCCATCTTTCTCTTGCCCCTACACGTGAGCGACGTTGAGGCGCTGAAGCAGCAAGCGGGTATAGCCGCTTGTGATTTCGTCCGCGAGGGCATGAAAATTGGCCTTGGAACTGGCTCAACTGTTCGCTACACCGTGCTTGAATTGGGTCGCAGGATGCAGGAAGAGGGGTTGTCTATCGTCGGAGTCCCAACTAGCGAGGCGACCCGAGAACTTGCCGAGAGCCTCGGCATCCCACTTGTTCCATTAGTCGAGGCGGGTGTTCTCGACATAGTAATCGATGGAGCGGATGAGTTCGACCCCGATTACAATCTCATCAAAGGCGGAGGTGGCGCACTCACTCGAGAAAAGATCGTCGTTCAGTCTAGTCGAGGTATGTTAGTAGTCGCTGACGACAGAAAGCAAGTCGATGTTCTGGGGGCATTTGACCTTCCAATCGAGGTGTTGCCATTTGAATGGCAAAGAACAGCGGACAGAGTGGCTGAAATCTGTCCTGGTGCTGTTGTTAGGAGAGGTGGAGATGAACCAATCATTACCGATAATGGTGGATACATCCTAGACTGTTCATTTGGACCTACTATTGCTAATCCAAGAGAGTTGGAAAAATTCCTATTGGACATTGCTGGTGTTGTCCAGGTTGGACTGTTTGTCGGTATATGTGATGCAGTAGTTATGGCTGCCAGTGGTGGAGTTGTTACTTTGGTAAACCAAGGTGGCAGATTGATCTGATATCCAGTCAGACCGTTCCGATTAAAGAGGGGGGGGCAAGTCGGCTGGCTGGGTCTGTAGCTTAGTCAGGTAGAGCACCCGGCTCTTAACCGGGCGGTCGCGGGTTCGAACCCCGTCAGACCCGCCAAATCTAATTCTATTCTATTGGCTTAGGGGCTTCGTTTGATATGTAGAAGCCCCGCCCAAGGGGCGGGGTTAGTATGACCAAGGACACTTGGATAGGAGATGTCCGAGCCGGCAAACATGACGGCTCGGAAGTTGAATTGAAGGGATGGGTACACCGTTCCAGAGGCTCAAATAAGATCCGATTTGTTGTACTTAGAGACTCCACTGGAACTGTTCAATGTGTGGTCAAAAGAGATCTCGTAGGTGATGAGACCTTTGAGGCAGTAAAGGAGGCTCTAATTGAGTCCAGCCTAATCTTTCGAGGAACTGCCGAGCCGACAGATCGAGAGCATGGCCACGAGATTCAGGTCACCAGTGCAGAAATTGTAGGTCCGGTAAATCCTGAGCTACCTTTCCCAATCACAGAATCTGCAATGGAGCAAGCAGATGGTGGTGAAACAGAATTCTTGCTAGATAATCGACACCTCTACCTTCGAACCGGAAGAATGACGACTATGCTAAAGATACGTTCAACGGTTTTCGGAGCTATCCATTCGTATTTCCGAGAGCGTGATTTTACTGAATATCAAGCGCCTAATTTCGTAGCAGGAGCGGTCGAGGGCGGTAGTACCCTATTCGAAGTCCCCTACTTTGGACGAAAGGCATACCTTACACAATCATGGCAACTCTATGCTGAAGCGGCCATGCCTGCCCTTGAACGATTGTACACAATCGCACCTTCCTTCCGCGCTGAAAAAAGTCGGACTCGCAGACATTTGACTGAATATTGGCACGCTGAAATGGAAATTGCATGGGCTGGAAACGACGATGTCATGATTCATGGTGAAGGAGTCGTTCGCCATATTGCTAGAACACTTCTTGATGAACGCTCAGATGAATTGGCCGCACTGGGCCGTGATCTTGAACTTGTGGCCCGTTATGCCGACAATCCTTACCCGCGCATTCGTTATGATGAGGCGGTTGAAACTCTTCAGGGAATGGGTGTCGAAATAGAATGGGGTCAAGACTTGGATTATTCGAAGGAAAAGGTGTTGACGCAAGAATTCGATGTACCACATTTCCTCACGCACTATCCTCGAATAGCCAAGCCATTCTATCACCGGCCAGATCCGGATGACCCGAAGTATGTCCTCTGCCATGACCTGCTCGCCCCCGAAGGTTATGGCGAGATTATCGGCGGAGGAGAACGGACATGGACCGAGCGCGAGATTATCGAGAGAATCGAAGAGGAAGGGACACCTAGGGACCCTTACGAATTTTACATTGATGTGCGAAAATATGGAGGTGTTCCCCACGGTGGATTTGGACTCGGTGTCGAACGAGTTTGTGCTTGGCTGACCGGAGCCGACCATATCCGCGAGGTCATTCCATTCCCTCGAGATAGCCGTCGAGTCACTCCCTAATCGACACCTACGGTGTCGTGGTATATTTCACCAACACTCATACGGCAGGCCATGCTCGCAACAGTATGGCCGAATGGGAGACAATCGACCTTGCGAACCCTACTGAGGAGCACAGAATGCTCCGAGAGATGGTTCGAGATTTTGTTCGTGAAGAGGTTGAACCTCAAGCGCTTGAATTCGATAGAGAGGAGAAGTTCAACCTCGATTTATTCCGCAAATTAGGAGAATATGGATTACTAGGAATTTCAGTCCCAGCGGAGCACGGTGGCTCTGGAATGGATGCCACCGCTGTGGCAATTATCAATGAGGAATTGAGTTATTCAGACCCTGCATTCTGCCTTGCATATTTGGCGCATTCACAATTGATGGTAAACAACCTAGCCTTCAATGGGACTGAGGAGCAAAAATCGAGAATTCTTCCAAAAGTCTGCAGCGGTGAATGGATTGGCTGCATGGCCATGAGTGAGCCAGGATATGGTACCGATGTCCTAGGTATGCAGACAACTGCGGAGAAGAATGTAGATGGTGAATGGGTAATCAATGGTCGCAAAATGTGGATTACAAACGGTTCAATCGACGAAGAAGGCACTCCAGCCGACGTTTGCTGGTTGTACGCCCGAACCGGTACAGATTCCAAGGGTAGAGCAGAGGTTACAACCTTCCTCGTGGAGAAGGGAATGCCTGGATTCAGTGTCGGTCAGAAGATCTACGATAAAACTGGCATGAGGGCGTCAAACACAGCAGAGTTGGTCTTCGACGATTGTGTAGTTCCTGCAGCAAATATCGTCGGTGCGCCAGGTGAATCTATGATTCACATGATGCGCAATCTTGAACTGGAAAGAATCGGACTTGCGGCGATGGGTTTGGGGATTGCTAGAAGGTCTCTTGCAGCAATGAATCAATATGCAAGCGAAAGAGAGGCATTCGGCCGTGAAATCCGAGACTTCGGCCAGATACAGCGACACATTGGGGAATCGTGGGCAGAGTATCGTGCAATGCGTGCATACATCTACGAGACTGCGAGAAACACAGACCTCTCAAAATCTGGCAACAGACTCGATACGGACGGAGTCAAACTGTTTGGAACCACAGCTGCGAAGAACATCGCCGACAGAGCCATTCAGGTGATGGGTGGATATGGCTATGTTGGTGAGTACACTGTCGAGAGACTTTGGAGAGACGCTAAACTACTTGAAATCGGCGGCGGAACTTTGGAATCTCATCAAAAGAACATCACCAGAGATCTTGCTCGAAAGCCCGAAAAAATCGAGGAATAATCCTGCTTGAATTAATTGGTAGTCCCGCCCGGATTTGAACCAGGGTCCCCAGGACCAAAACCTGGGATGATGGACCGCTACACTACGGGACTGTTACCTTGCGGTTTGGTGTAACCGCTTTGGACTTGACGGGCCGTGAAGCCGCAGGCTACAATAGAGTTCGTGTTGCCACAGGCAACATGCGTCAGCGCCTCTCGGTGTCCTTGGTTCTGCTAATGTTGACATCTATGATGTCATTTGGTATCGCTGGCGGTCAGTTCACACAATCTAGTGATTCTGCTGATTACACCGAAGAAAATAATGAAAATTCCCAAAATTCCCCTCACCCCCTCGTCAATCCAAACCCATGGATTGAGCCAACTCTATGGCAGCGAGTGGATGCTGGTCAAGAGGAAGTCAGAGTGACAGTAATCAGCCATTCATTGAGGGAACTAAATGCTTGGCAATACAAACATGGTCAAATTGAGAATCAAGCCGGAGCAATCGACGGCCAAACACTTGTTGTAACCGACCCTTCAGATGGTGTAATCGACCATAGGACATTTTGGATGAATTCAGAGTTATTCCACAAATTACCAGGAGTGTCTGGAGTCATTGGTATTCTAGATGCTCAGAATTCACCAGACCCCTTCGACACAATTCCACTTTCAGATGATAATGAATCTCCAACTTCAGTACGTTCCGGTGAGATTCATGGGGCGACTGATGCTTGGGATCGAGGATATGCTGGGGAAGGGATTGTAGTAGCCGTAGCAGATACTGGTATCGATTTTGCCCACCCCGATTTAGATGGCACCCAAGCAAGAATTGCAGATGGTAAGCAACACGATGGCTGGCCGATGATGTTTGACCATAATTCGATGTACTACTGGCTGGTTAATGGCCAAACATATCCCGATAGAAATACCTGGTACGCCGATACATCGACCCTTGATTACGACAATGATTCAGATGGTGTGTTGGATGATTCAGGACACATCATTAGCGGAGTTCCGAATTCCACCTCTGGAGTTTACCATCTCGGTGAGCATCCCGATTCAACCTTACGAAGCCAGATGGGTGGTGACGTGCCTATCCTAGTAATCGATTCAGTACAAAGTGGAGCGTATGATATTGTGATTCCAGACATCAATCGCAACGGAAATTTCAGTGATGATGAATGGATGTTCAAAGGCAATGAGACCGCCGGATTGGATGAGGATGAAGATGGCATTAGGGACGTTTCTGCAGGATTACTGTATTGGATTTCGGACGGAGTCAATGGCGTGCCATATGGTGAGATTTATGCCTCTAGGCACGGATATTCTGACCGTATCGCGGCTGCTGGAAATCTAACCCTATTCATGCTAGATTCCGGAAGTCACGGAACACTGTGTGCTTCAGCTATATCTGCACAAGCCGAGGTCAACAATGGCGCGGTTCTAGGAATGGCTCCGAATGCTACCATTGCTAGTATTGGAAATCACTACTCAGGAGGACACTCACTGGATGGATGGAGATGGATTGCGGAGGGTAACGATGGCGACCCCTCTACTTGGGATGACCAACCTCACATCGGTTCGTTTTCATTTGGCTATTCTAGTATCGATGACTCAGGGGCAGATTCCTACTCCCTTTACCTCGATTGGTTAACTAGGGTATACAATAACCAGACTCACTACGCGGTTGCGATTGGTAACGGTGGACATGGTTACGGGACGGTGAAAGTCCCCGGGGCAGCACAAGGAATCTTCTCTGTCGGTGCATTTTCCAGTAAATCAAATATGCTTTGGGGGCAGAGTGCACCATGGAATAATCGAGGCCCCAATATAGTTGGTCGATTAGATCCCGACATAGTTGCAGTAGGTTGGTCTGCAACCGGCGACATACCACTCAATTTACGCAATAATGGAAACTCTGCTACAACTACTTGGGGTGGAACCAGTTTGGCCACCCCAATCACAGCGGGTCTACTAGCCGTTGTGGAACAGGCTTGGTTGGCGAATCACGGCGAATTACCAATGTCTCAAGCGTTCCGAGACTTTGTCTTGGCCACAGCCGATGATAGAGGCTACGATCCATTTGTTCAGGGTGGCGGTGGGTGCAACGCTAGTAGGGCAACCGCCACCTTGGACGGTGAGAATGGCACTTGGTCCGTCACTCCAAGCCAATGGATGTCAGGGACTTTCCAAGGAGAACATCGGGATGCAAACATCAACGTAATTCATAGAGGTGAATCTCAAACCGTACCACTCGAATTTACGAATCATGGTGAATCAGACATTAACCTAATTGTTATGCCGATTAAGCACGAACCACTGGCTCATCAAGTTGGACAATGGCTCAGTATTGGAAATGGAAGCAGTGGTGGAGAAAACAATACTTGGGACGGTTATCAAGGCAGTAGACCGGACTTACTTATTCCAATTCACGTCAACAATACGAGCTACCAATTGCCGCCCAATACTAACCTAGTCAGAGCTCGTGCGGTCATCGAATACGCAGCCTTCGATGCCGACCTCGACCGTTCATCCAACGAGCAAATAGAACTGACGCTCTACCGTTGGAACGACGATGACGGCGATGGTATTTGGGTCGGCGACGAAGACAATGATTCTATGGTCGACGAGGAGGATTGGACCGAATCCAGTGAGTTCGATGCTTACGGTACTTGGTATCACCACGGACCTCAAGCGGAGTTCCGTGTAGGTCTTCCATTTGACGACATGGAGGATGGATTATTCTTAGGAGTCTCACGTAGAGATGCTTCCCAATCAGGCCTTGAGAATGTCAGTATCGAATGGGATTGGACAGCTTTTGGTCCAACAATAGATAACTGGATTTCGACCTACCATTCAATCGCCAATGAATCAGCTGGAGTATTACCACCAATTTCGATTGGAGCGAATTCGACTCGCACTTACAATTTCACTGTGAACGTCCCAACGGACGCCGAATCTGGTCTTCACCAGCACGGCTTGGCCATCACAACTTGGGGATATAACAACGGCTCGAGGGATTTCGATCATCAGTGGACGCTTCCAATCGTCACCAACGTGCCTTGGGTCGCACCAGTAGATATCTACGCCAAGCCGCTCGACGGAAACGTTTCGAATCAGACACTATATTCCGAGTCTTGGATTTCAGGAGCTCAGAGATGGAGTTGGCGCGCAGAATCTGGTGATTGGCGTGTGATGACAGTCGACTGGCCAGAAGAATTGGACACGGGCGGAACAGCGATTCTCGATGTTGACTGGGACGATAACCCATACACCGATATCGACGTCTTATGGTTGTCCCAAACTCCACACGGTTACTATGAGGACGACCCGTCAGCCTACGGCTCCTCCACCTTCTTCATCGAGGAACGATCGATAAACAACCATCGAGGTTCCGGTCGTCATGACTGGGGGACTTACACAGGTGAATCAAGGGAGGTATTTGCAGTTCCAGTTTCTCCAGGCATTCACCAATTGGCTCTGCATACTGCTCATCATGGCGTTACGACAAACGACAACCCCCTAAACATCTCAGTAGGCTACGTCGCAGCCGAGCAATCCGGATTCCACAAAGTGGTTACCGATTGGTCTGAGGCAAACGGCAGCGAGAAAATTCATGTTGTCTCTACCGTTCCAATGCCTTTGGAAAGTGTTCAGTCATTCGGATGGACACAACCTATACACTTCGATAACGAAACAGCATACCAAGATACTACTAACGATAAGATGACTGCTTCGTGGTGGCACAATTTCTCAGTTGAAAACGCTACTGAATTGAGTATAACTATGGATGCTTATGAGGAGGCAGATTTAGACCTCTATCTTTTCAGAGATGATGACGAAGATGGTGAATTTGAATCTGGCGAGGAACTTGCTAGGTCTTGGAGTAGTACTAGTGCAGAGAGTATAGAGATAGACACCCCTGAGGATGGTAATTACTCTGTTGCAGTTCATGGTTGGTCGGTTAGCGATACTGTGCAATTTTGGATTGATGTTGAAATCATTGCGGGAACTTCCCTTGATGTCGTCAATGCAACAATGTTCAATCAAAGCGAGATAATTTCGCAATGGCCCAATGGTTCTGAAACTCTTGCAGGAGCGATGCCGGTAGGCGCTTTAGAATTAGAATTAGAATACGAAATGCCTCCGAGTGAAGGATTCTGGCAAGGTCATATCGAGGTGACTTTGGAAGGAGGAATTAGAATCAGGATGCCATACATCTATGAATTGGTTGATCTCGATCCGGAGTTAGAATTCGTCACACCGGAGAATCTGACGGAAACCAATGTGGTTTTGCCAATCTCGTTGAGGGCAAAAGACACCGGAAGTGGCTTCCAATTGTCGGCTTTGACATGGACGGGTTTGGATAACAATACAACCGTTCCAAATGCCACCAGCGTGGAAGCGATGTTGTGGAATTTATCCACTATCAACATCACCTCAATTTGGAACTTAGCAGATCAAGACACTTCCAACTTAACATTCCGTGAGGTTTGGATTAACACAACCTTGCTAGAAACCGAGCAGTGGCACGAATATTCAGCCAGCCTCACTGATCTCTCCGGCCGTACAGCTGCTGATTGGCTTTCGGTCAAATTCGATACAACAGATCCAATCATGGTGGTGTCCAACATACCCGTGATTACAACTGAGGAATTATTGCAAGTTTCAATCCAGACCGAACACGATGCCACATTAAAACACAATGGACAAATCATTCAAATTAATTCAACAGGCTTCGCGAGTCTACAAATCAAATTAGAGGAATCGCAAGAATTGACTTGGCTTAATCCTGGAAGTTTTCGAAGAAGTGGATATCTAATCGGAGGAAATAATACATTCAATCTCTCGGTTTCTGATCCTGCTGGAAATATACACACGAGGTCATTTGAGGTAGTCCTAGATTCGACTGCCCCAGAAATTTATTCTACACGATTAGATACCTATGATCCAGATTACAATTTCTTCAATTTGAGTTGGTCTGGACCAGCATTGAACATCACAAATTCTTACCTGTTTTTCGAAAGGACTCCTGATTGGCAATCAATTTGTATTACAATGATTTCATCTCAGGGAGAGGAGATACAGGAAGAATGCAGATTTGCAAATATGATGGAAGTCAAATCCTATAGTATGGGCTTTGCGTCTTCATCGAATTCCTACGATGCACTTTTCTTAGACTTAGGAAATGTAAGTGACGCTCATTATTCACTAGTCGTTGACTTAGTTGATTGGGCAAATAACACCAATCAGTACTCATATTCATTAGTCTTAGATCGCACCTTACCCGAAGTTGAATGGGACATTAGCCCTTCCAATGATGGATTGCTATCCGACCACAGGCTAGGGCTGTCTTGGACAGGAACAGAAAATGTCGAATTAGATTTCTTGCATAATGGCGAAATAATCTCACAATGGAATGCCAGTTATGGGGGCTATTTCTTTGATTTAAACTTCACAGGAGACCACACATTCTGCATCAGGGCTTGGGACTCAACAAGAGGGCAGTTCAATGAAAATTATATTTCTGAGTGCCAGACTCTAACCCTTGAACCATCACTATACTCTTCTGCAATTTGGGCTGACTGGGATGGGACGGTTGTTGGCACGGAGACTGTCACGTTAGTATTCCAGAGAGGCCCTGCTCAATGGGCAAATGTCACTCATGTCCCAGCCGATTCCAACGTTGAACAACTAACACCGACACATAGTTTCGAACCCGGAGTAAACTTCGTCGAGGTCAAGTTACAACTGGATGAGGGTATCAACGAGTTCTATCTCGAAGTTGACGCACTGGACCACGTACAGACGTACTGGTTGTGGGTGGAAAGAGATACGATTACGCCGGTAATAGAATTGTACGAGATTACGAACCGTACTAGCAATCTCGACTCCGTTCGAATTATCGAAGGAATTTGTGAACCGAGAGCCAGCGTTACCGTGTGGACAGAAGTTTCGGCGACATCATTTGTTTGTAGACCAGAAGGGAACTTTAGTTTGCAATTAGGTATACCAGCTAATGCATCTTGGCACATAGTCGAAGCGACGACAATAGATCTGGGTGGAAATAGCAATTCAACCAATATCGAAGTCCTTTACCAAGAGTGGCTAGATTGGGCTATCGACGATGCTGAGGCTGGAGGTTCTACTCTCTACTGGGGTATTGGATTGATTATTGGATTGATAGTGATAATCGCCTCAACTGTGGTTTTAGTGAATAGAAGGCGGTCAGAGAATAACAAATCTGACGAATCGATGGAGAGAGGTTCAGATTGGCTTGACGAGATGTTGGAAGAAACTTCTCCATTACAACCCGACTCACCTCTGGAACCACTGCCGGAGGAAGAAGAACTGCGTGCTTGGGCAAGGGGCGAGAGAGATGTCAAAGAATGGCGTGATAGGATTCCTGACGATGACATCTTGGATGTCGACTGAGAATTCTTTGTAAGCGAGCCTTCTTGGGTAGATTCGGGTTGCGGTATAATATGGGCATTCAGAGGATAGCAGTCCTAGGCTCTGGACAGATGGGCAATGGTATTGCACAAGTTGCCGCTTGCGCCGGATATGATGTTGTCATGATCGACATCCAACAGGAGTTCCTAGACAAAGGGCTGGCCTCAATAGAAAACTCCCTCGCGCGCGTGGTGAAAAAAGATAGGATGACAGAAGAGCAGGCCAATGCAGCTATCGCTCAAATCACCACTTCAATCGACAAAGCGGCCGCTGCGGATGCAGATTTAGTTGTAGAAGCCATACCTGAAATTCCGGAGTTGAAATTCTCTACCTTCGCTGAACTTGACCAGATTTGTAAACCAGAGGCAATTCTGGCAAGTAACACATCTAGCATCTCAATAAATGCAATCGCCGATGCTACAAACCGTCCTGAAAGGGTAATTGGAATGCACTTCATGAACCCAGTCCCAGTTATGAAACTGGTTGAGATTATCAATGGACGAGACACTACTCCTGAGGTGACTGCACTAGTTGTAGAAGCCAGCGAGTGTATGGGTAAGGTACCTCTAGCCTGTAATGACTCCCCGGGATTCGTCTCAAACAGAATCCTATGTCCAATGATTAACGAGGCTATTCTTGCCTTGCAAGAGGGGGTGGCTGAGCCTGAGGCAATCGATGGAATAATGAAGCTAGGGATGAATCACCCCATAGGTCCACTGGCTCTTGCCGACCTGATTGGATTGGATACAATTTTGCACATCATGAACGTACTCCATGAAGGATTTAACGGCGACCCGAAATATGCTCCTTCGCAGTTGTTGCAGGATATGGTTGCAGAAGGAAAATTTGGGCGCAAATCAGGTTCAGGGTTCTATATATACTCCTAAACCCTCTCAAGAATTTTTTTTTAACAAAATTCCCCATTTTTAGCCCAATAGGGTAAATTCAAGCCATTATTTAGTTTTCATCCTTTAATGCTTGATTTTGATACACGGGGCGGTATGATTATATCCGCCACATAGTGTGGTCACTTACAGTGACGCCCATGAACCACAAACTAGTTCGAACAATATCGATTGCCATTCTGATGCTTGCATCAACACAAATTGCCATGC
Organism: Candidatus Thalassarchaeum sp.; assembly: GCA_022449345.1. Classification (GTDB taxonomy): domain Archaea; phylum Thermoplasmatota; class Poseidoniia; order Poseidoniales; family Thalassarchaeaceae; genus MGIIb-O1. The sequence continues at coordinate 6,035 of JAKURL010000020.1, read as the reverse complement.
TGGATACAGATGTCCAGGAAAAATTGGATGATAGAGTGATGATCGCCTCGACCGTCCCCGTACCCACTTCTGGGTGTCTCGGTGACGATGCTTGTACAGGTGTAGATGCCGGTATAACGATAGCCGATATAATCGACCTCACACCGGGCGTTACATTCTCACCTTCAGCAACTGGGACTGACACTACATTCTCAGGATATTTGCCAACATATTCCTACGGGGCGGTAGGAAATGACATTTACATGCTGAGCGTTCCTTGGGGCTATGGTGTTGAAGTCATAACCACTTGGGAAGATACTCCTGGTTCAGGAACATCAGTCCAAGATGTAATTTACATCACAGGAATATACACTTGTGATTCATTCGATCTCGGACTTTATGGTGGTATTGCAACAGGGACTTATGGCTCTCCTTGTGGTGTAGATGACAACTACGCGAGTCCTTATCCTGGTCCTGGAACTATGTCAGGAGACTCAGCTTCAACAGCAGGTACAGATGTCGGTGGGCAAGACATCTTCATCCAGATTTACTGTTGGGATTGTGGTTGGTATTCTAACCCTCAAATCACTGACTATGAAATGACAATCCGTGTCACTCCATCCGATGGTGGAGAGGGCGATTACGGAGCTTCCAGTTCGACAACTGCGGCTTCTTCCTCAACTCTGTATTCTTGCAACCACCCGTCTGCATCAGCAACCGCATGCATCGAACAACCTGACTTAATTGATAATTTCTTTACTAATTTCACAGGCTTCATTACTGGGCATGACGAAGGTGGATGGAATCCTTTTGACTCATACACAATCGACATTCCGGCAAACCACGATGCGACAGTTAGCCTAACTATTGACTGTTACAACAATTGTGATGCATATTATTTCCAATACGCGTATTTGTACACTAACGGAAATGGAGACTATTATTCAACAAACACAGGAACTCTGGTGAATAATCAAGCAGGCTTTGGAAACACTGGTTACTACATACTAGATCTTCCGATGTATGGATACACCGGAGCATATTACGATTCTAAGAACTTCATTGTTGCGGGTGATTCAGCGGACACCTTCGACTTACAGTTTAGGGCTCCTTCTCCATACTCTGCTGCTTCGGGCTTTACCTATTCAGTGACAATTGAATACACAGCGGCCGCGAATGCACCATGTGCAACCTCTGATGACGGTGGCTCAGGCGTAGATGCTCCTGATGAGAGTCCATTCACTAGCACCGAGCAAAGCATCACAGTGTCCGGCGGAGTAATTACCGGAACAATTTGCCAAGATTACGACGATTCTGATTATTACACAGTTCACGTACCTTCGGGTCAAGGAATATTCGCAACTCTTGAGTGGGATAATTCGGATGATATTGACCACAACGGACTTGATTTCAGCATGAAGGTAAATGATGGATCTACTCTTAGGTCAGTACATACTGCTACCAAAGACGATTCTGAAATCCAAGCGATATCGAGTAATATGAGCGGTTTGTTCATGCCTGGAACTATGGCGGTAGATACCGAATGTGCCCTCGAATCATTTGGTAGCGGAACAGATACCTGCACAGTTACCCTCAGCACCGGTGATGCGCTTGTACTAGATCTAGAAACTCGTACTTGGGCTAGTGAAGTCATTGTGACTCTTGGAAAACCGGACGGGACTTCACAATCTTGGGGTCCTTACTATTTCACTAATTTCAATCAGTACGATTTAGGTTCTTGGACTGATGTAGGAACTTACACAATCTCAGTAACTGATACCTACGGAGATGGTTGTACATGCACGCTTAATGTACTAAGGGAGTACGCTCCAACACTACAAGCAAATGATGTAGTTTTCATAATTGATGTTGATGGACTACCTTTAGACACCGTTGTAAATTACACAATCAATTACGAGACCTACAACGTATTAGTCCACCAAAACTTAGCGATTGCAGACAGTGCTGCTGGAACTGATACGACTAGTACAGCACCTGGAACATTGTATTCCGCTAACTACACTCACACTGGATATATACACGATGCATGGGATGCTCAGGATTACTACGAAATTTTCGTTCCGGAAAATTATGGTATCTCGGTCAGCGTTGAGAGCGATGTAAAGAATGATATTGATCTCTACTCATCTTTCGGCGACAACACTGCTGGAGTTGACCCTGCTGGTCCAATTACAATGCCTTACAACCCAGCGACTGGCGGATCTCTTGAAACCATTACTGTAGATGCAGAAGTTGGTTCGGGTATGTATGATCTGATAGTACAAATGTGGACCGTAAACGATGGTCCAGATTCACAGCAAGATGATGCAGGACTCGGCGGCGATGCTGCAGACCATCACCTAGATTCAGGTCCAAGTCAGTGGTATCTTGGTGGTGTCCATTTCAATGATGGTACCTCTGCTAATGGAGATGTTTCATGGATGAATACTTCTGTAACGAACGCAACGGGCGTGCCTATCGACGTAACACTAAGCGGTACAATGAATCACGTTTGGGATCGTGTTGACGCATACAGGTTAGCTGTTCCTATGGGCTATTACGCAAACATCACAGTTAGAAGCGATGACCCACAAGCGGTATCGGCAACAATATTTGAGCCGGATTCATACACTCAGCCATACACAACCGGAAACGAAGGAATTGTTGATTACATAACTTCTTTCGCAAGTGATTTAACCTCCTCAACAGATCATTATCATGAGGGTCATTTCATAACAATCAATCTTTGGTCATGGAATATGGTCGGAGATACTGACTTTGATTATTTCATTGATATCGAGTGGGGGGACATTGCTGACCTACCATGTGCTGCTGATGATGCAGGAACTTGCTCAGATGCTCCCGACATATACATTGATTGTGTCAGCTATGGCGACTGTGATGATGGTCTTATGATGAACAGCACAGTTGAGATGAATCACACATTCACTGGATGGGCACATAGCGCATTAGACTGGAGAGATTTCTATAACTTCGATATTCCACAAGACTATGGAATTCACGTCTACATGGAAGCGGATACATCCTCTAGTTATTCGATGACCTTGTATTCCTCAGCTGGTAACTTCATTGACTCATGTTATGATTGTGATCCTGACGATGTCACCACTAATGGAAGCTCTACATTCGATGGTGGAGAAATTGTTGCATTGTATATTAGTGCAAATACGTACCACGATCCAATTCTGCATTGGTATACAATCACCTACTACATATTCTCTCTCGACACAGATGGCGATACTTGGTTGGATAATGAAGAGACAGATTGTTCCACTGCTTCTCTAACTGGAGCTATTTACGACCCACTAGACAACACGAGTTACCCACCTGATAACGACGCAGATGGAATTTGTGATGAGTTGGATCCGGATGACGACAACGATGGTATCGATGATACCATGGATCAGTTCCCATTCGATGAAAATGAATCTGGCGACTTAGATGGAGACGATATCGGCGACAATGCCGACGACGACATCGACGGTGATGGTTGGTCTAACAGCGATGAAACAGACTGTCTGAGCGATCCTTGGGATGCTTCAGTTTTCCCAGGAGACCTAGACTTGGACACTATTTGCGACACACTAGACACCGATCTTGACGGCGATGGAGTCGACAACTTCGATGACTATTACCCAACAGACGGCGGAGCCAGCGCTAACACAGATGGTGATGACTACCCAGACGAGATACACGCTGGCTGGGTTGAGAATGCTTCGGCATACGTCTACGACCCAGACAACTCGGTCTTCGAAACTACCTTGATGGCGGATTCGGACGATGATAACGACGGTTATTCTGATACGCACGAGACAGATTGTCAGTCAGACCCATTGGTATCGACAAATGTCCCAATAGACTCAGACATGGACGGAGTTTGTGATGTTAATGATGACGATATTGATGGAGACGGTGTCTCGAATGACAACGATGCCTTCCCATTGTCAGCATGCGCTTCTGTAGATACTGATGGAGACGGTAAGCCAGATTCTATTGTGGCTGATTGTTCAACCAACCTCGTTGAAGATGTTGACGACGATGACGACGGATTCCGAGACGACGTCGATGCCTTCCCTCAAGATAACACTGAGTGGTACGACACCGATTCCGACGGCATTGGTAACAATGCAGACCTGAACGATGATGGCGATGCTTGGACCGATCAGGAAGAGGAGAACTGTGGAAGCAACCCACTCGATGTCGACTCGGTACCAGCTGATTACGACGGCGACATGGTCTGCGACAAGTTAGACACAGACGATGATGGAGACGGTGTTGTAGACACGTTGGATGCATTCCCATACGATGCCACAGAGTACGCAGATAATGACGGAGATGGACTTGGCGACTTCTCCGACAACGATGACGACAACGATGGCTGGTTGGATGATGAGGAGCCAAACTGTGGTACAGATCCAATGGACCACACCTCAGTGCCAGCAGACAACGATATGGACCACGATTGTGATATCTCTGACCAAGACGACGACAACGACGGAGTTCTGGATATAGACGACGCTTTCCCAATGAACCCAGCCGAGTTCCGCGACCTAGACGGAGACGGTACCGGTGACAATACGGACATCGATGATGACGGCGATGGTTGGCTAGACACAACAGAAGTTCTGTGCAGGAATGCGCAAGGTGGATTGGGAGATCCAAACAACGCTGACGTTATGCCTGTCGACAACGAGACTGACCCTGGTGCTGACGGAATCTACGGAACTGATGACGACGACCCAACTACAATCATTGGAGACAAGGTTTGTAACGCTCTAGACCCAGATGACGACAACGACGGCGTCCCAGACCCAGTAATATACGTTCTAGATGCCGATGGCGTCTGTACATCTTGTGAGGACTGGGAGGACCACTTCCCATGGGATCCAACTGAGCAGTTCGATGGCAACAACGACGGAAAGGGCGACAATGCCAACGAACTAGGTATTCTAGATGACATTACGGCTGATCCAGCACCATTCGCGGGTATCGCATTAGTCATCGCGCTTCTAGTGGGATTGGTTGCCAGGTCCACTGGTGGTCGCTCCGACGAAGGCGACGAATTCGACGAGTTCGATGAGACCGGAGAATTCCTCGACGACGATGAATACGAAGAAGAGATCGACGCTTGAAGCTTCGAACTCAACCAAACGTAACCGGATTTCCGGGGCCTCTCAGGAGGCCTCGGTTTTCCGGCCACACCACAAATTCAGGTCAGAAGTCAGAATTGCGGTGTAAATATTACACCACTTTTCCAAAGAATCGGTGCAAATATTACACTAAGATTGGCCAAATATAGGTCCTAAATACCCCCCATTAGGGGTTGATTTAGTGATAAATTGTGCATTTCCACTTATAAAGAAAAGCGGAGTTCTCTCTATATTTTTGAACCTGATTTTACAACAATTTCTTCGGTTGTATTTTCTTCGATACAAATTTGATTTCTGAATTGTGTTAACGTCAATCAAAACTAGATCGGGAGTCTTTCAAGTTGTTCACGGCGTTGCCTTTCGAAATTCCGATAATTCGTATTACATCTCAACATTGTGTATTGGCTGATAATGTAATTATCACGGCATACTTTTTTGTGTTCAAAACCAAAACTAGTCAAAGTGCAGTCAAGCGATTTTTGCAGATATATGAGTCCACTTCGGCATTCATTTTTTCCTGATTTTTTTGTTATTTTTTCCATATTTTCCTTAGTGGTTAAATCAATTATCAGCCCCACATATAACCCTCCACCCTATAGGGTGGATTCCGCAACCTTCTAAATGCAAAAGGGACGTGGGAACCACATGGTTGCAGCCATGCCGCTCTATGAAGCGAAGACGACAAAGGAAAAAACAGTAACATCGAACGACCTAAGGAACCTTGCTCTATGCCTAGCAGGAGCACTAGCTTTGTTAGTCGTAGCGAGCCAAATGGTGGATAGCGGTAGCGCTAGCGTTAGCGCTCTAGAAGACAACCAGGATGCAAGATTTGCTGCTGGATTTACCATTGTTGCTGCTACTGATGGCACATACGGAATCGGTGAT
>JAKURL010000002.1 GCA_022449345.1 Candidatus Thalassarchaeum sp. | reverse complement strand
CATCGACAAGAACGTCATCCACGGCTCGGACGGCGAGGAAACAGCGGCTTTCGAATTGGGGCTTTGGTTCCCCGATGGTCTTCAGGACTGAAAAGAGTGAGTAGCATGGGGTGGGTAAGATGTCAGGACGCAGACAACCCATCGTCGCTGTGCTAGGTCACGTCGATCACGGCAAGACCAGCCTGCTGGATCACATCCGCAGCCTTGGTACAGACGTACGTGCCTCAGTGATGGACAGGGAGGCTGGGGGCATCACCCAGCACATCGGCGCAACAGAAGTTCCAGCAGAATTGCTGAATGAATTGTGCTCACCATTGATGGATGGCAAAAACTTCGATTCGCCGGGACTTCTGTTCATCGATACACCCGGCCACCACTCCTTCGCTTCACTGCGTTCACGTGGTGGGTCACTAGCAGATATCGCCATTCTGATAGTCGATGTCATGGAGGGGGTTCGGCCTCAAACAATAGAATCGATTCGCATCCTCAAGCAAGCCAAGACTCCTTTCGTTATCGCAGCCAACAAAGTTGACCGAATTTACGGTTGGCAATCAGTCAATAATAGGTCAATGGCTGCGGCGATGAAAGATCAGACTCGAGAGGCAGCAGGTCTCTTCGAAAAGCGTTACTGGGAACTTGTTGGTTCATTTGCTGAGCATGGCTTCAATATCGAATTATACTCTAAAGTCAAGGATTTCACACAAGAAATCGCTCTTGTTCCAATCTCAGCACGAGAAGGTGAAGGAATCCAAGACCTTCTCACTGTTGTAATAGGCCTAGCGGAGAGATATTTGGAAGAGAAATTAACCGATGTCGAGGGTGCTGGCGAGGGTACAGTACTCGAAATGAAAGAAGAGCGTGGTCTCGGAAAGACACTCGATGTAATTCTCTATCGTGGCTCGGTGAAGAAGGGCGATGAAATCGTCCTTGTCACAGATGAAGGCGGCATCACTACACACGTACGCGGAATGTTTGCTCCACGTGGAATGTCGGAAATGCGTGATGCCGGAAATCGCTGGGACGATACCGAAGCCGCTCACGCTGCTTCGGGACTGAAAATCTCAGCACCAGATCTAGACGGAGTTTTAGCAGGAACTACTCTGAGGGTTGTATCGAATGATGCAGAGCGCGAAGAAGCACTTGCACTCGCCGACGCAGAAGCCAACCTCTCAATCGAACTCGATGAAGAGGAGGGTGTGACAATCAAAGCCGATACCGTTGGTGGTTTGGAGGCCTTAGCCAAGGAGTTGCGAGCAGTCGAAGTGCCGATTCGCCACGCCAGTATCGGCAAAGTCAACCGCCGAGATGTTCGAACCGCTGAGAACTCGGCAGACCCGCTCCACAGAATCATACTAGCATTCTCAACAGAAATCCTATCGGATGCAGAGGAGGAGATTGAAAACTCAGAAAGTGGTGTCAAATACTTGTGTTCTGACATCATTTACCACATCCTAGAGGAACGCGAAGAGTGGGTCGAACAGCGCACCCGAGAACTGGAAGAGGCTAGCCGAGAACAGGTCGTCTACCCTGGTCGAATTCTACTACTTCCAGACCATACATTCCGCATCTCCAAGCCAGCGGTAGTCGGGGTCAGAGTGCTGGCAGGACGAATCCACGTTGGTCAGCGCCTACTGAAGAATGGTGAGCGCGTTGGACAAATCAAATCCATCCGTTCCGGGCAAGACTCAATGAAGGAAGCAAGGCAAGGTGCGGAGGTCGCTGTTGCAATCGATGGGGTTACCGTTGGAAGGCAAATCGATGAGGAAGATGTGCTATTGGTAGACATCCCTGAATCCCATGCCAAGAAGCTACGAAAGATGGACCTAACATCTGCTGAATTGGAGGTCCTAGAGGAACTAACTACTATACATCGCAAAGAATCGCATTTCTGGGGTCGCTGAAGGGTTTGAATCACTAGGCGTTCAGAGACACCCAACGCTTTAGTATCAAAAATTTGGCACGAGGCTTATACAGGTGTCTCAGATGACTATGGCAGCGAGCGACCCTAAGTCCCGCGAACTCATACAAACCGTATCACAGATCTCCAATGGACTAATGGGAGAAGTAGCCAAAGTTATCATTGGAAAGCAGGAAAATCTGCGAAGGGTAACCATCGGAATCCTGTCCAACGCAAACATGCTGATTGAGGACTTTCCGGGTCTTGCAAAGACCTTGATGGCAAACACCTTCGCTAGTTCGCTTGGTTGTAAGTTCAAGCGTGTTCAGTTCACTCCAGATTTGCTTCCTGCTGACATCATGGGGACGTACATGTACGACCAACAGGCTGGAGAGTTCAAACTCCGACCTGGTCCGCTATTCACCAACGTTCTTCTCGCTGACGAGATTAACCGTGCTCCACCAAAGACTCAAGCTGCTTTACTTGAGGCGATGGAGGAGAAACAGGTTACCATTGAAGGTATCACCCACAAACTACCAGCACCGTTCATCACAATGGCTACTCAGAACCCTATTGAGCAGGAAGGAACCTACCCGCTACCTGAGGCGCAAATGGACCGATTCATGATGAAAATGTCAATGGGTTACCCAGACCGCCAAGAGGAGAAGTCCATCCTACAACGAAGGAAACTTCGAGGAAAGGACGAATACGATATCGAGCAGATTACCTCTCCAAAGAAGGTAGTTGCAATGCAGAAGGCGCTTGAGACTGTTCACGTAGACACTGCAATCCTATCTTACATCGTAGAATTGGTTCACCGCACCCGTGAGGACCACCGCGTGATTACCGGTGCTTCGCCGCGTGCTAGCCAGTCTCTGTTCAAGACCGCGCGCGCCAGCGCTGCGATCGACGGCAGAGACTACGTAATTCCAGATGATATCAAGGCCGTAGCGCTACAAGTCGTAAGCCACAGAATCCTTCTCAAGCCGGAATCGAAGATTCGTGGTGTAACTGGACAGCACATCATGAGGAAGATTCTCTCAGAAGTTCCTGTTCCTGTAATCCAGTAATCGGCAATCGCCGCCTGTGATTATGAACTCCTGAGGCTTCGCTTTGTCGGATGGGCCTCATGGAGTTTCTTCGGCCGGCGAAGAACGTCCCGACGACTTGGTGGAGCGCTGACGACCCTTGGACGTTGAAGCCGAGTGTCTCAACATTGATTCTGCTCATCATCGGATTGATTATTTTTGGGGCTGGAGATGCGGTACTGATTGCGGCTGGAATTGGAAATACACCATGGACAGTTCTAGCCGAAGGAATTGCTATCACCTTAGGAGAAGATTGGACAATCGGAAAAGCAACTTTCCTTGTCAGTGTTCTTGTGCTATTACTATGGATTCCATTAAGGGAAAAACCCGGTTTTGGAACTATTCTCAACGCTATTCTAATTGCTGCTACAATCGAGGTACTGCTCCCCATTTTACCAACTCCAGAAAGCCTCGCTGTGCAACTTGCACAGGTCGTTGCAGGGGTGATAATGATTGGGATCGGTAGCGGGCTTTACCTGACTGCTAATCTCGGACCTGGACCGAGGGATGGAACAATGACTGGACTAACCAAAGTGACTGGAATTTCGATTGGTAAAGTCCGTGGAGGAATAGAACTCAGCGTCTTGCTAATCGGTTGGGCAATGGGTGGAACATTTTGGATTGGTACCATCATCTTTGCAGTGTTGATTGGCCCGTGTGTTGCAATCTGTCTCAATCTGGCTGGTAGGCTCGGCGAGTCAAGCGATGACTGATAGGCCGAAGGTGTGAACCGAGCGGCATGGCTGGCCCAGTGGTGATTGCAGTTGTCAATCACAAAGGGGGCTGTGGTAAGACCACAACCGCCGTCAACCTAGGCGCTGCTCTTGCCATGGGCAACGAAGAATACGGAATTGAGCCACATAGAATTCTGATGATTGACCTAGATCCAAAGGGCAACATCGCTACCACTTTCGGAGTTGACAAAAAATCTCTTGGAGCGACGATGAATGAGTTGTTCAGGGCGGGAATCGACGGTCCAGAGGTTCGACTTGAGGATTGTATCATCGGCCCGAAGCAACTTACCGAGTCGATGAAAGAGGCATTCGTCAGACAAAATCCAGAGCGGAAAAGAGGGCCACCAAAGGGTTTGAAATTGGACAATCTATGGCTTCTGCCAGCGGATTTAGATTTGGCCGGGATCGAGATTGATTTAGCCACACGGATTGGTCGAGAGAACCGTTTGCAAAGGGCAATTCAAGGCGCAGTCGGTCATTTTGATATTGTAATCATAGATACACCCGCTTCGCTAGGACTGCTGACGGTAAACGCATTAGTAGCTGCAAATTGGGTGCTAATACCTGTGCAAGCGGAATTCTATGCCCTTGAGAATATGAGCCAATTGATGAATACAGTCAGTGATGTGCAAAAGGCTGTGAATCCAAACTTGCGTCTATTCGGAATCACATTGACTATGGTTCAGCGTAGTAAGTTATCTGGAACCGTTGCTGAACAGGCTCGCAAACACTTCGGAGACCGATTATTCGATACCGAAATCCCCCGACTTGTTGCAATCGCTGAATCCCCTCTAGATGGTGCTCCTATTGTCATTGGTCAAAAACCAAACAAGTCGAATCCGGGAAGTACGGCTTACTGGGAGTTAGCCAAAGAGGCAAGCAAACGAATTGAGAGCATACTAGGTGCTTAATCGCCGTTTGAGCGCTCCAAAGCACTCTGACGGGCTTCGACAAGGATAGATTCCCACTTTACCTTCAATTCCGATTCAAGGGCTTTCAGCATCTCCTTAATTTCCTTCTTTGAGAGATCTTCGCGCTTTGCAAATTGTTCCTCTAACTTCTCAAGTAACTCTTTCTCTCGTTCTTTGCGGGTCTCGGCGAGACGTTGTTCCATCTCGACCTCTCGCTCCAACGCCATCTCCTGTCGCTTGAGTAACAATGCCGCCTCCATGGTCTCTCGCTCTGCTGCGAACCAGCGGTCCAATTCTGCTAGAAGTCCCGCCTCAGCCTCTTCCTCTAGCGATTTTAGTCTAACATCGACATCTGCAATCATGCCCTTCTCGAGGGATGTAGTTTCGCTGGCAAGTTGTTTCTCCAGTTCCTTCTCGCGCTCCTTTCGCGCCTTGGCCAATCTGTCCCGCATGGATATTTCTTGCTCGAGGCGGTAAGCCTCGGCCTTACGATGAATCTTGGATTCAGAGGCTTCTCTGAGGTCCATCTCTACTCTGCGCTCCATCCTATCCATATCCTGTGCCGCCTCTAATTCGAGGCGGTCGTTGAGGAAGGCCTTACGGCGCTCGAATTCAGTTTCCATCTCTTCTTTCAAGCGCTCTCGCAATTTTCCTGTGTGTTCCTCGATTCGTCGGTCGCGCTCGAGATCTAATTGCTCTCGAAGTCGATTTTCTTCACGGCGAAGCCTGTGAAGCATTTCCTCCCTCAGAAGGCGCTCTTCCCGCTCTAAGGCCTCAGTCTCAAGTCGTTCCATCTCGACTTCGAGTTCTGCCCTCATATCGGCTTCGATTCGATGTAGTTCCTCCTCAAACAGGATATCGTTGGCCTTGCGAAGGGCGCCTCGCATTCCTTCTACCCTTTCTCCCATCTCAGCGACACGCCTTCGGCGTTCCCTTCGCATGGCGGAGCGCAATTTGCTCTCGTCATCCAAGCGATCACGAGCACGGCCCAGTGTATCGATTGCAGAGGCTGCGGAGCGGACGTGAGCCTCTCTGAGTGCAGCTAATTCATCGACGCCTTCGGCGTCATTATCGGCTGGAGACTTGCTCTCGCTCACTTTCCCATCCCCGTTTGGACGGTCTCTGACCCCTATTTGAGAGCGCAGGGTCAGATTCAGCCATAGGCTGCAATTTCTCTAGAGTTGGAGAATTTGCCGATTTTAATCAGAAAGTGACGTTAAATCCAGTCTCACATGCTGGGCAGTTGAGCTGTCGCTTACCTGATTTTGGTCGGATGCGAAGTGTGCGCTCGCATCCTGGACATTCAATCTCAACTTTGACTACTTTCTCGGTCAATGTGAAGCCGCCAGAACAGGCCCCACAGGTTAGTTCGATTGGGCGTTCGTCAGTTCCTGCAACTAGGAGTGTGTGGCAGTGTGGACAAGGTATTTTCTCTTCGATTAGGGCATCGATTGTCGGCTGGTGACTTACCTTGCAAACAGCGCCGCAAACCTCGCACTCAATCTCACCTAGACCTGGTGGGAGCATGTGCTCGCAGTGAGCGCATTCGGCGAGCGGTGGAGCGTGCTTCGACTCAATCTCGACCTTGTCCATTATCCAACTCCTCCTAGTTTGGGTTAATCAAGCGGTCGATGGTGGGCTTCCCTCACCACTGGAAAATAGCACCCCAAAGGCCTCGCGGATATCACGAATCAAATCCTTGCCTAGGTCTACCAAAACACCGATTCTCCTACCCCCCGCACCCGCCACAAACATTCCATTGAGGATGATTAGGAATACGCTAGCTTCGTGAATCGCTATTCCGGCTGCGATACTGGTGTTGATTCCTGCTAGGGCGGTGATGATTAGCAAGACCGTTACTGAGACTGAGACTGCGATGTTGGCGTTGACTACGGCTCTAGTTCTCTTTGATAGTTGAATGAGATTTGCCAGCGCTCGAGGGTCTTCACCAGGTATTAGGACATCTGCAGCGTCTAAGTTCACCTGTTCTCCACTACCTACTGCCACACCAATATCTGCGGCGGCGAGTGCTCCAGAGTCGTTGAATCCATCTCCTGCCATCAGTGTGCGACTCAGTTTTGCTCGCTCAGCAACCCAAGAGGCCTTTCCTTCTGGATTGACATTTCCTCGACAAATGTCAGGGTCGATTCCAAGCCTTTGTGCAAAGGCCTCTACCGATGCTTGTTCATCGCCACTGAGAATCTCAACACTGATTCCCTGTTGCTGAAGTTTCTCGACCATCTCGTGGACTCCTTCGCGCGCGTCGTCGTGTGAGAAGGTAAAAGCAGCAACAGCCTGACCGTCAATCGCCAAGACGCTGGCTCCGTAGCCGGCGTGTCTGCTATCTGCGAGAGCGGAATCGATATCGTATGGAATCGAGATCCCCTCTGACATTAGCCAGTCAGCTCGTCCGAGCATGACTGGTAGTCCTCGCATCGAACCGCTAACTCCAGCATCTCCGTCTTCGAGTTCGGTGATTTGGGTAATCGCCTTGCTACGCTCTGCTGCGGCCTCGATTATCGTGGTAGCGTATGGGTGGTTGCTCCTTTGCTCGAGGCCTGCCGCAATTCGCAGAGCGTTCTCTTCTGTCTCCTCTCCAGCGACTGCAATTGCAATCAATCTAGGGCGTCCACTGGTGAGGGTTCCAGTCTTGTCGAGGAGGGCTAATTGAATGCTAGCAGCGGCTTCAATGACATCTCCTCCTCGGGCTACTAATCCACTTGCTGAAGCACTGGATAACGCAGTCGCGTGAGGAACTGGAGCTGCGAGTAGAAGCGAACAGGGGCATGATACAACCCAGAGAACTAGCATACCAACCACATCTCCGGTTACCGCACCGTAGATTGCAGAACCGATCAGCACGAGCGGAACCCAAATCGCTGTGAATCTCTCGATTATTGTCTGTGTTCTAGTTGGTTGCTCACGATATTTCCTAACCAACTCGATTAGATCGGCGAGTCTTGTATTCTGGCCGGTTGCCTCTGCCTTAACGTGCAAAGGACCGCGTGTGATTGTCAGACCGGCCTCGACGAATGAGCCTGCACTTACAGAAACCGGCATCGGCTCGCCGGTTAGAGGAGCTTTGTCGATTGCTCCCGATCCATCGACAACAATCCCATCAACTGGAACTACCTCGCCCGATCTTACCTCGACAATATCACCTATCTCCAAGGCGGCAACTGGAGTCCATTCATCGTCACATGGATTGTCGATATTCTGGCCTTCAGCAACCAATCTTGCTCGCCTCGGAAGTCTATCCAAGCCTCCCTGCATTGCCTGGCGAGCGCGTACGAGCGCACTATCCTCCAAATGCCCTGCAAGGGCAACCAATCCAGTTACCACCAAGGCCTCTGGCCATTCCTTCAGATATAGCGCGCCAAGAACTGCAAGAGATGTTAGAACTTGGAATCCCAAGACTCGGTTTTGTATGCTGGCAAGAGCCGCTTGGAACATTGGCATTCCAGTAAATAAGACTCCCAAACCTGTCACAGCAGCGGCGACCCACCAGTGTAGTCCTGCTACTTCTATAGCAAAGACAGCGAGAAGTAGTGGAATCGTCATTACCGCGCCTATCAATTGTACTTGGTCAGCGCGCAGTCGCTTGTTTTTCGATTCTCCAAGAGTATATTCTCCGAGTAGGTGGCGTAGACCTTCTTCGGTCATTTCGGACACCTTTGCCGAATCGGTCGGAACTCTCTGAATCTCTATTCGGCCATCGTCAAGACTTGCATTCAGTACCCCTGGAACATCCAGCAGGGCGTTGCGTAGACCCTTGCGATCTATTCCCAGTCGGTGCGATACTTCACCTGCGGTCTTCCCTTGAACCAACCGCCACTCGACCTCCGGCCCGTTTCCTAGACTCTCTAGCACAGATGATACGCGAGATACTCGCCCTCGAGCCACGTCAAGGTCAACTCTTACACTACCCTCCGTGGCTGAAACCACGACTTCATTTACTCCCGGTAATCGGTTAACTGCACGAGTGGCTTTCATTGCACAATCGGGGCAATCCATACCTCGCAACGGCCACTTAAATTGCTCGACTCCGTCGACAACCAATTCAGCTTCCATGAAGTCAGCCGAATCGGAATTTTCTCCACTCATAGGGGTGTCATCCTCTATCGATTCATCGTCGAGAACTAATTGATCAACCGGCGCGGCCTTTGCGGCTCGTTTCTCACGCGCGCCTGTAATGCTTGAGCGAATTTTGCTTACACCACTGCCAAGCATTCTCTGAATGTTGGAAAACGCGCTGCCTAGAGGTCCGATTCCAGCCGAAGATTTCGCAGCCTTATCGGCGCTTGATGAGTTGGCCGACTCAGGCTTCGCCTGAGTCGGATTCGCATCCTCATCGTCTAGAATGAGAAACTCGTCCTCGATCACAGCCCCTGCAAGAGAAGGGGACACATCAACCTGCGGGGAAGAAGACAACCTATAGACGGTGGAATCATCAGTGGAAAGCGAATTGGTGCAGGCGGCAGGATTCGAACCTGCGAAGCACTACGCAGAGGATCTTGAGCCCTCCCCCTTTGACCACTCGGGTACACCTGCACAATATCCGAGCCCTGATACCCTCTTGATTCCAGCGGCTCGAACTCCACTCGTCAAGCCATGAGCAGCGAGTCTGACGGAATGGTTGATTTAGCGACTCGGCACGCTCCCTCACGAACCGCTTTGGGAGTCAGGAGGCAGAGACTATGAGGTTGAGCAAAAACCAATTGCAATCGGTGGAAAAAACCCTCTTTGAGGTGGCTCGAAAACAGAAGTCATCAGCCGGCCCAGTAGAACTACCCATTCCAGACTTCTGGGCCTCAGTAGCCCAATTAACTGCCAGTTTGGAAACCGAACTTGCCGAGACGGTACAATCCGAAGGTATGACTGCAAAGGCACAATTGCAAACTCGCCGACTCGGAAATGTTCGAACATTGGTAACCGACTTGACACGAATTCGATTGAATGCTTTCACCCAGCACGCAGTTTTGGTCAATCTAATGAAAGGAGGAGGTGCCGAGGCCGCAGTCGCTCTTCAACACCTCAGCGTCATAGATTGGGAAAGGCACGACCCTACTGAGAGAGCCTACTATCAGAGTCTAGGTCATTTGGTTGAAAAGTACAAGCACGATGTCGCTTGGAAGGAATTGGTCAACGGAAATAATGGTGGAGGCAGCCCAGCCCCACCCCCAACACCAAGCCCTAACGCTTCCCTAACCGAGTTCACTGAACCAGTGCCAGAACCTGAGCCTCAACCCACTCCTCCAGCACCTGTGACAGACCTTAACGAAACATGGGATGATCCAGAACTCGATGAGGAAGACAGAATTCGAGCCATGGATGGATTCCCTGATCGCCCGACAGGGGCTGACCCCCACCCTCCTTCAGAAATCAGCGTATCAGAAACCATTGGTGGAGACTTAATGCGTATTCGAATATTGCAGGATTTATCCGAACCTATCATCGCAGAGGATGGTTCAGAGATTTCATTGGTCGAAGGCGATGTAGAGTCGTGTCCAAGTCTAATTGCAGAGACTCTAATCGCTGCTGGGCTGGCCGTTGCAGCGCCACTCTGAGCGCGCCAATGATTATCCAGCGTCTGTTAACGAAGCGACATCTGCGGTGTGCACTATGGGCAAGACGATAACCAAAAAGAGAGTCAAAGAAATGCGCAAAACATTCGACGCTGATCCGTCGGCGAAGTTAGCACAAAACGCCGTCTCAAATAACGAATTGTTAGAGGTCGCCTTAGATAGGAATTTAGTGCAAGAAATCGATTTTTCATTCTCGATTAAGTTGGATAAATGGAAGGTTACACATCAGAAAAGAAGCGGCCGGTGCTGGCTATTCGCTACACTGAACCTGTTCCGGCCTAGCACGATGAAGAAAATGAATGTGAAAAATTTCGAATTTAGTCAGGCCCATATTCACTTCTGGGACAAATTCGAGAGATCCAATCACTTCTACGAAGCGATTATCGAAACCGCTGTCCGTCCGGTCGACGACCGCACAATCGGCTTCCTACTCGGCGACCCTATTGGCGACGGTGGACAGTGGAACATGGCGATGAACCTCATTCGCAAGCATGGTTTAGTTCCAAAATCAGCTTATCCAGAATCTCAGTCTTCATCCAGCACTCGCTACATGAATGCGAATCTCAAGGACATCCTTCGTACTGGTGCCTGTGAGATTCGAGAAATTCTTGACGCCGGCGGCACGGCCGCCGAGGCTCGTGTCCACAAGGACTCGAGGCTCGGGGATATCTGGCGAATACTCTGCATCCACCTTGGAACCCCACCCGAGAAGTTTGATTGGCAGTGGGAAGACAAGGACGGAGAGTTGCATCGAAGAGGAATGGTTACACCTCAAGAATTCGCCGAAGAGTTTGTAGAAATCGATTGGGAAGACTATGTTTGCATCGTCAATGACCCCAGAAATGATTACTACCAAACCTACACAGTTGACTATTTGCAAAATGTCGCTGGTGGACCGCCTGTAGTCTACCTAAATGTTCCAAACGACGAGATGAAAGGAATCACTCAGCGTCTATTGGAAGATGGATTGCCGGTTTGGATGGGCTGTGATGTCGGCAAGCAAATGCACAGAAAACGTGGTCTCTGGGATGCCAAACTATTCGATTTCGGAGCCTTATACGGTGCTGAGTTTGGAATGAACAAAGCCGACCGTCTTCGCTTCAGTCAAACGATGATGACACACGCCATGCTGTTTACCGGCGTCGATATTGTCAACGGAAAGCCTCGACGATGGCGTGTTGAGAACTCTTGGGGTGAGGATCAATCTGGTCGAAAGGGATACTACACCATGAACGATTCATGGTATGACGAACACATGTTCGAAATAGCCTGCCCAAGCGAGTACCTCTCTGAAGAGATGAAGGCTGGAATGGAGACCGAGCCGGTCGTGCTGCCGGCCTGGGACCCAATGGGTAGTCTTGCAAAAGACGAAGCATTCCTGTGATGGAATATCAGCCTAGATGTCTTAGCGACAACTCGATGGTAACCGAGTCAGGATAGTCTAGGCGAAGGACTCGGCGTAGTGCCTTCTCGTCCTTGGCTGCGGATGTCACAAGCTCCAGAAGTCGCTTATGGATGCGCATCTCCCAGTGATCCCAAGTTTCTGCGCCTTCACCATCTGGGCTCTTGCGGCATGGAACTACCAATTTGCGAGTTGGAAGTGGGATTGGACCACGTAGGTCAACTCCTGTTTCGTCGCAAATTGCCTTGATCTGCGTACATACTATGTCGACATCTTGGTGATTTTCGCCCGTCAGCTTGATCTTGGTGATAACGGCCATTGTACTCTCTCCGAGCCCTCAGCCTTTCTCACCAATTCACTTCTTCTCAATCTTGACGCAGACGCCAGCAGCGACGGTCTTACCCATGTCGCGGATAGCGAAGCGAGAGAGCTCAGGGAAATCTTCCATTTGCTCGATTGCCATTGGTTTGGTTGGAGCGAAGCGAACGAGGCAGGCGTCTCCGGTCTTCAGGAAGGCCGGGTTGGCCTCCTTTTGGCCCTTCGAGGTCTTCTCGAGTAGCTCGACGAAGCGGACTGCAACCTGAGAGGTGTGAGCGTGGAATACAGGAGTGTATCCAGCGCCAATCGCCTTTGGAATGTCCATCAGTTGAATCTGTCCGACGAAGGTCTCGTCGTGGCGGACGAATGATGGTGCGCTGTCTGAGTATCCCGCAACGTCACCACGGCGGATGTCTGTTGCGGCTAGACCACGAACGTTGAATCCAACGTTGTCGCCAGGCTCTGCCTTTTCGACAATTGTGTGGTGCATCTCGATACTCTTTACCTCAGCCGACTGCTCGCTTGGGTTGAAGACTACGGTCTTTCCTGAGTTTAGAACACCAGTCTCGATCTTTCCTACTGGAACTGTACCGATACCGCTGATCTTGTAGACGTCCTGAATCGGTAGGCGGAGTGGCCTGTCGACCGGCTTAGGTGGCATCTGGATGCCATCGATCGCCTCGAATAGGGTTGGACCCTTGTACCAGCCCATGTTATCGGACTTGTTGTACAGGTTCTCACCGTGGAACGAGGAACAAGGAATCTTTGGTACGTCAGCTGGATTGAATCCTGCCATCTTCAGTAGGGTATCTACCTCCGCAACAGTCTGGTTGTACTTGTCTTCGGAGTAGTCTACACCACTGATGTCCATCTTGTTGACGTTGACAATCAGTTGCTTGACTCCCAGAACCTTTGCTAGGAAAGCGTGCTCGCGAGTCTGTGCGTTTACACCGTCGTTAGCAGCGCACAGAAGAACAGCGGCATCAGCTTGGCTGGTTCCAGTAATCATGTTCTTCACGAAGTCACGGTGCCCTGGAGCATCGATGATTGTGAAGTAATAGTTTGGAGTGAAGAGCTCCTTGTGTGCGACATCGATAGTGATACCACGCTCACGCTCTTCCTTCAGACCGTCCATAACGTATGCAAGACCGAATCCTGCCTTACCAGCCTCGGCTGCTAGTTGTTCGTTCTTGTCGATGACGTGCTGCTCGATATGACCTGTGTCAAGGAGTAGACGTCCAACGGTTGTTGACTTACCATGATCGACGTGTCCAATGAACACGATGTTAAGGTGCGGCTTGCTCTTATCTTCCCACTGTGAACTCATAATATCCACCTCTAAGTGTGGCCTGCCGACCTATGATGCCTATTTGAATCTCTCCCCATAGGGGAGGGTTCAGTTTGTCCGAATTAGTGGACTGCTTCTTCGGCGCAGTTCATCGATATTGCAATTCAATGATGAGACTCTTGACCTCAGTGTTGTGTGTCTTCTCATTCTGTAGGTCTACAGTCCAAGTGCCAGGCTCAAATCCTCTCACGGTAGAACCGCCAATTACGAGCCACACACAGCGGTCGTCCGACTGACAATCACCGGCGTTTCTGTTGTCGTCACCAACGCCGGTTGTGTTGGCGACCTCTTCCTCCGTTTCATTGTAGATGAAGAGGTCAAGTTTGTTCTCGGTATCGACCCCGCCGAAAGGCTGGTCTGAATCCTCAGCGGGGTAGGTTAATTTGGTCCTAAGGTAGCGAATCTTGTTCTGCCCATCCTTATCGTAGACGACTGGGTAATCCCAAGTCATAATCACAGGGTCCTGATATCTTCGGTCGATTACGAAGTCAGTCCATGTTCCTCTGTAGTTGATGTAGAGGGTGGATTCGTCTGAGTCTGTCATGCCGTTATTGTCAGTAACTTTCAGCTTGATGTCCCAAGAACCAGCAGGCATGTCTTCGAGAGTCACTGTTTCCCCAGTTGCATCAACATCGTTCTCTGGGTCTCCGTCCTCATCGGAGTCGGTGTCTAAGTCGAGATCCCACTCCCAAGATACTAGGTACTCTTCTGCGTAACAATCGGAATTGTCTGGATTACAACCAGCCCACGACTCCGAACCATCTAGGGTCACCGTAGTTTCGACTGTAATACTTCGATCGTTCTCTTCCTTGTCTTCACATACCCACACTAAAATGAACGAGCCTGCTGGTGCTTCCTCACCATCACAATCATCGTCCTTTTCTGTGGTTATCTCAGCCTTCGGCTCTCTAGCTGAAGAGTCAACTACGGTTATTAAATCGCTAATCGAAGTCTCGTAATTGCCATCGCTGACGGTTAGGGTAACTGTATAGTCTCCTGGTTGTGAATACGAATGGCTGATAGTAAGACCATTACCGAGGTCTCCATCTCCAAAGTCCCAACTGAAGGTTAGTGCATCTGCATCAGGGTCTGAAGAGCCTACTGCGCTGAATGTTATCTGGTCTCCAGCACGAACCGAACCATCCGGATCGATACTCATCTGAGCAGATGGAGCACCGTTCAAACTGAAGGTTTCCAAACATCCCGCAAAAGCCGCACTGAGCATGAGCAATACGACCATCGGGGCTATTCCACCCGCGCCTCTCATGGTTTCGGGTGGCATGGTGTTCGTCATCAACCCTACGGACTCGCGTAATCACTAGAAATCAAAGATACTCTGCTGTCTGGTGCCTTCCAATAATTCCTTCGCATTCCAATGGAATGCTTCGGTAATTCTACCCAATGCTGTTGCCAATCGCTTGGCATAAAACTCTGGATCGTACTCCGGTGGTTCTACTCCTAACTCATCGACCATCCACGCTTCAACTGTCATTGGCGAGGTTTTGGCATTGGTAACAATCCAACCGACCTTCATACCAGGGGTGAAGCCTAGACCCGCCTCGATTCTCTGTTTAGCCGCACGCACGTAAGGTAGTGAGTCCGGATTCTTGTAGACCTTGTGAAAATCAACTCTTCCATCACGTCGTAGGCTGCCTTTGCAAGAACGCGATATTACTAGATCACTGGCTTCGATACGACGTCCCCTTACGTCATCGATGACCGCTTTTGACATCTCGACCGCTGACCATTCTTCATTGGAGAGAATTAACTCAAACATCTCGGTCATCGTGCTGGTTAACAGGCGGAATGAATCAGTGCGTCGGACTTCATAACCTCGAATTAACATCTCTTCGCGAGGCCAGACCACACGTCCTACATAGCGCTTTTTCGCACCGTGAGAGAAGAAAGCAGAAAGGGCGGTTTCAAACTCTAATTCGGCGCCTTCTTTGGTAAATTTCTCAGCCAAGCGATTACCGGTTCTAAGTGTCTCTTCTTTAGCGGCTAACCAATCTGAATAGACCAACGAATCATCTGGAGGCTTGTTGATTGGAGAGTCGGTTTCCACTTGAGCCTGTACGCAGATTGAGTCTGTGTCTGAATATACCACATTGTGTCCACCTTTCTCGACGTTTTCGATAATCGTGCGAATGTTGTGTCGAGCCCATTCTGTGATGCTTGCACCCAAGTCTGGGTGAGTGAAGCGATAGAAAGAAGAAGCGAAGACGCCGTAGAATGAATTCATCAGAATCTTGACCGCATATTGTAATTGGTCATGTAGGAATACGGCCTCCTCATCGCCCGATTCTCGGGCTTTTTTCAATTCGGTTTTGTGATAATCGCGTTGTTCCATCAATTTGCTCAACAAACGAGGAACTAGGCCTTTGCGTTCGTCAAAAGAAACGTATCGTGCTGTGCCTTCGGGAGATACATTGTGGGATTCTTCCTTGCTCTCATCTCTGACCAGAGTTGTTGAGCAGATATTCTGGGAAATCATGATTGATGGATACATCGATTTGAAATCGAGTACAGCCACCCATGGTTTGAGCCCTGGCTCGACTTCGTGAACGTAACCACCAGCAATCTGATCGCGACGGCGTGGGCCAGATTGAGTCATTGGAACAGCGATTTCTTCTTTGTCTGCTAGGCGAATAACCAACGAGTCAATCCATTGACTGGTGGTTCCAGTAGCAGCGGTTTCAACAGTAGTTTTAGCTACTGCCGCTAGAGCTTCCTTTCGCTCGACCGATTGGAGATGGGCGAGAATGTCGAGTGGAAGATGAGTGTCTCTGACACAGTATTCCATGACCTCATCAGGTCTAGCCCTCCACTCCTCATCCATTTTGCTTGCGTCGATATCAAGTTTCTGCTTATCCTCAGATTCCGGCCAAAGCAAATTTGCGACAAATCGTAATGACTCTCTCTCAGGTCTAAGAGTCTGACGAACCTGCCACCAAGCATCCATTGGAATTCTTCCTGTAAGATCCCATACTCTATTCAATCTGCGAGATGGACGAAGCCGTTTTTGCTCACTCTCAACTGCTGGTACACGACCCCAACCGCACAATGCAGCCTGTTCGAACTTGGAGCGGCCTGCGTTCTCCTCTGCCCGCTCGAGTACTCTTGGCAAATCGAAATTATCGATGTTGTAACCGGTGATGAAATCTGGATCCTCATCGCGGACAAGTCTAGTCATGCCCTCTAGAATCTCTTTCTCGGGGCCTCGAAACTCATGCTCTGTACGTTCTTCTCCACGAGCGACTACAACAGCTGCGCAGAGTATGGTGTTGTGTCGAACGCTCGTCTCAAGATCGAATGAGAGGGTTACGAATGGTGTAGGGAATGGATCTGCACGAGAAAGTTCTCCGATATCACAGGAGACTACCATATCACAAGGATACAGGCCTGATCCACCAATATCTCGAATTCGCTCTGCGGCCTCAACGCGCTTACCTTCGAATTTACTTGCTAAATGAGAAGGGGCGCGAGGACCTGCCCACAGCACCTCTCCATCGGTTGCAATATGTGGACCCAAATCTAAATCCAACAAAAGGCGATGAACGAATAGAATATCTGCACTGGTTACTTTCCATCCAATTTCAATTAATCTTTTTCTTAGGTTTCTTACAAATCTTGTATCTTTTATCATAACCCTGTAATGGTTCCTTACTTTACCATCTTGGGAGAGTTTCTCCCCAACAAGAATTGGTGGTTCAGTAACTTCAGACATTTGTGAAACAACTTCAAGTGATTTTGTTGGTTCTTGATTGCCTATTGTTTGGCTTTCTGAAATTTCCAGATATGGCGAAAGGCCGTTGACAAGTAACACAACTGAGTGCCCTTCACGAGAACGACACCATAGTTCAATTACGGTTTTGGGATTATTCGACGAACCCCAAGCGCGGTTATCTCCGGAGACGATGCAAACCTCTCCATCCCATCGCATTGCGACACCTCAGTAGAGCGTAGGAGAGTCAGCAATCAACCCTTGTGTGGAGGCTCGGAACCTCAGTTTGAGGCGATTTCTCAGAAATCGTTGAAAGCCGAGTCGTTCCCCTTTGTGTCAATCGGTGGGCAGATGATGGAGGAGGCAGAGTCAGACGGCGAGGCTTCCATTGACTGGGACGCCTTGACATTCAGCTTCACCGAGACAGACAGGATGTATATCGCAACCTGCAAACAAGGAGAAGACTGGAAACCCGGAATCATGCAGGACTTCCAAGACCTCTCTCTCTCTCCTGCTGCTGGTGTAATCAATTACGGACAGGGATTATTCGAGGGATTGAAGGCTAGAAGAGCCGAGGATGGAAGAATCCTGCTATTTCGTCCAGAACTAAACGCAAGGCGCGCCCAAGATGGTTGCAAGCGCCTCGGAATGCCCGTCGTTCCGGAGGAGATGTTCCTAGATGCAGTTCACCTAGTGGTACAGGAGAATCGCAGATGGCTGCCTCCGACTGGCCGTGGCGAACTATACGTCCGACCGTTGATTTTCGGCAGTGGAGAGATCCTTGGAGTCGCTCCTGCTCCAGAGTTCACGTTCTTGGTCTACGTCGTTCCTGTTGGTCCATACTTCAAAGGAGGTCTCAATCCAATTTCTCTCAAGGTTTCTGATGAATACCACAGAGCCGCACCGGGCGGCTCTGGTGGAGTCAAAGCAATTGGAAATTATGCTCCCGGAATGATGCCCTCGAAAAATGCAAAGGCCGACGGGTATGCTGAGATCATTTACCTCGATGCAGTCAATCATCGGTACGTCGAAGAAGTAGGAGCTGCAAACTTCTTTTGCATCAAAGACAAGGTAATCTATACTCCAGAATTAACCGGAACTATCCTTCCAGGGGTAACCCGCTTATCGATCATTGAATTGGCTCGAAGTTTAGGTTACCAAGTTCTGGAGACAAAGGTCGACATTGATTTCGCAATGGATGCGGACGAAGCTTTCTGCGCTGGTACCGCCGCCGTCATCTCACCGATTGGTTCGATCGAGCATGGTGGAAAAATCGCTACCTACTGTGATGGAGAGATAGGCGCAATTACAAGGCAACTCTACGATGCCCTAGCCGCGATCCAAGAAGGTCGCGCGGTCGACCCATTTGGATGGACTCCGAGCATTTGATCAACGGTATCATTTTCGACCGAACTTCTTTTTCCTTTGACCGGCTTTCTGCTTGAACGATTTCCTCTGAGTTCGCTGTTGACGGTTACCCCTAGCAGGCCCTTTTGTTGCGCCTGGAGCATCAGCGGACTTGGTCTCTTTCATCTGCTTACGCAAGCGAATGCCGATGGATTGCAAGACTCCTTCTTTCGACTCTGCACCTGTTGAGCTTAGCGCATCCTTTGTTGAAATCTCAAGGCGGCCCTCTTGTGTAAACGGACGCGAAGGATGACTCATCTCGGGTTTCCTTCGCATACGGGTTATTCCAGCAGCGCGGGCAGCCCAAGCAACCGCTTCCAAAGTTGGAGTAGAGATCGCGGCTTCCTTAGGTACACGACGGCCTTCTGAACGGCTCAATCGGGAGTCAAAATATCCCGTCCAAACCCACATCTCATCCTTGCGCGATGCCACGGCTACCACTCCTATCGCGCAAACGGTGCGACTTGAGGGCTTCGCGAGCCTCAATCTTCCAGAAGCACACCTGAGACGACGCCATCCATGCCAGGTCGCGAAGTGATACGCACCTTGCCGGCCTCTGTCTGAGCGATTGCTCCTTTGGTGATGATATTGCGTCGAACGAAGTTCGGGTCAGCGTCGTTCTCTAGAACACTGGTAATCTTCGAACGGATGGTATTGCCAGTCTTTGGATCGTTGACATTGACCGAAGTTGCTTGCATGACTCGAACTGTGGTTGAACCAGCGTGCTTTCGGTACACCTTGATGTCATCCTTGTCACCGATGAAAGCATGCTGCTTCTCGCTGGAAATCTCCTTTCGGCGCTTGCCTCGATAGCGGTTTGGTCGCTTCAAGCGTCCGCCGGTCGGCTTGCGACGGGAGATACCATGCCATTGTGCCATGCGCCTCGCCGACCGACCACCCTTATTTCAATGGAGCGGAGAGAATAGTGATTTCTTGTGATGCGACCCTACGGGTCGTACAGGCAAACCTACTTGCCCAATTCAGCCGCTGCAGCTTCGATTTGCTTCAACAGGGAAACATAATCCTCAATGATTGGAAATTGAGGAAATTCGTCAATTACATTCTGAGGTGGGCGAAACAATATGCCAGCATGGGCTTCTGCTAACATGTTGGTGTCATTGTAGGAATCACCGATCGCTACCGTGTTGAAATTCATTGCACGTAGACCTTCTACAGTTGCTCGCTTCTGATCTTCAAGACGAATCTTCCAACCGGTAATCATGCGACTCTCATCGTCTATTTCGAGGTCGTGGCAGTAGAGTGTAGGACGGTCTAATTTGACCATCAGCGGCTCACCAAATTGGTAGAATGTGTCTGAGAGAATCAACACCTGCCAACGCGCACGGACTTCGTCGAGGAACTCCTTAGCCCCTGGCAGTGGGTCCATGGTGGCAATTACTTGTTGAATATCGTCGATGGAAATTCCATTCTCATCGAGGATATCGAGTCGGTAGCGCATCAATTTGTCATAATCCGGCTCGTCTCTAGTAGTCCTTCGAAGCGCTTCGATTCCTGTCTTCTCGGCGACGTTAATCCAAACCTCTGGCATTAGCACTCCTTCGAGGTCGAAGCAGACTACCAGCATGATTCGTCGCCGTAGCCTACGCGCTTCAACATATTCTCACCTATAGGTCCGCGAGGTTCATTGAGCGTAGTTTACGCCAAAGCGATGTGAGCGACAAGAGGTTACGCCGCAGAACTCCGGTCCGATTCAAGCAAATCAAGGACATCGTGGATGAATTGTCAGCAAGAATTGCTGCTGATCTCGATATCAAATCCTCATTCTTGGAAACGGCCAATTTCGATAATCGAGACCTGATTCTAGTCGACAAGGCTGCATTAGCAATGCAGGTTGAAACAGAAGATGGGCTGAAGTGGTTTCCAACGCTTCGTGGCATACTATCTTGGCAACCAGGAAGTCGCTGGGCGGCTGTTGATCACGGCGCGATTCCTTTTCTGATGAATGGAGCCGATTGCATGGGTGCGGGCGTTCAGATAGCCGACCCAGCGGTAAAGGCAGGAGATTTGGTTTGGGTTCGCGATGAAGAACATGGGAAACCGTTAGCAGTGGGAATCGCAATGGTCGGTGGAGAAGAGATGGTGGCCATGACTAAGGGTAAGGCAATCAATACGCTACATTGGGTCGGCGATGACCTTTGGAATCTTGAGTCTTGATTCCTACACGAGGTTGAAAGAGGACAAGCGTACCGTAGTATTGTGCGAATTGGTCTCGGCATTGCAGTATTTCTGCTTTCAATTCCATTGATTGCGCTAAGTTCAGACTACGCAGAGGTTCATGTCAACCAACTGACCAATTGCTGCTTCTCTTCTATGTTAGCGACCGGAGCAACATTCCTCCCACGCCCACCCAAGAAGAAGGTGGTTGTGGTACGTGCTAAGGATTGAATCCAATAGCGCATGGTTTCATTTGCGAGTTGTTTAGCCGACTACCATGCGACAGTTGCTGGCCCTGCTGATGGTAGCTATGCTGGCCATCTCGGGCAGGGGGGCTGGCCAAGGCGGTGGTAACGACTCCACTTCAACTGAAGGACCCGGAATCGCATCGCTAAGTTATGCAGATATGGTAAGGGAAAATACCGAATTCGAAATCTCTGTTATGCTTGATGAAGGAAACAACATTAGCAAAATCGAATGGATTACACAAGTCTGTATCAATACTGGAATTTGCTGGCCTCCAGAAAAAACCGAACTGGTTGATTCTGGCGATGGAAACACGTTCACAGGCTCGATTGTAGTCGATGATTACGCAACCTATGCAAATTGGCGCTTCGACCTAACCAGAAACGACGATAGCACCGAGACCGTTCCAGAGTCCGGCTTCGGATGGAAAGTCTGGTCAGATTGTTGGTACGATAACGAGACTTGGGGCGGGCCTTCGACTGACTGTCAGGGAGAAGAGGGCCGTGGGGGCTTACTTACAGGCTTCGCAGTTCCAGCAGCAGCAGCGGGTCTTGCTATGGCAGCATTGATGGCAAGACGCGACTGAGCCAAGCCATGGGCGAGGGCGACGAGGAACTGGGATTCATCGAACTTGTCTTTGACGAATTACCCGCAGACGAGATGCTATCACGCGCACGAGCCTTCTACGAGCAGATGGATGCACGTCGAACAACTCGTCATTTCTCAAACAGAGAAGTGCCGCGTGAATTGATTGAATTAGCCATTAAGACGGCTAGTACCGCACCTTCAGGAGCTCACCTACAACCTTGGACATTCGTTGCAATTTCTAATCCAGAAGTTAAGGCACAAATCCGTGAGGCAGCTGAGGCAGAGGAGCGCAAGACCTACTCCGAAAGGATGCCGGAAGCATGGGCAGAAGTTCTCAGACCTCTGGGAACAGACGCTGTCAAAGAACACATCACCGATGCCCCGTGGGTGATCATTCTGTTCAGGCAAAGTAAGCGCTTGCGAGACAATGAAGAATGGAGTCCAACTTACTATTCGCAAGAATCCTGCGGAATTGCCGCTGGCCTGTTCATAGCAGCAATCCACAACATGGGTCTGACGACACTCACCCACACACCCTCACCGATGGGTTTCCTAAGGGAGATTCTAGGCCGGTCCGACCACGAGCATGCGATGTTGTTGATGCCTGTTGGATTTCCTGCAGATGAGGCGAAGGTGCCTAATCTAGATCGTAAATCTCTAGAAAATATCTCAAAATTCTTTGAGTGAATCAGTGGGTACCCTTCCGATTGTCTCCTTCCTTTGAGACGGGATTCGACATGTCCGGTTTCAACACCCAAAAGCTGAGTACCGCCATGGATAAGAATGCAATACCCAAGAGGTATTCACCACTAGCCTCACCCTGGGTGATGAAGACCATTCCAAGAGCGACGAAGATGATTGAGGGCCACAACCTCCATTGGGGTGTCCCTAACCAAGGCATGATTGGGAGATAGATTGTTGTTATTCAAAGATATTCATTTTGTAATCGGAAGGGGTATCCATCCGCTCACTCTTCGTTTCCAAAGTTTAGCCAGAATTCATTGATTGCACTCGGATTGCGAATCACCATCTGACCAACATATAGCAGGTAAGCAGCTAGTGGCAGGTATAGCCCGAGTATGATTGGATGAGGACCAATGGTGAACAATGGAATTGAGTAAGCAATCATCGGCATCAGAAGCCAAGGAATTGGACCTCGATTCTTTGCGAATACCATTACTGGATAGCCTAACCCGCACCCGAGCAGGAAGAAAACTACTGCCATAGCGGTTATTTCCATCAGTTCTAAGATGGAGTGTCTGGATTTAATGTTGACTAGGCTTGTCAAGGGGTTGTCTAGGTGGAGCCAAGAAGACCAAGGCTATTCCCGAACCAACAATCAGTATACCACCAGCCCAATCAGCAATGCTGAGGGCTTCATCGAATAACACGAAGCCGTAGAATGTAGCGACAATAACCGTCAGGTAAGAGAAGGCGCTGACCCAAGCGGCGTTGGCTTTGTGGTAAGCCATGGTTATCCCAACTTGCCCTCCACCTGCTCCAATTCCAATTCCAACCAACGCCGCGATTGTATGTCTGTCAAGTGTGAACAAATCCGGAGCCGCTTGAACGATTGAACCGACTATGGAAAATGCCGCGAACCAGAATACCACAGATGCTGCAGAATCCGTCTTTCTTAGTTCGCGCACGTAGATGTAAGCCAAGGCTGCGAAGAATCCTGATCCAAGCGCCAACAATGCGTCTGGCTCTACTGACCCTAAGTTAGGTGACACAATCAAAACAATTCCAGCAAATGCCGTTACTACCAAAGCAATCACCGATGGTTCTACCTTCTCGGCAATAATTCGACCGGAGAGCAGTGCGACGAAAATCGGTGCTGTATATTGGAGTGTAACCGCTTGACCGATCGGAATTCTTGCTAATGCCGAGAAGTAGAGAATCATTGCTATCAGACCAACTGCACAGCGAAGAAACATGGTCTTCGGATCGTTCATCTTCAAGGATATCCCACGACTAACTGCAAAGCCAGCGACTGCAAATGCAATTACTGCTGAACGGACTAAGATGACCATCCAAACATCGACACCATCCAGCCCACTGGTGTACTTGACCAAGGCATTCATCGTGCCAAAGCAAACACTTCCGAATATCATCCACAGCACGGCTAAATGGGGTGTATCTACAGGTTCAGACAAACTCAGAGCCCCCAACGTGATTCGAGCACACTGGAGACTTTCTGGTAGTCCTGACCACCGTTGCTATTAGGGTCGTGGAGGTGGATTGGTAGGCCGTGGCTGGGTGCCTCTGCCAACTTGATATTGCGTCGAATGGCTGGCTCGATTACTAACTCTGGGAATGCCTCCTTTACCTCTGCCGCAACTTGCTGATTGAGTAAAGTCGGCGCGTGCATCGTCAACATTACACCGTCAACTCCTAACCTTGGATTGAGTAAACCTCTGACCTCTCTAATCGTACCAGCTAACATAGCTAATCCTTCGAGGGCAAAATACTCGGTCTGAACTGGTATTACAATTCCGTCGCTTGCGACCAGTGCATTGATTGTGACCAATCCTAAGGAAGGCGGAGTGTCGATTAGAACAACGTCGTAATGTGGTAGTAACGGGGTTAGTGCCTCGGTTAGTCGACGTTCCCTACCGAGTTGCCGCAGCATCTCCTGTTCTAGGCCAACGAGCGAGCGATCTCCAACAATTATGTGAACGCCATCAACCGCTGTTGCATGGCGGCTTTCTACAGCACTCTCTGGGTTTAGAATCAAATCTCGAGTGGTGGTATTGACTCGACTCTTGTTAACTCCAAGTCCTGTCGCACAATTGCCCTGAGAATCTGCATCGACGACCAATACCTTGTGTCCGCGAAGCGCCAATTGCGCGGCGATATTGATTACGCTCGTCGTCTTACCGACTCCTCCTTTCTGATTGATGACAGTTACAACCCTCGCCCTGCCCTCAGGAGTCGGTGAGGCCTCGGGTAGGTCGAGCGGGCGTCTCGCCCGCGCGGTACTAATCTCATCCACGGTATCGAGGGTCGGCAGACCCTTGTCTTCGACCTCGGTAAATTCAGCATCGATAATCAACGGCGCCGAACCTGCCTCTGGCAAATCTGCCTCGTTATCGACGGACATACGAGCGCCTTCGGCGCTCGGAAGACTGTTCAATGTGCCGCTATTGTTGACTTACTTGGATGGGTTTAGCGAACCGAATTTCTGATGCCGAATCAGTTGGGTGGAGTCCAGAAGTGATACCAACCGAGTAGCCTTGCATTCTCAGCATCCATAACACAAACAACATCGTGATTTCTGTTATTGTCGTCAGTCCAAGATTTCTCAGCGTAGACACTGACAGCTCCTTCTCCCAAACTGATTGGGATTACGTCGAAGATTTCGTTATCCTCGGTCACCGACAATCTGTAACCATACTCGACATCATCATCCCAGCCTCCAATACCATCGTTGATGTGTATATTCAATCCAGGATATCTGGAGGAGGAGAGCAATCTAGATTCCAATGTATTCATGGTCAATGTATCAGGTATGGCATTGCGATTCCATTGAACCGTACCGTCGTCCATATTCTCATCATCAACTAGTGAGCAACCGCCATTATCTTCCTGTACAACTGTCCAACCAGCCCTTTCATCTTCAGTAACCCAAGACATATTCCATTGGATGTTCGTATCAACCATGACGGTTGACGCACTCCAAACATAGCCACCCTGTTCGATGGCTGTAGCGACACCGCTGGTAGAATAGTTAGCGAGAGTGCATTCCAATGCTGACTCAAGATTCCAAGCCCTCAGGGAACTCTCGTCGGGCATGGCAACGCCCCAAGACCTCTGGGCACTGGTTCCGGGACGATCTTCGCCTGGACCAGGTTTGCTGGTGTAATCAACCAACCATTCGATTGCAGATGAACCCGAGTTGGTACTTGTGGCTCTCATCGAGAAGGAGATTGAAATTCGGCCATCTGGGATTGCGGCGTCGGAAAGTGAGGATTCAATCAAGCCACAATCACTCGATTTCAGATTCTTATCGATTACAATGTTAGCATCTTGTTGCACTGGCCATGGAACACTACTCTTGACCAACAGGTCGATGGTAATGTGGCCGTTGCAAGAATCGAATTCAGAATGAGACATAGAAATCGGATAGACCAAACCGTGGTTGTTGTCATTCATTTCATTACCCACTGACCAAGACCATTCGGAGCCTACTTCGGAGGTCGAGCCGGAGGTAAGTGAAGCGTCTCCGAAGAATTCGTGCAAGTCCAGTGGAGTAAGAGGTAGGAAGACGTAGGAAGATACCACTCCTAGACCTGAAATTGCATCGAGACCGAAGGTAGTGGCTTCGAAGTTTGTAGCACGATTTTCTTCATCACTTATCGTCAAATCAGTGCTGGTTCGAATTAATTGTTTATCTCCAATATCGGTCCAAGTTTTTGTCGTCATATCGAGGAAATTATCCTCTAGAACCCAACCCAAATTTCCACAGTCTCCTTCCTCACGCCACGTCTTACCGCTGAGGTCGAAATTCATCTCGTGAGTGATAATTTCCTCTGCTGCGAGATGAATCCTTCCAAACGCATCCAAAGCGCTGACTGCGCCGCTGAATTGCTGATCGGAGGGATGGATTATTTCCGAAGGGGCACCCTCACGGATACTAATGCTTCCAGTTCCCGAATTTATCTCAGCGGTTAGTTCACCGCAGGCATCGTCGAGGGGACCGGCAGCGGCATCTCGAAATATTGCAACCATATCGTCACCCTCGACTTCGATGCTTGAACTTAGAATGTTGAATTGCATGCTGTCTCCATAGTGAAGATTCCTCGCTTGGAATGAGGAGTCTTGCTGCATGAAGATGGTGAAGCCAATTGCTCCGAGGATTAATGCTGAAATTGTAATCGCTCCGATAACCTTTGGAGAAAATTCAATCGAAGATAGACTCGGAATTGTAATCGTAATCGAGGCATCAGAACCATCTGGCGACTCTATCTCATCAGCGACTAGGGCGGGTTCGCCTTCCTCTGCGACAACACCTCCAGTCCATGGATCGTCGTCATCATCGAGGAGTATCTCGGGTTCGACCTCTAGAGTTGGCTCTTCTTCCTCACCATCCAAAACTATCTCCAGTTCTTCTTCGGCCTCCGGTTCAATTTCCGCCTCGACTATTTCAGCCTCAATTACCTCGACCTCGAGGACTTCCTCTGATTCAACGGCAGGTTCTGGAGCTTCATCTTCAGGCATTACCGCTCCGCCGGCCTCAAAACGGGCAAGAAGACGATCGATTGCGTCGTCTTTTCCATGTTCTAAACTTGCCGAGGTGACCTTGGTTTCCGGAGATTTCTTTGTAACTTCTTTTCCTAGCAAACGAGAGATTAATTCCTCCTTCTTTCCAGAGACTAGTAGGCCTTTTTCCTTGCATAACGCACGTAGTTCTGAGACCTTCATAGACGATAGTGAATCACGGTCCAGACCCATCCCTCCTGCTCGACTTACGCTCGGCAGTCGCACAGTGGGGCTTTCAACTCCTTCGGCGTTCCGCTTTGCGGAACGCGGATACATGCGTGTGAGAGAAGTCGCCGAAATACAGATTTTTGAGCAATTTTTCGTTCTAGATTCCTAGAATGAGTATATCATCAATCGATTGTATATCCGTCAGACTCAAAAATGGATGGCGGTGGGCGGCGAACATGTACCCACGCTTGGTGATCCTATCGCGCGGCGCGAGGTTATACTCTACTCGCCGCCTTGCGGATGAGGCTCAGAAGGCTGGATGGGCGGTGCGAATCCTCGACCCGCTATCCCTTACCGTGGTCGTAGATGAGAAGGGGGGGCGTATCTTTCATCGGGGTTGGCCTATCGAATGTGAGGCGGTTATTCCTCGAATTGGCTACTCGATTACCCGACGTGGTGTAGCGATTGTTCGCCAATTCGAGCAAATGGGGGTCATCATCCTCAATCCATCGCTTTCGATTCAACAAAGCCGAGACAAGCTCCTTGCTAGCCAATTGATGGCGGATGCTGGAGTTCCAATTCCAGCCACAGCACACGTAGCTTCAGAAGAAGACCTGGACAGAGCACTGGCTCGTGTTGGTGGAGTCCCATGTGTGGTTAAGGCGCACGAAGGAACACAGGGATCTGGAGTATTCCTTGCTCGAACTGACCAACATGTCAGGCAACTAGTCAACCAAATGCTAGAGCGAGGAATGCGCCCATTGGTTCAAACCTACATTGAGGAATCACATGGTCAAGACATTCGAGTTCTCGTTGTCGGCGGTAAAGTAACGGCTGCAATGCGACGCCGTGCCTCCGGAAGCGAGTTCAGATCAAACTTCCATTTGGGTGGTAGTGTCGAACAGGTTAATCTGAATGAGGAATACATCTCTGTGGCTCTCTCAGCGGCAAATATCCTAGGTATGGATATTGCCGGTGTCGACCTCTTGGAATCGAGAGACGGTCCGCTTGTTCTAGAAGTCAACTCAAGTCCTGGACTCGAAGGAATTGAAGGAGCCTCTGGAGTCAATGTCGCTGCAGCAGTCGCTCAACACCTTAATGACCGACTGGATGCTATTGAAAGACAGCAAAAGGGAGAGGCAGAAATGGCAAATTCGACTTCAGACAAACAATCTATGATTTCTGATTAAAGTCAACATCCGGCGATTTTCATGCCGCTAAGGAAATGGAGCCGTGAGGCTCACAGCATCAGAAGCATTCAAGTCGTGATAGAGGGACTTGGGCTCGCCCGTATGGGCAGGGATGCACCCGTCGTTCGCGGCGGAAATAGGCGAGGGGCCAAGATATGGAAGGCGAAGATAGAGGAATTGCTAGCCATGAGGTTACGCAGGGGCGGTTCGAAGCTTCCTCGATAATTAGCCATGCCAACCCGATCAATGCCCTACCTACCAGACTAATGCGATTGGCGGCCCTACCTTGGTTCGAATACTGGGCTGGGCAATTGCGCACTGAGAAGAAGTCGAAGCATACCATTCGAGCCTACACTGTAGCAGCGCGAGACTTCTCAACAACGGTATTACCGGGTGAAGAAGAAATCGATTGGGAGCAAGCTCAGAAGATTCCAGTACGTGTCTACCATGAGCGTGCAAATCCGTCAATCGGGCGCATCGATGCTTGGCTGAATGGCCTCGGTGAGATGCGCCCTGCTACAATCAATGCCAGAATCGCCGCCGTGTCGCATCTTCTGAAGTGGCTTGGCTATTCTGTTCCAGAGTGGGTTCAGCGCCCAGCACGTCGACGTCCTCTACCTCGACCATTAGGCCGCTCAGAGGTGTTGAAAGTCCGCGCTGCGGCTCTGAGGATGGAAGATCCGTTAACCCATCCAATCGTTACTACGATGTTGGATACTGGGCTACGCATCTCAGAATTATGTAATCTAGACATCGACGATGTCGACCACGAAGACCTCTCCGCCCTCGTAATCGGTGGAAAAGGAGAGAAGGATCGAACGGTTCTGTTTACCAAGAAAACCACCGATGCGATTGGGGCTTGGAATCCAATTAGGACAATGCGCTCGAAGCTGCTCGAAGATGAAGACTCAGAGAGAGCGCTATTCCTCTCAAGCCGAGGTCGAAGAATCAATCCAAGATCGATTCAGAAATTAATCGACAGACTCGCTGATGAGGCTGAAATCCCCCGCGCGCGACTTTCACCTCACACTTTGAGGCACACATTCGCAACCGGATTGCTCGAGAGAGGTGCTGACCTCGTCACAATTCAGCGATTGTTGGGGCACGCAAGTATCGCTACTACTCGAGTCTATCTGGAGATTAGTGACCAGACACTGAGGGAAATTTATCACAGGGCTCAACGTCTACCAGAACTCGAAGAATTCGAAGTCAATTCAGAAGTCGATGAAAAATTGCAAAGCGAGTACATCGAGGCTCCCGCTCCGTCGATTAAGCAAGATTAGTGGAATCATTTCTTAGCTGGATTTTTCTTGTTCTGTCGCTTATCAACCACTTCTGGACCCTGCCATTCGCGTTCCGGTTGCACAGTATTTCCCGGATGGCCGGGATGTGGACAATGCTTTCCAGCACGGCATCGCGAGCAGTTATCCTTGGGTGGAATCTCTACGACTTTAGTAAGTCGTCCGTACTTGCGTCGCGGCACGAGTGGGTGTTCACGCAGACGGAACTTGAGCATTCTCGTCTGCACGTAACGTTCAACGCGAGGTCAGGATAGCCGTCAGCATGGTTGACGAGGCCGAGCCAGATGTGGCGGGAACAATCGGCCTCGACCCAAACAAAACCATCCTATGGGCTCAGGCCCGGGAAGGTCAACCACAGATGTCAATCGATATTGAGGGAAGACTGCGTCCTGCCGGAATCAAAGGCAACTCAACTGTATATCTCGGAGATGTTGCTAGAGCAGCCCTACGCTCCCTCGGTCCGGCAGACCCACCACACTTCGATTCCGAGCCTGGCTATGACGAGCAGAGATGGACATTCTCAACCTCAGCTGGTGACGTTACAATGGTTGTCTTTTCCGATTCATATTGGGGATTTGGATTGCTGGCAAGATGCTTCTTGAACCGTATCGAGATTACTGGTCCACTGGCTCTACGTGCGCGTATTGTACACGACATAGCCGCTACCTTAGGGCGCAATCCTTGGGAACCGTCTTGGTCATCGAGATTTGAAAAGAGAACAAGTGCCACTCTAGCCGAACATCGTATCGCTTGGGAAGGACTAATCCATCACGCTAGAGATGAAATGAATGAAGAAATCACTTTACTTTCTGAAAAAGTGGCAGCCCTTCGGGGCAGTGATGATATCGCACTCATCCTGGACGAGGCTGAGCAGAATCTGGATGAGGCCCGAGCTGCTTTGGCAGATCACAACGCGCCTGCGGTAGAAAGAGCTCTAGCGAGAGCAGTCCAAGCCCTAGTCGAAGCAGACCCTACAACTGAGGTCAGGTCTTCCGAGACTGCAGCAAGTGGTTCGGGAATTATGACGTGGTGGGACAAGACAGACGAGCGAGAAGAGGTCGAAGCCTCGCACCTACTCGAGGATGAAGTTCCACTAGTCGATTTGACCGGTGAAGAATAATCAGATGATTCCTGAAAGAACGTCGCCCATCCATGACCAGACGCCATGTTGCTGGAGATAAATTGCCACTGAGAATATTATACAAGCGGCGTAAACCATCCCCTTACTGATCTGAATGGCATCCTCCGACTCCTCGTCGAAGTAACGAATCAGACCCGCTGCCTGCTGGATGCCGCTGCCCTTCTTCTCCTTCGCCATCGGGCCGTCGCACCTACCTGCACTATTTCAAGACGGCGAAGCAACAAAACCTTACAATTTCAGAATATATGTGCTAAGATTCCAAGATTCAAGGGTCTAGAGTCTCAATTAATACACAGCCGCCATCTAATTCGACAATACGAGCGGCTGCATCCATTGCAGCATCAATTCCAGCAGTCATCAGAATTTCACGGCGCTTGCCTGCTGAAGATTCGAATACCAATCGATGGGATAACACCTCAAGCACATCTCTGTCGACGACTTGCCAGACCCATTCTTCCTGATCAATAGTAATCAATGCCTCGACCGGGGTCAGCGGGCCTTGTTCACTGCCATTCTTTCTTGCACGTTTGACTAGACCTACCAACTTGCGCGTGGCTTCGGTATTTGTCGTTCGATTAGGCTCGGTTGGGCTTCTCGCAATTCTCCTTCTCAGTCCAGTCATGTGCATCCCATACGGCATACGCCGTGAGTTTCGAGCGCAGAGTTAGAGGTTTAACCGTTTACGAAATTGTTCACCTGAGAAACACAAATTCATGGGGTTTGCGAGAATGCCAGAGCCAATCGGTTGATGTCCGAGTTGATTGACGCGGCCCTGTGCGAGAGGAGGTCGATTGGGATGAGGCCGCGCGAAGCAGCCTGCTGCTGAAGGCGGTTGGCTGCTGGCGAGATAATTCTGAATCTTGGTTCGCGCACGCATACGAAAGGCTACCAGAAACCGTGCGCGTCAACCCACTTTCTGGAGATCAAAGATGGGTTGAAGAATGGTTGCAATCGTTAGATTGCAA
Organism: Candidatus Thalassarchaeum sp.; assembly: GCA_022449345.1. Lineage (GTDB taxonomy): Archaea > Thermoplasmatota > Poseidoniia > Poseidoniales > Thalassarchaeaceae > MGIIb-O1. The sequence goes on along the minus strand of JAKURL010000002.1, from coordinate 100,094 downwards.
GCCAATCGAGTGGTTCAAGGGTCCAGGCTCTGCTTGGATCATGCCGTTTGACAGAGGTAAGGCGGAAGGCAAGGTGAAATCCACCTTATCCGCATTACATGAGACTGGAAGGCTGACCAAACAAGAGGCGGTTTCGATGCTCCCTGTGCTGGCTTTGCAGCCACAATCGGGAGAGTATATTCTCGATGTCTGCGCCAGCCCAGGATCAAAGACCTCGCAGATTGCAGAGCACCTCAACAATTCGGGTGTGGTTGTAGCGAACGAAATTGTCAGAGGTAGAGTCAATCTACTGGTATCGAATATGCAGAGACATCGTTCGCGAAGTAATATCATAGTCAATCATGATGCTCGTCATTTTCCCAAAGTTCCAGAGTTTGGTTACGACCGCGCATTGGTTGATGTACCTTGCACAGGAATCGGAACCACTCGAAAGAATCCTGATGTCTGGACTCGTTGGAAACCGGACGACGGGCGTTCGATGCAGAAGTTGCAGATAGACATACTGAGCAGGGCGACTCAACTAGTGAAATCTGGTGGAAGAGTTGTCTACTCGACTTGCTCACTCGACCCGATTGAAAACGAAGCCGTAGTCGCAGAAGTTCTTCGGCGAGACTCAACATTAAGTCTAATTTCAGCGCACGATTTGATTCCAAATCTGAGTGCATCAGAGGGAATGAAACAATGGCCTAACCTTTCCTATGACTGTTCAATCGTTCAGGATGAAGATTTGCGAGACAGCTTCCATTCACCATCTGAAAACGAAATTATCGACGTATTACCATTATGCATGCGCGTATGGAATGATGAATCCGAGGCTGGAGGATTTTTCCTAGCGGTTCTTGAGAAACATTCTGAGACCGGAGAACAAACAAGTGTGCAGGTAGAGCAGATACTCACCGAGGATAAGGCACCTGCGGATAACGAGGATGTCCCACAACCAATTATTCGAGAAGTTAGATCTCTATTGCAAGATGATTTGGGATCGCTGCCTGATGAGTTATGGATGCGTGGAAAGAAAATTCTTTGGTCAACACCAGAGGCACACGAAATTTGGGCATCTGAAAGAAGCCGGAGGGGAGGAAGGACTCGAATTCCGGGCAAACGATGGCGGCCGCTGAAAGTGGTATACCTCGGTCTTGAGGCGATTCATTTACGACGCGGTGAGTTTGAACGCGTTGTTGGCTCCGCAGCGAAAATAATCGCTGGAACAGTCAACAAAGGGTACACTGAGGTGCCGTCGAAAATAATCGATTCCTTACTATCAGGAGACGAGCCAGACCCATCTTTAGTCAACATTTCACTTGCTCCAATTAGAGGCAACCGCCTACTGGTGGACGAGTCGGATGGGACGACAATTCCAGTTTGGATTGGTGGGCGAGTCAGCCTAATGATGAGGGCCAGTGAACTGCATGTTTTACGGATAATTAGGGGCATCGAAGTCAACGAAGAAGAGTGAACATACGTTCAATTTAGAGGCGTTTTTCGAGGTGAATGTTCAATAGCCGAGTGACTCAAGGGCGGTCTCCCGAGGGAGATTCATGCTCGACGATACCGACCGCAGCATCATTGAGGTGCTCGAACGCGATGCCCGAACATCGCTGCGCCGCATCGCTGAGGAGGTTGGAGTATCACTTGGAACAGTCAGTAATCGAGTCAAGAAACTAGAAGAAAAGGCAATCATCAAGGGATATCGAGTAATTCTCGATTCGGAAAAGGTCGGATGGGGACTTAACGTAGTCATCGGACTTAGAATTCAGAAGGGGCGCCTAATCGAAATCCAAGAGAAAATTGCTCGCGACCCTAGGGTCTACGGTGTCTACGATGTGACCGGTGAATTCGACTCGATGATAATCGCTAGAGCCAGCGATAGGAGTGATTTGGATGACCTCTCAAAGAATCTACTATCGGTGGATGGAGTGGTTCGCTCAGTTACTCACTTGGTACTGAATGCTGTCAAAGAGAGTCCCACCTCATTTCCGAAGAAATAGGTTCAGACTCTGTCAAATTGATCTTCAATCATCGACTTGAGAATCTTTGCATGTGGAGCCAGTGCTTCGACGGTTTTACCCTCAGGCTTCATGGCTCTCAACAGGACCTTTCTGAGATTTTCATCGACTGGAACATCTAGTGAATTTAGTCGATCTCTCAATGAGGTTTGGATACGGCCTCCGGTTCGATCCCAATCCATCAATAACATCAGAGGAGGGCCACCATCGATTGTATTTCGAGTTCCGTAAGTATCGTAGAAATATGCGACGAGTCGGGATCTATCCCAGCCTCGATTGATTAGTTCAATGGGTCCCTCAAAGCCGAGTGCTCGTAGGGCAACTTCGTCTTTCTTACCTTCGACAACTATTGGGCATCCTGCTCCACCATCTAACGGCATACGATTGCGAAGTTGGCTCTCTGCGAAGGCCCGAGCGGCCATCTCGAAGCGTATTGCTCGGCCTGGAGGACCGGCTGTTTTTGCTCTCTCTTGAATCCAATCACTAGCACCCATAACTCTTCATCCATTCGAGCAAAATTGAAGTATAACCTGAACAAATCAGGCCTCCTCCCAATCAGCCTTCTGAACTAGGTCGTTTGAAGTCATTTCCGACTACGTCGGACCTTTGCTCAGGACTGACCTACCTCACACTTATGAGGGGCTTTCGCACGCGGTTGGATTGGAGATTGCGATGGGTCTCATCACGCCTCTATACGATGACCTCTGGAACGAGTATCTTGTATGGTCCGCCTTGGTCGGATTATTCACCTTCGGATGGTTGTATCACCACTCATTTTTCTATCGTTCAGAGGACGGTCAAAATCCCAATGTTGACGACCTAAAAGTGGGGGTTTTCCCTGCTCATTATGACAATATGAAATTGGAAATAACTTGGACTGTAGTGCCATTTATTTTAATCGTCTATCTTACATTCATCTCTTGGGCGCCCTTGGATAATATCTGGTCCGCTGCAAATGAGGAAGACGGATTCTTTGGTGATGAGTGTGTCGTCGGAGAATCTTCTAATCTAATCTTCAATCAATCCGAAGGATTGTACGAAGCTGATTGTTATCACGAGATTGGAATTTCTGGAAAACAGTGGGTTTGGAGTTTCGATTGTTATGATTTAGATGCGGACATATGTGATACAGGATTCGCACAAATTGAGGGAAGGGACAGCCCACTTATTTCTTTGAAGGCAGGTGAGGCTTATCTTGCAATTATGACCTCCGAGGACGTCACTCATGCACCTTGGTTCGTATCTTTAGGAATCAAGGAAGATACTCAGCCTGGTCAGGTTACTACTCAGTGGGTTCTTGCAGATGAGGTCGAGGACTTTCTACTACTCTGCACAGAGTATTGTGGTGACGACCACGCATACATGATTGCGGGAGTCAACGTTCACGCTTGAGGAGGTAAATAGGATGGAGAAGAAGACACTCATCACGAGAAGTATGGTTGTACTAATCCTGATTTCGATTGCAATGGTGGTATCACCGGCAGTCAACTCCCTGCCGAATGGTATTGGCTATGAACAGGTGAAATCGGGCGGCTGTAATTGCCACAACGGAGTTGCCGATACAGGAGTTGTAGTTGCCCTAGATGGACTCCCTGAGCAATATAACGTCTCAGAAACCTATGAACTTACAATTTCATTCACTGGTGGGCCTTCAACCGATGGTGCAGCTAACCTTGGTGGATTCAATCTCTGGGCATCTGGCGGCGAAATCACTCCAGTGGATGCCACCGTACAATCACGTGATTCTTCAGAAGTAACCCATACAGAGGCGGGTAATGACTACCGCAGTTGGACCGTTGAATGGACTGCACCTAGCCATGGACGAAATGTCGACTTCGTCCTCCACGTCAATTCCGTAAACGGAGATGGTGTGCAAGGCCCTGAAGATAAGTGGAATCGCCTAAGCATTACCGTTGCGGGATCGCTCGGTGCTGCTCTAGACCCAGCAGACCCGTTCACTGTCCTAGCGACGTTGATTATCATCTCAGGTATCTTACTGGTAATTACAATACTATACGGATTTTACAGAACTAATCCAGATGCTTTCGACTGGGAGCATCTAGCTCCATGGATTACCGAGTGGCTTACTAGTACCGACCACAAGAAGATTGGAACTCTGTATTTCGTTCAGGGTATGTTCTTCCTCGGCATCGGTGGAATTCTTGCAATGATGATTCGCTTACAATTAGCCGGACCCGAGATGGGATTCATATCTCAAGACCAGTATAATCAGTTTTTCACATTGCACGGAACCACGATGATTTTCTTGGCTGCGATGCCACTAATCGCTGGATTTGCAAATTGGATTGTACCACTACAAATCGGTGCACCGGACCTTGCAATGCCGAGACTCAATGCGCTATCCTTCTGGCTACAGCCATTCGCTGCCCTACTAATCTTCACCGGAGTTTTCTCTGGAGAAGGCGCGGATACAGGTTGGACGGGTTACGCACCATACATCGTCACCGCTGGAGCACACACAGGAGTAACAATGTGGGTTGCAGGACAAATCATGTTGGTTGCTTCCTCAACCCTAACTGGAATCAACTTCCTTACCACAATGGCAGTCATGCGTGCTGAAGGAATGGGTTGGATGCAGATGCCATTGTTCACTTGGTCAATCTTAGTTGCCAACCTCATGCTATTCCTTTCGATTCCAGCATTCGGAGTTGGATTGATTCAAGTTTATCTAGACAGAACGATTTCAACAGCATTCTACGATATTTCTGCAGGTGGAGATCCATTGCTATGGAGTCACTTGTTCTGGTACTTCGGTCATCCTGAGGTATACGTGGTTATCGTGCCTGCATTCGGAGTAATATCTGAGGTGCTTGCGACATCTGCACGACGCTCAATCTTCGGCTACCGCTCGATGGTTTACGCGTTGGCCGGAATTGGAATCTTATCTTTCATTGTCTATGGTCACCACATGTTGACATCTGGAATGTCGCCCACCTTGCGATTTGTTACGATGATGACTACAATGTTGGTTGCTGTTCCAACCGGAATAAAGATTTTCAATTGGCTGAAAACAATGCACGGAGGTTCGCTTGTCTATCGTACGCATACATTGTGGGCGCTCGGCTTCATAGTAACTTTCACCCTTGGCGGAATTTCAGGCATGTTCTTCCCTTCAATCGCTATGGACACCCACCTTCACGAGACATACTTCGTAGTAGCTCACTTCCACTACGTATTGGTCGGAGGAACCGTCTTCGGATTCTTCGCTGCAATCTATTACTGGTATCCAAAGATGACTGGACGAATGCTAGACGAGAAGTTAGGAACCCTACACTTCCTAACCGCATTCGTCACCTACAATGGCATCTTCTGGCCAATGCACCGACTAGGTGTAGTTGGAATGCCTCGACGAACACACACTTACTTCATCACCACTGAAGATTTCACCAACCTGCCTGAGTGGGCCGCCGACTGGAATCTATTCATCTCGGTTAGTGCATTCTTGTTCTTCTTCTCGAACTTCATTTTGGTTGCAAATATGCTACTCAGTTTAGTTAGAGGAGATAAGGCACCGGCAGACCCATGGGGTGGATGGTCATTCGAGTGGATGACTTCCTCGCCTCCACCAACTCCTTCCTTCGATTGGCACAACCTGCCAGTATTGAAGGATGCAAACGAGCACATTGCTAACGAGCCTGGTCGAGTTGGAAAGTGGTTCAGTCGCTTGATGGTGCCTGAAGACCACGAGGAGGTGAGCCATTGAGCGGCGATTACGACCATGACTATCATACTCCTGAGCCATGGGGTCCACACGACTGGGGCCATGGTGCTCCACACAATTCGTTCTCCCCAATATTCCTCTCCATTGGTATCGCGATTTTCCTCTTCGCTATGGCCGAAGCTTGGTCGTACGGAACTTACAACCCCGGTAACATTCCGATGATTCTGCTAGGATTGTTAGTAATCGGATTTGCTCTATTCATCTGGTGGAGGCAGGACCTGTCCTTTGACGGACATTACGAGCCATTAGCCACAGGAGTTCCATTCCGTGGAGTCCAGATTCGAAAAGTAGGAGTTTGGGTCTTCCTAATGTCGGAGATGATGGTATTCACATCTCTATTCAGCACCTACATGAGATACCGACTCGGAATCGAGAACTGTGGCACAGTTTTCGATCGCGGAATGTTCGACCCAGCGACAAATCCAACCGGATGGCAGGAAGGTGTTGCAGTAACTTGCTTCGAACCAGCAAGCCATCTAATCGCTTCCAGCTGGTGGCATCTAGCACCCGGAGCAATCAACACATTCGCACTGATTTTGTCCTCATTCACAATTGTACAGGCACTTCGCTATGCCAAGATGCCTGACTTAGATGACGAGGCACGCCGAAAGAAGGTATATCGATACCTGGGGGCAACTTGGTTCCTCGCATGTCTGTTCCTTACCCTGAAGATGATCGAGTGGTTCATTGGATTCTATGTTCCAGAAATCAGCGCCATCGGCCTTCACGAGCACGACATCATCTCCTTAGTCGACGAAGGCTACACAATCAATGCCGACCACTACCAACACCACTCCTACGTCGATGAGGCCACAGGCGCACACATGGTGGCGAACATCCAAGTCTCCGCATCCCTGTTCTACGTGACTACCGGAACTCACGGTGCTCACGTTGCGGGTGGAATCATTGGTTTGAGCTACATGACATTCAAGGCTTGGAAGGGACTTTACACTCCTAATAACGCTGTATCGATTGAGTACTTCGGTCTCTATTGGCACTTTGTTGACCTGGTTTGGGTACTGGTGTTCCCATTCTTCTATCTGTATTGAGGTGATTAGATATGGCGCATTACAAGATTTTGGGGCAAGACCCCTACTGGATGAATTTCTACGGCTTGATGATTTTGACTTTCATTGAAGTGGCGGCGGTCGGATTAGACCTATCCGAGTTTGCCGCTGACTATGACACTACAGAGAAGGTCTTGACATTGTGGATTCTAACTTTCATTGCAATTCCAAAATTCATCATGATAGCAGCGATTTTCATGCACTTGTACGGTGATGCGGATTCTGGAATCCTGACGCTCACAGCCCTATTCCCTGCCTTCTTCATCATCGTCATGGTTCTGTTTGTTGGCCTGACTCATCCAGATGCTGCAACAAGCCTTCCAGCATGGTGTAGACCAGGATATTACGAGTTTTGAGTGGATTTAGCCACCGCATAGATTCATGAAAAGTAGCCGCTACGGCTGATTACTGCAGACGTCGCATAGCCTGGTATTGCGCCGGATTTGAAATCCGGTGTCCCTTGGACTCGGGAGTTCAAATCTCTCCGTCTGCGCCACTATCATTCATTGGGAATTGTAGTGCCGCCGCGCACAATTAGTTGATGAGGATGAAACTCGAGGCTGCAAGGAGTCGTTAGGCAAGCTTCTCCATCCACATTAATGAATAACGGAGGATTATGTGGTTGAGTTTGGCTTGGTTGTCCTTCGGAATCTACTGCACCAATCTCGAATGATGTGCAATCCTCCATAGTAATCTTACCCCACTTGCCGATGTGCTTACCCTTCTCAAGTGGACCCATGACTGCTAGCATCTGTAGTTTTGACAATCCTAAACCGATGATGAGTGAGGCACAATCACGCTTTGGATGAGCGCCTGGAGCAACCCTGAATCCGCCCCCGAAAGTTTCACACTGGCTGAGGACGAAGAGGCCCTGAAGGGGAACGGTTTGCGTCTCTCCTCCATTAATTCGCATCCAAGCAGGTTGAGTCTTCCATCCAAGAATTGCACGAATACCTAATGCGGTGTACTTGGCTTGGCCGCGAATCCAACTGAATTTACCTGCAATCTTCATCCGATTTACGCTGCTTGTGACCCCTCCATCGATTTCTAGGAAGGACCAGCGGACTAGATTACCTTCTCGATTCGGTTCTCCATTGCATGGGTGAGGTGGTGGTATCTTGTATTGCGGCAGATCGCTTGCAGCCGGTCCTTCAGCGCGAACTGCCCCGACTGAATGATCAGTTCCGTTTGACAGCAAATCCACTGCGCCCTGAACATCAAAGAGTGGAATTCCTAAGGCGCGAGCGAAATCATTGCCACTTCCAATCGGCAGGATACCCAAGGTACGACCGCTGTCCCGTAAGCCCGAGGCGACTTCGTGGGCTGTACCATCGCCTCCTACTGCTACAATCATATCGTGGTCGTCAGAAAGTAGATCGTGAGCGATTGACATGGCATGGCCGACATGCTGAGTTTCGTGAATGTCGATTTCGAATCCTGCTGCTGTAAGTGCTGTCTCAAATTCCGGCCAACTTTTCGATGATATTCCGTCTCTGGCCTTTGGATTGAGGATGCAGGCTATACGCGGCATAGTTATCTGAGGGCCCGAACTAAACTTGAATCCTCGCGAATGGAGGAATCAAGTGTGATGGGGCATTCGCAAGGTCCGAACAGCATGGACGATGATGCACAATTCATGTGGCGAGCCATCGAGCTCGCCGAGCGTGGTAGGCATCGAGTAATGCCTAACCCGTTAGTTGGATGTGTGCTAGTTCAGAATGGAGAAATCATCGCTGAGGGGTGGCACGACCACTTGGGGGGTTTGCACGCAGAACAAATGGCGATTGCCGATGCTGAGGCAAAGGGTGTCCCAACTCAGGGCTCTACAGCCTATGTTACATTAGAGCCATGCAATCACTTTGGGAGAACTCCTCCTTGCACTGAGGCCTTACTTTGGGCAGGAGTCAAGAGAGTTGTAATCGGTGCTGATGATCCAAACCCAACAGTTCGTGGAGATGGTGCTGCAACACTGATGAAATCAGAAGTTGAGGTCGATTCTGGGCTTCTGGCTGACGAATGCAATGCTCAGATGAGTGAATTCATGCATTGGTGCGAAAATATGCGCCCGGAGATTCTGTTGAAGGCTGCAATTGATGCAAATGGAAGAGTTGATTGTGATCCCAACGAGCCTGCCCAGCGATTTTCCTCTGCGGAATCATTGGAGATTGTTCATGCTCTTCGGGCTGATTCTATGGCGATTCTAGTTGGGGTTGACACAGTGGTTCGAGATGACCCCTCTTTGACGGTACGCGGACCAGATATTGGGCCACGAAATCCACCTACACGCATTATCATTGATCCTAATGGTAGAACTCCCTCAGATTGCAAATTACTGAATGATGGCCATGCACCTACACTGCTGATTCACGCCGAGCCATTCGAATTACCAGATTCGGATGCAGAAAACGTCGAGCGAGCAGTCCTAGCGGCTGATGATGGTGAAATCCCAATCGCTCGCATCCTAGATTTCCTTGGCGATCGAGGAACCCAATCACTTCTCGTTGAAGGCGGCCCAAACACATGGAGGAGATTCTTGGCAGCTGGATTAGTCGACAGAGCTCACCTATGCCAATCGCCTATCGAGTTGAGTGGAAACGGAACGGTGTTCTCTGAATCCGAATTGGTTTCCGCTGGTCTGCAACAATTCAGAGAAATTGAGGTCGGTGGAGACAAGATTAGTCATTGGAGGCGAGAGGATTAGCCAATTGCCTGAGCAAACTTGGTTGCAACGGTTTCTTGCAAATCCATTGGTCAAGTCATTCATTGCCTACTCGATCTTTCGAGCCTTCTACGGAATGGGCATTCTAATTGTGACCTATTTCATCGCCACTAGCGAGAATAACCCCTGGTGGTACTCACTAGTTTTCCTAGCATTCTCAATGGTATTCTCGAGACTACTATTCCGCTGGATAAAGAAAGTGAGGTCTAAGGAAGACCCCGTGGAGAGTTAGTGGTGGGCGATAATGATTACAGTTCAAATTATGAGTTACACCGACTAGAAATTACATTGCGGTGAGATTAAGTTTGAAAGGACTAACGCATAATCAATGAGCAAGCGTCCAAAGACCTCTTGGGGTAGCGGTTTCGGTCTTGGATTCTCAGGGTATAATTCCGTCAAATTAAGGTCAATGAAGTCCGACATCGGAAGAATGAGGGCTATGCAAAGAGAAACATCTGAAGATATTAGACGTTCAACAAATTTAATCCTAAATTCAATTGGATCCGTCGCTGAACTTCAAATTGCTACCATGAGTGGACTTGTTGAATTGGATAATAAATTGGACACATTATCTAGTATTGCATGGGACGTAAAAGGATATTTGGAGAGAAAAGAAAAGGAAGAAAATTTCGTCGGAGATTTGAAAATGATTATCCTTGGAATCGAAGATGAATTAGAAAAAATATTGGAATATTCAAAAAAATATCCTGAATATGCAATTGTCCAGATAGAGGACCTTCAAACCATAATTAAGGACCACGATGTCAAAGTTGAACATTTCTCAAAATTGTCCTTTGCGGACATTAAACAGGCGAAACAAGTTATCGAATCGGTTGATGATGCTCATTTCCAATTAAACAAGAGATTAGGTGATTGAATGGGGAAAAGAGACCTGAAATTCCTCAAAAAATCTCTCAAAGAAATCTATAAAAAAAATGCAGAAATTGCTAAATTGCAAGAAAAGAAGAAAATTAACTCTAAAGAATTGGCTAAATCAAAGAAACTTATTGAGAAGTTAGAATCTGACAATCAATTCCAGCAACTTGATCTTGATGACTTAACTCAGTTGTGGGGAGACTCGATCCCCGATTCTCTAACTGTAAATCAATTGAAGGATATATTACACGGATATGGACTGCCGGTCTCTGGAAATAAAAAGGAATTAAAGAAGAGAATCATCCGTTATTCAAGGACAAGTAGGGCAGAAAAAACTATCAGTTCTGGGACACTTGTTGAACTGAGAGAAAATGTAAAAAAAGTAACAAAAAAGGTTCAATTGGATGAAAAGAGAAGAGAACTTAACAGACATCCAGTCTATGTTGATTCCGAGGGATTCTTGCTTGGATGGTGGATCGCAGCGATTATTATTTTGGCTCTCGGTATGATGCACTGGGAAACTCAAAGGGATTCATATTTTGAGCAAGGATTTGATTGTGGAAATGGAGAGACGATTCATGGTTCTAAGGTTCTAGATGACAAAGAAGATTGTTCCAACGGAAATGATGAAAGAACAAATTGGTTTACCAGTAGTGCCGCTGAAAGTTACAGCATGGACGAGCCTATGCCTGTGTTGGGCTGTTGTGGAAGTATTATTGTCTTGGGCATTGGTTATGGTGCTGCAGAGGCTAGAAATGATAGCGCTCGAGAAATGAACAAAAAGAAGGAAGGCAAATTAGCGGACAAGGTTGCAAAAGCTGAGAGGGAAGTACGAGATGCAAATCTATTATTGCGGAAAGAAGAAAGGAAACAGGACAAGATAAAAAAGAATGATGAGGAAATTCAAAAACTAACCAAAAATATAGGAAAAATGCAGAAATACAAAGAAACGGTTAGTATCGAAATCAAAGAACTTAAACAACAAAGAAATAATTTGTATGGGGAAATTAAGCACTTAATTCCATACTCGGATTTGCTTTGAATGTTCATTCTGACTTGGAAATGATTAGTGGTGGGCGATACAGGATTCGAACCCGTGTCCTAGCGTCCGAAGCGCCAGATGATATCCAGACTACACCAATCGCCCAGCCGCTGACGAAAGCCCGCAGAATTTCAATGCGACGGGTGCGCGACAACCAATAATCGTGCCAACGAGCGGTGAACTTTGACCGGTGCAGTCAGGGCTACTTTCCACCCACGGTCGAGCATTTCGTCAACCACCTTTGACCAAGGCTTGCCCATAACGAGATAGTCTAACGGTTCGTCTGAATTATCTTTCAGAATCGCTGGGTCAGTTGGAAGAAGTGTACATAGAGAGCCTGAATGGTCAATTGTTCTAGCAGCAGAACAGGCCTTGAGGAATAGTTGGTAACCATCATCAGACTTCCAAGCATTGCGGCCATATGGAGGGTCGAAAGCAAAGATTGCACCACCTACCTTGCCCCAAACATCAGGAGTAAGCCCGACGCCAGACTCTTGCACATCCCATGTTGCAGAATAGCCGCTACAGAGGTCTTCAGATGCCCATTGCAAATTCTCCTTGGTGCCTTTGACCATCTTCGGGTCAAGATCACTTGCGAGGACATTCAATCCTGCTAACATGGCTTCAATTGCTATTCCACCGGTTCCGCAGAACGGATCGATTACTGTTGTAGGTTCTGTGTCGGAGCGATGACCAAGAGAAATCATCAGTCGCGCCAATCTTGGTTCCAAAGACACCGGTTGGAAAAATGGGCGGTCCATCGGTGAACGACCTCCCCAACCTGAACGCTGCCAATTTTCTTGTTTCAATCCCCAGATTATCATCGGTGGTGAGAGGTATAATGGGTCAGGATGGTTTGGTGGGTCTTCTGGGCCTGCTAGAATTACTACAATTTCATTTTCTGGGTTTTCCAAATCTACTGGATGCGAATCACTAGAGAGTTCTCCTCCCACACCCTGTGCGATAGCGGACCGCGAAAAGCCTGCTAAACCCGAACCGATTACTCTGACTCTGACCGCAAAGCTTCCGTTTGGTAGATTCTTGCTTGCCCAATCTGTAATTCGTTGGATTATTCTTGTTGGTTCAATAACCTCGCTATGTTCTGCTTTGCAAAGCACTTCGTCAACTAGAGCTGATCTGCTTAGACGATTGAGCGCTTCCTCATCTATCGAATTAGTAATTACAACCCTTGGATGAACAAAACCGACTGGACCAACTAATGCCTCTGCCTCTGAGCGGAACAGTGCTGGATGCCAGCCGCTTCCAACTAGAGTTAGCCCGCTCAAGTCCGTTCCTCCCGCCTCCTCGCGCCCGACTTCAACCCTAAATGCCTCGACGGTTAGCATAGGCTAGCCATCGGCAGGGGGGAGTGAATCTGGGCTGTAATTTGAGAGATTTAGCAACCGCACACCCTCTAGAATTGAATGAGATGGCGGGTCAGAAAATTGCCGTCGACGTATTCCTGAATGCCTACCAATTCATCACTAGCCTTGTCGGCCAAGATGGTAAGCCGCTTTCCTTCAATGGAAAGCCTGTTGCTCATCTGATGGGATTTCTTGATCGAGCGACCTGGATGCTAGAGAATGGAATCGAGCCGGTATTCATCTTTGATGGTCGTCCACATGACCTGAAGTTGGAAACACTTGCCGGAAGAAAGGAGCGTAAAGTCGAGGCTGTAGAAAAGTGGGAAGCTGCCGTTGAGGCGGGAGACATGGCTCTCGCAAAGAAACTCGGCCCACAGACCGCTGAATACACTCGTGCCATGGTCGCCGAGACCAAGCGGCTATTCGATTGCCTAGGCCTAGTCTGGATTGAGGCACCGATGGAAGCTGAAGGCGCAGGAGCGGTTCGTTGTGCGAATGGAGAGGTAGCCGCTGTTGCTAGCCAAGATTGGGACACTCTTCTGTATGGATCTCCTGTAATGATTCGGAATCTAACCAGTCACGGACGCAAGAAATTCGGCCGTGTACTAACCGCTGAGAAGGTTGTATTGAAGGAAATGCTCGACACTCACGAGATTACTAAAGAGCAACTGGTTGACCTTGCGATAATGATTGGAACCGACTTCCACCCTGGAATCAAGGGAATTGGTCCAAAAACTGGTCTGAAACTAATCAAAGAACATGGTACAATGGAAGCGGTTGCTGAAGTGAAGGAATTCGAAATGCCAGAGGATATCGAAACTATACGAGGGTTATTTCTCAATCATCCTGTTCATCCAGATCCTATTCCCCAAGCGCAGCGTGCCGTTGAGAAGGACTTACGTGAATTCCTACAAGGTGAATATGGATTCTCTGATGGTAGATTGCAGAGAGCCCTAGACAGACTAGCATCAGCAAATCATCTGAAGTCCGAAAATCAACCAACCCTCTTCGATTTCTGAGGATGGAAAAAGGGGCGGTTCGCCTAGGGACTGAATCACCCCTAGGGAACCTGTCACCGCGAATCAACGGACCGCGGGCCTGAGCAATAATCGACCAGCGCTACTGTATCACAGTAGGCTGCCGTCGTTTTCATCCTCATCGAGGATGCCGTCGGCGTCATCGTCGTCATCCAGATGATCTGGGATGCCGTCGTTGTCGTGATCGAACTGGCCGGTGTTATCCCAGCCATCGTTCTGCTCGAACCAGTCGGAAAGTCCGTCGTTGTCGTCATCGGTATCGACTCTGTCGGTTAGACCATCGTTGTCGTGGTCGTATCTCCAGAGACCGATAGCGCCGTCGATCTCGTCGACATCTAGGATGTCGTCGTTATCGTCGTCTGGGTCGACTCCGTCATTTAGTCCGTCGTTGTCGTGATCGCGTGAGTAGTCCTCACCGTTCGGTCCAACGTCATTCCAATTGTCGATGCCGTCATTGTCGATGTCGAAATCGATGTTGTCGCGAACGCCATCGTTGTCGTGATCGTAGATATCTGAGTTAGGATCGCCGTCATTGACTTCCTCGCGGTCGTCTATGCCGTCGCCATCGTCATCATCATCCTCAGCGTCATTGATGCCGTCGTTGTCGTGGTCCTCAGGGAATTCATCCACATTGTCGGGGATGCCGTCCTGGTCATCATCGAAGTCCAGGTCGTCTGGGATACCATCGCCATCGTTGTCGTTCTCACCGTTCTGGTCTTGGTTGTCGAGCTGCTGACTCTGCTGCTGGTCGGACTGCTGGCCCTGCTGACCCTGACTGTTGTCTTGGGTCTGGCCTTGCTGCTGCTGGTTCTGACCATTCTGGTTGTTACCATTCTGGTCTTGACTCTCTTGGTCACCCTGCTGGCCGGATTGTTCTCCGCCTTGCTGCTGGCCTTGGCCGTTGTCTTGCTGGTTGGATTGTTCTCCACCCTGCTGACCGCTGCCCTGCTGACCGTCTTGACCGGATTGGGATCCTTGGTTCTGACCTTGGCCCTCTCCGTCTTGGTCGGAATCTCCGCCACCGTCAGTTCCGCCGTCTCCAGTTCCCTCTCCGTTGTCACCGTAGTCCGGATCATACGCATCTGGGATACCGTCGCCATCCGAATCCGACATCGATCCGTTGTTCGGATCGTTCGGGAAAGGATCGCTTGCGTCGTTCTGCCCATCACCGTCGGTGTCAGCCGCGTTGGGGTTGGTTCCGGACGCGTACTCCTGAGAGTTCGTCAATCCATCACCGTCTGGGTCCGCGTTAGCGTCACTAGCCGAGTTTGGATTTAGTCCGTATGCAACCTCCCAACCGTCCGGTAGACCATCGTTGTCAGTGTCGGGGTTGGTGGGGTCCGTGCCTTCAGCTGTCTCCTCTGCGTTTGTCAGGCCGTCTCCGTCCCAGTCGGCCCCTCCGTCGGAGGGGTCGAGTGGGTCAGAACCATCGGCGGAAACGCCAACGGAACCAGCCATCAAAACAAGGAGCAGCGCAATCATCATGCTCGCATTCTTTGTTTTCTGCATTTTCTTTTCACTTCCAAAAATCAGTTCAGAGAACCCGCTGTTCTCTCTTTCCAGCGAATGCTCGCGCTCGTCCTTGCGCGAAGCCGATTCGTCCGGGAGTGATGGATGCTATTTGGGAGCCCACTGGGTATGCCTTCCACGACCGTTCTAAACGCTGCACTGCGCTCCATTCACGGTTATTGTGGAACTGCTGTATTACTTCGTTTGCTCCTCCTCTTTTACGCATCCAATCTCACGGGCTTTCATAGGGAACCCACCGTTCCCTCTGAATTCTCAGCCCCTACGGGGCTATTTCAAGAGTTCCCGAGGCTGATTGGGTAGGAAACTGGATAATTTACCCTCAGGGAGTTAGTCCGGCGAGTTCTGCCTTGAATTTCGTCGATGTCATGAAGTGAAGCACTGGAGTTGCCAGTGTTCCGAGAACTAGAGTGCCTAGCAGTATGTTCGACCACAATTCGATTCCAGATCCATAGGTGAAGAAGAGTAACCATCCTGCTCCAAGAAAAGCCCACGGTCTGTAGCGTCGAGCGAATAGTGCCGAGCGAGCTCGAACTAGTTCGTCTGAGTAGAGTGCTGTCTCCTCTCCCTCAGCCAGCATATCATTCTCGGTAGCGCAGCGAACGCAAACTTGGTAGCGTGGGCCATTACCACTTACGAACTGAGAGTTCGGGTAGTTTTGGGTGCACATTCGACAGACTGGCATAGACGTCAACCCAGCCAGCGAATACCGCTCCTTCAACGCTACGGTTGTCTAACCTGTTTCTTGGCCTCGGGCTTGCTAACTTCGGTTGAGATATTGAGGAATGATTTTAGCAGAGCAAGCCCATCAGGGCTACCCACTGATTCGGGATGAAATTGAACTCCCTCAATCGGAAGATGAGGGTGACTTATTCCCATAATGAGAGAGCCAGACTCATCCCATGAATTTGCTCTGATATAGTCATTTGTTGATTCCAGTACCAGACTATTGTAGCGCATCATTACAACATTTTCAGGGGCGCTTTGGAATAGGCCTGAGCCGTCATGTGTGATTCTTGAAGGAACTCCATGAACGGCCCCCATAGGAGATTCAATCAGATCCCATCCTGCTGCAAGACCAATCGCTTGGTGGCCTAAGCACCAACCTAGAAGTGGAATTGGTGAGTCCGAAATACTCAGTCGATTTTGTAATGCTCTGTCGGCAATTTCCATACTTAGTGGAGACACCTCTGGCCGAGATGGTCCCGGCCCTAGTACGATGTGAGTTGGACGATGGGTGGTGAGCCAAGTGTCGACTTGGGCACTCACATCGAGGTCTTGAGCAGGCCGCCCTTCGACAATAGTAACCCTTGCTCCAAGTCTGTGTAGTGATTCGGCGATATTATTGGTAAAGGAATCGAGATTGTCTACCAATAGGACATGGGCATCCGTTTGCGACTCGAATTTCTTTAGCAGCCCTGGGGTGATTCTGCCCAATGCACCTTCGACTTTCGGGAGAGGGAGGATTCCTACTTTTCTCTCCGGCAGTTCTTCACTGCTAAATCCAGTACGGAATCCCCATGTCGCTTCGGTAACTGCAGCTGCCTTCCAGCGAGCTTCCTCGACCTCGGCGGCGGGATTAGAATCAATTACAACACCGCCGCCGGCCTGAACCGTAGCATACCATGAATCTGGACCACTGTGAGCCTCCATAGTGCGAATTAGTATGTTCCAATCGGCCTGTCCCGCGCCTTGATTAAGGTGGCCGACAGAACCTGTCCAAGCACTACGCGGAGTCCCCTCAAGTTGGTCGATAGCAGCCATTGTTACAACCTTTGGACAACCTGTAATTGAGCCGCCTGGGAAAAGGGCAGCGAGAGACTTTCCAGCGCTCGATTTCGAACTAAGTTTTCCTTCGACTCCAGATACCAAATGCTGAACATTTGCCAGCGCTTCAATGCGACATTCTGACCAATGTACGGATCCGGATTCACAAACCGATGAAAGGTCATGGCGCTCCAAATCTACCAGCATCAAATGCTCCGCCATTTCTTTTTCTGACGAGGCTAATTCAAGACGTAATGCAGAATCTTCCTCCTCGCTTGAACCCCTTGCTCGAGTTCCCTTAATCGGTCGTGTTGAGACGACTCCGAAATCTAGTCTCATCAATCGTTCTGGAGAGGCGGACGCGACCGCCCAGCCGTGGTCGGCTAAGTGCAGCCAAGAGGCGAATGGAGCGGGGTTAGAACGAGTCATTCGCAGGAATGTGTCCCACGGATGACCTTGCATTTCTCCTTGCCATCTGCGACCGTAGTTAACTTGGTAGAGATGGCCGCCACGAATCGCCTCACGTATTCGCTCTACCTTTCTAGCATGGTCGGAATCGCTCTCGCTGTCCGGAACTCGCGATTCGAGTTTTGATGGAATTTGCAATTCGGCAAGTTCCGGCAATTCTTGATTCAACCAATCATGACCTTCGAGAGCTAGAAGTCGCAATTGTTCCCTCTCGCGCTCGTGTATCCACCACGCATCGCATCTCCACAATACACCAAGCAGGATGCCGGGTTGTGGTGTATTACTCAATCGAATTACATTTGACCAGCGACCGAGATCATATCCAAGCAAGCCAGCGAATCCACCCGGAGTAATCGGATAGTTTTCGCTGACCTGTGCTGCGATTTCCTGTTCAGCCACAATGGACAGTGCTTGCTCCAATGTGGATGGGTTGTACTCTTCCTCAGTCTGCCAGCGCCCATCCACTAAGCGTTGGCGAACCAAATTCAGAGGAGGAGGAGAACCTAGGCAGACTTCACCCTGCAGTGGAGAGCCTTCGGGTGTGTCTTCACCATGTGGCTCAAAGAATAGAAAGCGAATGCTGTCCAAGGCGGGTAGCATCGAGTTTTGTGATAAGTCGGTGACCGGCCCGCCCGAGTGAAGGAGCAATTCATCGCGGTCGCGATTTCCTGCCTTTACCATCGCAATTAGTGGAGATTCATGCGAGGTGTTCTCAACGCGTTCAACAACCTGCATCTCAGCCCTCCAAATCTTCCAAACTCATCCATGCGGTTTGCAATCTCTTCATCCAAGCAGCGAGTGCCACCTGATACAATCTACCATGCGGTTGACCGATTACTCGTCCATCAATTTCACCTAATGCCTGAACTCCAAGACCGCTTCCTAATACAACCATTTCAGAGGCTCGAAGTAACATCGAGAGAGTCAATCTCGCCTCGCGAATTGGTATTCCAGCGCTCTCAATTCCCTCTCTGATTTGTTCCAGTGTTATCGAATCTAGAGCACCTTCTGACGGCTTGGGATAGTAGGCTACGCCATCGCTATCTAACAAGACTGGCATACAGCGGTCGCCGTCTACAAGACTGTCCTCATCGAATAGAAGGGAGATCTCTGCTCCGTGTTCTTTGGCAATCTCACGGGCATCGATATATGGCTGCCAATCACCATGTTTAGTACCTCGACCTTCACCATCCCAGAGAGGTGCTGCACGACTTATCGCAGTCATTAGACTCGGCCATTTCCCATTTACGCGAGGGATTAATTCCACCTCTCCACTCGGTTTGATTCCGATTTTTACTAGGTATGGGGCTTGGTTTTCTACAACCACCGGCTCACCAGGAATCTCTGCCATGGAGAGAGCTTCGAAGACGATTTCTGGAAGGTTATCTGGAAGATTGAATTCTAGTCTCTCAGCGTGTCTGTGAAAGCGAGCAAAATGCAAATCCGCTGCTAACAAGCGCGTTCCTCCATCCCAAGCGACTGTGGTGAATATCTCGGAACGCGGATCACCGGTCATGGGCCTCGATAGATGAAGAGGGCTTCAATCCGATGTTGATGCAATCAGAGCATCTCGTCGAGGAAGGAGGTGTCAATATCCTCGTCTTCGGAATCATCATCAGGCTTTTCATCCAAGTTTAGGTCATCGGCCATATCATCTAGATCGCCGAGATCTAATTCTTCTTCCTCGGCACCGAGTAATTCGTCGATGACCTCGCTTTCAGCAGATGGTGTTGGGCCGAGGTCTTCTTCTACAGGTACTCCAGCACTCGCCGCTGTCTCTGTATAATCGCTCTCGCTTGAATCAGGAGCATCTCCGTCTTTGCGCCGAGCATTGGCTACCAAGCCACCATCAATCTCCAAATCATCAACGCCGAATTCTTCGTCGTCGCTGAGACCTGCCGCCTCGCGCTCTAGTTGTTCTTCCAATTCGACCTCGAGCGCGCCCATCTCCCAAGGTTCTGGAGCCGCTTCTCCTCTTGGTCTGATGAACATCAGTGCGCCGATTAGCAGCATTACTACCGATAGCGCGAGGATTACCATGTTCATCTCCCCTGCAAGTATTCTCTCAACCCAAGACTCTCCTGCTGAATCATCTCCTGGTTGGGTTGTACCAAAGGAAGATTCCTCCCAAGGTGAAACCTCAATCGGGTCGGCGTGATATGTGTGGACTTGGCCGTTCCAAGTTACAATCTCAATCCAATATCTCTCTTCACGGTCAATCATCTCGCCGTTGAATTCGTTGAGAATCAAAATAGTGTCTCTCATTCCAGACTTGACCAAAGTTGCGTTACGTGTATCATCGAATGTGTCAAGGCTGACAAAGGCGTAGTAGCTTGCATACTTCGGGTCTTCGACATTATCCCAATTTACCTCAATCAGTGAACCCGCAGCATTCCAACTAGCCCGTAGCCCACTAACATCTGGGCACTCTGGACATGGATCTGCGGAGAGTTCGTCGGACAACTCGATCCATGTGCTAGCGAGGTTGTCCATCCAAGCATTGCCAGATGAATCAACGGCGACTACCGCCACGTAAATTCGGCGGTTTGGCACCAGTGGTGTCGCCTCGTCATCTCCATGAGCAGAGAACTCGGTTAGCAGAACTGGTAGACCTTGTTCCCTGTCGATAACCATCGCGGGGTGTAAGTCATCGGTTCTCTCCAATAGAACTGGAGTGTCAATTACCGCGTAAATCCAATATTCCGCAATGTCAGAAGCATCACTTTGTTGGAATTCTACGAACATCGCATTTCCGGCATCGTTGGGCCTATCTCTCAGTACCGGCGCTTCTAGGCGGTCTGGCGGAGAAATATCTCCACGGTTATCCATTGGAGTGACCAAGACCATATGTTCCGAAAGATCGCTTAGGTGCACATTTCCACTGATATCGTGAATGGTGATTGTCACGTAGAGCGGAATCATCGAGTGGATTGGAGTCGCCTCTAAGGTATCTGCCGAACTACCGTAAAGGGCTCTCTCCGCGGTGTATTCTAACTGGAAATTTGCCCCAAACTGACGCTGGTTAATGATAACGAGACCACACGAGGATGGATTTTCACTACACAATTCCCATATCTCGGTTACATTATTCAACGGGTATTCGGATACCCAGACTGTATAGAATGAGAAATCATCGGCGGCTGAGCGATTCCAACGGATATCTATGGCCGTTCCATCATCATCTGGGTAATCCCAAGCTTCGAGGCCAGTTACGCGGTCTGGTGGTATCGCTTCACCATCGAAATCTGCCTCAGGAGTGGCGTCGACAACCAATACATTGTCGACATCCCCATTGCCCCAATCATCGTAAGCGACTACTCCTATCCAGTAGACCGTTCCATCGATTAGACTACTTTCTCCTATAGAGTCGATGATAATCGAAGTCGTTTCACAACTGTCTGTATATCCTGCAACTGGCCAACCATCGACCGTTGAAGGGGGTTGCCAGCCAGAGGCTGGCAAGGTGTAGACCGTGTAGTAGGTACAGTCCTCCTCGGTATTTGCATCCCAAGTGACGTTGATTCTACCACCTTCGTCGTTAGGAACGTCGATGGCTGTTGTTCCAGTGATAGGAACAGGTGGAATTCCATCATCCAAACCACCCGCAGTAACAACAGGTCCGATTATTGTGGCGTTCTCGATTGATGACTGTCCAGCCTCATCAACACAAACTGCAGCAAACCAGTAAGCAACTCCGCCTTCTAGCTGCAGGGCGGTTGTATTTCCGGTACTCCAATGGAATTCGAATGGGTCAGAAAGTCCTACTGCACTGGTAATCTCCTGCTGGACCGCCCAAATTCTTACTCTATCCGGATCTAGTTCTGTACAGGCGGCCCATTCTAGGAAGATGGTACCCGCTGCTCCTCCCGATACTGGATTAGCTGTCATCCAAGCAGGGGCTGCTGGAATCTCATCAGTCGGAGTTACATTGTGAGGATATGCCATCGGTACACCTAGTGAGCCATCTGCATATTCGATAACCACCGCTGCTCGGTATTGACGGTCATCTCGCAATTGCTCGGTTAGTCCATCATTATCCGCTCGGGTAATGGTGGCATTTGTGCGAGACCAGAAGTTGGATCTCATGTAGGTAGAGAATGAATCTAGGTCTTCCTGAGTTGGTTCCCATAGTGGGTCAACCGACGAATCCCATACATACAATCTATAGGCATGCCAAGCAGCATCCTCTGCAGGTAGCCAAGAGGCTTCGATTACGCCTCCACCATCATTGGGTCTATCCTCAAGTTTGGTAATGACAGTTGGAGCCTCGATTCGCTCCCAATCATAAGTCAACCTAACCTGAATGGCTCCATCCTGAGGTGACTGCATTTGGACATGAAGAATTGCAGAAGAGGTACCAGGCCCTACTGCAGAAATGGCTGACTGGAAGGCCTGTTGAATTCCTCCATTAGAGGTAGCCAAATCCCAACTTCCAGTATAATTCAACGACGTAGACTGAGCCCACACCCAGGCACCTCGTTGAGGTGCCATCATCGTCATTGTTCCGACGTGCATCGGAAGTTTACCAGGGGCAGCAACATTAGAGGTCTCAGGAATCTCAATCGGATTATCAGGAGTTACCAAAACCGTTGACATTCCTGGATGAGTTGTATTGGTAATATCCCAATTTCGGCCACTATACAATACTGTTAGCGGATCTGCACGGCGTTGATGCTCACGTGAATTCTCTTGCAGACTAATTACTGGTTTGTAGACATGAAGACCGTCATTCCCAACAGCATAGAAACCGCTGAAGTCGACATATCCACCTTGCAGACCAGTAATCACTCGGCTAGTCACCACATTGTGTCTTCCGTCTACATCTACAACGTCGAGACCACGAGGACTCATCACCACGATGTGCTGGCCGTCACTGTGCATCTCGTATGGAGGCCAAGAAAGTAAGGAACTGGTACTAACTCCAGTTTCCATCTGCATCATGCTACCGTTCCAATGTACCAAAGGAGCGACGTCGGTAGCGATGTGAACTCCCCAGTCATCAGCAACAATCGCCCTAATGTCATTACTTGGAACCATGTCGATATTGTAAGTACCATTTGCCATATCGGTGGCCAAATCCCAGGCCGCTACACCGGGTCGAGTTGGCCCTTGTCCATTGTGTGAGATGAATATCGACGCGTCGTGGTAAAGAGTGGTGTTCGTTCCATCGGCGTTTTGAACGACGCGGGAACTCGGTCCTGCCTCTACTATTCCACTCACGGTATTACCCATCAGTCCATCATTGAATCCTAATGTGTTGAGGACCGAAAGGTTGTGTTGATGCAGGACCGTCATACCTGCTGCACCGCCAGCCAGAACCTTTCCACCGCCCTGGATGGTTGTGTTGAGGGCGTGTAAATGGGTGATTATCGGTGAAGGTAATCCATCGATTGTGGTTATCGGATTATCCCAATCGTCACGGGTGGTATTGTACATTCCAATTCCACCATGGGTAGCGATCATGATGTGGTCACCGTAAATGATGAAATCTCGCACAAGGTTGCTCGGTAATCCGGCGATTAGACTGCCATGACCCCACTGAGCATTTTGGGTATTGAACATCTGGAATCCGGCCGCTGAACCTTGATTACCCATTAGTCCAACATACATCGTACCGTTCTCCAACACCATTCCATCCATCTGTGCGTGTAGTGCCGGCGGAGTGGAGGTTACACGGCGCTGTTTCAAGTCAATTGCCTTCAGGCCTCGGCCTGCCGTGGTGACCCATAGAGTCTCACCATCCAACATCATTTCATTGACTATATCCTCTCGGAAATTGTAACCAAATTCCCATCTAACAGAGCCATTCGAGAGAATTTCTCCCTGAAGAATCGAGGACCCGTAGTAGGAGTTAGAGTCCAAGGATGAGGTAACCCATACATGTGTGTCATTGGAGATTATTTCCATCACGCGGCCACTGGTTAGTCCAGTGAGTTCATCATAGCCACTTGCGATTAATCCTGAACTGTCTAGCCTATCGACTCTGTTCAGTCCTGTTGTCTGACCTGAGCGCCCCACAGCGTAGGCTACTTGACCTGTAGACGAAGGAGCTCTTTCGATAGAACAGCCGTCCATTCCGGGGTCTAGGATTTGGCCATTTGCGGTTGCTGTTCCGGAAGTAATCAAACGAGAAATTCCTCCATGGTTATCGAATTGGTGAGCGGCCAAGAGGACGTTGTTGTCATGTAACAATCCACCAGGGAATATTCTGTCCTCGCTGATTCCATCGACTGAAGTAAGGGTGGAAAGGTATGTGTCCGTATTGTAGTTATAGCGATCGATGCCTACACCCTCAGTATCGTATGCAATGTACAAAATGTCGTTGCTCTCATCGCAAGCCACGGCCCTTGGATCATTATTGGATAAACCCGAGCTACCAGAAGTCATCGCACTAATCCATTCATTGGTCAAGGAATCTGAATCATGGTCTGCGAAGTCATAACGGGCAACACCACCTTGATTGCCCCAGAAAAATCGAGCGCCGATAGCAATGTGGACAATATCATCACACAACTTGATGTCGGCTGGATATCCGTCAGGGATGTCTCCTGTTCCTAAATCCCAAGATGTCCAATTCCCGTCTGTTCCGTTCTTTCTCAGTACCTGAGCGTTTGAGTTCCAGCCACTGGACTCCATTGTACCCAACCAAAGATCGTTTTCGATAACCGCCATCGAGTAGAACTCTTCCTCAGAACTCGATGGTAAGCCGTCTCCAGGAGTCCAAGAATCTAGCCAAGTTTCGTTTACTGGATTCCATCGAAGAATACCATTCATGCTAGCGAATAGGTATTCTCCTTCGAATTCGGTCATTCCTCGAATTGGACCGTCAACGTCGACCCACTCATCTAGAAGCATCATTGTATCTGCATTGAATCGTCTTAGAATGTAATTCCCATACGCCACCCAAAGTTCACAAGAACTTGTGTTCAATGGGAAACAATCACCTAGGAATCGAGCATTAACGCGTAGAACATTTCCGATTGTTGCCAGATCTTCCTCCCAAGATTCGTTGGTCATATTCCAGCGAGCAATTGTTCCATCTCCATCGTTCCAAGTCTGAGAAGGTCTAATGCCAATCCACAATTGGTCGTTTACAACTCCAATTCCGTTCACCACTCCAGTCCAACCTGTTTGATCGTTAACCTCAAGCGTGGTCATGCTAGAATTTGTTGTCAGATTGATGCGATAGATGCTGTCAGAGCCACCGCCCCACCAACCGGTTGAGCGTTGTGTGGAGTAATGCAATACATCTCCGTAGATTTCTATATCTGCAGGAATTGAATTAGAAAGTGTAGGGCCGTTGGTATTCGAACCTCTATCCCAAGCAATCAATACTACGTCATTCACGACATCGATTAATGTCAGACCAAAATCTCCGCCTGCCCAAATTGTTCCGTATGTTTCCCCTGGAACTAAGGCGGTTACATCATCGTCGTTGATGTATCCTTGATCTCCGTCCCAAGTAGTCAACCACTGATTATTTGTCAAATCATATCGGGCTATGCCGGTGTTCTCGAATCCAAGGTAGAGAATATCGTCAACCTTGACCGTACGCGAGCGCTGTGTGTTGTCGCCGGCGGTCCAAGTCTCAATTACTGAGAAATTATCCATATTGACGATACCAGCTCCGGAGTTTCCACCCGTGTAAGCACGGTTTGGTGCTAGCATCTCTATGGTATACACGAAACGACTCTCGAGGCCATCACCAGAGCTTACACAATCTTGGAATTGATACTGCCAATCCCACTTGCAAGCACCTCTGTTAGTTCCAGCGTACAGCCCATCTCCGTCGCTGGTGACATCGTAGAATACACTAGGTTGATTCCACCATTGGCCACTGCTTGTCATAGTGGTCCAAGTACTGCCATCGTAACGGGAGAAGGAGCCCTCTGAGCCGACTAATAGACCACCGAAATCGTCCATTTCCAATGATAGAACGTCGTCGTCAGGTAGAGTGTTGGTATCCTGTGTCCAATGGTCTGAGATATCTCCAGTTAGTCTATCGACGACTAGAATACCGAACTCATAGAGTCCGATGTAAACAACGTCACCATCGACTGCAACCGGTGTTGCATCCAAATTATCGGCACCGAGTGATTGCCACGAGCCGATGATTGTCGAAGTCGATAATTCGATACGCATTACTCCCTTATCCGGAGTAGCGATGTAGGCGATTCCAAAACGAGTTGTAACTGAATTTATGAAGTCAGAATCTAAACCATCGGAAGTGGTTATCGTATCTACTAATGTCATCTGGTTGGTATCGATTATGGAAATTCCAGATTGGCTATGCCCTACTACCAAGTAACCGTTGATATCGTCGTAAGATAAGGAAGTAACATGAGTTGAACTTAGTCCTGAAACAGTTCCGATGTAGGTTCCATCGGTATTTTCTAGCCTCAGAACTCCGGCATTAGTCGTTCCAATCCAAACCTTCTCGTTGCCATCCTGTTCAATCGCAACGATCTGACCTGGATTGTTGACGTAGTCACTAATGTCGATTGGAATCTCCCAAGCCCGATCTGATTCGTCAAATCGATCGATTATTTTACCCCCAGCAACCCAAATCTCACCCGACGCACCATCATTGATGCGTGAGACTACCGCCATGCCTTCGACAGATGGGCTACTGACAAGAGTAAGAGCGCCTGCTGGGTTCTCACCAATCTGCATTCCCAAAGTGCCAGAACCATCGCTAAACAGAGCTGTGGAGGTGATTGGGCCTCTAACCGAATGTGAAGGCCATGGAATGGCCATAGCACCATTTCCATACAAACCGAGGGAAGTAAGTTGATTTTGTGATTGGAAGATTAGTGAATTGGTATCATAGGCGTGAATGGTCGTACCAGCAAGGATATGAAGCCAGCCGGGGGTAAGCGACAAGCCGTGAATCTGATTGGATGCCAACCAGTTATTTGTTGACCAAGTGGCTATCCAAGATTGTGAGGTAAGGTCTCTACGATTGATTCCAGTGTCATAGGTCGCGATTAGAAGATTATTACCAACTATCTCGAGGTCTGTAATCAGGTTTGAGGAAAGGAAATTCTGAGTACTCCAATCTATTTGAGAGTCTATTGAGACTGAAACACTGCCTGAAGAAGAAGCGGTGATGTAGTTGATGATGTGTACTCCAGAACTAGTGGTTGCAAGGTAGACACTATCGCCAATAATGAGAATGTCAGATGGAGTCTCTATGTTAAACGACTGGCAATAATCGTAATCACTCCAGTCGACATTCCCCATCGGCTTGTAGTAAATGGTACAATTTCCTGCCGCCCAAATTGTTCCATGATCATCTACTGTTATGGCATAGATTCCGGCGTTTTGAGAACCATCACTAGTACGCAGGTCTGGCAGAATTGCAGAATTCGACAAACTGCGTGAAAGCACTGAGCCATCTTCTGTTCCAATCAATAGTATTCCAGAATCATCGTCGATTGCTAGAGATCTTCCCATGATTCCTGTTTCGATATCGACAATTTGCTTGTGAGCCCTTGCGTCTAGATGAAGAAGATCATCGTCTAGCAATAGATACAATCGGCCATCTACTGGATTTACCGCTGTGTCGTGAATCTCTATGTCTACTGCTGAGTAGGATATCTTTGGATCGGCAGGCCTTAATGCCTCGATTACCATATCTGTGAGTGTCACTCCGGCCGGCAGTTCCCAAGAAGCATCTGAGATTGAGTTGGGTCTCAAATGAGTGCTAAGTGTACCATTGAGTACGGTCGGCGGATTATTCTCCATCTCATCCTGCCGACCAAGGTCACCATAACCTCTCCAATCAAGGATTGGAGTTTGTGTATCCATTAGAGTCAGTTGTGGCTCGTTAGCCCAATAACCAGCCGAGCCGTTGACGGCTATCTCGAAGGTTAAATTGGAAATTTCAGCGCCCGGAGCAAACGGTAGGAATAGGTCACTGTACGCATAACTTCCGTTAACAGGGTCTGCTCCGGTCGCGATCAAATCTATCCATCCGGTGTCGTTGCTTCCGGAAGCACCCCATGCCGCCTGCGAAACCTCGCGAGTTTCTAACTCAGAATCTAACTCATTTACACTAGAATATGCCGACCAAGGCAACAAAATCATCAATGCAGCAAGAAGCAAGGCATACCTGCGCTTGCTCGGCAGTTGAGGAGGTATAGACATGGCTACGAACCATCGGCCTACTTTTACCCATTAAGAAAGGAGTGGGTTGTTGAGTTGGTCATGACTCTCCCTCTATAGGAGGGAGTTTAGTCAATCAAAAACGCATTTCAGTGGGCCGATAAATAACTCAAATTCTGTAGGATAGCATCAAAGGGGGGTGTATGGCCGACGATTCTCGAGGTATCGGCATGGATGAAGACCGACTGCGCGAGGAGGCGCTCGAATACCACGCTGCTGAGCCAGCGGGAAAGATTCGTATTGTGCCAACAAAACCACATGGCACAGCTCGTGAGTTATCATTGGCTTATTCACCTGGTGTAGCATATCCTTGTGAGGAAATTGCTGAGAACCCTGATGATGCCTACAAGTACACCTCAAAGGGCAACTTGGTAGCAGTAGTCAGCAACGGTACCGCAGTTCTAGGATTAGGGGACATTGGGGCTCTTGCTGGAAAACCGGTAATGGAAGGAAAGGGGCTTTTGTTCAAGGCATTCGCAGACATTGACGTGTTCGATATTGAGGTTGACAGAACAGATGTCGACGAATTCGTCGAAGCGGTAAAGGCGATTGCCCCTACTTTCGGAGGGATCAACCTTGAGGACATCAAGGCTCCAGAATGCTTCGAGATTGAGCGCAGGCTCGTCGCCGAACTAGATATTCCTGTAATGCATGACGACCAGCACGGTACTGCGATAATTTCCGGTGCTGCTCTACTAAATGGATTGGAAGTAGTCGAAAAGGAGATTTCCGAAATTAAGGTGGTAATTTCCGGCGCGGGTGCAAGTGCAATCTCTTGTGCAGAACACTATCTCCGTCTCGGGGTCAGCGCGGATAATCTACTGATGTGTGATAGTAAGGGAATCCTCACCAAATCGCGCGCTGACGCCGGTGAATTGAATCCATACAAACTCACTTTTGCTAGGGATGTCGATGAAGGCGGATTGGTAGAGGCCATGATCGATGCCGATGTGTTCCTCGGCCTCTCAAAAGGAGGATTGGTCTCTGGTGATATGGTCAAATCTATGGCCGAAAGACCGATGATTTTCGCTCTTGCAAATCCAGACCCTGAGATTCTTCCGACCGAGGTCCAAGCGGTCCGAGACGATGCTATCATCGCAACTGGTCGCTCGGATTATCCAAACCAGATTAACAACGTTCTCGGATTTCCATACATCTTCCGTGGAGCTCTAGACGTTCGTGCTAAAGAAATCACTGAAGGAATGAAGATGGCCGCAACAAAGGCACTTGCAACTTTGGCAAAAGAGCCTGTGCCCGACGATGTCGCAGCCGCATACGGTGGCGAACAGATGCAGTTCGGACCGGAATACCTGATTCCAAAGCCATTCGATGCGCGTGTATTGATTTGGGAAGCCAGCGCGGTTGCACAAGCGGCTGTCGATGAGGGAATGGCACGAATTAGTGCAAAGGATTTCGATGTTGACAAGTACCGAGAAAATCTAGAAGCGAGACTTGGACTAACCCGCTCGATAATGCGTCATGTGATTAACATAGCAAAGAAGGACAGGAAGAAGGTTGTCTTCTCTGAAGGTGAAGAGCCGACCATCATCAAGGCTGCAGCCCAATGCATGGTTGAAGGAATCTGTGATCCAATCCTTCTCGGACACCCTGAGCGAATTGAAGCAGTCAAGGAAGAATTGGGTCTTTCATTCGATTGCGAAGTCATCGATGTAAGATACGACCCGCGCAGGCGCGGCGACTACGCTGACGAATTACACAAACTGCGTGGACGCAAGGGATTGACTCGCAGAGATGCGATTAGCCTACTAAAGTCTCCAAATTACTTCGGTCCAATGATGGTTCATTGTGGCGATGCTGACGGATATCTCGGTGGAATCGCACATCACTATCCGGACATCGTCAAACCATGTCTTCAGACAATTGGTCCTGACCCATCCGCTCACCGAATTGTAGGTCTGTACATGATGACAGTAAACGGTCAACTGATGTTTATCGCTGATGCAACAATCAATATTTATCCAGATGCAAGAACACTTGCAGAAATCGCACTGCAAACCGCTAGGGTTGCTCGCAGATTCGGAGTTACTCCAAAGGTCGCTATGCTTTCATTCTCCAACTTCGGAACCTCAAATGAACTCCGAACAGACAGAATTGAGGAAGCAATCACAATGGCACGGGAGATGGATCGAGGTCTAGTTATCGACGGACCAATGCAGGCGGATACCGCACTGGTGCCTGACCGACAGAAGGAGTTCCCATTCATGGAATTCGAAGGACCGGCAAATGTACTGGTCTGCCCTAACCTTGCATCCGCGAATATCGCCTACAAGTTACTACAAAGGATTGCAGGAGCAGAAATGACTGGACCGATTTTGGAAGGACTAGCAAAGC
This sequence comes from Candidatus Thalassarchaeum sp., assembly GCA_022449345.1. GTDB lineage: Archaea > Thermoplasmatota > Poseidoniia > Poseidoniales > Thalassarchaeaceae > MGIIb-O1. The sequence continues at coordinate 69,960 of JAKURL010000002.1, read as the reverse complement.
CAGCCCACGTTCTACAGCGCGGAGACTCGGTTAGACAAGTTGTGCATATGGCAGCAATCACGGCAGTTGATGCACAAAGACACGCTAGACAGCGTTTGTGAGTTAATCAACTCAGATGCAGTCATTGCACACAGTGTTGCCGTCTTTTTCCCAAACTTCATCTGGCTCTTTGTTACCACAGCCATCACAAGACACATTTTCATCACACGTACGTCTGTTGTGCCCTTCTTCACCACAGAAACCACACTTGTATGTCCTGGTGCCATCCGAATTTTGAATGACTTGATCCACCCCTTGGTAGGCCCATTTGGCCACCTTGAAGGTGGAATACAAGTCCCCCGAGAGGCCCAACGCAATAAATGGCAATGAGGCGGCAACAATTTCCACCGTTTCGAAAACTCTCATAAGAACATAAAACTCTTCGAGGGTATTTGAACTCTGCAGGGCGGTTCTAACTATTTATTCCTAGATTTTCTCCAGAAATATGCGAATATTGCAAGGAGTGCAACTGCCCAACCTGGAATAATTAGGAGAATAGCAATTATTGCTGCGACTAATTCGATTACGGGAGTTGATTCATTGGCTGGTTCCTCGACAATTTCCTCGTCTTCTGAAGGGTCGATTTGTTCTGGCCATCCATCACATAGTGAAGTTCCCAAGCAATGGTTTCGTAGAAGCAGACGAGTAGGTGTGTTGGCTCCAAATCTCATTTTGTCTATCTGTTCGCTGGACAAGCCGTTACGAGATGATACATTGTCATAATCGGGAGTAATGTAACTCATCAAATTGGAAGCAGTTCCATTCTCGAAAAACATGACATCTTGTATTGTTGAATCATTATAGTCAAACACTTGCATCGGTTCGTGGTAACGGCATTCACCTTGTTGTTCCAGATCATTCCAGATGCAGTTGTTACCCCACCATTCAGGTGCTTTATCGTCTAAGACATAATTGCGTTGGAAGTTCTTGCGATAAATCGTATCTCCTGCTTCGCCAGCGGCGATGAATTCTGCAAGGTTATCAAAATCCTGATGATCGCCGTGATAGGTCAATCTCCACACTGGCCATACCAATGACTCTGGGATCAACTGATTGAATTCCTCTAATTCCTGATCGCTTGCAGAGTATGGAATCCATTGTTCTCCGAATGGCTGAGAGTAATCGTCTCCAACTGCACGACGGAGGGCATCTCCACCGAACTCCATCCGGCTCCACAAGTTGTTGAAATCGAACTCGGCTTCAGGAGTATTGAAGCCTAAGACATGAGTATGACTGAGGCCAAAATAGTGGCCCATTTCGTGCGGTAATGTGGTTAGTGTACCACTGCTAAACAAACTTGTGCTTAACTCGACTGCACCGCCATTGATTGATTGGAATTCATCATTGGGACCTCCGCTCTTTCCTCCTACGTCTAAATTTGGTCTAATGACCACTGTGATGTCCTCTGAACGTGCCCTTGAGGCGAGGCGGAATGCGGCGGCGGTGTTGAATTCTTCATCGAGTGTTAAATCATCTAGAGACTCTTGAGATACGTGCCTTTCCGCCAACTGCGCCTTGAGGTCAATTAGCGCTTGGTCCTCTTCATCGGATAGACCAAGTTGGGCGCGAAGATCGGGTAAAATTTGGCGCAATGGCCACTTTTGATGATAATCATTGGATTCTGCAACGGCATCTTCAATGACTATCTGTTCACTGGTTTGGAAGCGAAAATTCCACTTTGAAAAGACGGCATTTAGATTGTTGAGTTGGATATCTACCCAGTCACTAGGAATCTCATCCTGTGATACATTAAGGAACACCCAACGGATGCCATAAAGTCTGTTATCGGGGGCTGTAGAATGATGTTCATTACAGAATTCGTACATTTCTTCTGTAATCTGGTCTTCACTGCTCGCCCAGCAATCGACCCAAGTAGGGTTTGGCTCCTCAACTTCTGCTAGACTAATCGGAAGCGAGGTCGATAGAAACATCAGGCAGACAAGAAAGAAACCGGTTAGGACTCGCCGGCTCATGCCATTCAAGGGATGAGTGTCAATCTTGAAACCTATGTTGATTCATTGACCAGGTAGTCTGAAATCTCCGATATCTGCGTCGCAGATGTCGTCCATCTCTTCTACTGTGATTAGTGGAGTCAGCTTTCCATTGAAGGTACCTGATGCTCCGATAGAGAGCGATAGTTTAGCGATTTTAGCACTGTCTGGTACATCCATGATGCACATGAAGTCTGTATCTCCATAGCACCAGTAGTACGCTTCTAGAGTTCCACCGAGTAATTCTGCAATCCTCACGGCCTCGTCTCTACGGGCTGTTCCACCTTCCTTTAGCAGTCCAGCCACGCCTTCAGTAGTATAGCTCCCCGAAAACATGTATTTGGGCATAAACGGAGTTATTTTATGATGAATATATTACGATTTTGGGATGATTTCCACTCTAGTCAATATACTCTATTTGTTGTACCTTCTTTCTTGCAAGTCGTTCTGATATTCCCTACCCAATTCTGAACCGTTTTCTGCAATCCATTCACTGAATGCAATCTCTCCTATCGGCTCTTCATCAGATGCAACTAAGCCATTCATCAATCCGCGAATTTCTGCCCTTGTGATTACTCGATCTTGAAGGAAAATTCCCATCATTTGTCCGGCTAGCCAACCCATTAGAGGAGGAATTGGAATAATCAGACGGCGGACTCCCATACTCTTTGCAATCAAGGAAACAAATTCGCGGTAGGAGTATTTCTCCGGACCTGCAATGTCTCGAGTTATGTTTTCGTTACTAGTACCGAGTTCTATCGCTACCCTTGCTACATCACGGATGTGAACCGGCTGAATTGGATATCTTCCAAAACCAAACACTCCGAATACGGGAAATTTTCTCAGTATCCAAGCGATGTTGTTGATCAGAACATTTCTGCCTCCGCCAAATAATACTGTGGGGCGAACTATGGCATAGGATTGATCCGAATCCCTGAGTAACCTCTCGGTCTCCACCTTACCTTGAAAGTAAGTCCAACCTGGTGCTTGGTCTGGTTTTGCGACGCTGAAATGCACGATTCTTCTAACCTCAGCCTCCGCAGCAGCGGCGAACAGTTTCTTGCAATTTTCAACCGCGATTCCATGGCCAAAATTGCGCTCATTATCGTTGTAACGAACCCAATATGTGTTGTAGAGGACGTCCGCTCCTCGAAGAGACTCTACCAATGCATCGTAATTATCGAAATTCAGTGGATGGACCTCAACCGCTCCATCGAATGGGTCATCACGAGCAGCTGCATTGGTAAGGGTGCGAACCTGTTTACCCTCAGCTAGAAGTTGCTTAGCTATCCATCTGCCACTATAACCGAAGGCTCCGGTTACTACGTGGAGTTCAGATGTCATTGTGATTAGACACCTATCTTTGAATCAAAACAGAACCTTGGGGGAGGATGCTAAAACTTCCTCGCTACAACCATCTTCATACTGCTGGAAATTTTCTGTGAACATCTGTGCTAGAAGGTTTGCAACATTGTCGTATCTATTCTTGTCTGACCAAGTTTCACGAGGCTGTAGAATATTGCTAGGAACACCTTCACACTCAGTCGGTACTGCAAAGCCAAAGCGTTCGTCTTCGACGAATACTACATTTTCTAAATCACCGTGCAGTGCTGCGTTTAGGAGGGCGCGAGTCCAGCGGATTTTGATTCGGTTGGACTCGCCATAGCCGCCTGCAACCCAGCCGGTGTTAATCAGCCAACAATTGGCATTATGCTCGCTGATTTTCTTGGATAACAAGTCAGCGTAAATGCTCGGATGTCGAGGCATGAATGGTGCTCCAAAACAAGTTGAGAATGTTGCCTGAGGCTCGATAACACCGACCTCAGTTCCGGCAACTTTCGCAGTGTAACCTGACATGAAGTGGTATGCGGCTTGGTCAGGAGTTAGTCGGGACAGTGGAGGTAGAACACCGAAGGCATCACAGGTAAGGAAAACCACATTCTTTGGATGACCGGCTGTGGAATCTTCAGTCCTGTTTTCTATCGCTTCAATAGGGTAGGAAGCTCGGGTGTTTTGGGTCAAAGTTCCATCATCGAAATCTGGAACTCCACTTGAATCGAGAATGACATTCTCCAATATTGTTCCAGGCATACGAGTTGTAGCATAAATTTCCGGTTCGTCCTCCTGAGACAAACCGATTAGTTTGGCATAACATCCGCCTTCGAAATTGAACACACCATCATCGGACCATCCATGTTCGTCATCTCCGACCAAAGCCCTGTGAGGGTCCGCTGAAAGAGTAGTCTTACCGGTCCCAGATAGTCCAAAGAAAAGAGCCGATTCTTTTTCATCCGTATTGGCAGAGCAATGCATTGGCATGATTCCTCTTTCAGGCAGAATGTGATTCATGATAGTGAAAATCGCCTTCTTTATCTCGCCTGCGTAGTGGGTTCCACCGATGATTACCAAACCTCTGTCCAAAGCGAGGATTACGAATGCATCTGAGTTTACTCCATCAGACTCTGGGTCGGCTAGGAAGTCGGGGGCGTGAAGAATCGTGTATTCTGGAACATGGTCGTGTAATTCAGATGGGTCGCTACGAACGAACATATTGTGGAAGAACGCAGCATGCCAAGCCTTCTCGGTAACTAGACGTACTGGCATGGCGTAATTTGGATCTGCACCGCAATGCGCGTCTTTGACGAAGAGTTGGTCTGCGGCATCGAGGTGCGATTGCACTTTCTTGAGAAGATTATCGAAGACCCAGCGGCTTGTTGGGAGATTCACTTTACCCCACCAAACATGGTCAGCATATCCGGATTCATCGACGATGAATCGGTCATTTGGCGAGCGCCCAGTGCGGTCTCCGGTTGTGGCTAGTAGTACACCATGGGCGCTCATTTCTGCTTCTCCACGCTCTACTGCCCGCTGGTGCAATTCACTGGAGCTTAGATTCCAATGCACTGAGCCGCTAGGTTTCAGTCCATGAGAAGACATAGGGGTTGCCGAAACGGCTGTTGTGGACGAGCCCGAGGTGCTCTCCATGCGGTCCGGCTCAGACATTCACCTTTCAACCATTGCGGATAACCGCCGAGAGAAATTCTGCTGGATATTGAAATCCAACTGTGCTCGACGGGGATGCGGTTATCGCCGAATGCCGTTCCTCGTAGGCGCGTGAACGATGAGAAGGACGACAGCGTGATTCGCGAACGTCGATTCAAAATTGGTGCAAACATCGACATTGGTGATCTCGGTTTAGGTGATGCTGGCAAAGAAGAGGTTGATTCCGGCATCACACCGTCCGAGGCTGAAGAGAATATTCAAGATGATGATGCCCTAGGTGATGTCTTCGATCCATTCAAAGAAACTACTGGAAAGGAACCGGGCTCAATAGCCGCTGATGGGAGTGTGCTGAGTGCTCCAGAGGATGACATAGTGACTTCGATGGCAAAGGAGGGAGAGCGTCGAGTCAATTGGTCACTGATGGTATCGATGATATTCGTCTTCAGTGCCCTGAGTGTGGTTGCTGGTACAACATTCCCTCCCGCTGTATCCTTAGCGTTACTTCTAGTTCTCGCCACTGTCGGATTCACCCTTGGTGAGCGATGGGTTCCTGACAAGAATCTGCATTTGCTTGGAGTCTCTTGGGTCATAATTTCGATGAAAGTTCTCTATGGTCTTGCAATCGAGTTAAACCACTGGGAATTAGGTGGTTTCCTTCCGATATCAGTAGAAGTATTGGCGATTCTGTTGCTTTTACTGGTTGCACTCAACGTATTCGTTGCCTATCGTCACGACCACGACGCGATTGCCGCCCAAGCGACTCTAGTTCTCTTGGCAATCGGCTCCACTGCTGGCTCAATCGGTGGAGAGATTGGAGTCGCAGTGATGATTCTAATCGCTACTTTACTTCTTCATGGTCTAGCGCTGCATCGAGGCTCTGGAAACCTCGCAGCGCTCGGAGTCGCTGCCTCCAATCTCTGGATAGGTATGCATGCGATTACTAGTGGTTTTACCGCAGGTTCATTGATTATTGAACCTCTAGATACGCCGCTAATTCTCTTCCTACTGTTGATGATTGTATCTGGAATCAATGCCAGTATGGCCGCGCGCTTCGCGCGTGAGGACAATTGGTTCTCAAAGGGATTCAAGGTCGCCGGCCTCGGACAACCTGGGCTTTGGGGGGTATCGATTTCCTTAGGTATGGTTGGGGCACTAATGGCAGTAGCCTCGAGTCGAGAGGACTCTGGATACGCTTTGGGAATGGTCACCTTCCTCGCGGGGGCATTTGGTGGGTCATACCTAGTCGTTAGGGGGGTTGAAAAGCTCAGAGTAGCGATTCCTTTGCTATCCGGAGCAGCACTGTTTTCTCTATTGCTGATTATGGGCGAATTTACTGAATCGTTATCTCCTTTCGACCGTTACGAGACCTTCACAATTTTTGCCTCGATTCTGACTGGATTTGTTATATTACGAGATCAGAATCGCGTTACTGACCGTGTATTATGGGTCGGCTCGGTAGGTGTTCTCTTACTATTGGTAATTCTAATTCCTGCAGAAGCAGAGGCGGACGGAGGCGATGGCGGAATTGCACTCCTTGCACTTCTAACCACCCTACACATAGGTACTGCAATCCTTGCGATTATACGGCAAGCACCTTCTTTGGCAGGTGCTACAGTATTGCTACCATGGACTTGGGTATTGCTACAGGAGTTTGTTGTCGAATCATTCAGAACCGTGATGATTAGCAATGGTTGGACTGATCCTGGGAATGTCATAGAGCTCGCATCAACTCCGTTCGCAGCCTACCTAATCGTCTCGGTAGTACTGATGCTAATTGTCAATTTGCAATTGGGAGAAATAGGTGTAAATCTCGCATCTGGATTCCTTGGAATAACAGAAATTTCAGCATCTATTCGTGATTCTGGGGTGCTGCAATTGTGGTCCATGGGATTGTGGCTACCAATGGTCACAATCATCGTCATGGCCCATGCGGGTGGATTTACCGCTATCACTCTGTTAGCGGTGGTTTGGGCTGTATCGTTATCCCACCTTGGAGCCGAATTTGTTGGAAGAAGACTGGGTGGACCGGTTGCGCTTATGGGAATAATTGCAGTAAGCGTGGCAACGCTCGGTTGGAAGCATGGATTAGATGAAATGTGGATAATTCTGATGCTTGTCGCCACCGCTTCAATACTCTATCGTGGCAACCCTGAGGATGAGCCGGTTTTCACCAACGGTATGGCTCTGATGTCCCTACCACTAATCATCGCCCTTTACTCCAAGGATCCAGGCCGTATTCTCGAATCGACGGACTCAATCCCAGAGTTAGATCTGTCAATGACTTCAGTCGCCTGCACTGGTCTAGTGATGGCTTTCTATCTCCCGCGCGCGGAGAAGATGGAAAAATTGCTCAAACCAGCGGCGGCAGCTCTCTGGCTGCTTGTGATTACAATCGGGCTTTCGATACAATTGGAAAATGAAACCTCGGCTATGGCGGGTATCGGTTTGTTCATACTCAGCACCCTATGGCTTGTCGCACGAGGAGAAATTAGAGCCGAATTGAGAACTATGACCAAAAGAGACCAACTCTTGGCCATGGCTGGTCAGGATAAGGTCGGAAAACTAAGCCTAGGTACTGGGGAATTGGCGACTTTCGACCCAAAAAGAATCGAATTAGAACAAAAACGCAAGAAGAAAAGGCATCTCACTGCAACAGATGATGACTCTGAGTTGTACACTACAGACATATCTCATAGGCCAACAATCGTTCTACTGGTTCTAATTCTGGTCCTTGGCACTGTAATCGTTTGGGGACTAATTTTCTCTTCTTCTCCATTCATTCTTCTTACTGCGGGAATCTTCGCCACTGTGCTGGTTGCAATAGCAAGACTGCGAACCAAACAACTAGACCTCGATTTACCAACCGTGATGGGAATCGAGATGCCAATTGCCTACGCGATTATCGGATTGATTCTAGCCTTGATTTCTGGGCATCTAGGCCCTGGGGCGAGTAACAAAGAATTACTTGACTTGGCAGTGGTGACAATTCTAATTCTACAATTCGTAATTATTTCTCTCTACCAAAGGGACAACCTACTCGACCGCATTCCGATTGCAATTGATTGGTTTGTTCTACCTCTAGTTCTGGGAAGGTTGATTGGAGCCTTGTTGGTTGAATCTCTTCCATTCCCATTCACGGTAGATCCTTTCGATGGAGACCTCATCCTATGGCAAATTCCTTGGTTAATACTTGAGGCCTTGTTAATCTTCACAATCATCATCGATGCAATGATTGATGCACGAAGATCCAGCGTGGGTCGAGAGACACATTTGGGAAGTTCGGGGAGAGGCCTACGAGCATTGGCTTACGTCATGGTGTCTTGGGGCCCTGCTGGAGTTCTTGCTGTTGCTAATGCAATATATGCTGGACGCAAACATCGGCAAGTCGAAGGTGTCGGGTTGGCTATACTTTGCGTGCCGCTTGTTCTATACTCAATGAGCACCCTAATTCCACAAATTCTCGACTACCTAGACTGGATAATTCTAGCAGGTGGATTTGGTATGCTCGGATTAGTTGCCGCATCCGTTCCAATGCGAAATGGTCATTGGACGATGATGGCGGCAATCGATTGCCACATTCTGATGTTAGCTGGCCTAACATTGGTCAATGAATGGTTACTTTATCCGATTGCCTTGTTTTCAATATCAACGACCCTTTGGGTCGTTGGAATTCTTGATTTGCGACGAATTTTACGTGTTTGGGGATTTGGAAATCTTCTGGCAGGAGTGGGGGCATCACTGCTAATGCTGGGTGCTGCGTCTTCACTTAATGCGGGAGGATTGTTCCTATTGCTAGCGGTAGTAGGCGCTGAATTAGCTCTAGTTACTTGGCTGGGGCAAAGAAACGAGGAAGCATTGCTACAGGATTGACTTCTGACACTAACCTTGATGACTGACGGGGTATGGTCGCATATCGTGTCCCGCAGTTGGATCTCAGATACTCCCGATGAGGTCGAGCACCCCACTGTACCGCTTGGTATCAACGAAATGGCGATTCCGCGGGCAGCAATTTTGCTCTCTTTAGCTACCGCTGCCCTGCTAATCGTTTCAACAATCGTTGTTGGATACAGCGTATATGTATTCACAAAGGTCAATGAGGATGCATTTTCCATGACTGACGAAGACCTGTTTAAGGATGAAAATGATCGATGGTATTGGGAAGTTGACTTGTTATTCGACACCTGTGACTCTAGATTAGGAGACTGGGATTGGCCGGATGTTCTCTCTGAACAGGACGAAGTCTTCCTCTATCCTGGCGAATTGCGATGTGATTGGGAGCATCAAGGAGATGACGACAGAGCCAGTGTTGCAGTTTACAATAGAGGTAACCAAACGCTAGATATTGTTCTTGAAATAACTGGTGGAGAGGTCGTATTTGCCTCAGAAGGAGATACAGATCTAACCCTAAATGAAATTGGGGTAAATGAAACTGTAATTGTCGAGATTGAACTGAATAATGCGGTAACCGAGCACGATATCCAGATTCAGGCTTCCCACCTACGTGTTCCAGAGGCTAAAGTTATTCTAGACGTGCACATCTTCGAAGGTTCTAATCCAAGAGATTTGCATGCAAGTGATGGAGATACTCTTGAGGTCCATTACAAGGTATGGGATGCCGACACTGATGAACTTCTTGACGAAGGTGATCTAATCGTCACCGCGGGTGATGACGACAATTTCATTCAGGGATTCGGATGGTCAGCAATTGGACTCGACATCGATGGAGATAGAGGACTAATTCCCGGTATAGATACTGGAACCACTCACGTTACTCTCTTACCACCCCCAATCGCCTACGGAAATAGCGACGGGCACGAACTGCAAGAGTCTTGGTTGCGATTTGAGTTGAAGGTTGATAGAGCAACCATATGAGAACCTCTAGACGCGAAAAGGACTTGAGTTCGACAAAGGAGCGGAGTGCATGAATGAGAGCCCAAGCCACTACGCTCTGAACCCCTCTTCTGACATTGTAAAGAGGGCTTCCAAGGTTGCTAAGGCCAAATCAGCCAGGAAGGGTGAACCTAAATTCCACATGACGGAGGATATGCGAAGATTGTCCACTCCGTGGTCTGTTGCTCAAATTAGAGCAGAGCAGATTGAAGCCGCTGACCTTCCAGCAGGAGTAATCCTTGATGCGGCGGCCGGGAGTGGTGTACAACTCATTGCATTCACCACTAGACTCAAGCGGCCGGGATTGGCGATAGAAGTGGATCCCAATGTGGGGTTACTCTGCGCCGCGAATATGCATATTTCAGGAGGGGAAGAAGATCTACAGAGAACCATGGATCGCGTTCTGATTGGTGATGGAACAGATGCAGAGGATGCAATCGTTTCGTACTGGAATAGCCTCAGGGAGGCAGGAACTAGGGCGCATCCACCAATCGGTATGTTGCACCTTGACCCCGCCCGTCCAAAAGATGCGCAGAGACATGAAATCGACGAAATGGAACCTGCTCTTGCCCCACTACTGAAGTCTTGGGCAAATCACCTTGAAACCGGACCACGTGGACCTGCAATTTTACTCGATCTTTCACCTCGACTTAATGAGGAACAACGCTCATTGGTCGATGCGGTAATCGAGACTTCTTTCCCTGGAATCGCAAGGACTTGGGAATACCTTAGCCAAGGCGGAGGGAGGATTGACCGGCTGTCGGTTTGGATTGGCTCTCTTTCCTCCAAAGAACCCTCTCGATGTGTAAGAATGGGGAAAAAGAACATCATGGCGACGATAGAGGGCAGGGTAGCCAAATCAGAATTGGTTTCGATGAGTAGTCCGCCACCTTTTGGTGCATACCTAACAATCGTTGACCCTGCGCTGGTTCAATCTGGCCTGCACGAGGCTTGGCTAGACAGAGCTCTTCCCAAAAGTGCAGGCCATTCATGGCTACGGCTAGATGGTAGAAGACCACTGCTAATCAGCACCGATCCACTAACCAGAGATGATGAAATCGATGCCTTTGTAATCGCCAGTGGTGAAATTGTTCAACACAGACTCACTCCTCCTGAACTACACACTATCGAACAAACAGCGGCCGCGGCTGCTCGAAATGAAGTGGGAAAAGTGACTCTTCGATGCAGCCTCGACCCAGACTTGCATCCGACCCTTCAACGCAGATTGGACAAGGCAATGAAGGAGTTTGAAGGGGCTCGTGGATTCATAGTCGACCTAGAGTTGGAAAGAGGAAGCGGCAGTCATACTCTGTACATCGTTTGTAAGGAGTAGTAAGGCGATTGGTCGCTTTAACGCCCCGTAGGGGCGGCCGTCTCCTTCAAATATGGAGGGCAGGTCGGCGGGATGCCCTATGAGGGCCATCGGGCAACCGATGAACACGGGGGAACCGTACTATGGCAAAAGTGAATGAAGCAGAACTAGGAGAGGATTTCTCCTACATCCTGAGACTTGCTGACTCTGATATCGATGGTCTCCGTCCGATAGCACAGGGTCTGACTTCCATCAACGGGGTTGGAAAACGCGCGGCCGGCCAGATTTGCCGCATGGCAGGAATCGACAGCAACAAACTCGGTGGTCATCTGACCGACGAGGAGCAAGACAAGATTCGAACAACTATTGATGAATATGCGTTGAACGTGCCTTGGTGGCTCGTCAACAGACAACGCGATTTGCAGTCTAACGAAGATGCGCACATCATCGGAACTGAGGTCAGATTGACCCGCAACGACGATGTAGCACGCTTGGCTGCAATCAAGACCTACCGCGGAATGCGCCACCGAAGCGGCCACAAAGTGCGCGGACAGCGCCTACGCAGCAATGGGCGCAGTGGTAGCACACTCGGTGTGCAGAGGAAGAAGTGAGGTGATGAAGCATGGGGCATCCTAAGTTTGCAAGACCTAAGACACAGACTCCCACTCACCCTTGGAAGGCTGCTCGTATCGAGGAAGAGCACGCTCTCAAGGACCAATTCGGCCTGAAGAAGGTCGGTGGAATGCGTGAGATCTGGCGAGAGAAGTCCGCACTACGCCGACACAGAAACCAAGCGATGAAAATCATCGGTAGAGTAGAGTCCTCAGAAGGACACTACGCTCAAGAGAAAGCCAATTTGGTCGACGCACTTGTCCGCAAGGGTCTCCTAGCAAAGGGATCCAGTGTTGACGATGTTCTACAGATTTCTGTCGAGCACATGCTTGCTCGCAGACTGCAATCAGTTGTCTACTACCGTGGTCTAGCGCCATCTATGCGCGCTGCTCGAAACATGATTGTCCACGGACACATCTCAATCGGTGACCAGAGAATGACAGTTCCCGGCTACAAGATTCGCCGCCAAGAGGAGGAAATTCTCCAGTACAGCGCGACTTCACCGTACCAAGATGAAAACCACCCCTTCCGTGTCGAGATGGAGACACTACGGATGACTCGACAGACCGAGGAAGAAGAACTCGAGGAAATTGGCGGAGTTAGAGCTACCACAGACAACGATGAGTTCGTGCAACAAATCAAGGCTGACGCTGAAGAAGCACCTACAGTCGAGGAAACAATTCCAGAAGGAGGCGATGAGTGATGGGGCACAAGGCTGTTTTACACATCTTCAGCACCTACAACAACGTGTTGATTACCGCCACTGACCTTACCGGAGCTGAGACTTTGGCCAAGGTCTCCGGTGGAATGGTAACCAAGAAGGGCAGCGATGCTGGTGGCCAATTCGCCGCAACCAGAGCTGCTGAACGAATCGCTGAAATGCTAGCAGAGAAAGAATTCGACCAAGTTGTCGTCAAGTATCGAGGAGCAGGTGGAAACCGATCACACAGTGCACCTGGCGCTACTGCGGCTATACGTGCACTTACTCGTGCTGGTGTCCAAATCACCCGTATCGAAGACGTAACTCCAATCCCAACTAATGGGACTAAGAAAAAGGGCGGCCGAAGAGGCCGTAGGGTCTGAGGTGATTGTAATGGTAAAGATACAAGTTCTCGAAGAAGGAATGGAGAATATCAAACTCCTGCTCAAAGATTGCGACCGCGCATTTGCAAATGCACTGCGTCGAACTCTAATGTCGGAAACTCCGAAGATGGCAATCGAGACCGTTAGATTCCAAATGGGCTCTTTCGATCTATGTTTGTCCTGCGGACACCTGAATCCTGCTGCTGCAGCCCGTGAATCCGCTGGCGGTTCAGGGTGTAACCAGTGTGAGAAGAAGTTGGAGAAGGAAGGCGTTGATTTCACGGTATGGGAAACGAACGGTTCACTACCCGATGAGATGGTCGCTCAACGACTTGCGATGATTCCAATCCCAACCGATCACAAGCAGTTCCACTATGAGGAAACCTGTCCGAATTGCAAGGAGTTGGTTCCAGAAGATCGTGGATGTCCTGCCTGTAACATGATTTACACCTGCAAAGCATTCGGTACAGAAGAGGGAATCACCGTAACTGCTGGTGATATGATTTACCTAGGTGACCAGAGTCTAGAGATTCCAGAGCATTACCGAGATATTCCAATTACCAAGTTGTACAAGGGACAGATGTTGGAGTTCTACGCGACCGCAGTTATGGGTCGCGGTAGCCAGCACGCAAAATGGTCGCCGGTTTGTGGTACCGCTTTCGTTCCTCGACAAGTTGGAATCTTGAATAACAAGACCAAGGCAAAGATTCTCTGGGATTTGAATCTCAAAATCAATGCAAAGGACTTCGACAAGAACGGACGCCTTGAGGATCAGGAGAAGGTTGAGACACTCGCAAGGGAACTATACCACGTTGGCGATGGAACCGAGAATAAGGTCGATTTCAAGGAAGCAATCACCATTGAGGACGTACCTGGAGAATTCATCTTCAGTTTCGAAACCGATGGTTCGATGAGTCCTCAGACTGCGCTGGAAATGGCTTCGGCTTCTCTCGCAGAGATCTTCGGATCTCTAGGCGTGGACCTGAAAGCTGTTCTCTGATGCCGGCGCAGCATTCTTGCAGTGCCTAGGAGATGAGGTCATATGACTGCGGTGTTGGGTCGCGGGACCTGCGGTGGGCACGTCACCCTATTGTTCACAGTAGATGACCTCGAAGATGACCCGATGAAGCAAGGCAGCCTCGGAGCTGGATTATGCCTCGCGGATGGGGCTGAGGCAATCGCACGAGCCGAATCCGGAGAATATTCTCTAAAAGTCAAATTCCTAGATGGAAATGGTGATTCAAGTATGTTCCAGCAGGTCTTGGACCTGCTGAGAGAAGATATTCCTGCAATTACAGAGCATAGTTGGGAAATTGCCATTCGAAACCAATTACCATCCTCGCAAGGATTCGGAATGTCGGCGGCTGGTGCAGTCGCTGCCGCAGTCGCCTTCCAAAGAGCGCTAGGGTTACCACACGAGGAGAGTATGCGTCGATCCTTCGCTATCGCTCACTTGGTAGAGAGACACAATTCAACCGGCCTCGGTGACGTTACCGCATTAGCTGCTGGTGGAGTTGAGCGCAGACTGATTCCGGGTGCTCCCTATTCGGGAGCAGATTTGCTAAATGGACCTGGCAAAGCCGAAGGTTGGAGTAAGTCGATACCTGTGGTCTTAGCTTGGCGTGCTAGTCCTGGACGACATACATCTGAGTATATCGATGATGTAGATTGGAAACAGTCGATAACAGAAGCTGGAATAAATCAGATGAACCATCTTTCAGAGGGTGTTTGGGATAATTCTCGATGGAAAGAACTTCTAGATTCAGCAGAGGCCTTTGCAAAACATTCTGGACTCAGCGAAGATGCATCCCGCTCCGCCTTGGTAAAGTCAGGCCAAAACGCAGCACAGAGAACTGGTTTAGGCTCAGATACCACTGTCTTGCTCTGTATGTTAGGTGAAAGTATTGCCATAGTACCAAGGGAGCTTTCTGGGTCAATCACTCTAGATTCATTATTGACTGAACTGGCTGAAGAAGGGTTGGATTCTACCCTGACTTACGTCGGATCCGTCTCATGAGTGTGAACCGCCGGCTCGACTTTCGTGGAATTCGTCAAGCGGAGTCAAATCCAGCGGACTAGCGTCGAGTAAAATTGCTCCTTTCTGAACCAATGAGCCGCTGAATCCGTGTCGATATACGATTGCTCCTTGGCCATATTCCTTGACGTATCGATCAACCTGTTTCTGAGTCTTCTTTCGTGGGAATCTCAAGTCAGCACCGTAGAAATGCTTGGCATCAATCCAAGCGCATGGTACACCATTGATTCTAACATCATCCAATAGCAGAAGGTCGGGAGTCAAAACCGCTCGGCCTTCGGATTGTTTTTGCTCACGGAGTAAATCCTCTTGCCTTCGGAAGCGTATGTCTAGGAAATCAAAGTGTGCGCACAAAATGTCCTCGAATACCTCTGCAGCGGTATGAGTATCGGCCTGATTGACTGAACTGACTTTGTCTGCTTCCTCGGCTTTGGAAAATTCCTCTCGGTCTCGCTCGTTCAACCTCTTGGGATTTTTCAGTGTCTCTTTGATTCGATTCTTTGACCAGCCCCGTCCGCTAAGTATGGCTCTGAATGTATTGACTGGCGGGGCGTCAAATCGTTGAGAGAGAGTCAGAACTCCTTCGCCCTTGTCATAGCGCCGTCGTAACTGATTTGCATTACGCATCAGACGGCCATGAGAATGTACGCTCTTCTCCTGATTCAATGCACCGCGAAGCGATAGTGCTTGTTCGACAGTAATCGGAAGATGGTCTATTTGACTTTTAATTTCCTCAACCCTTTCTTCAGGAAGGAAGCCAAATTCACCCGGTCTGCAGACGATGTCAGCGACCTTCTTTTGGATATCTTTGGGAACAGAATTTGTTCTCCATCGGAGTTGCCTTTCCCTCGGTGGAGGATCTAGCGAATCCGGCATCCCCATCGGAGGAGGGTTTTGTTGAAAGCGCGCTAAGGCTCGATCTACCGCCTCGGAATCTCCTTGCGACCATGGCCGAGATTCGGCAGCATTGGCCGGCTTCCTTCGCGGACGTCGCCTTCTGCGACGGCCTCTACCTTCCTTATTCTCGCTCAACGAAGCGTGCGACCGGTCGACCGCCCATGAACCCTCGCGCTGAAGATGTCCAATTCTCTATCACGAGTCGCTTGGGTTTCGCTTACGATGGCGAGCATAGAGACCGTAAGCGAAGTTTCGTACTGGACTTGGAATCAACCAAATAACTGCCCCTAGATTATACGGAAAGCCAAGGCCAAGAAGAATCCGAATAACCGCTGACGACTGAGCATACCATTTACCCGATTCATCGATGAAGAATACTGAATCAAGGTCCGACATTGTTTCCGGACGGCTAGTTAAAATCCGCTCTCCTTCTGGAGTTTCCTGAGCAACGATTGAGAAACGTCCCGATGAATCTCTCTTGTTGATAAAGACCGCCCAGCCGGTGCAAACAGGACAGAATCCGTCGATGAGAACGGTGTATTGCGCGTCCATCGCTAGCCCTCAAACAAAAGCGATACCAGGCTCTAGTGGGAAGGCAACTCGCGCCTTACCAGCGACATCCTCACCCTCTCCAACAGGGTAAGCGATTACCGAATCGACTCCCAAAGCAGCAGTGAGGAAGTCGGCTGCGGAATTGATTACCTCGCTCTCGTCAAGGCCGCTCATGACCAATTGTTTCTCACCGTCAGCCCAAGTGTGAATTCGGCCTCGCTTCTTCTTTGAGCCCATGGTAAGAGCCATCCAAGTCTGGAAAATTTCTCCCCTCAATGACTCATTTTCGAAAATCACCAGCGACTTTAGATAATCTTGACCTTGGCCCTTGAAATCGAAGTCCTCGGTTGCTAACTTGACTGCTTCACGGGCTAAGTCTGCTTTCCAAGATGGAGCGGTTTGGATGACGACTCCGGAAATTTCTGCATCCGAATGGCGTTCTGCTAGGCCTCTCAAATTCCGAGCTGATTCAATGACTCCACGCAGGTAGGCTTCTCGGGCAAGGGCTTCTGCATCACCTTCTTCTCCAGAGTAAAATTCCATCTCTTGAATTGCCAGCATACTTGCTGATTCGCTCTCACCAAGAGCTGCCCAGAACTCTTCTGCAATATGCGGTGTCGCAGGTGCTAACATCGGCGCCCATCCACTTAGGAACTGGTGTGCAGTTGCCCTATCAGAGCCTCCTCTTCGCAGATACCACTGCCAATCTGCAAGCATCTCAAAGTGGCTCACCATCACACCTTCTCTAAGGCTGACTGCTTGCATGCAATCTCGCCAACGATTCTGGTTTACTCGCAGGCGAGCCAACAACCACGAATCCATTGGGCCGGAGGAATCTTCTAGCGACATCCCGTGCTCAAAAGCGTCGATAATCGAACAAACCTGTTTGTGATTTGCGATTACTGCATTATCTGACCAATCCATTCCAGCCTCGGGATTCGCACCGAAGAGAATGAACAGGCGAACGGTATCAGCACCGAATCGATCTACCATCTCGCCCGGACTAACGGTGTTTCCGAGACTCTTGCTCATCTTTGCAGATCGAGAGCCTAGACCTCCCCCACAATTCGGACAATCTCCTCCGAAATTATCTACATGATATTCTGTGTTACAAACGACACAGAAAGGCGCGGGAGCGTTTAGCATACCCTGACAGACCAAGCGCCCGAATGGCTCACCGACCTCGTTCATTCCGAGATCGCGAGTTGCTTTGGTGAAGAAGCGAGCATATAGCAGATGCATAACGGCGTGTTCGATACCACCGATGTACAAATCGACCCCGCAATTCATCCAATAATCAACCGCTTGACGATCGAAAGAAGCTGATTCGTTGGACGAATCAGCGAATCTCATAAAATACCAAGATGAATCATAGAAAGTATCCATCGTATCGGTTTCTCGACGCGCAGGAGCGCTGCACTGCGGACAAGTTGCTGCAAGGAATGATTCACTGCGCGCGAGCGGATTACCACTCTCTTCCCAACTGAAAGTAACGTCCAACGGCAACTCAACGGGCAGTTCTTCGTAGGGAACAGGAACGACGCCGCAGGCATCACAGTGGAGCATTGGAATCGGAGTGCCCCAGAAGCGCTGGCGACTGAGTAACCAATCCTTCAGTCGATACTCCACCGACCCATGGCCTGTTTCCCTTGCTTCTAAGGCAGAAATTACCGCGGTCTTTGCGTCATCACCGAAGAGCCCGTCGAACCCCTCGGCAGTTGAATTAACCATCCAACCTAAGCCATCGAATACGGGATTCTCCTCAATCCCTTCACCACCCTCGCTTCGGGATAGAACTGGCTTGATTTCAAGTCCGTACTTCTTGGCGAAGTCGTAATCTCGTTGGTCATGTCCTGGGACCGCCATTACAGCCCCTGTTCCGTAGCTGGCGACAACGAAATTGCCTGCAAAGATTGGAACTTCCTCTCCGGTTAGTGGATTTGTAGCGAATCGCCCGAGAGGAACTCCCTTTTTCTCCTTCAGCATATTGACTCTCTCAAACTCTGACATTCTAGCGCACTCTTCTGCCAAGTCTCTCCAAGCCTGCTCGAATTCTGTTCCGGCAACTAGCGGTTCGCAGAGAGGATGTTCTGGAGACAGAGTTACGAAAGTGACTCCAAAGATAGTGTCCGGACGTGTGGTAAACGCCCCTATACTGGCTGATTGACCGTCAACATCACCGACGACAGGGAATTCGATATGCGCGCCATGTGATCTACCAATCCAATTGCGTTGCATGGCCTTGACATTCTCTGGGAATTCTATGTGATCGAGTTCGTCCAATAGTTCATCAGCGTACTTTGTCATGCGTAAGAACCACTGTGCCATGTCCTTCTGAACTACCTCAAGACCACATCGCCAGCAGCGATTATTCTTCACCTGTTCATTTGCAAGAACGGTATCACAATCGTCACACCAGTTGACTGGAGCAAATCGCCTTTCGACCAAGCCAGCCTCGTTGAATCGCAAGAATAACTCCTGATTCCATCGGTAATATTCTGGCGTCGAAGTAGCGAATACACGTCGCCAGTCGTAGGAATATCCCATTCTCTCCTGATCTGCACGGATCATCTCGATATTTCGCTCAGTTACAGTGTGAGGATGCCCGCCTTCCTTCTTTGCAGCGTTCTCGGCGGGCATTCCGAACGAGTCGTATCCCATCGGATAGAGTACATTCTTGCCCATCAAGCGTTGGAAGCGTGCCATGGCGTCTCCAATCGAGTAATTCCTAACGTGACCCATGTGCATGTAGCCAGATGGATATGGGAACATCTCGAGACAGTAGAATTTCGGACGAGAATCATCAACTTCGGCATCAAAGACGCGCGCGTCTCGCCAGCGAGCCTGCCAGCGCGTCTCAATGTCTGCGGAATCGTATGCCATTTATTCACCTCATTCGAAAATGGGAGTCCTTTCAGACTCCCAAGCTAAGCAGCAGGCTCAGTGAGTCGCCAGCCGCGAAGTAAGGTGTAGCAGGCGTTCGAGCCATGACTCCGCGTCGAGCCTTCTCGCTTTCAATCATTGGCTTGAGACTCCAATAGAGGCCGTAATCAATCGCCATCGCTATGCCTCAGAAGCCCCTCCCCGATAGCGATGCTAGGTGATGGCGAGTTCGATGTCCGCACTGATGATGCTGGAATCGAGGTCTGGGTTACCCAGATGGGCGCTTACATGAACATGAATACTGCATGGATTGACAGAGAGAACGGGATTGTTGCAATCACCGATCCATTTGATTCCGAACGTTGGGTTGAAGCGCTTGCAAGCGAGGGACTGCAGCCCACTCATATCCTCTACACGCATACTCACCGCGACCATACCGCAGGGTATGCCAAAATGATGGAATTGGTACCCGAGGCCGAGGTCTGGGGACATCACGGCTCGATTCACAAGTCATTCCTCGGCCGCTTTGTATTCGGAAATGTCTCATTGACAAATGAGTGGAATCATCATCCAAACTCCAGCGTTGAATGGTCAGCAGGAGGAATTACCCTCAGCGTCACCCATTCACCCGGTCACGCCCCAGGACATTGCACCTTCCACGGCCATGGTATCTATCACGCAGGAGACCTGCTATTCACAGCCGCTTCGGGTAGAGTCGACCTACCCGGCTCAGACCCAACCGCGCAGTGGTGGTCAGTATTATGCGCCAGAGGTATTCTGAGAGATTTGCCACAAGATTGGAGATTGATTCCGGGACATCGATATGATTGGATAGATGGCTCAACCCCTGACTGGGTAACGGTTGCTGAGGCCCTAGCTCACAACTACGCATTGAATGCAAGAGAGTTAGAAGTCTTCGAAAATTTACCATTCCAAAGATTCGATGATGATATCGCAGCTTGAATTTTATTTGCGTCTAACTAAACGCTTAACGAATCTAAGAATAAAACCGATACGACCCATGAACTTGAATACAGCCAAAATTGCACGCAATGGCTTGGCCATACAATTCACTCCGTCTTATCGAATCTATCGGCTGAGATTTCCAATTTCTTTGCTGCCTTCTTCGTAGTTCCGGAATCTAACGAGCCTTCCTGCTCCAAAGCAGAGAGGGCCGCGACGACGATGCTGGCGGTATCGATCTCAAAGAATCGGCGTAATGAGTCGCGGGTGTCGGAGCGGCCGTAGCCATCGGTTCCAAGCACTACGAACCGTCCTCCAACCCAGCGTTGAATCATCTCCGGTACGGCCGCGATATAATCGGAAGCCGCTACGGTTGTGACATCATCACCAAAACACTCCGAGACAAAGGCTGTCTGAGGGTTTTGAGGGTCGAAGCGGGTTGCTCTCTCAGCTGCAAGTCCCGCTCTTCGCAACTCACCATAGGAAGGAACAGACCAGACTTCTGCCCTTACTCCGTGCTCGGCCAACATATCAGCGGCCTCTCGCACGTGGGAAAGAATCGGACCCGAACCAAGCAAGCGAATTACAGGGCCGTTTCCATCAGCAGCCTCGCTATATCGATACGCTCCTCTAACCAAGTCAGCCTCGATTCCCTTTGGCTTGGGTGGCTGCTGCTCATTCTGATTGTAGAGCATAACATAGTGGAAGACATCCTTGTCTTTACCCCACATTTCATCGATGCCGTGCTCGATTATGGTCGCCAACTCGTAAGCATAAGCTGGATCCCAAGCACGGCATGATGGCACAGTACTAGCGTGTAGTAGTGAGTGCCCATCCTGGTGTTGCAGACCTTCGCCATTCAGGGTAGTTCGCCCGGCGGTTGCACCCATTAGGAAGCCACGCGCACGCGCGTCAGCCGCTGACCAAATCTGGTCGTTGACGCGCTGGAATCCAAACATCGAGTAGAACACATAGAATGGAAGGGTAGGAATTCCTGCGTGGGCGTAGGAAGTTGCACTGGCTATCCAAGAAGCGATTGAGTTGGCTTCTGAAATTCCTTCTTGGAGAATCTGACCGCTTGTCAATTCTTTGTAATTCATCAGCATCTTGTGGTCAACCGGAGTGTACAGCTGACCGAATGATGAGTAAATTCCGAACTCGCTAAAAAGCGGGTCCATTCCAAATGTTCGTCCTTCGTCGGGAATTATTGGAACTATCTTTTCTCCAATTTCCGACTTCATTAGATTTCGAAGTAAACGGACAAACACCATGGTTGTTGAAACCTCTTGACCTTCTGGAGTGCCCTCATCGAAAGCTGCGTAGGTTTCGTTTCTAGGCAGGGGTTGTTCGATAGTTGGCGAAAGGCGACTCGGTAGGTATCCTCCCAATGCCTGTCTCCTCTGGTGAATATATGCTAGTGCATCACTATCTTCGTCAAACTCGTGGAAAGGGTCATTCTCTAGGTTTTCATCAGGTACTGCAATTCCGAGTCCATCTCTGTATTGTTTTAGGTCGTCAAGACTCATCTTTTTCTTCTGATGAGTGCTATTTCTAGCCTCAAAGGAATCGATTCCCCAACCCTTCACCGTATGGGCTAGAATGACTGCTGGCTTGTCCGACTGTTTGGCTGCATGATAGGCGGCCCAGACCTTGATTGGATCATGGCCACCCCTTCGCAATCTGCTGATTTCCTCATCAGATAGGTTCTGACCCATCGCAACTAGAGCAGGATTACCGGCGAAAATTTCGGCTCTGAATTCAGCCGGCTCAAGAATGCTGATTCGCTGGAAGTCGCCGTCTGTAATCTCCTCGAGGCGCGCAAGGAGAACACCGTCCTTATCCTGAGCTAAGAGGCGATCCCAATTGGAATCCCAGAGGACCTTGAATACCTCCCAACCGGCTCCTCTGTAGAGGCCTTCCAACTCTTGAACAATCTTCGCGTTGCCGCGAACAGGTCCGTCCAATCGCTGCAGATTACAGTTGACGATTGTGATGAGATTGTCCAACTTCTCTCGGCCGGCAACAGCGATTGCGGCGATGGATTCCGGCTCGTCCATCTCACCATCGCCGAGGAATGCAAATACAGTCGATTCCGATGTGTCCGCCAAGCCTCGATTGTGAAGGTACTTCCAGAATCGAGCGTGCATCACTGCCGATAGAGGACCTAGCCCCATCGAGACTGTCGGGTACTCCCAGAAGTCAGACATCAAGCGAGGATGTGGATACGATGAGAGACCATCGGCAAATGCTTCTTGCCGAAAGTTAGCCAATTGTTCGCGAGTCAATCTTCCTTCAAGGAAAGCCCTAGCATAAATCCCTGGACTTCCATGGCCTTGGATGTAAAGAGCATCGCCGATTCCGTTGCTATCCTTACCTCTGAAGACGTGGTTAAATCCAACCTCGTAAAGTGTCGAAGAGGATGCATAGGTGGAGATATGTCCACCGATTCCATCAATTCGACGATTGGCATCTGAAACCATCAAGGCCGAATTCCAAAGTATCGAATTCTGAATTTCTTGCTCAGTATCGAGATTGCCTGGATAAGGAGGCTGTTGATCCCAAGCGATGGTGTTGACATAGGGGGTTTGAGCAATAGGAGCAATCTCTACATCGAGATCCTCCGACTCTGACATTAGTTCATGTAACAACAGACGCGCCCTCTCAACTCCATGAGCATCCACAACCGAACGCAGGGCCTCCAGCCACTCGTCGGTTTCCTCAGGGTCAATGTCAGGAAGTCGTTGCCTGTGATTGATTGACATCACCAACACCTGCCCTCCGGGCAGACTTCCGAACATACCTACCGATTTGAATGGTCGTGTTATAGACCGGTCCTCATAGAGGACCGGATTCGGGACCAATTGTAATGAGGTGACATTCATGAGGTGTGCGGACTCCAGCGACGGTAATTGCCGAATCTCCAGATACACAACGACTGCCTTTCCAACGCCGGACCGTTCTCTCCACGGTCCTCTTTCCGGCGGCGTTATTGGGATCGACTTTCAGTTCAATCGAAACCGATTCCAATTCTCCGATCCAAGTTAGTGCCGCCTCGATTGCTCGACTAGCAACCCCTCTGCGTTGTTCCGATGATCGGACCCAGTATCCGAGATTCCATTCGGCTTCTGCGGAGCGAGTTACCCTGTCGAATCCTAAGAGTCCTAGAACGGCCTCATCCCATGGCCTAATTAGTACCCAATGATGCATTCGGCCAACTCTTCCGGTGCGTTCGGTTTCGTCGAGAAAATCGGCTAACTGAGGCTCTATCTCCTTCTCTGGAAGAATCCAAGGCATGGCTCTGCTAACCTCTGGCCAAGTTTCCTCGAAAGCCTCCTGAAGGGTATCTAAATGAGTGGTATTTGCAGGACGCATCTGCAAGCCATCGTCGACCTTGATTGTCGTCGTCGCGCGCCGTTGCATGTTATTGCCTCAAGGTAATGACGAATGAGGACTGCGGCGCAGTGAATCAGGGTCTCAACTTGGCCTTTGCAGTCTGCACATGAGAGTCATCTGGGGCACTTTGGATAGCCGCTTCAAGCATCCTATCCACGGCCGAAGGCCTACCAATTCTCTGCAGTAAAGCGCCTACTGGATAGAGCAGTTTGGTACGATCCCCAAGATGAGGTCCTACCTCGTCTAGCAAGACTGTGCTTTGTGCCATATTTTGACTCTTTGCCGCTTCCATGGCCTCCTTGATTTTCATTGCAACATCTCGGTTTGACCATTCTTCTTGCTGAGGCCAAGGCCAAAATCCGTTGCTATGTGAGTCTTCTTTAGCAGAATTGGCCTCCTTAATATGAGGTAACTTGGGTATCTTAGGAATCTTCGGTGGAGTTGGCATGTCCATTACCGATTTTGCATCGGCGAGTGGAATTTCTGGAGACTCGCCATCGAATGCAGCGTCCATTGGATCGACTGGTCTGGCTGAGACTGGGGGGGGAACTGGCAAACCGGCGGGTGTTGAAGGTACAGCAATCGGTGGAGGTGGAGTCGGTTCTGGTTCAGGAGCTGCCTCTTCCTCAGTTGCTGAATCGTTTTCTAATATTCGAGAGACTATTTCCGCTTTGGTGCCGGAGATTGGTAGGTCCTTTTCTGAAGCTATTTCGACCAATTCCACCTTCTTCAGTGCGAGCAAAGATTCCTCCTCGCTAATCTCTTCGACTTGCTCTTCCGGTTCAGGAGTTTCTTCCTGTTCAACGGTCTGCTTGGTTTCTTCCGGATGAGTTTCTGATACCTTCTCTTTGACCAGAACATCGCCGTTGCTATCGGATATCTGATCGGTAGCAACAACGGCTACAGTCTTCGGAGCGGTTGCCGTCGGCTGTACCAACTCAATTTTCTGAGATTTGACCTCTTCCAATGGTTTCAATTCTGTTTCTGGAACTTCAAACTTAGTTACGAATTTAGGCGCGTCGGCGGAGGTCAACTCGTAATCCTTCTCATCATCTTTTTCAACTGGGTTTGGATTGTCGACAGTCATTGCAAAAGTAGGATTGTCGCTTAGTTTGATTGCATCACCATCACCATACTGTTCGACATCGATTGTGACATCGTCCATAGTGAAGGTGCCCTTTGACCAATCGATGACCTGATCTTCTTCATCCTCCTCAAAATCAGCGAGCAGTTCATCGAACAGACTACCCGCTTCTTTCTCGTCAACAGAGGCTACTTGCTCGAATGCTGCCTTACCTAATTGGTACATACATTGAGAACATTCAGTGGCATCTTCGGGATTCTGGGTCTGGCAAAGTGGACACTCAACGGTTGGGCCTGCCGAAGCCTTTCGCCAACTCTTGAACTTGTCAAATACCATCTCAAGCCCCCAAATACGAGCCCGTTCGGCCGCGTTCCGCGTATAACCCTCACGTGCTGTTGGAAACTACATCCTTCACCCAATCAGATTCCAAGGTTTGCGAAATCTGATGTGTCGCCACCCGCACAGGCTAGTTGTGGACTCTGATGGGGCGCTTCCTGCGAGGTTTACTCGTAGCCAAGATCACCATGAGGCGTATCTACAGTTAATTCAATGGGAATTGGACGACGAATTGCGAGCGACCGACGAGAGATTACGCAATTGGTCGCGTGCGAAGTTAGCTGCTCATGGTTTGGCCCTTTTTGACCTAAAGGCAAGACCGGATGGATGGTTATTCGGTCAGAGGATTGTCAAACTGGAATTAAACGGTCGGGCCGATATGGGTCAGCACCGATTTCGTCAGGGCGACATAGTCATGCTGAGTAGGGGAGATCCGATTGGTGAGAAACCGATAGAAGCCATCGTTTCTGACCGAACTCGCAACCGTATTCGAATCGTGCTTCCGGAATTACCTAGCGGTCTTCGCAGCGGATTTTGGCGAATAGATAGAGCTGCAAATAAGGTGGCCTTCGATCGAATGCGGGACGCATTGAATTCTATTTTCGAAGAGGAAGGAGGAGCACCACTGCGGGATTTGCTGCTAGGATTGGTTCACGATCCTGTTGGAACGGCTGGATTGGGGCCTGAGTTGGGTGGAGCAAATCGACGGCCTGCTAGCCAACCAGAAGGCCTCAATGAGTCACAAAAACAAGCCTGTGAGGCCGCTATTGCACAGCGACTAACTCTAATTCAAGGCCCACCTGGAACTGGCAAAACCCACACCGCGGTTCGTATCCTACAATCGTGGTCGAGTCAAGATATAGGAAATATACTCGCTGTGGCCGACTCCAACGTAGCGGTAGACAATCTCCTTGAGGGGCTCCTTGGGCTTGGAGTGAGGGCTGTTCGACTGGGCCAACCAGTCAAGGTGAGGGAGTCACTGCGCCAAGCCACGGTAGATGCTCAGATGGAAAGCCACCCTCTGCGCCGTGACCTTGAGGAACATCTCGAACTGAATGAAAAGTTAGCACGGCGCATTCCGGGAATGAAGGGTAAGGAAAAGGGACTGGCCCACCGAGATTTGAATCGAGGTTGGAAGGAAGTTAGACGCATTGAACGCCAAATGCGCGACGATATTTTGGATCGTGCGCAGGTCCTCTGCTGCACTTGCATCGGAGTAGGACACCGACTTCTAGATGGAAGGAAATTCACTCGTGTATTACTCGATGAGGCGACCCAAGCAACCGAGCCGGCAAGCCTCGTTCCACTGGTACGGGGAGCTAGACAAATTGTCTTGGTTGGCGACCACCGTCAATTACCTCCCACCGTCATTAGTCAACGGGCGGAAAACGATGGATTGCGGCGCTCTCTATTCGAAAGGATGGTCGCCATGGGAATCGAGCCAATGTTGCTTGACACACAGTATAGAATGCATCCTGCGATCTCAGAATTTCCCAATCAGACCTTCTACAACGGTCTACTAGTCGATGGCATAGATGCAGCCGACCGACCCAACCCTGCTGGACTACTCTGGAATAATTGGGAAGTTCCAATCGCCTTCCTGCCTGTGAATGGAGATGAGGTTCTTTCACCCGACGGAGCATCAAAGGAAAACCCGTCTGAAGCGGGTTGGGTAGCTAGAATTCTCGAAAGCCTGCTTGAAGCCGGAGACCTGCAGCAAGACGATATCGGAATAATCACACCATACGCGGGTCAGGTCAGAGCGATTCGAGACGCGATACCTGAGCGAAATGATGCCGTTGAGGTACATACAGTGGATGGTTACCAAGGTAGGGAGAAAGATGTCATCATCTTCTCTTGTGTTCGCTCGAATGCTGATGGTAACGTCGGCTTCCTCGCAGATCCTCGTCGCCTAAATGTCGCCCTAACCCGTGCGAGGCGTGGCCTCATCGTAATAGGAGACCCAGACACTCTACGTAACGACGAGACTTGGGGGGCTTGGCTGGAATACATACGGAGTCGCAACCTTGAGGCGTGGCACATTCTCGGAATGGCTTGAGGATACCCATGGCTGACCACGACTCGCCGATTTCTCTGCAAGGTGGAGGAACTCTTGCAAAGCAGATTCTCACCGCAGAAGAAGGTGGTCATTGGCCCGTTCCGGAAGGCACAGTTCTCGCTTCTGGAATTCGTAGAATCGCTGCATTGAGCGTGGATGTTGTTATTGTAACAACCATTCTGATGGTGGCTAGCAGGGGTCAAATTATCGATGCTTGGAATCTGACTCTTTGGAATTCAACAAACTTTCACTACGCACTTGCAATGGCCGGATTAATTCTCGTCAGCCACTGGCTGTATTGGCGATTGACAGGACTACGATATTCTCGTTCTCTCGGTCAGAGAATGTTTGGAATCGCTGTTCTTGCAGAAGACGGTTCAGCAATGACAAGTCAGATGTGGGATCAACGCGCTTTGCGGAAGTTAGTATTCTTGATTCCAATACTCAATATCGTGCAAGGAGTTCGAGAATTGAGTCGCATTTCACAAAGACACACACACCAATCGAATATCGACCTACACGTTGGTTCGATTGTAGCACACGCTGATTCACTTCCTCCTGCAAATAGGAAACACATCAAATGAGGAGGTCAAAGGTTGTCTACTGATTCAGCAGAATCAAACTCAGAGGATATTTCTCCGGAGGCTCTCTCGATTGTTGCTTCCGGTGGTTGTATTGTCTATCCTACCTCAACCCAACCAGCCCTAGGTTGTTTACCTACACCCGCCGCCCTCGATGATTTGTATGAAATCAAAAAAAGGCCATCGCATATGCCGGTAAGTATCGGTGTGGCCGATTTAGAGCAGGCTTCCACCTTGGTCGAGTTAACAGATGATATTCCTGACCTTCTTTCCTCATTTCCAGAGGGTTCTCTGACTTTGGTACTTCCAGCTAAGGAAAATCTTGATGGTCGACTCGGCTCGGATAAAATCGCTATTCGAGTCGTCGCTCATACTACCGCAAAAGCCCTACTGAAAGCCACCGGACCACTTACCGCAACCTCTGCAAACACCAGTGGAACACCTCCGAAAACCACCTGCCTCGATGCCGTTACGGCGTTAGAAAAGGCAGGTCACAATGTCGGTTTGGTGGCTGGAGATACGCCCGGTGGCTCACCCAGTACTTTGATAGCGTGGTATTCGGTCTGTGATGCATCCGATAGCGCGAGCATAGAGGTGCTGAGAGAGGGGATTATACCGGCTGAGGAGGTTCTGTTATGGTGGAAGAATCAGATCTCAAGCAGTGGCGAGACGCCGGACATGTAGCTCGACGAACCCTTGAAGGAATCAAAGGCGAGATAGTCGCAGGAAAAACTTGGGACGAAGTCATCGACTCGGCTGAGAGATTCATTCGACGGCACGGAGGAACTCCGGCTTTCCCAGTGACGATTTCTGTCAACGATATCGCGGCACACTACACCAGTGACCATCGACTGACTGCCCCAGAAGGATGGGAAGGAGAAATGACCTTCCAGAATGGTGATTTGGTAAAGCTCGATGTTGGAGTGCATGTAGCGGGAGCCATCTCAGATAACGCCATGACTATTGAAGTCGGCAATGGTGGCAATCACACCGAGCAAATCAAGGCGGCAAAGGAAGCAAGAGATGCATCGATTGAGAAGATGCATCCTGAAACTCCGTGGCATGAGGTCGGTGCCGCCTCAGAACAGGTTCACAAAGACGCTGGCTTCGAGCCTATTCGCAACCTCTGTGGACACGAATTAACCCGCTGGAATCTACACGCAGGCACTTCGATTCCTGCCCATGCCTGCGGTGCCGACAATCCTGGGTTCAAAGGCGGGGTTGAATTAGGGTCGATATACGCGGTTGAGCCGTTTAACACAACAGGAAAGTCCGGTATGATAGAGAATATCCCTCCCGCAAACTCCAGCAATATCTACCGAGTTACTGGAGACATAACAATCCGCAAAGCAATGGCAAAGAACAAACTCAAACCAATAGGTGCGACAATGGCGCGGTACATCGAAGAGCGCTACCACACTCTACCCTTTGCGGAGAGGTGGGCTTACCCTCTGCTAGAGAAGCCATTCCCCGGTGAAGATGAAGAAACTCTGAGAAAGAAATGGAATGCCCTGGTGAAGAAACTAATCTCCATCAGATTCCTCGAGACATACGCAGCTTTGCGCTGCCAGGATCGTGGTTTAATCGGTCAATTCGAACATACGGTCTGGATTACCGAAGGTGGACCTGAGGTTCTCACAGTCGAGTGATTTTGTTAATTCTAGAGATTTTTTCCTTCGAATTGAAATATATTGATTATTTCATTAAACTAAGGCTCAGTGTAGCGTTCTTGAGTTATAGAGGTCTATTCCACACAACGATTATCTATCGTCTGCCCCAAAACCTCGCCGTACGGGGCCGTTGAGGTTCTCGCTGAGTGCATCCCATCCCCTCGCTTGTGTCTCTCGCCCTGTACACCTTTTCAGGCCACGCGAAGGCTTTGGCCAAGGTTTCTGGCGACTCAATTATCCGTTTGAATTATCGCGTCTTCGGTTGCTCCAAACAAGGTGACTGCGATGATAGCAGCGAAGATTAGAGCCATCCCTGCAGATTGCTGCAAGGAGGGGGATTCATTGAGTAAAATGACTCCCCAAATGATAGTCAATACCGGTTGTAATAGCACTGCGAAAGAGGTGTGAGCTGCTGGAAGCCTAGGAAGCGCGTAAGTTATCGCAATCCAACCGATTACTTGGCAAGAAAGAGCCAATAGAATCAACCAACCATGGTTTGGCCAAGTAATCGAATGATCGATGGCCTCGATACCGACTGAAGTAAGTGGCATAGAGCCTAGAATCAGTATCCCGAGTGTTGCTCCAGTGGTCGCATCAAATTGCGCATTGACCGCTGGCCCACCTATCCTATTCGATTGTCGATAAACAATCAAGAATGAGGAGTAGAAGACTGCAGCAACCATGCCTCCAATTACTCCCTTGACTGGATCTTCACCATAGGGGGCATCGTCCCATATTCCAGAAATCAGTATTAATCCAAACATAACTAAGGGTAAGGATAGGAGGATGAATCGATTTGGTCGCTCTCCTAGTAGCCACCAACTGACCAAAGTTACGATGATGACCTGAGAATTACCAATCATCGTTGCAATACCGCTTCCGATGTAGTCGATAGCGCTGTGATAGCCTACGAAATCGATGGCGAGGAGAACTCCTGCGCCAAAGGCAAGCCAGCGGGAATTGGAATTGCGAGGATCTTCCTTTTTGGATGTCCAAACCAACAGCCCCAGCAAAGGAAGAGCGTACAACATTCGATAGAATGCTCCGGTTAATGGAGTGGTGTCGGAGCGAATATACAGAAGTGGAGCGAAGGAAATTACCGTCGCTCCTGCTAGGGCAATAAGCATCGTGCGACGGTCCTCGACCGTCGCCATATTATCGCCTCACTCAGAGGCTGAGTCGCCATCGGCAATCATTTGTTGAAGCTCGCCGGATTGAAACATTTCGAGGGCGATATCGGATCCACCAATGAGTTCTCCATGGACGTATATTTGAGGCATGGTAGGGAAGTCTGCCCAAGTGCAGACAGATGGAATTGCTCGATTGTCAGCGAGCACATTAACGCTCGCAAAAGGCTCTCCGAGTTGATTCAATACCATGGCGGCTCTATTGCTAAATCCACAGCGTGGTTCATCCGGTGTCCCTTTCATGAAGAGAACGATGCGGTGTTCATTGACTAGGGCTTCTAGTTCGTCTGGTGTCCAATTAAAACTCATTCTATCACTCCTGATCCGGCCTGCGGATGTGCACTCCAAAGAATTGCATCTCTTTTTCCCCGTGAGGGTCGAAAGATGTGTCGCCCAACTGCTCAGCCTGTTCAGGTGTCATGCATTTGAGGTCTAGTGCGTGCACTGTATTTTGCGCAATGAAGGGCTTGAAGTGGCTCAGAATTGGGCGTTGCCTCTGTAATGGACGAACTCCCTCGTAAGTATCCGAGATTACTCGAACATGGAAGTGATCACCACTTTCATGCAAGTCCTTGGCTTCTACGGTAGCGTCTGGAACTACTTTCAGAACTTCCTCGACTACCCACTGCTCCGTGACCATCAATCGCCTGCTCGGGCCGCTGTGATTTGAATGCTCGCGCGCGTGAATTAATCAAAGGCCGATGGTCGAATTGATTTGCTCGAGATTCTCGGCGATGCTGGCTTTGTCGTTGATGAGGCCACTTCCTACGACCGCCACATCAATCCCCCACTCAGATACCATAGCAGCGTTGTGATGTTTGATTCCACCATCAATCATGAGTTTAGTTGCCCTTCCCCCATCACTGATTTGCTGATCGATGGCGGCTCGGAATTCTCGCACCTTACCTTCCACCTCTGGTATGAAGGATTGTCCGCCCTTTCCGGGAACTACCGACATCACTAGAACTAGATCCAAGTCTGCGAGATAAGGTAGAATCGTATCTGCCGACGTATCTGGGTTTAGGACTAGGCCGGCTTGACAACCAGCCGCATGAAGCGAGGAAATCAGCGCGGCTGGGTCGTCGACTGCTTCTATGTGAGCGATGACTAGGTCGACTCCCGCATCAACGTACTGCGACGAAGTTGCTTCTGCATTTGTTATCATCAAATGACAATCGATGAATACATTCGGGCCAAGCCTATCCCGTATCGAGCGAATCAATGCCGGTCCGAAAGTGATGGTCTTGTTGACCACCCAATTGCCATCCATGACATCCATGTGTATCCAATTTATTCCGGCATCGATAGCTTCTTCCAAAGTCTCACCGAGTCGGGAAAAATCCGCCGTCAGAATGCTCGGAGTGATTTCGATGATGCTCCCCTCGCTTAATGCGAATGGACTAGGGTTCTCAACAGTTCTTACTCAAAGGTCCATACTAGCATTGATAAAAGCGCCACGAGGCAGACGCTATGGGGAGACATAATGGGCAGGCTGATTGAGGCAAGTGATGGCGATTTCGATGCGGTAACACAGAGTGATGAGTGGGTTCTTGTTGACTTTTGGGCTCCTTGGTGTGGACCTTGCAAAATGATTGCACCCATGCTTGAACAACTCTCTGGCGAGCGAGAGATGACGATTGCAAAAGTCAACACTGACATCAATCCGCTTTCAGCGGGTAAGTTCGGAATTCGTGGAATTCCTGCTCTGCTACTTTTCCACAATGGGCAGTTGGTAGACCAACAGGCTGGAGCAATGCCAAAGCCGCTGTTTGACCAATGGCTAGATCGCCATATGGCGTAATTCAGACTGATTCTCTGAGTTTTCGAGCGCGCTCTTCGAGTGGCTCTCCTACTTCCCGCAGCAAGCGTGAGCGTAGCGCCTCGTGTAGCCACATTCCGCTATCGAGTTCTAGCATAAGGCCACGAGAAACTAAAGCCTCTGGTGGCTTTCCATCATAACCCGCGGCTGAGGCCAAATTCTCCCAAGGAATCGGTCGGTCGGCAACAGCAAGTAGAGCTAGTAGTTCGCGATGATCTTTGGGTAGGACGTCTAGAATTTCCTCGTCTAGGAATCTGAGCCAATCATCGTGAAGGGTCTGCCCATACAATTCCAGTAGTTCAACAGCCAGTGGGTGACCGCCTGTGGCTCTGTGAATTTCTTCCGCTGGTGCTTCCGAAGGAAGGTCGATTGAAGCGATCCACTCTGCAACTTCCTCAATTGAAAGGCCAGTTAATCTCAGTTCGACTACCCTTCCTCGGGTGTGAACATCTCGACGGTCGTAGAAGGCTAAGTTAGTTCTGGATATGAGAAGTAAACGCATGTTCGTCGCCTCAGCTACTTGAAGCAGTACACCAAACAAGTGGTCTCCGTCTGATGCAAGGTTGTGAACGTCATCCAAAATGACTAGGAGATCTTCTTCTTGTACACCTCGCCTACCTTCTTCGTCGACTAGATGAGCGATTAGCCGACGACGATATTGATCCAGATCGAAGTGTGCTCCTGGCTTCAAGGGAAGCGACTCCAAGACCCCGTAGGGGTCTTGACCATTATCTTCTGAACTTATTTTCAGCCGATGCAGAAGGCTTGTTGCAATACCTAAACTGCTATCCCACGGCTGGCATGGATAATACATCACATCGAGGTCAAGATTGCTCTCCAAAGCGTGTTCTAACCAATGGCTGGTAAGGGTGGTTTTACCGCATCCTGCGATGCCAGAAATCACCGCCATAGCAGCATCACCGGAAAACCACTCGTCGAGGGCTGCAACCTCGCTCTCCCTTCCGTGGACTGTTCGAGTTTCGGGTGGTCGGGTGTGGTATGTCGAGTGAGCACCCGAGAGTAACTTCAGTGAGCCGGGTGCTGGAGTTTCTTCTGGATCAGCACGAACAATTGCACCAAAGCGGATATCTCCGAAATTTAGGACTCCTTCGTGCTGAGCGTGCATCAATACCTGTAGTAAAGTAAGTCCTGTCTCCAAGCGAGAGCCTGCCTCATCGGCTCGAACTTCCAACAAATTTCCACCACGCTCTCGCAATAGTACCTTGGTGGTGCGTAACTCTGGCAATCTGCGTTGAATTTGCTCTCTTCCATCATCTGTCAATTGCCAAGTCTTCTGCCTACGATCATCTCCACGAACCACTCGAGTGTTTTCGCTAACCATACCATCAATTGCCAAATCTCGCATGGTTCGTGAGACATTAGGGGGGTGAAGAGCACAGATTTCCGCGATGCCTGGTCTAGTGACCTCCCGACTTACTAGATAGTGGTCGGCCTGATGGTCCTGCTCCCATAGGTGTAGCAAAATTCGGTCGGCAACAGCGATGTTGACCTTACTAGAGGGAGACTCCATTAGATTACTCCTCCACAACGCATTGAGGATACGGATCTGTCATCATTGGAGGCATGAACAAATCATCACAGACTCGTTCAACTGTCGAAAGGGAAAGAATACTGGTAGCGCCTACTCCTACTGTAACAGGCTGCATTGATACAGGGCTTGGGACATAATCCTCGCCTCTCTGAGTAATTATCAGGTGAATGCCATCACCTGCGGGAATCAATACGTCCATGCCAAAGAATTCCATCTTTGCATTGACGGTCTCCCCTGGCCCTAGCACTTCTCCTTCCTTGCCACCGGCATGGAATCGAAGATCCATGACCGCGTGGCCGAGATGCATGTCAGTGCTAGCCTGAACCATCTCGACGAATAGGTGACCACTAGTTGAGAATGCCGATACCGTAGCGTCGACGTGGAATGTTGGAGTACCTACAATTCGAGTGTCTTGTTCGAAGAACGGGCACTCGATTCGCATGAACGAGCTACTGGTAATCGTCTCGCCACCACCAATGATTGTACACTCATCCATTCCAAAGCGTATCCAATCTTGGTCGGCTGGTGGATAGGTTTGCTCGACCCGCCAGCCACCCATGTTGTCCTGAACCTCTGCAATCAATCGTGGCTGAGGGCCTTTGTCCATGAGATAGTAATCGAACCACTCTAGCAGATCATCAGCCCAGTCCCATCTCAAAGTGAATGGGAAAGCCTCTCCGCCACGGCCGCTTGATAGCCCCTGATGGCCGCTCATTCGATCGGGGTAATCGTGTCCCCACTGACCATAGAGCCCCTTGACTTCGAAACCTGCATCTTGCATCATTCGATGAACTGGGAAGGCCATGTGGGGGTCTACGTTCCAATCTTGCAGACCGTGAATGATGTACACCGAGCCGTTGTAATTCTGAATCGCTCGCTCTAAGAAGTGACGCTCCTGCCAATAATCTGAGCCGAGCCAGGCGAGATTGTCACCGGTAACATAGGCTAGCGGTCCTGCGTAATATCCCTCGACATAACCCTCACAAGCGTTCTCAATATCTCCAGTGTCACCGTCTAACCCGAAGCTACCGTAAACCCCGTTGTGCATGATGGCGCCCCTTGCTTCCATGCTACCATTACGCCACATCAAATCCTGAACTCCGATTAATCCGGACATCGGCACGATGGTCCTCAGATACTCAGAGCCCATCGCTGCCGCCTCCCAAGGAGTCGAGCCGTCGTAGGATTTACCGATGATTCCGACCGCACCGTTGGAGAATGGAGCGTTTCCGAGATATTCTACGGCGGCGTGGATACCCTGTTGTTCGTCGAGACCCATTAGATCCATGCAGTGATTTGAGTTGCCAGTTCCGAATACGCTGACTTGGGCAACTCCATATCCATGAGGAACAAAATTCTCGATTAAGAATCGACCGAGGCGATTGGCTGGAGTCAGCGCATCAACATCGCCATCGTCGTAGTATGGTCCAATCTCGGCGATAACCGGAACTTTACATTCTTCTGATAGTTCTGTGGCATTGTAATCGCAACCTTCGATTTGAGGCAGCCAAAGGCCAAGATGGACTTCAGCGTCTCCGGTTACTCCTGCTCCACCGTCGGCGAGCGTTATCGCCGGAACAGATACGTAAATCGAACGAACAACATCGATTCCGTAACTTCCATTCCATGAAACTCGGCTGAATACATCGCTATTCCCGTAAACCATATCTTCCCGTTCTTCGACGGGTGGAAGCCAGTGTTCCGAATCACCGGAATCACCGGAAATTATACCACTACCAAAACAACCCGACAGTATAGGGGTTGTGAATAACAGAACCAGCAGGAGGCTCGTGGTAGTCCGAGACACGCGCTTCGCGCGTGCTAGAGTACTCAAGAGCGTTCTGACGCTTGGTGTGGTGCTAACTTAGTCCCAAATAAAGAAATTCAAGTTTGAATCAGCCGTGTCGAAGGGTTTGATGAGGGAGGCCGACTCGGTCGTCGCATGGATGCTTATGATGAGCTACTTGAACGCCTGAAGAACATTGACTTAATCTCACAAATCGGTGGTCTGCTAGGTTGGGATCAAGAGGTATTGATGCCACCCAAAGCCGCTGCACTGCGTGCCGAACAATTGGCTTGGGTGTCTAAGACTGGCCACGAAGCAACCACTGACCCTCGCATTGGTGAATTACTCGATAAGTTAGAATCGCGTGACGACCTAAAAGACGTCCAAGCGGCAAATGTTCGCCTCACACGCGATTCGTATAACAAGGCAACAAAACTCCCAACCGATTTCGTTGAAGAGATGGCCAAACACAAGTCCCAATCTATCATCTCTTGGCAGAAGGCTCGCGCCGAGGACGATTTCTCGATTTTCCGAGACGACCTTGCTAAGATGGTAGATTTGGCTCGCCGCAAGGCCGACTACTTGGGATATGATGAACTTCGATACGATGCCTTGCTAGACCTCTACGAATCAGGTCTTAGCGTATCGCGCGTAGACCCTCTATTCGCGGGATTGCGCGACAATGTTGCACCTCTTGTAAAGGCCGTCGTCGAGCGTGGAGAGCGCCCCGATATGGGCTTTGTCGAGAACAATTCGTGGGGGCAGACTGGGCAAGAAAACCTGTCTCAATCTGTCTCCGAAGCCCTTGGCTTCGACTTTTCAGCAGGCCGGCGCGATGCATCCACGCATCCATTCTGCGGCGGCCCAAATCCAGACGATGTACGTTGGACAACTAGGTATTCTGAAACCGATCCATTCGGTTCACTTTACGGGTCCATGCACGAGACAGGCCACGGCTTGTACGAACAGGGTAGGCCGCGAAATCTAGACTTCCAACCGGCCGGACAAGCCAATGGACTCGGTGTGCATGAAAGTCAGAGCCGGCTGTTTGAGAATCAAGTTGGTCGAAGCAGAGAGTTCTGTGAGTGGGCATTGCCACTTTGGAAGGAAAACTTCCCAGAGAACATGGATGGTGTTAGCGCCGAAGACCTTTGGAAAGCCGTCAATCTAGTTGAACCGAGTTTGATTCGTGTAGAGGCTGACGAAGCGACTTACAATCTTCACATCATGATTCGTTACGAGGTCGAGAAGCGATTAATCGCCGGAGATATCGAGGTCGACGACCTCCCGGATGTTTGGGATGATATGTACGAAGAGTTCCTTGGAATCAGAGCTCCTAACCGAACTCTCGGTGTACTGCAAGACATTCACTGGTCGATGGGAGCTTTCGGATACTTCCCAACATACACTCTCGGAAATCTCTACGCTGCACAGTTACTAGCCAAGGCGCGAGAGGATCTTACAGATCACGACGAGCAAATCCGCAATGGAGATTTCTCGCCGATTTTGGATTGGATGCGCGCGCACGTGCACGCGCGAGGAAGCATCCTCGAGCCGGCTGCTCTGATTGAGGAAGCTACTGGCTCACCACCATCCCCTGATGCATTTGTGGAATATCTGCGAGATAAGGTCAAGCGCCTATATGGATTGACCGCATAAGCACAAAACTACGATATTGTCCGGTCGACTAGCCGGTTCGTGTCCGGACTTTCGCTAGAGGGTATCGCGTCGTATGTACGAGACCTCTCCAGCGCCTGCTCTGTGGTCAAAATGATTGAAAATTCGCTATACGCAGGCTCTCAAGATGGTTTGCTAGTTTGCTGGGATGCTTCTAGTGGTGCTGAGCGGTGGAGAGTTTCCATTACCGGTCCAATATCTGACATCTCTCTAGATACACGCGCTCTGTATGTCACCGCTTCAGACTCTCTGTATGCGATTGACGAATCTGATGGTTCACTTCTTTGGAGCAAACAGTTGGAGGGGGCAAGTGATTACGTAGTATCCTCAGATGGAAATGTTTGGGCGACCTCGTCGGTTTACGAGTTGGAGGTCGCCGACTTCATCGAAGCAACCGTTTGGAGATTCGATGCTTCGGGCAATGAACTAGAACGCTGGGTTATGGCTGAACGCCCTTGGCATCTTGCCTCTGATGGATCAGGAGGGGTCGTATTGGGATTAGGCCGACCAAGGTGCGGATATCTGCGAGTTCAGCCAGAAAAAGAGTCTAAGCATGTTCAGCTTGCTACAGACAGTCCAGTTACCTGCGGATCGGGACAGGGAGCAGATCTCCTCTTCGGACATGCGGATGGAACTGTCAGCAGAATGGAATCTGCTATGATAGAAAATGAGCTGGATTCACTGGTGACTGCAGTTGCTTCGGGAGCTGCAGTATGGATCTCAGGCCACGATGATGGTAGCATCTCTATGCGAGAGACCTCACAGAGTCTTTCGGGCTCAATTGATTCTGTTGCAATTGTAGAATCGATTGGTTGGGCATCGGCTTGGGATGGGATGAAAGTAGAATTAATGATAGTCAGTGAAAAAACAATGACTATTTCGCATGATGCACGCTTGCGCCAGATGGATTCATCTGAGAGTTGCCTAGCCCTGGGTGACGATCAGGGAAGAGTGTTTATGATAGAACCAGAAGTAATGCAAAGGAGAATCGTTGCACAGGAGCAAGAACCGACTGATGATGCAAAAAATTCTGAAATTAGAGCGCGTTTGCGGATGTTAAGAAATAGGTGATTTCCGAACTACATTGCACCGGAAATTAACATCCCGAGACCCCTATTTCCGGTCCACAGTGCCTCATTTAGCGAAAGGTTTATGCACCCCGTCCGCACAGACCTAAGTTGCCGCTCTGGGAGAGTGGTGTGGTGAGTGCTTAGGCACAAGCCGCGGGCCACAGAACCGAACCCCGAACTCGGGGTGGTAGAACCGGAAACCGCAAGGGATCCGGGGACAATCAAACCTGGCACTTGGGTCAGGGGAGATACGGTCGAACCGAGGTGGAGATAACCGGACGAAAGGAAGGAGAAGGAAGCAACGGGGAAAGTTGGGGAAAACACAACCGCACTGCTTAGGCAGGGAAAACGGAACCGTGCCAGCTAACCAGACCGTGAGTGCATACGCGAAGGGCGAGAGAACCAGAGATGGGGAAAGCTTGAGGTGGATCTGCGGGGAACTAAGGGGGACAAGAACCGGACGTAAGAAAGGGGAACAGAAGCCTAAGGGAAACGCGGCGGGAACAAGAGCGCGGAGACGCGTGGAGGACTGGCACTCATTCCAAAGAACGAACCGGTGAGAGCCGGGGAGAGAACTGGAAACGCAGAAACGGGGAGCAATCCTCGAAGAAGCGGGAAACGACGAAAGAGCTCCTCGGAGCAATGTAGTCATCTACCCGGGAAAAAAAGGGCGAAAGCTCGGATGGAACCGGACCCTGCGGAGTCAGCAGGGGGGGATGCTCCCCCATGTGCAGAACCCCCTGCTGCTCCCACCTTGTACCAAAGTACGGCTGAGCCCGATTTCATCTCATTATCAATCATTGCGGAGCGTTTGCGCCCTCAAAGTTCGATTTCCTTAGGCTAAACTCATCTCCGGTTGAACTACTGTTTTGGCCCAATCATTTCTCTAGGTTTCACCCATTGCTCAAATTGATCGTTGGTTACTAGACCAAGTTCTACTGCAGATTCACGTAGAGTTGAGCCGTTTGCGTGAGCATGCTTTGCGATCTTTGCAGCGTTATCGTAACCTATGTGATTATTCAGAGCTGTGACCAACATCAGACTGTTCTCTAGATGAGATGCAATTACTCCCTCATTAGCTTCGAGTCCGTTTACGCACTTCTCAGTGAAGGCCCTACAGGTGTCTGTGAGTAATCTAGTGCTGTGTAGCAAGTTGTAGATCATCATTGGTTTGTACACATTGAGTTCGAAGTTTCCTTGGCTGCCTCCTACACTGATTGCGGTATGATTGCCCATTACTTGGCAGCAGACCATCGTCATTGCTTCAGATTGAGTTGGGTTGACCTTTCCAGGCATGATGCTAGACCCTGGTTCATTGGCTGGTAGAGCAAGTTCCCCAAAGCCGCAGCGTGGCCCCGATCCCATCCAACGAATGTCATTTGCTATTTTCATTAGGCTTGCAGCAAGCGTGTTTAGGACGCCTGATGCGGCTACAATTGCATCATGAGCGGCGAGTTGTGCAAATTTGTTTTCCGCCGAGATGAATGGTAATTGGGTCTTCTCGGCGATTCTTTGTGCAACCTTGTCGGCAAACTCGTAGTGTGTGTTTAGCCCAGTGCCTACTGCTGTTCCACCTAATGCGAGTTCTAGCAAGTCGTCCCATGCTGCTTCAATACGACGAATGTCAGATGACAGCATCGAAACGTATCCGCCGAACTCTTGACCTAGAGTTAGTGGGACTGCATCCATTAAGTGAGTTCGGCCAATCTTAACTATGCCCTCAAATTCATCTGCCTTTGCAGCGAGGGCATTGTGTAGCAATCGAACTGTAGGCAGAAGTCTGTGATGAATCTCCTCAGCTGCAGCAATGTGCATTGCAGTAGGGAAGGTGTCGTTGCTAGATTGTCCTCGATTTACGTGGTCATTTGGATGAACTGGCGATTTACTACCGAGTTCTCCACCTGCCATCTCGATTGCTCGGTTAGCAATCACTTCGTTGCTATTCATGTTAGTCTGGGTTCCAGAACCTGTCTGCCAAACTCGAAGTGGAAAGTGCTCGTCCATCGCCCCGGAGATCACCTCGTCACAGGCCGAAGTGATGAGCGCGCCAATCTGGGGGTCGAGTTGCCCTAGTTCGACATTGGTTTCTGACGCCGCTTGCTTGAGAATTCCAAAGGCTCTGATCACTGAAGACGGCATTGTGTCTGTTCCAATATCGAAGTTGATTAGAGAGCGAGCGGTTTGGGCTCCGAAGTATCGATTTGCAGGAACTTCTAACTCGCCCATGGTGTCTTTTTCTACTCGGATTTCACCTGCTGCTCCCGATGCTGTTCTTTGCTGGCTGGCCCTCTCTTGAACAGGCGCTGTTTGCTCTGTTTCTAGGCCATTTTGAATCATTTTTGCAATCGTCGCAGACCTACCCTGGCCACGGCCCTTTCCTACACGCCTATCGAGCTTCTTTGCGAGGCCTTCTGGTATGCTAATACTGATGATTCGGCGGTCGCCCGCCCGGTGTTTCGCCATATCTATGCCGGATAATTACTTATTAATAAATATAATTATTGGCTGCCTATACAACGATTATTCGTTTATCCTCTCAACCTTGATGATTTTTTGAGGGTCATATGGCCTATCTCCAGGCTTGGTATCGCAATTCTCGATCCTGTACACGTTATCCATACCCTCGATGACCTCTCCGAAGACCGCGTGGTTGCCGTCGAGCCAGGGTGTAGGCACGGTGGTGAGAAAGAATTGGGATCCACCCGTGTTCGGGCCCGCATTCGCCATCGAGAACAGCCCGGGGCGGTCGTGTTTTTTGGCCAAGGCAGATGGTTCACAAGGAATCTTCCAACCGGGGCCTCCTGTTCCGGCTCGGCCATTGTTAGGATCCCTTGAGTGAGGGCAGCCGCCCTGAATCATGAAGTCCTTGATTACTCGGTGAAAGTGCAGACCGTTGTAGAACCCTTCATCTACGAGCTTGAGGAAGTTTCCTGTAGTCTCTGGACAGTCCTCTGTGTACAATCCAATATCGATATCTCCAGCGCTCGTCGTCATCCTAACAATGGTTGGCATGAAAACTGACGGTCACAAGTAGTCCAATAGACTAACGATTCGATAATCACTCCTCACTGGACAGATTAGTATTGATTTCTTTCAGCAAATCTCTGATTTCGACTAGAACGTTGTTGGAGTCCTCTGAAGGTGAAGACTTTTGAGGATTGGAAACCAATGAGTCCCTGTGTTGGAGAACAAGGTCACGGAA
The DNA here is from genome assembly GCA_022449345.1 of Candidatus Thalassarchaeum sp. GTDB lineage: Archaea > Thermoplasmatota > Poseidoniia > Poseidoniales > Thalassarchaeaceae > MGIIb-O1. The sequence continues at coordinate 28,284 of JAKURL010000002.1, read as the reverse complement.
CTGATTGGAGTTTTTCACCCCGGTGAGGATGAATGGTGCAGCACCAGCTGTCTCAAACTGCATCTTGACTACACCGAATGCTTTCAGAACCGGCCCCTCGGAAATTGATACGTCAGTAAGTTTGTCCAGAGCGATGTTCTGCTGTTTCTTGAAAATCCAACCCATGCGCATGTTGAGTGAACGGTCAGTTAGACCCCCACTCATATGTTCATACTGTCTCATATGAACAAGCCATCCAAATGGGATCCATATCAGCATCAATGGTATTCCGATAAATGAAATCATAAGGCCAAAATTAGCCATTATCCACCAGTAGATGATGATTTTCTTATCGAATTCCACGGCCATGATTTGACCGCTGTCGGCGTATCCCGAGTCTTCTTGCATGATTGCCGAAGTTGAGAAGGGGTTATTCATTATCTCTAAGCAACCATCAACCCAGGCATTACTCCTTCTGGAAGTTCTAACAGCCTAACCGTGCCATCTGGATCTAATGCCCCTAAGACTAGGAATTGACTAACAAAACCCGTCGGTAATGTCTTGTCTCCAAGATTCAATGCACCAACTACGGTTCGTCCAACCAACTCCGCACGCGAGTAGTTGGTAATCTGGGCTGAACTCCAAAGTCTACCAATTACAGGCCCAAAGTCTACTTCGATTTTGTATGAGGGCTTACGCATCTCTGGGAACTCTTCGACTTTGAGAATAATACCTGACCTCAAATCCAATTCAAAGTACGCAGCAGCGCCGACATACTCCTTCTTCTCGAGTTTCTCAGGATGGTATGGCTCACTAGAATCGATTACATGCTCCGACATTCACTCACCTGTGACGTCGGAGCGTAGAATGAGTGGATGTAGGCCGATTCCTGTTGCTTGGAAGGCGTCTTGGCCCCCTTCTTCACGATCTAGAATCGTGATGCAAGCCGCCACATCGCAGCCCATATCGATTAGACGAGTGGCGGCTTTCAGCGCTGAGCCGCCAGTGGTAGTTACGTCTTCCAATAATACAACTCGGTCGCCTTCTCGGAGAGTTGAGCCTTCTATTCCCGGAGGGTTTCCGGTTTTGCGTCCGCCTCGGCCCTTGGCTTCCTTACGAACTAGGAAGCCGCGAAGGTCTGAGCCTTTGCCTGCCTTTGCGATTGCTATGCCGGTTAGGGGGACTGCTCCTAACTCAAGTCCACCAACCGCATCAACTCCGCCGATTGAATCTATTTCGGCATGGAGCAGTACCCCAATTAGGTGGGCACACTCTGGATTCATCATCACTGGTTTCATGTCGAAGAAATGTGGACTCTGACGGCCGCTGGTGAGGGTGAATAGTTCGTCAGGAGAGTGGAGATACGCCAAGTCTCGAACGCGCTCTATGAGTCGTTCTTTTGCTTCGGCAACCGTAGTCGACATGCCTGTTCCCTTCTATTTCGGCTTGGTGGTAATCGGATGAAGGTTCGCACTCAGAAGGCGCTTGAGGAGTGGGAAGGCAGTGAATGTTCTTGGACGGCCTCGCGCAGTGGTCGAACGTTCAGCAGCGGAGCGTATGCGACATGGTAGGCCAAGACAGCCCTGAAATCGTCCTCGATGAAGCTCGTCTTTCGAGTGAAATCGAATCCTACAGTCGCTGGCTTGAGGGGCACACTGAGAAAGTCTACCAAATCGCCGAAGAGGCGCGTTCCAAAGGCTTAGACTTCGCTGAAACTGTTGAGATTCCGCGTGCTGCGGACTTGGCTAGCAGAACTGAAAAATTGCTAGAGGAATACCTCAAGCCAACTCCAGATGGAGACCCAATTCGAATTGAGGAGGATTTGCGTAAGCTACTGAGCAAGGTCGACCGTGAAACCGCTTCGATTCAGATCGCGGTCGAAGTAGGGAAAAGGATGCACAAGCTAACAGCAGATGTTCGGCGCTCAATCGACACCGGCCTTAGAGTCGGTTTAGCAGTTCTAACCGAGGCCGTGCTAGTCGCGCCGCTGGAAGGAATCGGCGATGTGAAGATACTCAACAACGAGGACGGAACAGAGTTCCTGTCGATAGAATTCTGCGGCCCAATCAGAGCCGCGGGTGGTACAGCACAGGCTCTCGGTGTACTGATTGGAGATATGGTTAGGCGAGAATTAGGATTGAGTCGATACGTTCCCAGTACCCCAGAAGTTGAGAGGGTAAAGGAAGAGTTCGGGCTCTATCGAAAGGGATTGCAATACAAACCTCCTCCGGAAGAAATCGAGATGATTGTTCGAGCCTGTCCGGTGATGATTAACGGGGAACCTACCGAAGACATCGAATGCTCAGGATACAAGGAAGTCCGCAATATTGAGGGCGCTAGAGTCAGAGGAGGAGTTCTGCTAGTTATTGGTGAAGGGCTTTGTCTCAAGGCTCCGAAGGTCCAGAAGCACACAGAACGACTCAACATTCCCGGTTGGGATTTCATTGCCCACTTCGCTTCCAAAGATAAATCGAAGGAGTCTGAGACCACTTTCAAACGACGTTTGATCAAAACCGATAATCGATTCATGAATGATGTAATCGCCGGCCGTCCTGTTTTCGGTGAGCCCGGCCAGCCAGGTGCGTTCAGGCTGAGGTATGGTCGAAGCAGGGCCTCTGGACTGGCTGCAGCTGGAGTCAATCCAGTTTCAATGCAGGCTTTGCAGGGATTCCTCGCAGTTGGAACCCAGATGAAAGTCGAACGCCCTGGAAAAGCCGCCGCTGTAACTCCAACTGTAGATATCGAAGGGCCGATGGTATTGCTCGATGATGGTGGATTCCACAGAATCGATTCGCTAGATGAATGGAACGGAGTCAAGGATAAGGTCGTCAGCTTGTGGGACTCTGGAGAGATGCTAGTTGGCTTCGGAGAATTCCTTGAGAACAATACGAATCTGGTTCCTTCACCCTACAATAAGGATTGGTGGGCTGCTGATCTTGCGGAGATTCTTGATCAGCCGCAAAAGGTGGAAGATTTCTCTGCGATTCTAGGGGTTAATCGAGAGCATTTTCCTCCAGGATTGCCGTTCAATGGTGCGATTATCCGAGGAGGTGAGTCCGCTTTGGACCGTGTCCGCCGTAAGCGGGATTGGAATCGTTATCTTCGCGGCCTCGATCTGAATTGGGAGCAAGTAAGGCAGATTTGCAACAAGTTCGCAACCGCTCCTCCTCCCCCATTCAATCCTTGGTGGTCAGACCTACCACTGTCATTCGCTGCAATTCTAATCGAGGCTCTGTTGAGTTCGAAGATTAAGAGCAAGGGGCTGAGAATTCCGGATGTTGTTCAGGGTTGGTCCCCTGAGCAAAAACTCGAGGATGTTGGTCTAGACACTCCCTCAACTGGAGTTTGGCCACGGTGGACTGAGGTAGAAACTCATGGAGTCGTGAAGTCTTCACTATTGGTTCTAGGAATACAACACCATCATCACCGAGGAGGCATTATCATTCCCTCTAATTGGGAAGCGTTGGTGGAGGGATTAGGCCTCGAAATAGAAGGTTCGAAGCTTCGAATGCGGGTCGAAGCTGCACCTCATATTGCCAACAGGGTGGCTAGAATCAGAGCCGCAACCGACACCTTGCGAGCCGAAGATGCAAGGCGAGCAGAGGTCGAGGCTGAGCGTGATGTCGAGCGTGTCAGAGCTCAAACAGCTGCCCGCCAACTTGGTATGAGCATCCCAGAGACCGAGAAAGCCGGCGACGAAGCGGCTGAGGCGATAGAAGATCTTGGACCTACGAACCCGAAGGAATTGATGGCAGCCCAACACCTTCTGGACGACCATGAGGTTGACAGGACACTTTGGTTAGTGAGGAAATTATCTGATTTGAGATGGGAAGATGCTGTGCCTTGCCGAGTCGGTTCTAGGATGGGGCGGCCCGAGAAAGCTAGCAGGCGCGAGATGAAGCCATTAGTCCACTCGATATTCCCCATCGGCGACCACGGTGGGCCACAGCGCTTGCTCGGAGAAGCCGCAAAACGCGGAAGGGTTCGCGTCGATACCGGCCCACGAATCTGCGCCAAATGTGGCATGGAGTCGCCGATGCTACGATGCCACAATCGACCAGATACGACAGTAGCAGAAGAGTGTGGAGGCAAGACCCGCCCACGGCCGATTAAAGGCAACAGAAATCCACGCAGATTGGGACAGAGAACTAGTATTCCAGTGGCAGGATTGCTCGAGGTGAAACGGCGTTCGCTTGGTCTTGAGAGGCTACCTAAAAAAATCAAGGCAGTTAAGGGCTTGATGTCATACAATCAGACACCCGAACCGGTGGAAAAAGGCATACTGCGAGCAAGAAATAACGTCTCTGTGTTTAGAGATGGCACAGCCAGATACGATATGATTGACGTTCCGGTAACTCATTTCCGTCCTTCTGAAATCCATACTTCTTGGGAGATACTAAGCAATCTTGGCTACACCCATGACGTCGATGGAAATCCACTAACGGGGGATGAGCAAATTCTCGAATTATTTCCTCAGGATTTCATTCCCTCATCGCTTGCGATTGAGCATTTGAAAGCGACTTGTGATTACGTCGATGATTTGTTGACCAGATTCTATGACATGGATTCATTCTACAATATCGAAACCGCTGATGACTTAGTTGGCCATCTTGCAATAGGACTCGCCCCGCACACCTCTGGTGGAGTATTGTGTCGAATCATTGGCTGGACCGATGCATCAGCAGGCTACGCACACCCTCTATTCCATGCCGCTAAGCGTCGCAATTGCGATGGTGATGAAGATAGCATCATGATGCTGATGGATGGATTGTTGAACTTCTCGAGATTGATTCTTCCAGCCAATCGTGGAGGTAGGATGGATGCTCCTCTTGTATTGACAACCCGATTGAACCCCTCTGAGATCGACAAAGAGGCGCTAAACGTCGACTGTTCGTGGCAATACCCCCGAGCATTCTACGAGGCTTCTCAAGAGCAACCGCACCCTGCCGAGTTGAAATCTCAAATTGAGATTGTCGAGCACCGTCTTGGCACAATTGGTGATATTAGAGGATATGGCTGGACACACGATTCCGGTGCTCTAGATGCCGGTCCTGCCAACTCTTCCTACAAGACATTGAAAACAATGGTGGACAAGATGAGCGCGCAACTCGAATTGGGCTCAAAGTTGCGCGCAGTTGACGTTTCAAAGGTCGCAAGTCAGGTCATTGAATCCCACTTCCTTCCTGACTTGCGAGGTAATCTAGTCGCCTTCACAAGACAGAAAGTTCGCTGTGTTCGATGTGGTGAGTCTTACCGAAGAATGCCATTAGCGGGACGCTGTATTCAACGCAAGCAGAACGAGGGTGGCCTATCGAACGGGCGAGATGATTCCTCATCGATGTGTGGGGGGAATGTCGTACTTACGGTGTCGGAAGGTTCGGTTAGGAAGTATATCCAAGTCACTCGTCACGTTATCGAAAACTACGGTGTAAACCTCTACACACAACAGCGAGTCGATTGGTTGTCTGACAGTGTAGACTCCCTGTTCAACGACGATACTGTAACTGTGATGAAGCTCAGCGATTTCCTCTAATGGAATGCCTTGATTAAACGAGGAATCCAAGGTGCTGCAGTACCTTAGCCATCCATTGAAGCTTGACGTGTTTTTGTTTAGGGTCGGTTGTACCCGACCATTCTCCGACAACATCTGTTCGAGTGCCTAGAAGCAATATGTCCTCTCGGGCCACGCCTAAGGCTCGGGCGAAGCATACCGCGCGATCGCCGTCGGTAAATCCACCCGGATTGTGCATCCCCTCAATTGCTTCTGGCGTCTGATGGGTGAGTACGATTGGAGGAGGAGACCGCTGAGCACTGGCCAATTCTAGCAACTCTGACCATGATTCGGAATTATCTCCATGGGCGTGCAATATTATGGGTACTCCACGCTTAACTGCGGCGATGGTGCCGTCTCCACCATCCGCGTCGCTGACGATACAAACCAAGCGCGACCAAGCCCGTTCTGAGACTGAATTTGGTAGCCTGTCCAACACACCACAGGAACCATCAGCGGTGATTAGAAGCGAGTTGCTTTCCAGCACTTGCTCGACCTCGTCAGTTGTAATCGCCGCACCAAGAATTGCAACTTTGGTAGCTCGAAGTACCAATCTTCTATGCAAAGATGCGACTGTTTGGGCTCGCCAAGGTCGCGACCACGACTCGATTTCGGAATCATCCACTTTGGCGACTAAAGCGAGCGCGCTATCTACATCTGCTTGTAGTTCCCAACCGAAGTGCTCACGCACCTCATCCTGTAGTTCGAGCAAGCGCTCGTCAACTGGGTTCAGGTCAGTTGGTTTAGTCTGCATCCGATACCTCTCCAGTGGAAGGATTCGGTGAGTCTTGAAATACCCTCTCGATATATTGCGGCTTACAATGCCAATGCCGCTCACTCCACCGGTCATCGAAGATGAGTCCGTACTCGCACGATACCCCTTCTTACCACAGAGTCGAGATTACATCCGTAGCCAACTGAGTGACAACGGAATTTCCGTCGAGGGACTAATCGAGGAACCTTGGTTGGAAGACATCAGACGTCGAGGTAGTTTGCGCTTGGTAGAGTCAGTGGTTCACAAAGAAGGAGTGGATTCGACAACCACCGTTGACCTGTCTTCAGATGTCGGTCGGATGACCGAGGCCTTATCCTTCTTACACGCCATGCTAATCGTCTGCGCTTCCTTCGAAGAACGCTTGCTAAACCGCTGGGTAGAAGGCGAGTCGAGTCGGGCAGACCAACTCTTTGGAATGGATCGAAATCACTTCAAAATCATCGCTTGCACCTATCTCTCAGACATACGAAGCGAACCTGTTCCAGGTACCACCGAAATCATCTATCATGTGCCGATGGTGGATTTCTTGGAACTCTGCCCGAAAATAACCGGTGGATATTGGCGGCTGGTCAACCGGCCGGTAAAAAATGGATGGGTGCAGATGGACCCAGCCAGTGGAGAGACCAGCCAACAGCGGACTGCGCGCCTGTTGAAAGAGCGAGTCCGTCAATCTTTGACTGAGGATTGTACCGACCGGATGGAGAAGATGGACGATGCATTTGCTGGTCTCTTCGCCGATCCTGTCGATCGCATTCTCGGCTTGCTTTCCGAGCGTGTAAGCGCCGAAATGCCAATGACGGCGGCCGTCCGTGAGGACTGGCCCCCTTGCTTCGAATCTGCAGTGGCTGAACTAAGCCAAGGCATTAACGTCAACCACACTGGCCGAGTGTTTCTGGCAGCGATGTCAAGAGCCATGAGTCACACTCAAGAAATTACCTGCTCATTCTTCGAGAATGCCCCTGACTACAATGCAGAGACCACCTCTTACCAAGTCGGCCACATTTACGAGCACCAATACACCCCTCATGGATGCTCTGCGCTGAAGACCGGTGCTCGCTGTCCGGTCAGTCCGGGTGATGACCGTTTGTGTGATCAGGAATGGATGACTCATCCTCTGAAATATCTCCGAGCGAAGCAACGACGAAGATATCAAGATGAGAGTCGTTCTTCTGAGAGTGAAGAATCCACAGAACGCACCGAAGGTGCGTCAGAAGCAAGCAATCCTGCCGATTCTTCATAATGGGGAAGACCCCATTGCGCATCGCAACGGGGGCTTCCAACATGGTGCGCACACTGGTTCTTACCATCGATAGGGATAATGATCTCGGTGTTAAGGCCGGAATCAGAGGACCAATCATTGGGAGAAAGGCAACTCTGACTGCAGCCCTAAAACTCGGGATTGCTGACCCAGAAGAAAGCGATACAAATGCAATCCTGGGCGCCCTTCATCATCACGACCGATTGAATGAGCGCAACGAAGGTGATGATGAGATTGAGATTGCCATCCTCACTGGTGATGTTCGAGTTGGCCCGAGGTCTGACCGTGCTATCGCTAGCCAACTCGACGAGGTGATTCAGGAATTTCAGCCAGATACTGCGGTCTTGGTCACCGATGGAGCAGATGACGAAGCTTCGCTACCAATCCTAACCTCTAGAGTCAGGGTCGACCACGTTGAGAAAATCATCGTCAGGCAATCGAAGGGAATTGAGAGCACTTACTATTACATTGCCAAGGCTATCGAAGACCCTCGTTGGAGGGCACGCTTACTAGTTCCCGCCGCTTTGTTCTTGATTATCTTCGGACTAGGATTGATTTTGCCCAACGGCGCTGTTCTAATCGGAGCCATGCCGTTGATTATTGGAATATGGATTCTCGCTAAAGGCTTGGGTTGGGAACACCAATTGGAACGGCTGATGATAGATATGAGAGAAAGTGCCACAGGAGGAATTTGGTCCTCGTTACTGTGGGGGTTATCGATTGTCTCCGTGCTGTTTTCTATACTGACTTTCTATTCGGTTTTCTACGGCGAAACCGAAGAATTGAATTCCTACGTTTTGGATACCTTCACTCGCATTGACTCGTTCGACCTAGATTCAGTAAATCGAAACTTTGCGGTTTGGATCATTGCTATCGACCAAGCGTTAACATGGATTCTAGTCGCAGCATTCTCCTTTGTTCTCTCACTTGGTGTACTTCGATGGAAAGAGGGTTCATTTACCGGCCAGAGTATGCTACTAATCGGGCTTGGTGCAGTGGTTTATTCAATCACCAAAGCGGTCATCGAGGTTTCCCTCGCCGAACTAGGTGGTGGTGATTATGACATCACCGCAGGCAATGTGTCAGACACCTGGATGTTGCCAATCATCGCGATTATCTTCTACTATCTACTCAGAACTGCGATCGAGTCGGTTACTGCAGAAGCGGACGAGGATGGCAGCAATCGTTACTGGGGCATCTAAGATTACTCAACGCTCGTATGTAGTCTCTACTCCGCAAGATGGACATGTTACCTTGATCGGTCGGATGTCTGGAATGCCGAGGGGGGCCGAGCAATTGGTACAGACAATCGCTTGATTCACCTGCTTCTGTTTTTTCTTTCCTTCGTGGCTTGGGTCGTATGTGACTCTGAATTTTGATAAGTCGGTTACGAAGGTGGGCGAATCGTCTCCTGAATCCACTTTATTTCGTGAGAAAATTGATTTGCTCTTTGGTGTTTCATGAGTAATTGGTGGATTTATCTTATTTGCAGATGAATCTGGCTCAACCGAATCGAGTTCCGCCTGAACCTCTTGAGAAGAAATTCCTAATTCGTTTGCCACTCGATCGATTGCTAATGTCAATTCATACTCGTCGAGTCCCATGAGTTGTTGAAGTTTGACAGCAGGTATCTTGCTCATTCGGCTTCCTCATTTTCTGCGAGCAAATTCGCCCCTATGAATGCCCACTATTGTAGCATCATTCCGAACCCAGAGAAGAGTCGAGGAAACTTGCAACTATCTCTCCCTCAGCCTTCACCAGCTGTTCTGCAACTGTTGACTTGGAAAGGCCGAGCTTTTCTGCTAGTTCCCTAATCGAGGTGCGCTTCGGCGCCTCGTACCAACCGCTTTCATGAGCCAATCTAACCACCCGATGTTGCTGAAGTGTCGGTCCTTTCTGAACCAAGCCTTCCGAGCCCTTAGCGGAGGTAACGCGTTCGACTGAAATCTTTGTTCTGATATCTGAAAGGAATCGAACCATTGCCTCGTGGCGCCCGGCAATTTGCAAGACTAAACCATTGGCTGTGAAGTTGGAGCCAGCGAGTATTGCTAGGTCGCCACTGTGGAAATAGTGGCCTACGAAATCGGCAGCGAATTCCAACACAGCAAGGTGGTGAGTTAGAATATCGGATTGCCACTCCTCGAGTATCTGAACAATTCTAATCCCATCGACGTAGGTTCCTGGAGGTGGGCAATTTCCATCGATTGTGATGCACTCTACCATTATTCGCAGATTACCGTCCACCATCCCAAGCATTGATCGGAAGTCCCAGGAGATGCACTGCAAGCCTGCCTGAGCCCTAGAATCGTGCTCAATTGCGGCGAAAGAGCACTCTACTCTGACCGCTCTCATGTGGTTGCCTCGCAAGCCTCAGTCCCCCCTTGGAGTTTTCAAGGTGCCCAATGCTGGTCGCGAGGAAAAGGATGGCGAATTGCCACCCAATCCCTCGTCCATTAGGAATCACTCCTCAGACTGTTTCCTTACTGTATCCTCGGAGGCAACAATGGCTCTCGCAACTTCAGGTGAATAGCCAGTTTCGACTAACCTTAGATACTGGCTATCACCCTCAACCTCTACCTTTGTTGGAATTTGGATAGTTTCAGTCTTTACCGACCATAGGTCATCCTCGTCTCGCATAGAGTCCATGACATCACGGGTATCGTCTCCAATCTCGTCTCGGCTACGACGGTCGGAACGGCGCTGTAGAACTGTTCCGAGTAGAACCACTAGAGCTAGCCCTGAAATTGCAGCCATCAACACTGGTGAGTCTGAAATCGTCTGAACAAGACCTCGTGGTAGTGATTTGTCTTCAGAGGAATCTTGACAGCCGTCACCGTCGATGTCAGTCTCCTTGGTTGAAGTCCAGGCGAGGGCACCGTGAGCGCACTGATCTCTGGTGTCAGGAACTCCGTCGTTATCATCGTCAAGATCGTATTCATCCATGCAACCATCGCTATCGTGGTCTATTGTCAAGCGGTTGCTTATTGGGCAGGCATCGTCTACATCAAGAACTCCGTCGCCATCGTCATCTAAGTCTTCTGTAGCATCTGCACAGCCATCCCGGTCACGGTCTGAGTTGAGAGAAGATACCCATCCTGGCAGTGGGTTAATCTCACAATTATCCTCAGAGGACTCGATTCCATCATTGTCTAGGTCGGTGTCCTCTCCACGGTCATCACAACCATCGAGATCAGCATCTACAATGTGAGGAGAGGAACTACGAATACAAGAGTCCTCAGAGTCTAGGAAACCGTCTCCGTCGTCGTCTTCATCTTCTTCAGCGTCGTGACAACCATCTCCGTCCCAATCATTCAGAGGGGTAGACACCCATCCAAACTTACCTGAGAGACAGGAATCCTCGTGGTCGGGGACTCCGTCGTCATCAACATCGGTGTCTTCGTATACGTCGTTGCAACCGTCGCCATCCTGATCACTTATCTCATTAGATGTCCAGTCTAACATTCCGTAGGCGCAGGAGTCCTCGCGATCTAGCACACCGTCGTTGTCGTCGTCGAGGTCTTCCTCGTGGTCGTGACAACCGTCGGAGTCGTGGTCATAAGCAGATCCTGTCCATCCGATTAGCCCCGTTGGACAATCGTCATGAACATCGAGATATGGATCATTGTCGTCATTGTCATCTTCATCCATATCTCGGCAACCATCACCATCGTGATCGATTGAGAAAGAATTCCAGTATTGCGCACCATCAGGACATAGATCTTCGTGGTTTGGTACCAAGTCACCGTCAATGTCGGTGTCTTCTAGTACATCGTCACAACCATCGAAGTCAACATCTACTCGGTCAGGATTCATCGCACCGGTTGGACACTCGTCTAGAGCATCTTCGACTCCGTCGTTATCGTCGTCGATATCCTCGGTCTCGTCTCTGCAGCCATCTCCATCGTAATCGGTCATGGCTGATGATTGCCAACCAGTCTCGCCGAATTGACAGAGGTCGTCCTGATCCAATATTCCATCTTGGTCGTCGTCATTCCAATCTTTGTCATTGACGAGGTTTACACTAACCGATTGCTCTGTGGTTGCAAACTGGTCTGTAGTGGACTGAACTCTAACTATCACATCGAATGACTGATCTTCGTTCACAAGACGGATATCTGGGGCTTGAATCAGTAGGTAAACTTCCTCCGAATTACCTTCAGCTATCGTGCTAGTTGGGTGATAATTCTCGCCAAATCCGGCGGTAATATCCCAGTTATCAAGCACACCCTCAACATCTATTGATACAATGTCGACTTCGCCTGGAATTTGGATTCCACGCAGATTCATTGCTACCTCTATCGATTGATCTGGTTGAATCGTGACATGACCTGTCTCCGTAGGGTGAAGGTCTAGTGACATGTCATACAGATCTTCACTCCACATACAAACATCCCACTTGTTTGCTACACTTTCTTCGTCAGTGCAGTCATTTGCTGTCCAAGCGATGGTTCGCTCCGGCCAAGCGAACTTGACTATCGGTTGGGCACTGGCATCGAATTCACTGCCAAATACACCCATCAAGTTCTGAGAGCTACTGGTAATCGTGCGTGTGTTCACCACGCTGTAGGCTTGAGTTAGGTAACGGTTCAATGGTAATTGCTCAAAGCCATTCATCACCGGAGATTGGATTCTAGTCCAGCGAAGTTCGACCACACCCTCTGTATCTTCTACCGACTCTTGGGTCTCGAACCAAGTGATGTGAATCGAACCATCGTGGTCGAAATCGACTCTTGGGTTTGCGCCCCAAATTAGGTTAGAGTGAAGCACAGCAGTGTTCTTGACGGTAGTTACTTCATCCAGCACAAGGCCATTTGGCTCTCCGTCAAGTGCTCCTTGTCTATCAGGATCGAGTTGCATGTAATGTAATTGACTTGGGCCTTCTTTGGATGGGAATTCGCTTTTCCCATCAATCCAAACGACGTGGATATTACCATCGTCATCGACATTGACTTCTGGATTCACGGCCCATCCGTGCCCCTGCGAAATCTGCGTATCATTCACCAAAACAAGATGGCCGAGGGTGTCCCATCCACCACCGTCTTCACGCCAATACCAATCAGTGTCCGGGCCGATATCTTCCTGATATTGACCCGTACTCTCATCAATTGTGTGTCCGGAGTCGCCCACTGACCATGTCGAGCGTGGGTTGGAGAGTATCGAGTAGGGATTGAGGACCGTGAGGAAGGTGTTGGTTGCACCTGCGCCGGTGGTTAACTGGATTATCGACTGAACCAAAGCCTGCATCTCCTCGGTGTAGTTAGCAAGAGGGATGATGACGTCATCTATCCAAACCGCGTCATGGTCCACACTGACGCTGCCGTCCTTCACATAGGTCCACTTCAGGGTGTGCTGGCCGAGAGAGACCGGGGTCGAAAAGTTGCCACTTTGCGAGCCTGACCACTGGGCTAGCTGAATACCGTCGATGGAGAAAGTCAGGAAGTCGAAGTTGGCCTCGGTGGATATGTTGTAAGCAAAGCTGACAGTTCCATCCGACATCACCCCGGTGAACTCAAGGTTCGTGCTGTCGTTGTCAGAGATATCGCCCGAACGAGCTGAGTAGACTCCCGATATGGGGGTTGTTGAGGGTGCAGAACCTGAGACATAGGAGTAGTCGGCGGACACCGATGTGCCGCCGTCGCCGTATGAATCGTTCAGGTAGATCGTGTAGTTTCCTGCGCCTGTGAAGCTCACCAGTATCCCGCTGTAGTAATTGTAGACAGTGCTGCTGTTGAACGAAGCAACTGTTCCATCGGGTAGAATGACGTCCATGCTAAATTCGGATGCCCAGTTGTCCACGGTTACCCTCAGGTCGACTGTGACCCCGGCGGGCTGCGTGTAGTTGCAGGAGACGGAGTAGAACGATGGGTTGCCCGTGGTACCGCCGATGTCGCACAGGTTCGCCTGCGAGTAGACGTTGCCGTTGTTGGCGGCTTCGACGTGCCACGTGTTGTACGAGGTCCCCGATACCCCCCAGCCGTTGGTAAAGTACCCAGATTCGAAGTCGCCCTCGAAGTTGGCCATGTTGTCGGTCGGATAGAGGAACATGTCGCCTCCGGCGTCTGTGGTATTGACAGCGGAGTCGTCGCAGGTCCTTTCATGGATGCCTGTGGTGTTGCCTGCGCACTGCACGAGATCCATCATGTGCGAGCGTACGTGGGGGTCGTTGCCCCAGGGTGAGCTTGGGCCGTAAGACAGGGTACCGGCTACGGCTATTGGTATGATTCCAGCGCTGACGCAGGCGTCGTGGGCTTCGCTGATGCTCTGATAGTCGTCCGCTTCCTGAGCCTGATGACCGTTGCCAGAGCCGCCGAAGGGACCCTCGTCCGCGACTGGTATGACCAGCTTGGTGGCGTTGGGATTCCATTGGTGATCAAATGCCGTAGCAGGATTACCGGGGGTCATTCCAGAGTTATCGCGCCATGACAAGCATGCCCAAGTTGAACCTGGGCCCCACATCTCGCTGTTGTAGCTCCAATCAGTCGGGATTGTCAGGTTGGAGTTGTTGTACATCACCTCACCAAGAGATCGGATGCCGCCAGTAGTGTCCGAGGCGTTCTGGCCAAGTGAGGTGGTTCTTGGACCTTCAGAGCCACTTCCACCAGCGATGTAGCCATCTTCGCAGTTCTTGTGTGAAGAGGCGTAGGACATCTGCCCACTGAGAGCGTAAAGTGTCTCCAGTACGGTGATGTTGGCCTGCTCGAGCATTGGCTTGATCCCTGTGAAGGTCTGGCCGCTGGTCATGTTGCCGCCGTAGAAAACAGCGCACATGTCTTCCCACTCTGTGGTCATCGAACCGGAGGAGTCAATCAGACCAACGTACTCGACTATCGAACCGCGTGTGTCCTCCCATACGATAACTACGGTATTGTTTGCACCAATGCTGACAGCTGGACTACCACGATGACCTAGAGCCGGAGTAACCATTGTTGAATTGATTAGAACTTGGAAGCCGTTGTTTGAATCATAGGCAAGCATGCAGTAGTAAATTAGAGGGCTACCGAAATACAGACCCTGCGGATCGTATGTATCGACCCAGACAATGTGAACCGCATCGAAAGAATCTACGGCGATGTCCGGAGAGTTACGGGTTCCAGTACCGTCAGCCACTGTATGGGATACGATTGTCATATTCTGGATGTCGCCGGCAGAGCCGTCTTGATCATCCTGTGAAGGATCTAATAGCGTGTAGAGAATATCTGTATCGGTAATCTCCCAAACAATGTGTGCCTGACCTTGTGAATCAACCACCATCGAAGGGCTAGACAGAGATGTCGCATTGGAGCCACCAACTTGTGTGGTCGAAATTAGGATTGTGTCGACACCGGTTGATATCTGAATTAGCGCGTATCGAAGCAACGGTGTGCTGGTGTTCTCAATCCAAACAAGGTGAATTCTATTCGAGTCATCCATTACCCCCATGACGTCGATTGGATTGTTTGCATTCAGATTAGTGAGCAGCGTCTGAGCGTCACTATCGTCGATTGTCCCGTTCGCTGTGGGGAATCGCGTCGGCTCTTCTGCCAATTCTTGAGATTCTGCTGAGATGCTTAACAGCGAAGGTGCTGCAAGGGCTGTCAGCATTAGCAAAGCAAGGGTTGCAGCGAGTTGGGCTCGCTCGATTTCTATTCTGTTGTTTTCGGCGCTCAGAGAGGGGGTTCGGCTTCCGACCATAAGGGTCGAGAGTCTTGTGAGCACATAGAGGGGAAGCCGGACAGGTCCGGAATGCCTCGATTTTTGAGCGATTTATCGGCTAATCATTGAGATTGTGGGGCTCGTTTGCGGCGAATGAAATCTGAATAATTTCCAGGCCAAATCCACATACTTCCGTCGGCTGGTAATTCCCAAATCGTATCGCAAATTCTGTCCAAGAAAAACCGGTCGTGGCTGACGGTGATTATGCTTCCATCATACTCGACCAAAGCATCCTCCAGTGCCTCCTTGGCATCTGTGTCCAAATGGTTGGTTGGCTCGTCGAGTAGGAGTAGATTGTTGTCTTCCAGTAGCAATTTCAACAGGGCGATTCTCGCTCGCTCTCCTCCGCTCAACTTGCCGAGTTTGGTTTCTACCATTTCGTTGGTGAATTGGAAGCGGCCAAGCAGAGCTCGAATGTCTCCATAATCCATTCTTGGTTTGAGGGCTCTGACCTGTTCAACAGGAGTCAAATCAAAGTTAAGTGATCTGTGGTCCTGATGGAAATATCCTATCTGAACACCGGGCTTGACATCAACACTGCCGGAATCTAGTTCTAATTCACCTTGAATGAGGCGCAGTATAGTGGTTTTACCTGCACCATTGGGGCCGACAATACCGATTTTCTGACCTCTAGATACACCGACTTCTAACCCTTTGATTATCGGTCGATTAAGACCTTCAAAGGTTAGTGTAGCATCGTGGAAGTCGAGAACTTCTAGGCTGCTTTTCTCGGTCGATTCAAGGCGGAAGTGAAGGCCTCGGCGCTGGCGAGGTTTCAGCGACTTGAGCCAACGCAATTCTCCCTGTGCTCTTGTCAGTAGGAATCTCTTCTGAGAGATGGACTTGTCATACTTGTTCGCGCGCTTCATCGCCTGAAGCGCGCCGGTTAGCCGCTTTACCTCGGCATCGGTCTTCTTGATTCGGTCAGCGAGAGTCTGTAGGAAAAGTTCCTTTTGTTGTAAAAATGAGGTATAATTGCCGTGGTATGCTTTAGCCCGAGTATCTTGTATTTCGATGATAGCATTGCAGACACGATCTAGAAAATATCGGTCATGGCTGACGATTAATTGAGCTCCTTCGAAGGTGTTGAGGAAGTCCTCAAGCCAATCTAAAGTGGTCAAGTCGAGATGGTTGGTAGGTTCATCGAGGAAGAAGACGTCAATTTCTGACAAGCCAACCAGTTGCCTTGCGAGTGCTACCTTTGCACGCTCACCTCCAGATAAATCGGCCAATGGTATGTCTAGTGGATGGTGGGCTAGGTCTAGCGCGCGTAGGATTTCTTGAGCGTGGCTTGCCACGTTGGTTCCGCCACTTCGAGCCATCATCGACTGAAGCTCCTGATAACGATCTATGTCCGGTTGCCAATCGCCATCGTAGAATGATGGCTCGGCCATCTTTGCTTCTAATGCCGCAATTTCCTCTTCCAATTCCTGAAATTGTCTGCCTTTCCTGTTGAGTTCTTGTTCTAGGGTTGCGCCTTCGTCTATGTCTCGAATCTGAGTCAAGAAAGCGAGGCGTAGTCCGGGGGAAAAGGTGATGTCGCCAATATCTTGGTCTTGGTTGGATATGGTTCGCAGTAAAGTGGTTTTACCAGCTCCATTATGCCCGACCACACCAATCCGGTCTCCTTCGTCAATTCGCAGGTTGACACTGTCGAGTACCTTGACCGGCCCAAAGGCGCGATGCACATCCTCGATGCGAATTAGCTCTCGCGCCATGCTTCGGCGGCTTGCCGCGCCTTGATGTGTGCATCGGTCAAGAGTTGAGGGCATCCAAACGAGACTGAGTCAATCTTTCCCACTCAAAGTGACCCTCGTCGGTGGGCGGGCGACCGAAGTGTCCGCCAGCGGAAGTAGCTGAGTATAGTGGACGATTCAATTTCAGGTCGCGTGAAATAGCGGCGGGTCGGAAATCAAACACTCTAGAAACCCGTTCGGTTAGCTCCTGTTCGCTAATCGTTCCAGTTCCGAATGTGTCGACGCGAAGGCTTACGGGTTTGGCGACGCCGATTACGTAGGCTACTTGGATTTCACAGCGGCTTGCTAGGCCTGATGCTACTACGTGTTTTGCAGCCCAGCGGCAGTAGTAGGTTGCAGACCTATCGACCTTTGTCGGGTCCTTACCAGAAAATGCCCCTCCGCCGTGGCGCGCCATTCCTCCATAGGTGTCTACGACTATCTTGCGGCCGGTAATTCCTGCGTCAGCATAAGGCCCTCCTGGGTCTGCGAACCGGCCTGTTCCATTAACATGCAAAATGTAACCATCGGACAGCCAATAAGCAGGAATAGCGTGTTCGACTACTTCGCTCTTGATAACCTCTCGAATGTGGGACTGCTCGGCAGCAATATCGCCGCCAAAGCGATCTTTCAGAGCATCATCATGCTGAACTGCAATGACTACTGTGTGAACTCTCAGAGGGTTTCCTTCGTCGTCGTATTCGACCGTTACCTGACTCTTTCCATCCGGTCGAACCCAGTCGATTTCGCCGCTTGCGACTATCATGTCTAGGCGGCGACAAATGCGCTGAGCGAGAGCGGCTGGTAGTGGGAAATATCTGCCTCGGAGTTCATCTTCAGCCTCGGTTTCGGTACAGGCGTATCCGAACATCATTCCTTGATCGCCTGCACCAACATCATCCAGCGAATCTCCATCTACTCCCTGAGCGATATTTGCAGATTGAGTGGTAATGTTGGCCTTCACCTTACAGAGTTCTGAACTACTCGCATCCATACCTATTGAGTGACTGTTGTAGCCGATGCGTACAGCAGTTTCGCGGACAATCGACTCGTATTCAGGGGGTTCTCCTTCAAGGGTAACTTCGCCTGCCAATACAATCAGAGCCCTGTCGGACATTCCTTTGACCAAGGTCTCGACAGCAACACGAGCGTTAGGGTCAATTTGCAAGCATGCATCGACGATTGAATCAGAGATTGCATCGCACAATTTGTCAGGGTGGCCTGCGGAAACGGATTCCGAGGTAAACAATGCAACCATGGTTATGCGGCCATCCTTCGGTATATGGGTTTTCGGCGAACTGAATATCCTCCTAGACCGCAGCAGCGATAGAGGAATGGGTGATGCGGATAGCATGGTCGAGGTCGAGACCGAGATGCTCTGGATCGGTGATTTAGCCAAAGCCGAAGCCCTTCTGGCAGCCATCGATGGAGATGATTCGGCCGAAATCAAATTAGTCACCGAAGGCGATGGAGGAGAAACAGGTCTGCGAATCCTCGTCAAAGGTGATGATTTGAGAGAAGTGCGAGCACAGGTCGACTCTTTGCTCGCTGCGCTCAGTTCTGCCGAGGCAAAATACGATTCCAACAATTGAAGGCGGGGCAACTACTCCATCCTGCTGTGAACAGCCTTCCTCACGACCGTTCGAGGCTTCTCGGTGAAGCCGAGCCGACGGGGCTATTCCTCGATTCGATGGACCGGTGGATCGATGCTATGGTCGCAGATGAATACGGTGGTGGAGAGAGTTCTGAACTACCTATTGTAGGGAAGATTCGAGCCAAAGCCAGCGGAATAATCGCTGGAACTTGGGTCGTTGACAGGCTCGTAGTACGGCATTTCCCTGATTGTTCAGTTAGTTGGGCTCTAGCTGAGGCCGAAAGTGTCGATGCAGGTGATGAAGTGCTGGATATTTCTGGGCCGGCTGTTCAAGTTCTTCGATGTGAACGAATCATGCTGAATCTACTCGGTCGCATGTCTGGCATAGCAACCAATACAGCATCATGGGTCTCAAAAGCCGGCACTATGAGAGTTGCCTGTACCAGAAAGACCGATTGGGGACTTCTCGATAAGTGGGCGGTCCATGTTGGTGGTGGTTTGACTCACAGATTGTCTCGTGCAGATGCTTTGATGATTAAGGAAAACGACCTAGTCGCACTCGCTCCAGAAGTTGCCGACGAGGTGGACGCTGTCGCGACAGTGGTCTCGGCTATTGACATGGAATCCGACGCAGAATTTACCGTCATTGAAGTCAGAGATGCAAGACAGGCAGTAGCCGCTGCAAGAACATGGGATAAGCTTCAAGTTGAACGCGGCGGCTGTGAAAAAATCGTGCTACTGCTAGACAATATGAGGCCGGATGGATGCGCGAAGGCTCATGCCAGTCTAATACAAGAGGACCTACGCGCATGGTGCATTCTGGAAGGATCCGGTGGAGTAGCCCGTGTGGACCTTGAGCAATGGGTAGAGTCTGGTGTTGACTTGGTCTCCACCAGTGCCTTGAATCGCGGAGTACCTCCACTAGACCTCTCGATGAAAGCGGCAGGTGGTGATTGAATGGGTGACATTCCTGACTCGCATCCAAGGAAGGATTCCCTTCTCGCCCGCGCCAAGTTAACCGAGGCCGCTGCTGAAGGTCTACTTGCTGAATCTGCGATGATTGCTCATGGTAGAGGCGAGGCTTTCGACTATCTTCTCGGTGAGAAAACCAGCGAGTCCGCTTCACAGGCAATACGCGAAACTGCCGCGCGGCTTCTGAATGCCGAGAGGCCTGTGATTTCGCTAAACGGGAACACAACAGTGCTTGCTGGGGAGCAGGCTATTCGGGCTGCGGCAATACTAGAATGTCCAGTTGAAGTGAACATATACTATCGGACCCCAGCAAGAATGGAAAAACTAATATCGAGCCTCAAAGAGATTCGAGAGAGGGTCGCCAAAGAAGAGGCTCCAAGTGCTTGGGAAGGCTCGCAGTGGTCTGATTCTGTTAACTCAATTGAGATTCTTGGAGCAAATGCTGATGGTAGAATTGAGGGGCTTGAAGGGCCTCGTGCTATTTGCAGTTCTAGAGGCATCGAGGCAGCAGATGCTGTGCTCGTGCCTCTGGAAGATGGCGACCGCTGTGAGGCCTTAATTGCCCTCGGCAAGCAAGTGTTAGTAATCGATCTCAATCCACTTTCACGAACTGCTAGAATGGCTCATGTGACCATCGTCGATGAAGTCGGTCGGGCCATGACTAAACTCTGCCAGGCTCTTTCTGAAAATCCATTAGTTTCTCATTGGGATAATGACCAAGCCCTACGTGATGCGCTAGCAATAATGGCTGAAGCATCGAATCAAATCTGAGTACTAAACTCAATCAAGCGGTTGCGAATTGCTTTCGAAGCATCTCTTCACATCGATCTGCAATCGCTTGTCCGACCTCGGAAGTGCTGGCATCGCCACCGAGGTCGTAGGTGACGATTCCACCTTCTTCGAAATGCTGCTGGATCGATTGTTGCAGAATGTCGGCGCACATATCCAAGTCGTCGTCGTCCTTTCTGTAGGCCAATACCTCGAACATCATCTGTACCGATTGAATGGTGGCTATCGGATTTACTACATTCTGACCAGAATACTTTGGAGTTGAGCCGTGAACAGGTTCGAATAGCATGTGCTTTGGTCCTAGATTAGCGCTTGCTGCCATGCCCAGTCCGCCTTGTAAAACGCTAGCTAGGTCGCTTGCGATGTCTCCGAACATGTTTGGAAGTACTACGACATCGAGGTCTTCTGGGTCTCTCATTAGCCACATTGCGAAGGCGTCAATATACGCGGCATTTGTTTCAATGCCTGGATTGGTTTCGGAAATCTCATTGAAGATTTTCCTGAACAGTCTGCAACCGCGGGTAACATTCGATTTATCGACGCAGGTGACTGATTGAGGTACACCCAACTTTCGCTGACGGTGTCGCGCTAGGTCGAAAGCAAACTTGATGACGCGCTCGCTACCTTTGCGAGAAATCGGTCTAGGATCCCATTCTACCTCTCCTTCGAGACCTGGAAATTCGTCGATAACGATTGGTTCGTCCTTTGTGCCCTTGGCCCTTTGCTCCATTCGACGCAATAGAGAGTGGTACAACCCCTCGGTATTCTCTCGAACCATAACCATGTCAACAAGGTCTGGATGCCAAACTTGCTGGTGGATTCCGTGAACCTTGTGCTGGACTCCCGGATAGAGCTTGATTGGGCGAACATTAGCGAATAATTCCAGACCGCTTCTTAGCCCTAGGATGGTCTGACCTCCAGCCATGTCGCCATTGGGAAGTCGGGCCTCCGGCCATCCGATTGCGCCGAGCAAAATCGCGTCGGAATTGTCTCTACAGTGTTCGAATGAGCCTTCTGGCCATTCTTCTCCTGTTTCTAGGTAATATTGGCCTCCGCAAGGAATTTCTGTGATTTCGAATGATACGGGACTATGTTGCTCAAAGACGTCGATTACCCTTAGCGCCTCAGCGATGACTTCTGGTCCGGTCCCGTCGCCGGCCAACACAGTGAGGCGGTAGGCTGTCATCCAGCGGGGGCACTTGCTCATCATTCATCAATACAACCCATGCTTTCCTTCGGCCATTCAAGCCAATCTCTGAGGCTTCTCAAGGCGATATTTGATAGACGGCCACCGCGAACATGGATGACATGGGTCGCAGCGGAGAGGATGGCAGTGAATCTTCACGCATAGATGTCAACACGCTACCAGAATCCTTAGTTCGTCTTTGGGAAACTATGTTGAGGATAGAACCTAATTGGAATTTGTCCGCTTGGCTTGAGGAACGCGCAGATGAGGAATTGGAATTGGTCGAGTCGCATCTTGGTCGTGAACGCATGCGACTCGAACAGCGGCTTCATCGAATCGAGACCTTGGTAAAGAGGTTGAAGAGACAGCGAGAAGTTGCTGGACAAGAATTGTTGAGTGACCCTCATCAAAAGAATCTCTTCGATGTTTTTGACAAATCCTCTTCCGCTAAAGCTGTTGAAAATGAATCTACAGAATCGGACGAACCCGTGGTCGGCGGTGGAATCATGGGGGTTGAGGACGACCCATTGTTGGCAATTGTTGCTGAACATATCCTTGGAACGATTGAAGTCGCTTCGCTGGAAGATACTGGACCGGTCCACTTCGACGACATAATCGATAGATTGCAGCCAATGGGGATTTCCGTGGATGAAGTGGACGAAGCCATTGCTCATCTGCTTCAACATCGCCAAATTGTGGAAATTGAGCAGGATTTCTTTGGTCTCAACACGTAAGAAAACGGCCTAAAGTGAGGTTGCGACCAACCGTTCCCTTCAAAGAAGAGACCCCTGTGGGGAGGCGCGTCGGTATCATGGTTAGCGACGCATCGGGATGGTACGCACGACTGGACAGGTCGTGCGAGAATAGAATTGAACAGCTTGAATGTTGGCTAGATGCTTGGGAAGAATCGATTCGGCACAATATCCCAATCGCTGCAACAATGCCAAGTGATTGGCCGACTTTACCGGCAGGTCTGTTGTCCAACCCTGGAGCGGTGCTTGACCACATGCTCGCTCGCTACGATGCTGAAATCGACGGAAGGTCACCTCGTGGCGCCTACGCAACACCGGCTCGATTTGCCGATGCAATGCTCTCTGATGAATTGGGTGAGCGCGGCGCTAATGGAGAGAATCCGATGCCAACTGGAATTTCATTGGATGCTTTGCCACCTGGATTCCGCGCTTTCGCCGCGCAAATGAATGAAGCAAATTCGAAAGATGATGGTAAGGAAGTTGACGAGGCGGTGACTGCAGGCAAGAAGACCGCCTCGGGAATCCCACTACCTTTCGCAGATCCTGCGGTCGGAGCGGGACTATTCCCAGAGCGTGTTCTGAAGGTTCACTCAGAGCGCATCGATGGTATGCCAGCAGCTACCCAAAAGATGGATACTATTCGTTTACTTTCGAAAATGCAACTCTTGGATATTTCAGAAATCGCAATTCGTTGCACTCGCAGACGCCTATTGTTAGTTCTTGCAAAGTCCGGTCTAGTCGAGTTAGACGGAGACGGAGACGAGGTGAGAATCGGTAGGAAGCAAGCAGAAGAGTTCCTTCAAAAAAGTGCGCAACAGGGTGATGCACTGAGAGGAAATTGGCCTTGGGGTGAAAGCCCTCGCCTTCTGATTTGCAATCCACCTTGGCTTAGAATCAAAGACAGATTCCGAGGACACCCAGAGGGTAGTCATCTACGCAAGGAGCTTTCTCGCGAATTGCGCAATATCACCGAACCAGATGGTCGACTAAGGTTTAGCACCCTTCTCGGCAATGTCAACTTGTATCGACTATTCCTCGAACGCTCGCTACAACTGGTTGAGGAAGGTGGTCGCGTTCGCATGATCGTACCTGACTCATTGCTACGAGAGAAGAGCAGTATTCCACTCCGCCGACTAATGGTTGAGAGAAATGGTTGGGATACCGCTTGGTCATTCCCTGAGAGTCAAAGGGTATTCCCGGGTGTCTCGCAAGGGGTATTGGTCATCGCAATCACCGTCGGCGGTGAGACTTCCAAACTGACCAGTTGGGGACCACTTGAGTCAAGCGATGTTCTTCCATCAACAGGACTTGATCCGAAATCACCGAAATTGGAACTTGAGCGTGCTACTTGGGCGACATGGACCGATACAAACTGGGCTGTACCTAGGGTGCCCCGGTCTCGGCAGAAACGTCGTCAAGTACTAAACGCGATTTCTAACTTAGCGGACTTACCTCGTCTATCTGAGGATCATAACTGGCTCAATCCGAGTGGCGATCCTATTCGCGTTCGTGTCGGAGAAATCGACCAAACCACATGGTCCGATCACATCCGTGATTGGAAACCCAGATCGCGTGGAACTCCATTCATTCGTGGAACCCACTTCCATCTAGAGGATGGAAAAGTGTCGATTAATCACCCTGGATATACTTCCTCGATTCCTAAGGAAGCAGCGGAGCGCTCACAGGCGATGTGGAAAGGGCCAATCGATGCCAGAGGAATAAGTCGAATCGCCTGTCAAGCTATCGTCAATGCTCAGCAGGATAGGAGACTTCGCTGGGTAGTTGTTCCACCGGACTGTGTCCTAGGTAATTCAGTGAACTTCCTCGAATTGCCAGAGGCAGTTCAAGATAGTCTAGCCGAGCAATACGGAACCCTTGAGCACGGTTTGTTGTGGCTGGCAGAACATCTTAACTCGGATACTCTCGACCTCTGGTCTAGAGCTTGGGCCGCCAATAACAACGTCAACAACTACGAAATCGAGAATCTACCATTCCCACCTCCGGTCAGTGTGGCCACTGTTCAGGTTAGTTCTAGCCCCGTGTAGTCGGATTTTCGATTTGTGGCGGTTTAACGGAAAGGTAGAGGCTAGACTCCGGAAATATGTTTCCGCTGAGCGGAGTAATTGACGCGTTTCGACCAAATTGATTATTACGACTGCATTACGTACGCGGGGCGTACCGTCGCGTTCAGCATTAGTGTCACAGGTGAGATTATGGGAATTCATCCAAAAATAGGCATAACCGGACTTCCTCGTTCTGGTAAGTCTGCGGTTTTGGAGAAGGTCATGAATATGCTAATTGAAGAGCGAAAACAAGAGAAAAGAGCTCGAAATGATGACCCCAATGCCAAACCAATTGTTGGAGGAATGAAAACTCAGACGGTGATGGAGGACGGACAGCGTGTTGGATTCGAATGCGTCGACATCGTAACCGGTGATTCTGCGGTAATGGCCCATCGAGAAATTGAATCGAGACACAGAATTCTAGGCTATGGCATTGATCCTACAGCTCTCGACAAAATTGGGGTTGATGCAATCCAACGAACCATCGAAGAGTGCGAGATATTGGTTATCGATGAAATCGGAAAATTCTCAGTCGAGAGCGAAGCATTCGTTGAGGCGGTCAGAGAAGGGTTGGATAGAGATATGCCGACAATTCTGACTCTGCACAAGAAGAGTCGACACCCCCTACTGCAAGATATTCGGAGGCGTGATGACGCTCGCATCCTTGAGGTGACTCCGGTAAATCGAGCACTGCTTCCTTACAAGATTCACAAATTGGTCCGAGAAACCTACTGATTGAGCGAGGCATTCATGCCCCTTGGGCCGCTCAGAGTACTAGATGGATTCCCCCGCGGCCCGACTGGAACGCGTGCTGATTGGTATTACCATTCCAGTCGCATTCCTCACTGGGCTGGCACTAGCGGAGGGTAGAATCGAATTAATTGGATGCGAAGGCAGTGCCTGCCATAGCACCAGTGAGATCGCTCTGGTATTGCCGGCGATTGTGCTACTGTGCCTAATTGGCCTAGGTATTATGCGATTCACTGCAAATCGCGAGTATGGTGAAGGCACGCTGGACCGTTGGTTCAGTAGAGAGCCTGAGCCGGTAATGCGAGAAAGGCTCGAAGAGGAGAGGTTCGAATCGGGCGACGAAGGCCTCAGTTCTCGCTGGGCTGAACTTGAGAAAAAGAAGCTTGAAGAGCAATACGGCGAGGAAGAATGAGAAATATTCGCTTTGCTAAGTCTAGTTTCCGAATCGAAAACTTGACCCCTCGCCGCAACTTCGCGGGCTCGATAACATGAGCGAAGTACCCGCAGACCTGAGATACACGCCCGAGCATGAGTGGATTCGAGTCGAGGGTGATAAAGCGATAATCGGAGTAACCGATTACGCCCAAGATGCACTAACTGATGTGGTCTGGGTAGAATTGCCAGAGGTCGGAATGTCCGTTGGGGCTATGGAATCCTGTGGAAGTGTAGAGTCAGTCAAATCTGTTAGCGAAATCTACGCACCCATAGCAGGCGAGGTTACCGAAGTTAACGAAAGCCTCGAAGATACACCCGAGCAAATCAACGAAAGTCCCTACAGTGAGGGTTGGATCTGGAAGATGACAATCAGTGAAGCTGGGGAATTAGATGCCCTTCTAGACGCGGCGGCGTATAGCGAACTGATTGGTGAGTGAGTCTCGTGTTTGAGGCCCTCCACATCTACGTGGATGGCTCCTGTGAAGAGAATCGAAATGTCACGGCCGCGACTCCTGCCGGCTGGGGATATTGTGTCGTTGAAGGCGATAGTGGCCTTGGCAGGGGTAGAGGTCAAATCGTCACCGAAGGCTCTGGATCAGTGATTACTGACGAGACTTCGGGTGTATTCATCGGCGCCGAAGTTGGTTCAAACAATACGGCGGAATTGAGTGCAATCGCCGCCGCATTAGGCTGGTTATTGCAAGAAGGCGGAGGCGGATCAGTTGTGATTCGCGCCGATTCACAATATGCCCTCAACATTGCAAATGGTGAGTGGAAGGCGAAGAAAAACCGCAACCTAGCCTCGCACGTGCGCGCGTTGTGGGATGAAGTGTCGAGTTTGCGTGAATTAACTGGAGAACATGTCAGGGCTCATCGAGGACACCGTTGGAATGAGCGCGCTGACCATTTAGCATTCAGAGCCATGAGTGGAAAAGACCCGTTGCCTCTACAATTTTGGAAGCCAGGGCGAAGATAGCCTATTCATTCCTCCGAGGTAGCGTCGGAAAGAGGGCCTAGTGCAAGAATCGAATATATTCCCGAGAGGGAAATCAGCAACCCGATTAGTAGCAATACCAAACCGGTAGGGTCAGGAAGATATTCCTGCAGAGGATTTCCAGCGACCCAAGAAAGAGCGATTGTGGAAATACCAACCCCAAGTACCTGTTTCGAGGATTGTTCTGGATTCTGCCAAAGGTCGAGCCAAGGAATCAGTCCCTTACGCTTGAAGGTGAAGCGATACCAAGCAACGTACCAGAAGCAGATTCCTGTAAGCCCGATTATTCCTAAAGTGAAAGATTCTGAGTTCCAAGGTCCGGTAGGTGCTAGTCCCAAAACTGCTGTATCAAAGACTAGCAAAGCGCCGATTATCGCCTGCGCGGTAAATCTCGGCTCAGACTCCGCCATCGCTACGCCCAGTAGCACATTAGGCTTGAACACGCCGCAGAAGTGATGCCTAAGAGACCCCTGCGCTCTACTGGAAACATGTCGGCGGTAAGCTTCGATGATGTGCGAGCGGCAGCTACTCGAATTGATGGAATCGTTGCTCACACACCGGTTATTTCGTCGCCCGCTCTAGACGCTCTTGCTGGTCGACGACTATTCTTCAAGTGCGAAAACCTGCAACACGTTGGGGCATTCAAATACCGTGGAGCAAGTAATGCAGTGGCTCTATTGGGTGATGAGGCTGAGAATGGAATTTGCACTCACTCGAGTGGAAATCATGCACAAGCGGTAGCACTGGCAGCCAAGAGACGCGGGGTTTCAGCATACATCGTAATGCCAGACACTGCCCCGAAGATCAAGGTCGAAGGAGTCCGCAGTCACGGAGCAGAGATTACCTTCTGCGAACCGACTTTGGAAGCGAGGGAAACAACCGCTGCTTCGGTAATGCAGAGAACTGGGGCGACATTCGTACACCCATTCGACAACCCCCGAGTAGTGGCAGGACAGGGGACTGCGGCTCTGGAGCTAATCGCTGAAGTCGGGCCAATAGATGCGATTATCGCTCCGATTGGGGGGGGTGGCCTTCTATCTGGGACTAGCATAACCACTCGAGCGCTATTACCCAATGCCCGAATCTTTGGAGCAGAGCCAAGCGGGGCTGACGATGCTGCGCGCTCACTTGCGGCTGGAGAATTGATACCACAAACAAGTCCGGATACGATTTGTGACGGATTGCTGACATCACTTTGCGAAATGACCTATGAAATTCTCTCTACTCACTTGGAAGCCATCATCACAGTCACAGATCAGGAGGTAATCGAAGCCATGAGACTCATCAGAGATCACTTAGACATGATTGTCGAGCCTTCATCAGCGACCGTTCTCGCAGCAATTCTACGACCGGAATTCGTAGCACTAGAAGGAATCCATAGTGTTGGTCTGATTCTATCGGGCGGTAATGTGGATTCGCTGCCATTCTAGCCTCAGTACAACCGAATTCGAGGGCTCTAGTGACTTCTACGTCTGAACTTCGACGAAGCAATATTACTTCGTGGATTACTTGAATGGATTGATTGAGTCAATGAGTTCTTCACTCCATTCAAGGGCATCGTCAAGTAGCTCTCCTGCCTCATCTAGAATCGTGAATGGTACAAGGTTTGGGCAGCGCAATGGATTCCTCTTACGTTCTTCATCATAACCTGCTTTGGCGGCAGTAATCATTTCCGCAGTGACCTTAGTAGATCCTCGCTTGGGATTTTTAATTATTTTTTTCCATGCATATATCACCGCCAAAGTATGCAACCAAGTA
>JAKURL010000019.1 GCA_022449345.1 Candidatus Thalassarchaeum sp. | reverse complement strand
ATCATGAAGAGCATCATGTCAGTTCTTGGCGGAGCAAGAATGGAGATTGTCTCACTCCCTCCTTTGTCTAAATCGATAACTGTAGAGTTCTGCACGAACATCGTTACTGGGTCGATTAGTAAGTAAGGGATGTATACCGACATCGACTTACTGGCACGGAATGTCATATCGATGAAACAACCAGCATCTTGTACCTCCGCATCAATCGACAGGTCGCTTGAGGTCGGCGCTGTGGCGCTATCAGAAAAGCATCCTCCAACCGGAGTTAGCAGCAAGATTAGCACCATCGAGAAAGCCGCTACCTCGCGTGAGCGCATAGCCAACGGACCACAGGTCCGTTGTTGAAGTCGCCGCTGAATTGTTCGCAACCAATTTCAGGCGTTGAATACAGATAGACAGGTCAACGAACCATCAGCCTGCATTATCTCTTTCATATCCACACTAGTAATCTTGAATCCCTCATCCAGCATAGTTTGGCGGACTACAGGAAAGCCATCAGCGATTATTACTCTATCACCCTTGTAGCCAATTGTGTTGGCGGCGTAACTCTCCCGATTTGGAATCCAAACGATCTTCTCTGCGAGCGGCTCTAGTTGACTCGGAGTTAGGTGTCCTTCTGCAGCAATAATCAGACCAGGTCGAGGCGATGAACAAACAGTTGTCAGGTGGAGAGTTGAGCTCGGAATGTCGATGAATTCACACTCAAATCCATCTTCTCTAACCTGACTTGCAAGGAAGTCAGCTCCGGCCAGATTCGTTCTTGTTGAAATTCCAATTAGATAGTGGTCATCGAAGAAAACAACATCGCCTCCATCGAGTTTTGCCCCATCAGGCATGTTGACGATTTCAGCGCTCGAGGAGAGGTGCTCTGCAACTGCAACCTGCTCTCCTTCTCGAGAGGGGTGGCCCATGTTTGGGATGATGGCCTTTCCATCTACCATGACCGCAGTATCCTCAACAAAGCAACAATCAGGGTGCTCGTCTAAACTCGGTAGAACTGCGACTTCTGTACCGTGTGCGCGCAGAGCAGCAACATATGCATCGTGCGCGCCCTGTGCAGCCTCCCTGTTTGGAGTTCTAGTGCCGAAGAATCTCGACATCGCAGCGTCGAAGTTGGCCGAAATTTGGCGAACGACGGCAGCATTCCTACTTCGGTCGTATGCTCCCGGCATGGCTCGCGGTTCGACCACCTATTGATAATGATTCGGAATCCGGATGTCGGATTCCGCTTACAGGAGTATCAGGACACATTTCCGATTGACTTTGCTACACCGACACCGACGGCATAGGCAATAATCGTCAGCAAAATACCGACTCCCATCGCTGCCTCGAATTCCCAGCCACGTCTGAGCAAGACTGGTAGAATCAAGAACAGCGCCATCGATGGGATGACCAACCAAAGAATGCTCTCTGCGAAGTCAGCCACCTGTGCAGAATCCTTAGTATCATTATACAACCAGGTCATCGACATTATGCTCGCGAGCGGTAGTGAAATCACCAACGCACCGAATACTGTCGATTTCTTCGCAATCTCACTTGCAGCTACAATCACCGCTCCAGAAAACAGTCCTTTGCCCATCAGGTTTAGCCAGTCCATGGTGGGTGAAGTGCAGGTAGGCACTCAAGCCTGCCGCCGACTCGTATAGACAAGAACGCCGACAAAAATCACAGCAATTGTCCCGATAATCATGAATGTGTAATCAGGAGGTTCATCCCAAACCTCCGCGTCAAATGGAGCCCAATCTCGGTTATCTCCGTAGCCATCTCCGTCGGTATCTAACCACTCTTCGGGATCTCCCGGAAAAGCATCTGAATTATCTCCGAAGTTATCACCATCAGAATCCATCCATTCATAGGGATGGGTGGGAAACACATCTGAATTATCGCCAACACCGTCTCCATCGGTATCAGTTGTTTCAGTTTGGTCATTGGGGAATGCATCGGCATTATCCCCCACTCCATCCCCATCAGAATCAATCCATTCGCTCCCATCCTCGGGGAACTCGTCAGTATTGTCGCCGACACCATCTCCATCTGTATCTACCCATTCTGTAGGGTCGTTCGGGAAGGCGTCGGAATTGTCGCCAACTCCATCCTCATCCGAATCTAACCATTCTGAGTCGTCAGTGGGGAATACATCCGAATTATCCCCAACTCCATCCTCATCACTATCAGACCATTCTTCCGGATTAAGGGGGAAAACGTCCTGATAGTCATCAACTCCATCGTCATCGTCATCCGAATCCACCAGATCGCAGATTCCGTCTGCATCAGAGTCTAGTGGAATGTGAGAGTCATCGTTGGGATTTGTCTGACAGTCAACCTCGTCTACGTCCGACCATCCATCATTATCATCATCTAAGTCTGCATTGTCCCCGACTCCATCTTCATCAAAGTCTGCCCACTCGTTTGCGTCAAGTGGGAATACATCTTCTGAATCCTCAACAAAATCCCCATCATCATCGAAATCGGCATTATTTCCTATGCCGTCTTCATCGGTATCATACCACTCACTCGAATCTAGTGGGAAGGCATCTACGTCGTCATCAAAGCCGTCGTTATCATCATCGGGGTCGCCTCGGTCTCCAATTCCATCTCCATCAGCATCGGACCATTCGTTAGGGTCATCAGGAAATAGGTCAGCGGGTATGCAGACACCGTCGCCATCAGAATCATCCCAGCCACTTGGGTCTTGGTCGCATTGATCGGTATTATCCCCGACTAAGTCGCCATCGGCGTCAGCCCATTCATACGGGTTGTAAATGAAGGCATCAACATCGTCGCGGTAACCATCTCCGTCGGAATCCCGTACGAAGTCAGAAAGAGCCCAACCAATAGTCTGGTTTGCCCATCCAGGATCATTAAGAGATGGTGCGTGGTTTCCATTGTTGATTCGCCAGTGAGAAACCCTGTTTCCATCGGCACAGTTCAAGTGCTCTAGATTATCAGTCTCAGCCACTCCATCAGAACTGGTTAAATCAATCGCACCAAGATTAGTCCATGTAGAATCACAACCAGAGCGTGTCGCCCAGAATGAGGTCG
Source organism: Candidatus Thalassarchaeum sp. (assembly GCA_022449345.1). GTDB lineage: Archaea > Thermoplasmatota > Poseidoniia > Poseidoniales > Thalassarchaeaceae > MGIIb-O1. The sequence continues at coordinate 23,816 of JAKURL010000019.1, read as the reverse complement.
ATTGAGGAGCAGAGGGATATTGCTCTCCTGTCGGGCCGCCCCCTCCATCATACTGTATTACTCCATCAAGTGTAGAATGGACATGCAGAATATTTGGCCTACCTGTATCGGGGCAATCATTGTTGAAATCATTCCATGTCGCCCCATTAAGTGAGATTATTGTTTCAATCAAATTTCCTCTTTCACAAGCCATTCGATGAGCCATGAATCCTCCATTAGAATGACCAATTAGCACCACACCTTCCGGATCTGCGCCATAATTTGTTACCGCCTCGCCGATTAAGCCCTCTAGGAAAGCAACATCATCTACAGAAGAATCGAATAGATTGCAACAAGCATCAGTTGCGTTCCAATATCTCATCGCAATCCAATTTAGTGTTCCATCGGGTGTAAGAAGAAGATGTTCATTTTCATGGACACTATCGTAAAGACTCATCCACCAGGCATTGAAAGAGCCTGAGCTAGAATATCCGTGAAGGGCAATTACGAGAGGGAGGGCGCGTTCGTAATCATGACCACCCGGCATGGTCAGAGTTGCAGTCCGACCTTCTGAAACTAAGGATGCCGTTGTGTGTTCATCGGTGTACTCAATGGCACTGTAACCATCGTTTGAGTTAGTGCTGTAATGTATTTCCGTGCTTTCTTCGAGGCTTACAGTATCCTCAACAGGAATCATCGAAAGAAAGAGAAAACAGACCATCAAGGCCACTTTAGCAATCCGACTCACACCCCTCTTGGGGTGTGGATAGGTAAGAAACTGCCTAGATTATGGGATTAGGCCAATTCACACTTTGTTGAGGGCCATGTCGAGTAAGAGTCCACCAGGCATCAACTCGCCGACTTAGGTCTCCTGAGATCAGGGAACCAAGTATCTACACCATTCCAATCGACAGTAACGCCCAAGTCTGCAATCAGTAGCTTACTGCTAATTCTAGCACTCTCAAAGATAGTAGGGAGTCCACTTCCGGGGTGAGTCCCGCCTCCAACCAAGTAGAGTCCTTCCAATTCCTCAAAGCGATTTTGAGGACGCCTCCAAAGCATTTGGTCTAGGCCATGAGCTAGATTGAAGACAGCACCCCGATAGATATCTGAGGCGCCCCAATTGTCAGGAGTCACAATCGTCTTGCTAACCAAGTGCTCTCGCAGATTTGTGAATCCCAAATGCGCCATCTGGTCGATAATCAACTCAGAGAACTCCTCCTTTACATCATCCCAGACTATGCTCGGGTCTGTGTTTGGAACCGGAACTAGAACATACAGTGTAGATTGACCATCGGGAGCCATACTCGGATCGGTGATGCAGGCGTTCTGCACGTATATCGACGGGTCTTTCCAAGGAATTCTATGGTTGTCGATATCCTCTAGACTATTTTTGTAATCTGCCGAGGCGTAGATTTGGTGATGCGGCTCATCGTATAGCTTGTCAACGCCAAGATATAGCATGAAAGTCGAGCAGGAATAGGATTTCTTCTGCAACTTTTCATCAGACCACTTCTTTCGCTTCTGATTCGGTATCATTGTAGTCATTGCATGAGCAAAGTCTGCGTTCATGATGACTTTTTCAGCTAGATAATCAACATTCTTTGTCCGCAATCCTTGGATAGTTTTTCCTTCGATCATTACCTCCTCGACTTCAGTTTCTAATTCGAACCGCACACCCATTTCTTTGGCGATTTCACCCATCCGAGCGGTAATCGAACCCAATCCGCCCTTTGCGTGGAAAATTCCATGCTCATACTCCAAGAATGCTAGAATAGTGAAGAGAGAAGGCGCATGGAAAGGACTCATTCCGAGATACTTTGTTTGGAAGGACATAGCCAGCCTAACTCGCTCATCTTCGAATAATTGTTCGAGGTCAGATGCTACGCTAGCCCACGGTTTGAGGACGGTAGCCGCGGACACGGCACGCTTGGAGATTAAGTCCGAAGGCCCCTTCCAAGGCGTCTGCAAACACCCTCTTGATCGGTTCAATTTCTTTCTATTAACGGTGATGTAGCGCTTGAAACCCTCAGCGTCTTTGTCTCCAGATAGTTCTCTTACTCTCTCAGTCATCGCCTCTAGATTACAGGTGGTATCTATCGAGCCACCCTTTCCAAAAACGAGTCGATAGGAAGGGTCCAGAGGAATCAACCCAAGCTCCTCATGAGCATCTCTTCCAATGGCTTGGAAAATTTCCTCAATCACTTCGGGGAAATGGAAAAAAGTAGGGCCTCTATCGAACTTGAAACCATCATGTTCGATGATCCTCGTCCTCCCGCCGATGAATGGTGTCTTCTCGACAACTCTGACCTTCAAACCGCTGTGCGCTAGCAAGAGAGCGGAAGCCAAACCACCGGGCCCAGCGCCGACAATCAAGACATCTTGCTCTCTGTTAATCGAACGCTCAGGCTCAGTAGAGGGCATCTCGGATTGCATGTTCATTCCTCGATAGTGATACTGATCACACCGAGAGTCGACATCAGCACGTTTGCCTTCTGCAGAACCGTCAAATCAAGTCGCTGCGAGGCTACATCGCCACACAATCTCTCTGCTTGTCTTACCAATTGTGAGTAGACTGAGACCATTATGGCCGGACTCTTTCTAGACTCGGGATGAATCATTGGAAGCAGTTTGACGGCCTCTTCTCTGTGAGTCTTGCATTTGTCGATGTAATCTTGCACGAATTCCTGCCAATTAGGATTCGATGATAGGTTCGGGCTGGATAAATCCGAGGCGGTTAACCCATACGATTGCAACTCAGAAATCGGCAAGTAGATTCTTCCTGAAGCAAGGTCGGATTGAATGTCCCGAAGGATGTTTACCATTTGCAGGAACACTCCCATTTCATCGGCGTAGCGCCCCGCCTCTTCTCCATCGTAGCCAAACAGAGGGAGTAGGCATAGTCCCACAGAAGAAGCGACATTGTAGCAATAACCTCGCAAGTCTTCGTAGGTTTGGTAATTTGTTGGATAGAGATCATCCTCCATACCGTCGATTAAAGAATGTAGGTGATGAGATGGGATATTGAATATCTCAATAGTGTGCCAGAAGGCCAAGAAGAATTTTTCCTTAGGGAAGGAATCATTTGTCAATGGCTGAATGTTATCTCTCAAATAGGTCAAAGCGCAAAGACGAGTGATATGGGTATCATAATCCAAGGTTCCGCGGGACTGATGCTTGTCGTCCAAACACTTCGACCTTTGCAGTGCTCTCAAGCGGAGCGAATCCATTTGTTGAGAGGTGAATTTGGAGAAATCTGGCAACCAGTCGCCATCTGCAACATCATCTACTCTTCGACAAAATGAATACAGGGCTTTGATTCCATCTCGCTTTACTTTCGGAAGGGTTCGGAATGCCTTGAGGAACGAGGACGAAGACTCGTTTGCAATCCTCTCACATTCGAGATAGGATTGTTCCAATCTCGCGCCTTCATCCCCCATGACATGCCCCATCATGTTTTGATATCCTGAATGGTATGTATATAATGACAGTGTTTTCTGAAATTTCCTTTTTTCCTAAGAATTAATCAACGTATATATGGTGAAGCAGCCTTGAATTCGTCATTCTGAAATAGGCTAGGTAGGTCGTCAAACTCCAAGCAGAGGTACCCGAGTGGTCAAAGGGGCTGGGATGAGGTCCCAGTGCGTAGTGCTTCGCAGGTTCAAATCCTGTCCTCTGCACCACTTTACGATTCAGTGCTCAGAGTACGATGACTTGACTACCGACTTCGACATGCCCTTCTTCGATTACAGAAGCACACCATCGAGACCAACCAACTTCCAACTCGTGATCAATTCTTGAAAATGCACCATCGATAAATGACTTACCAATTTTGCTGCATGGAGCGGTTGGCTCGCTGAGCTCCAGCAGGGCATCTCCAACCAGCATTTGAGTTCCTACGGATAGGGAAGTCCAATCAACACCTTCTACAGTGATATTTTCACCGGTGGTTCCAACACCAATCGCGTGGCCTTCTTTCTGCAATTGATTAATTCTCTCTAATGAAAATAGGGTGATTGCTCGCGTGCCAACTCCCTCTTTTTCCTCAGTCCTAAAGCGATTAAAATCACCATCTACCCCAGCAAATCTAACCTCTGCTTTGCCGATTGGTATCTTAGGAACACCTCCTTCTGTGCTGATGTTGATTGAATGTACTACCGCACTCATCTAGCAACACCTCTCTGTGTCTTAATCAAAAAATCACCTCTTGCTCAAGTCGACCAAACATTTCGAAGTATCGCCCGGAAAGAGTCTCATCAGGCTCGCTCATTACGTGCTTCCAGTATCTCCAAGCCGCAATGGAAAGGGTTGCGTATTTGTGCAGTGCAGGCAGCGAATCTTTCTCTTGCTGAGATAGTGGGCGAATCGACTCGTAGCCTTCCAGTAATGTATTCCATCGCTCAAGAACAGGCGCCCCATCCTTCCAACCAAAGCCTACGAAAGCCATCGCTAGATCAAAGGCGCATGGGCCAATGAAAGCCTCTTCAAGGTCTAAAATTGCTGCTACAGAACCATCGCCAATCACATTGTCTGGGAACAAATCACCATGCAGAATCCCTTGAGGCAGGTCTTCTAGAATTTGACCATGCAATTTTGTAGATTCTTCTTTCAGAGACACAAGGAAATCGTTCCATCCACCACTCTCATCAGCCATCGCATACATCCGCTCGAACAGCGACCACCCCATTCTGTAATCCTCTGGAAAACAGTCTGCGATTGGGATTTGGTGAAGACGAGCCATGTTTTTTCCTAGACTTCTAAGGGAGGCTTGGTCAGAGTCCAACATTCCACCCTCAAAGAATGGAAGAAGAGTCCACGCCACGCCTTCTCGCTGTACAATGAGAGCACCATTAACGAGTTCGATTGGCACAGCAGTTGGAATGCCGTGATTATCGAGGTGGCAGTGTCGCGCTATGACACGCTGAACTTCCTCGATTGTGTTTGCGTTCCAGACTTTTAGCACGACTTTGGAAGCGTCGAAAAGAGTCAGAAGAATGTTGGTGTTGTCCCATCCACCAGGAAGGATTTCCATCGATTCCACACTCGATAGACCGGCCTGACTGAGCAATTCATTTGCCTCATCAATTCCTACTTCTGTGCGACGCATTTCACTCACTTTTTCCTCTCAGTACATCGTTTAGGAGATCTAGTGTCATATCGATGTCTTGTTTTGTCAATACCATTGGCGGCTTAATTTTGATGACATTGTGAAGAGGCCCATCGATACTCAACAACACCCCACGGTCTCTCATTTCTATAACCACCCTGCTGGCTTCTTCGGCATTTGCTTGCAGCGTTTCGGAGTCAGAGACAAAATCTACTCCAATAAACAAACCACGCCCTCTGACATCTCCAATCACTGGATATTTTTGTTGCAATTTATCTAACCCAGCCATAAAATATCTACCGAGTTTTTCTGCCTTCTTTAGCAACTCTTCTTCCTCGATTACATCCAGAACAGCATTACCTATCGCGCATGATACAGGATTACCTCCAGTCGAGCTGAACCATTCCATTTCACCCAAGGAAGATGCGATCTTTTCGGTGGTAAAAACTGCAGCCATCGGATGCCCATTTCCAATCGATTTTCCAAGAACAACGATGTCAGGAATAACATCTTGGTTTTCGAAAGCCCACATATGCGTTCCAACTCGGCCGAAGCCGACCTGTACTTCGTCTACAATTAGTAAACCACCTGCCTCGTTAGTGTATTTTTGAGCCGTTTTCAGGAACCCATCCGGCAGTGGAATTTGACCGGCACAGGATAGCATCGGCTCGATAAGAAATCCAGCGACATTTCCCGCATTAGAAATGACATCTCGAATCTCTTGATTGTAGTCTATTCCTTTCCTTCGGTATTCATCCGGCACAGGAACAACGTGTACCCAAGCCTCTGCAACACCCTCGCCACCAGGTCCAAGGAATTTGTACGGACTTAACTGAACTAGCATACTGGTGTTTCCATGGTAGCCGCCATCGACTACCAGCATGTCATTCACACCTGTATGTGCCCTTGCCAAACGAACTGCAAGCTCGTTTGCCTCACTTCCTGAGTTGACCATGAATCCAACATCAAGCCCATCCGGCAGAGTCGCTGCTAATCTCGAAATATACTCTGTCAAACCGTCGTAGACGTAGCGTGTGTTCGTGCTCAGAACAGACATCTGTTGTTGACCAGCAGCGACTACTTTTGGGTGACAATGACCAACGTGACAGACATTATTCACAAGGTCGAGATATCTAGTTCCATCATCTGCATAGAGATACTGCAATTCTCCCTTTACAATGTGTAGCGGTTTTCCATGACCGATGGATAATGACTTGCTGATGTGTCGATTTCGCGCTTCGAGTAAATCAGTCAAATCAGTCATGGTGTTCAGTCTCTGCTACTAGGATTTTGGAATTCTATTGTTTGTCATTCAGAGGAATGATTGGATTCTCTTTACCAACCTCAACGCGTGTCGCTCGGGGGTCAACCCCAACTCCTCGATTCTTGCAAGACCAGCCTGAGCCCAATTTGCACGTGTATTCTGATCCTTTGCTTGCTCAAATGCGACTTTCCATGATTCCAAATCTCCTCGCTCAATCAATCGTCCATTTACACCATCGACTACCGTCTCACAGTACCCTCCCTCATTGACAAAAATAGGTGGAATTCCGAGTGCCATAGCTTCAATGGGGGTCAGTCCGAAAGCCTCACCATGAGCTAAACCGACCATAGCAACGGAGTTTCGCATAATTGCTCGCATGGCCTCAGAGGATAAACCAGAGAGCACCTTAACCACAACACCATGTTTTTTCCCATAGGCGCTCAGCGCTTCGATTTCATTAGTCGAACCACCACCGATTACAACCAAATTCAGTCCGCTGCCCGAGAGGTGTTCGACCGTCTCATAGGTGCCTTTGAAGCGAGATATACGACCTATAGTTACGGCGTATGCCCCCATCTGCCCGACACCCGAAGACTCGAAACTAGAGGACTCGCCTGAGCTGGGGTGTCGTGGAAACTCCGATAGGTCGACCGAAGGATGTAGTACACCTCCCTCAAAGCCGTAAATCCTCTTTAGATTGGATGCTGAGAAAGCGGAGTTAGCACTTACAATCCATTTTTCATTTGATGCAAATCCACGAAATGAATCTTCGATACGAGATCTCTGGCGGAGTTGTAGCGTGTGTAGGAGTCTTGGCCTCCAGCCACCGCTGCCATCTGGATTGAGGTGGCTGACATCATCATGAATGCCAGGTTTTGATTCTAGAAAGTGCAAATGAATCGGCTTATCAGCAGGAACTAGGGCAGGGAATTCCATCGAACCATTACCACCGGTTAGGTGAATCACGTCCGCCCACTCAATTGCTTCTTTAGCTGCTTTGAATCTGTGCCATGCAGCCGCAGCACTGCGTTCTTGACCTGCTGTAATCTCATTCCAAAGGCCTCCTTTTGCTTCCCATTGTTCCTCGGGACAAAGGACTTCAATCCTCATCGCCTCAATCAAAGTGCGTTGAGAATCCCGCAAATTTAAGCAGAGAAATTTCACTTCAAAATGTTCTGTAATAGCGGGTAGATTACGCAGTAAATCACGTGCCGCACCGCCATAGACAGTCATCGCCGCCTTGACGACAAGTAACCTCGTCTTGCCCCCGCCCACGTTGATGCGTTCAACTGACTTGCTATGTCTGCATCGGTGAGAAGTTCCCGATGGGTTTCAAATCAATGCGGCAGGCTCGCTAAAGCGATGGACGAGGTCCCGTGGCATCTTGCCTGCGTGCGTTGTGCTGAGACATACTCTGGTCTTGACCTTCGATACCGATGCGATTGCTCGGGGACACTCGATGTCATCCACGACTTGTCGCGATGCGAACTAACCCGCGAAATTTTAGATTCCAGATTGTCCTCAAAAGATCCACTCGACCGTTCGGGTGTTTGGCGATTCCGAGAACTAATCTTGCCATTGGCCGACGATAAATTGCAAGAGATTGCTGCGGCCCGAGGCGAAGGCTCGACAAACCTCTACGATGCTAGTACAATCGGTCTCGAAGTGGGTGTGGAAGACCTCTGGCTGAAGCACGAAGGAGAGAATCCAACAGGCTCGTTCAAAGATCGTGGAATGACGGTGGGAATCACCCTTGCAAAACTACTCGAAATGAATGCCGTAGCCTGTGCTTCAACCGGAAATACATCCGCATCAATGGCTTCCTATGCAGCGATTTCAGGCATGGATGCGATTATTTTCATTCCCGAAGGCAAGATTGCCTTCGGTAAACTCAGTCAGGCCCTCGCATATGGTGCAAAAACCATCCAAATCGAAGGTGATTTTGACGATGCGATGGCCTTGGTTCAGGAGATATGTGATAGTGAAGGGATCTACCTTCTGAATTCAATCAATCCATTCCGAATCGAAGGCCAGAAGGCAATCGGTTTCGAGATTATGCAAGACCTAGATTGGCAAGTTCCAGATTGGATTGCTTTGCCGGGAGGAAATCTCGGCAATAACACAGCGATTGCCAAGGGCTTGCTAGAACTTCATGAGGTTGGAATCATCGATAGTCTGCCACGCATAGCGGTAGTTCAAGCAGCCGGAGCCAACCCACTCTACACGGCCTGGACAAAGGGAGTAGATATCGAGCCGGTCAAGGCCGATACAATCGCCACCGCAATCAAGATTGGCAATCCGGTTTCGTGGCGTAAGTCCATGCGAGGAATAACCGCCTTAGACGGAGTAGTAACTGAGGTTACAGACGAACAGATTTTGGATGCCAAGGCTTTGATTGACGCAGCCGGTATTGGAGCAGAACCGGCCAGTTGCGCTACTGTTGCTGGAATTAGAAGACTCGTTCAAGAAGGCGTGATTGGTCCGCAAGAACGTGTTGTGGGAATGCTCACAGGTAACCTTCTGAAGGATCCTGACATAGTCGTAAATTACCACATGGGCGAGTTAGAAGGAATCGAATCTCACAGAGCAAATGCTCCAGTATCAGCCCCAGCAGACATCGATGAGATTAGACGAATAATCCGTCAATGAACATCCCGTTGATTGAAGAACATAGGGCGGTTCGGGGAAACATGGTCGACCTCGCCTCGATGCTTTTCGGCGACTTCCAAGATAGCATTGTCTCAACTTTCGGAGACACCTTAGGTTGGGTCATTGGACACGCTTTGATAGCTGGTCTAGTCGCTCTAGGATGGTACTCATGGATTGGGCGCAACCATATTCGGAAACAGTCCGGTTGGGGGATGTCTGACCTTCGTGATATAACTACAATTATTGTCCTAACAATGGCTCAGTACGTTGTTTATACTGAAAATTTCGATTATCCAGAATTCCCTGCTATGGGTGTTGCATTCTCGGCAACAATGCTGGCTCGCTGGTGTATCAACGTACTCAACTGAGTAGGCATCTAACCCCCAACGGTGAAAGGCCGTTGGCTCACTGTCTCAATCATGGCGGCCTTCGGCGACCATCCTCCTCTTTCGGATTCTCTAGAGGCTCTACTGTCGGACGAAACCGCTTCCACTGTCTTCCTCAAGGCAGACTGTCCGCCTCGAGTCAAGGCCGGCCACATCAGTGAATTACGTCTCGAAGAGGTAGAGGCGAAGACTTGGGACAAGCCGATGTTAGAGTCTCTAGCGGAGGACTTGGCGATGGTAATAGAGCAAAACGAATCGCGCTCGGATTGCTTCATTGAGATCGAGCGTGAAGGTTGCAGAATTATGCAGATTGGTGACTTGAGAGTTACTTGCGCATGGCCGCCGTTTTCTGAGGCTTGGGAAATCACAGTGGTTAGGCCGGTGGCCCACCTGAAACTCAGCGATTACGAGTTAGATGATGAGTTAATCCGACGACTTTCAGATCATCACCGCGGAGTCTTCGTCGTCGGTAAGCCAGGTAGTGGTAAGACTACCTTTGCACAGGCGATTGCAACCCACCTCGACGAGACGGTCGGGGCTATGGTCAAGACGATGGAAGCCCCAAGAGATTTGCAAGTCCCACCGAGGGTAACACAGTATGCTCCGCTGGAAGGCGACTTGGAGAAGACCGCTGAGGTAATTTTCCTCGTTCGGCCGGATTTCGTAATCTTCGACGAGGTTCGCCGAGCCAGAGATTTTGAGATATTTGGTGATGTCCGTCTCGCCGGTGTAGGATTGCTCGGCGTCACCCACGCAAACAGCGCACTGGAAGCCATCCAACGCCTCGTTGGAAAAGTAGAATTGGGACTTATTTCACAAGTGCTTGACACGGTTATCAACATTGAGAAAGGCAAAGTCAACGAGGTTCTTGAGCTGAAGATGGTCGTTCGCGCTCCAACCGGAATGGAATCAGATCTAAGCCGCCCAGTTATCGAAATTAAGCGATTCCCGAGCGGCGAATTAACTCACGAAATGTTCGCCTTTGGTTCAGAGATTGCAGTGGTTCCAGTAAGCGGCGCAGGGGGAGAAGGAGGTAGTCCTGCTTGGCGCCTCGCCGCAGAGGAGCTCAAGCGAGATGCATCTCGATTGACTGGTATTTCGATTCTGCACGCCAAGTTCCTTACCGATGCTTCAGCGGATATCTATGTCGACGATTCTGCTGTTGGCGCGATGGTAGGTCCGGGTGGAGATGCAATCCGCTCATTGGAGAAGGATATGGGTGGGATCAAACTCAATGTTAAGTCAGTAACCGAGTTGCCTAGAGCCCTTCGGAAGAAGGTCGAGAAGGACTCATGGGGTGCAGGAGACCTCGAAGATTGGCGTAGCCGTTCAGGTCGGAAATGGGAACATTCTGGCAAGAAGCGCAAAGGCGGAAGAAAGGGCAAACGCGGACGACGCTGAGATCTAAGAGGGCTCGCAAGGGTTCTTGACGCCCTCATTGGTCGGCGAGCCGATGAGTAAGGGTGAAGGCAAGCCCCCAGTGGTCGTGGTCAGCGATTCGACCAGTATCACCAGTGGAACCGAGGTTCAGGAGAAACTCATCGCCGCAGCACGTGTATTTTCCAACCTGCTCAAGCCAACATATGGACCTCGAGGCCTCGACAAAATGCTCTACAAAACCGATGGCTCAACCGCTGTTACTAACGATGGAGCCAAGATCGTAGCCGAGTTGATGGTCGAGCATCCCGCTGCCAAGATGATGGTAGCTATGGGCAATACACAGGAGGAAGCCTGTGGTGATGGAGTCACAACTGCAATGATGCTTTGTGGCGCACTTCTGGAGGAAGCCAACAACCTACTCGCCAAGGGCCTGCACCCACTTACCCTAGTCGATGGCTACCGAACTTCGCTGGCAATCGCATCTCAGCAGATGGATGCTGACGCCGTAGAAATTGACGATTCACGCCTCACTGGGGTCGCAGAAACCGCACTAACTGGCAAAGGAGCAGAAGCAGCAATCGATGTATTTGCACCGATGGTTCGAGACGCTTTAACCGTGGTTGAAGCCAACGTCGAGCAAGCCGGTGCCGAACACGTTGCGATGTACAAAATCGGCACAGGAGGCTTGAGAGATAGCCGACTAATCCGCGGAATAGCCATCCGCCGACGAGTCCAGATGGATACCTTTCCTAACGACTTGAAGAATGCTAAAACCGCAGTATTCGGCGGCGACATCAAGATTCGAAAAATGACTCGCGACGCTGAAATCAAAATCACATCAGCCGAGCAGTTAGACGGATTCGTCGAAGCAGAATCGGCTCGCAAGCAAGAATTGGCTCAATACCTAATCGACAGCGGTGCAACTCTGATTCTAGCTGGCGGAGAAATCGACAGAGACATTCTGCACGAATTAGCAGACGCTGGAATACTTACAGTATCAGACCTCGACGAATCTGAACTTGACAATGCAGCAGCAGCAACCGGCGCTACCATCATAGATTCGATAATTGACATCGAGACAAGCGACCTTGGGACTGCAGGAAGCGTTCACTGGGAGCGCCGACAAGCAACCGATCAGGTCGAGGATGAAATAATCATTGACGACTGTGAATCGCCCGCCGTGGTCACACTAGCAATCGGAGGCGCTGGAGAAACGGCAACAGAGGAAGTAATTCGCGGGCTTCACGACGCACTCAGAGCCACCAGCCTAGCCCTCGAAGACGGCCAATTGCTAGCCGGTGGCGGTGCAACACATGCAAGAATCGCTCATGCGGTGAGGAAGGCGAGTGAGTCTGAAGCAGGGCGTGCGAGATTAGCCATGGATGCCTTCGCACGCGCTATGGAAACAGTACCTGCAACACTAGCAAACAACTCCGGCAAAGACTCTCTCGACGCAGTTCTCGAGATGCGCGCCGGCGCACGCGAAGATTCGCATACACCACGTGGAGTAAGGTCTGACGGTGAAGTCGGAGAGATATCCGGTGTTTGGCATCCGAGAGCGGTCATCGAAGAAGGTCTAGAGTCTTCAGTTGAGACGACGATGAGCATGCTAAGGATAGACCAAGTCATCTCGGCAAGAGGCGACTGAAAAGGCTCTCCACGAACACTTCAAACCGGATGCTACCACCCCAAGACATGGCGGCACCACGCGCCCTTCTCAGCGTCTTCCACAAAGATGGCATTGTCGAGTTGGGACAGGCGCTACACAAACTTGGCTGGGAACTACTCTCCACTGGGGGGACATCTCTTGCTTTGCGTGAAGCAGGGTTGCCGGTAATCGATGTCAGTGATGCAACCGGACACCCGGAATGTTTCGATGGGCGAGTCAAAACTCTCCATCCAGCAGTACACGGCGGGATCCTCGTCCGTCGCGACCGTGCAGACGACATGGAAATGCTCGAAGAGCTGGGATATCGCACAGTCGATCTGGTCTGTGTCAATCTATATCCATTCGAATCAGTGGCAGCAAAAGACCCACCAGCATCGAATGCTGAATTGATTGAGATGATCGATATTGGGGGGTCAACAATGATTCGTTCAGCGGCTAAGAACTACCAAGATTGCTTGGTACTAACTTCGTTTGAGCAATATTCCTCGGTTTTGTCAGCATTAGAGGCTACAAATGGTGCCCCATCAGGAGTCAGTCTAGAGGCTCGCAAACAACTAGCATTGGAAGCCTTCCAAACCACCGCTGCATATGACGCGGCAGTTAGCGGCGAGTTGGATGATAGATTCAATTCGCCAGATGTTCCAACCCGAATCCACGTAGCTAGCGAGGCAGGAACTTCACTGCGATACGGAGAGAATCCACACCAGCCCGCAGCCTTCTATCCAGCAGCTAGCGCGACTGACCCCAAAGGACTGGCAGCAGCCATTCAGCACGGCGGAAAGGAACTCTCATTCAACAATTATCTCGACCTCGATGGAGCGCTTCGAATAGCACGCGGATTTCTCATCGATACCGACGAAGAGAGACCCCAGGGCTGTGTTATAATCAAGCACACAAATCCTTGCGGAGCAGCAATCGATGCAACGCAAGTTGGCGCTTGGGAGAACGCTTTGGCTAGTGATCCAGAATCAGCATTCGGTTGTGTAATTGCATTCACCCACACTGTTGAGAAGACAACCGCTGAAGCAATTGGAGGGCACTTCCTAGAGTGTATTATCGCACCAGGATACGATGATGATGCATTGGAGATTCTTAGCGAGAAACAGAACCGCAGGTTGCTAACTTTGGAAGACTTCAAACCGCGCGAAGATGAGGTCAGAATTAGACAACTCGATGGCGGCTGGGTAGCCCAAGTTCAAGGCCCACCATCGGTAGACTGGTCGGCTGTGAAGTGTGTTACAAAAGCATCTGCCGATGATGACTTGGTGGCGCTTGCTAGATTCGGCTCAACCGTTCTTTCTGAAGTCAAATCAAACTCGATTGTATTAGTCGCTGAGACCGAGACAGGATTCGCCACAGTTGGCGTTGGGCCGGGCCAAACCAGTAGAGTAGAGGCAGTTAGAATAGCAGCTAGAAGGGCGGGTGAGAGAGCCAAGGGCTCAATGATGGTGTCAGATGCCTTCTTCCCATTCCGAGATGGAATTGACAACGCTCATGAGATTGGTGTGACTACAGTAGTTCAACCGGGTGGCTCAATGAGAGATCAGGAATCGATTGATGCTGCAGATGAGCATGGCATGTCGATGATATTCACAGGTCAGAGACTCTTCCTTCATTGAAAATCATTCTCGGGTAGGCACTTTCTTCCAAAGCCACCAAACACCAATCAGACCAACCAGAAGAATGGTAGCCGCACCAAATCCGGGGTCAGCCCCATTCCAACTACTCGGGTCAGTGTATTCACCTTCCCCCAAAGTCGAGACGTACCAAACAAAGGTTGCCGATGAAATAGTCATCAACGAAATCAAACCGATTACACCTACTTTCGCATGCTTCGGAATCGTCTTTCCATTTGCGTAGTAATCGAACATGGCAGCACCAAAATATCGGTTTGTCAGAGACCACCTAAACATGGACTCACTCGACAAGGAAAACAAGAACGCAGCAGGTACCGCCCAAGACACCGTTGGCCAACCTGGAACATAAATGCCAATGAATGCAAAACCGACGAACAGACCGCCTAATGCAACATACAAACGACGCTGTAAAAGTGGCTTCTGTGCGTAGTATTTCTCAACTACCTCGTCGACGTTTGTCAGGGGCTCCACGGTCGCTTGGCGACACCGCCCTACCATAAACTGAGAGGGGAGCGGCGTTCGTACTTTCGGGCTAGTTTCGCCTCCCCAATTCTCAAGCACATAATCGCTAACGCACCCTCATGGACGAGGCATACGTACTACCTCGCCCAGCCTCAATCGAAGATCCTCTGAGGATAGCCGTACTGATTTCGGGCGGCGGTTCTGGCCTTGCAGCCTTGCTCCAATATCAGGAATCAGAAGCAAGAGCCCATCAAACAGTCTTGGTACTAGCAGATTCACAAGATGCAGGCGGGCTTGAACATGGGCGTTCGAGAGAAATCGAAACCCACGGAATCTCGTTGCCACAAGTCGAAGATAAAGTGCAAAGACGCCAGTCTCACGAGGAATTAGTTCACGACGCACTAGTCAAGGCAGATGTGGAATTAGTCGTGCTTTCCGGTTACATGAGAATACTCACCCCGAGCTTTGTCCGACGCTGGAAAGGTCGCTTGGTCAACATCCACCCATCCCTCCTACCGAAGTACCCAGGAGCCCACGCACACCGAGATGCCTTAGCGGACGGCGCAACGGTCTCTGGATGCACAGTGCACTTGGTTGATGAGGGTGTAGACAGTGGAATGATTCTCGCCCAAAGTGAAGTTCCAATTCTTGCAGATGATACGGAATCGGACCTGCAAGAACGCATCAAGAAAGTCGAGCATGTGCTCTATCCTGAAGTCCTCGATAGGCTTGCAGTAGGTGAATATTCAGCCTAAATCAGCAGTCGTGTTGACATTTCTGAGAATTGCTGAATCAGCCAATAATGTCGTGTGCTCCATCTCAGCGAATTGAACGTGAAGAGGTCGCCTATCGTGACCTATTTGAGCAGCCACAGAAGGTCTTACTCTAGCCAGTAAAGGATGTGTACGTTGAGGGTCAGCAGGTATCGCCAGCAAATCCTCAGAACCGAGTGTTTTCTCCAATTCAAAGAACAAATCTGCAGTCACCCAAGGGACATCCACCGGACAGAGTTGAATCGAATCCGAATCTGCAACCAATGGGTCGTTCAATGCCTCGAGAAGAGCCTCAATCGGACCTGCGTGAGTGTCGGCATCGAGCACCCACTCAACATCTAGGCCATCTGGTAGAGCTTCACCGTACTTTTCCACATCTTCAGGCTGGGCAACGGCGATTCTAATCGGCTCACAGCCGGCTGCTGCTAAAGCCGAAGCAACCCTTGCAATACAGGCGACTCCACCGACTTCGATTAGAGCCTTATCTCGTCCCATTCGGCTACTTCTGCCTCCGGCCAAAAGTAAGGATCGCATACTTTCACCGCAAATCGTCGAGCCTCTGCATGGCATAACGAATTTCTTCCATCAGCTCAGCGGCTCGGGCAAGTAGAGTCAATCTTTCCTTTCTTCCATCACTCCGCTCAACCCAGCGCATCAGTTGTCGAATGTCTGCAGAGTCGCGCTGGATTGTCCATTCCAGAACCTGTTCAGCAACAGGGTCGTCAGATGGCAATAAGCGCTCGCTCATGACCAGCCGCCGACCCAGAAGCGCTTGAACTTGGCTCAACCAGTTACGATTCGAGCCTTGATTCGACCGAGTAGCGAGTCTCCCGGAGGAACTGATACCGCTTGCATCGCCTCAGCAACTTCCGAACTAACGCGATCACCTCTCATGGTAGCGGCATGCAAGACTAAAATTGCAAGATGGCCATCAATTGTACGACCCTTACACCAAGCCATTAACTGGTCTTCAGAGGGTAGTAGTTTTCCAGCTCTGAGAACCTCTTCTATTGTCAGCAATAGGGCCTCAGCAGGCTCTTTTCGAGAGATGTTTGAGGCCAACATTGACCAAGGATCAGTCCCCAAACTTTTGTGGTCAAGATTTGCTAGAAGCAAGGCAGCAAGTGCAACATCTTCTCTTCCATGCCGCTTCCAAAGACGACGAATCAATTTCGACAAAACCTTCTGCTCACTCCTAGCATTGGTTAGCAACCAAGATGCGATTCTTCTGAGATTCTCATCCGGAGTTCCGAGATGGAACGAGTAACCCGCTGCCTCACCATAACGGTCAGTGCTGGATTTCATGATGAGAGCTGGAACTCCAATCGGATACGCCGCTCGCACAACATTAGCCAACTTTCGCGGAGAAGAATGGGCTCGACTAGAGGTTGAATCAAAGAATTCGTCTAGCGGGTTTTTCGCCATACTTCGCCCTCAATTCTTGACGATGAACTCGTCGAAGATGAAGCCAATTCTCTCTAATGAATCGTCCAACTTCATTCTGATATCTTCTGTAACCGTGCGATGTACCACCTGCTCGAGATTTTGGTCCAAACTTTTTGCAATTGAACGGTGTTCCGCATCATCGATACCGAATGCGTGCCGTAGGTAGGCGATGAGAACGACCTCAGCCTCTGAACGGTCGGTGTGCAGTAGGAAAGCCTCCAGCATTTGCTCGTAAACTTGGCGGGTTTCCTCCAGCGCTAATTCCTCGCCATAACCGATGTCTTGGCCAAAAATAACCGCATCATAGACCGCCTTAGGCTCATCCTCGTCGAGTCGAAGCGCATGCGCCATCTTGACCAGCATGCGCTTCTCTCCATTAGTCAGCATACCATCCCGTAAAGCAAGGCTAACCGCCCCCTTGAATACACCCAACCTTCCAACCTTGACTTGAGCCACGTCCTCCAACTAACACCCCACTCCTTAATCGGTTCGTGAGCACGTCTGCGAGAGGATAAATCAAGTTCCAATAGCAAATCAGCGGGTTGGGGACAACTGATGAACGATGAGAACTCAAAGCGAATTTGGGCTTACATTCGGGAGGCAGGAGACAAATTGGTCGGCAAACTGCCTCCTTCATGGCGCCATCCTAAGGGCAGAAACCCATACGCCCACGTAGCAATTTGCGTCAAAGGAAAGTTCGGGCAATCGTACAAAGACATCCCAGATGAGAAGCTGCAAGAAGTGCTAGATTACATCGATTATTTGGTCGAAAACCCATCATAAATTCAAGCCCTGTGCTTAGTTCTCAGTGCCTTATATTCATACAAAGCCTTCAAAGGGGGCCGCAAAGTCGGAAACATTGCAGGAATCCTGTCACACTCGCGGGTGCCGAGCACCCATTACTGACCGCCAATAGGCGAAAAAAGCGCGAGGCCCCACGAGTGGGGCCGGCTTACTGCAGGAGAGAAAGCAAAATGGCAAACGAAGGAAAATACATGATTCACGCGACTATTCGAGCCGACGGAACCGTCGCCCGAAAGGACGTCGTCGGAGCCATCTTTGGTCAGACCGAAGGTCTGCTCGGAGAGGACTTACAGCTGCGCAAGTTGCAGCGAACCGGACGCATCGGACACGTCGATGTGAATCTGAACAACAACAAGGGACGGGTCAAGGGTGAAATCATCATGTCCTCGTCTATCGACCAGGTCAGCACCGCAGTTATCGGAGCAGCACTGGAAACAATCGACAGGATTGGGCCTTGCAAGGCGGTAATCCGAGTTCAACGAATTGAGAACGTCAACTCTGCAAAGAGAGACACTGTCATCGACAGGGCAAAGACTCTGTTGATGGGAATGATCGAATCTGGTGCGGATGAATCGAGAAATATCCTCGACGAAGTTCGCTCGGTTCTAACTGTAGACACTGAAGTAGAATTCAGCGGAATGACCGCTGGACCAAACGTCAAGGATTCTGAGGCGATTATTATCGTCGAGGGACGAAACGACGTTCGAAACCTACTGAAATTCGGAATTAAAAACGCGATTGCAACAATGGGCTCCGGCATCAAGCCGGAATTGATCGAACTCGCTAGCAAGAAGAAGAGCGTAACTGCCTTCCTCGATGGCGACAGAGGCGGCCGCCTTCTACTGATGGAAATCAGCGGAAGTCTCGGCAAGTCACTTACCCACGTAGCGATGGCACCTCAGAGCCGAGAGGTAGAACACCTCGAGGGTAAGGTAGTCACCAAGTGTCTGAACCAGAAGGAGGTTGCAAACAAGGTAGTCTCCCGAGTATCTACTGCATTGTCAAAGGAAGACGATGCATCTGTAGGTCGCCGCTCTGCCGCGCTAGAAGCCCCTGACGAAGTCAAGGGCTGGGCCGACAAGATGGATGGTTTGAAGACCAACAACGCAATCATCATCCTAGAGGATGGTTCTGCATCAGAACCAGTTGGTGCCCGCAAACTGCAGGATGCTCTGGCTCAGGCCGAGGGCGCTCAGGGATTGGTCTTCGCTGGAAAGGTCACCGACCGAATTTTCGATCTAGCCTCCGGTGCTGGAATTGGAAACGTACTCGGAAAGAACGTCGGCAAAGACACTCTGAAGGGTGGCGTTCAGGCCTTTTCGGTCAAAGATCTGTGAAGACTAAACCGTTTTAGAGCCGAGTTCGATTTTTCGTTCTCGGCGGGACGTAGTCCCGCCTCTAATCAGCGGTCAGCACGCCTTCAGCAGACGAAGCCATCAAAAGGGCCACAGGTCCGCTACGAGCGATGGAACAGTCCACCTTGGGCATCCTCTCGCTATATGCAATGCTTGGCATGGCTATAGCCATCCTTTGGATGAGACACCAGCAAGTACTGCGTCAGAGAGACTCAATCGCTGACCGTGTTGGTTCGCTTGAAGGCGACTTAAACTCGACAACTGAGAGACTAGATTTGCTCTCCCGCGGCGTCGACACTGTGTTTGGCGAAACCCCCGAATTGCACGGGCTGCTCGGAGTACATCGCTCGCTTGAAACCGCTGAGTCGTTGCTATTCGAGCAAGCAGTTGGAGTCAGCTCATCGGAATCCTGTGCCATCGCCACCCATGCAGCTCGTGCTGTCCTCGATGGACAGGAAGATACAGTAACTGAGGACAAGGTATCGATTCACGCAGGCCTCGTTCCGTTAGTCGAGCGACTCAGCTCGATGCTCGACGCTGCAGAGATGCACGCAGAGGACTTGGAACTCACTGGTCCAGAACAGCGCCGCCTCGGTGAATTATTCCACGCAATCGAGCGAACCGACAGGGCGGCGCAATGCTATCGCAGAGCTCACGAGTTAGCCTCAGAAGATGCATCAGCACTCCGCTCCCTCGCCGCAATTCAGCGAGAGGAAGGCGACGTCGAAGCGCTCGACCGCAGCCTCGAGAGATTACTCGCAATCGACCCAGATGACGCCGAGGTGCTCGAAGAGCAAACACTTCTACTGTCCGGAACCGACATCGAGAGAGTTGTGCGAAACCGCCGCCGCCTCGAAGCGCTTGGAATCGAGAGCGTTGCCAGCGTAGAGGAAGCCAGTATCGCCGACCTTGCAGGCCGCGCTCAAGAGGTTCGCAAGGAGGTGGACCCACTTTCAGCAGAACCTACAACCGCTGCAGGTTGGACCGAGCGCGCTGCTAAATTAATGCTCGTTGGCGAAGTTATTGTGGCGCTGGAATCGATTGAGAACGCGCTTGAGATGGATCAATCCAACCCAGATGCTTGGATGCTACACGCTCGCTTGTTAGCAGCTGGAGACGGCAAGACCTCCGAAGCCATACAGAGCGTGCGCCGAGCCGTCGCCTTAGGTGAATACGGAATCCTGCTTGAGGCTGAAATTCTAGAGAACGACGGCCGAATAGAAGCCGCTAGAGAGGTCCTCAAACAACACCTAGAGACTGATCCAGGCGACGCAGAGGCAAGGGCCAGACTAGCGCTTATTCTTCTCGGAGCCGGCTCACCAGATTGGGCTAGAGCGGTCCTCAATGAAGCGACTGAATTGTCATGGGAATGCGCTGCAATGCACGTCATGGATGGTAGATTGCACCTCGAAGAGGCAGACGCTCACCTAGATTCCACAGGCGGGCACGACGAGATGATTCTACTCGCCGCGCTAACCGCTTTCGACGAAGCTATCGAGCAAGACCGAGAGTCTGGCTTGGCTTGGTTAGGGCGCTCTCGCACACTCCGCTACCAAGGCTTCCGAGATGAGGCAGAGGTCGCAATCGTGCGGGCCCGACGACTGATTCCTGACCACCCCTCAATCCCGCTAGAGAGTGCTCGACTATTCCAAGAGATGGGCCGCTACGACCAAGCAAACACCATGCTTGCTGAGGCGGCGACCAACCTACACAATCATCCATCAATCCCGTATCTACGTGGCCTCATAGCAGCCCGACAAGGCCGCTTAGCAGAATCCCTCAGCATGTTCACCAAAGTCCTCGAGATGGACCCAAATCACGCTCGGGCTCGCCTCAATCGCTGTTCAGCCGCGCTGCTTGGCGAGGACCTAACAACCGCACTCGACGATGCTAATCTGCTGGTTGAGAAGAATCCAGACCTAGACATGGCTCGTCAGCGCCGAGCTGAGATTCTGATGAATCTCGGTGACTGGGCTGAGGCTGAGGCCGAACTACGCCGACTCTCAGAACGCAATCCTCAGCACGTCATGGCGCTGGTACACCTCGGCACCTGCCTGAACGCGATGGACCGAGCCGAGCAGGCAGAGATGCCGCTAAACAAGGCACTACAAATCGACCCCGAGCATTCCGATGCTTGGTATCAAAGAGGCTTGCTGTACCTCGATTTCGGACGCATGGAAGAAGCCTTCTCGGACTTCAAGAGCGCCGCCTTAGTAGACACACACCACCTCGACGCCAGACTTAGAATCGCTGCAATACTACACGAAGCCGGAGACTCAGAGAAGGCAATGGCAGCATGGCGAGACGTGCTAGACGTCGACCCAGAACACCGTCTAGCCCGACGCAGATTCGAAGAATCACGAGAAAAACTGCAACCTGCACCCCAGCATCTTGAGACGCAGGATTGAACCGCAGAACGCATCCTCACCGGTTCATGTCAGGACCAAAGGGTATCGAGCCAGGCGACCAAGCACCAGATTTCGAATTGCTAAATGCAAACGCTGCAGTAGGAGGGGGGTCGATGACACTCTCCGATGCGATGGGGGATAACGGCACCATCGTCATGTTCACTTGCAATCACTGTCCGTACGTGGTAGGATCAGAGGGAAGAATAGAGAATGCAGCATCCCAAGCAAGGGATTTCGGCATGGGATTTGTTGGAATAAATTCGAACGATCCAGTCGTTTACGAATCTGATAATTGGGACTCGATGGTAAAGCGCGCGGGCAAGGGAATGAGCTACTCGTACCTTCACGACGAATCACAGGCTATCGCACACGCCTACGGTGCTGAAAGAACCCCTGAGTTCTATCTGCTGGATTCCGGAGGCACAGTGGTTTACCGCGGAAGAATGGACGATTCACCTCGCAACCCTATGGACGCTACCACCGACGAGTTGGCTGACGCAATGGCAGCATTGGCTGCCGGTGAATCAGTCGCCAATGCTCGAACCGACTCAATCGGTTGCTCAGTCAAGTGGAAGCAGTAGGTGCAATCATGCGCGTGGCTTCGCCGAAGAAGATGGGTTTGCCAGCCAGAGCCTTCGTCACCATGTTGCGGCTGGCCCCAGGTGGAATCCAGAATCGAATGTGGAAGTGGTGGTATCAGAAATTAGCTAGGGCCAATGACGACCGAGATTTTCGCTTCATGAATTACGGCTTTGAGGATGGTAATGGTCCAGACCTCGAAGCTGAGGATGAGCCGAATAGGATGTTCATCCAACTTTACTCGATGAATATCAGAGGTGTCGACCTCGAAGGAAAGCAAGTCCTCGAGGTCGGCTCAGGAAGAGGCGGAGGAGCCAGTTGGATAGCCAAGACACATTCCCCCGCCAAACTAACTGGAGTCGATTTCTCAGCCGAAGCGGTCAGTCATTGCAAGCGATGGTACGCCGACCAAAACAATCTCGAGTTCATCGAAGGTAACGCCCAAGAACTGCCATTGGACAACGATACCTTCGATGTCGTTTACAATGTAGAATCGTCGCACTGCTACGGTGATATGGGGGCATTTGTGGAGCAAGCATACCGCGTTCTCAAACCCGGTGGAATGTTCTGTTGGACCGACCTTCGAGATGCAAAGACGATGGCGACTCTACCACCTCTATTCCAATCCAAGGGCTTTGAGATAGTCGAGTCGGCAGATGTTGTGCAAGAAGTCATTCAAGCTCTTGACGAGATCAACGAGATGAAGATCAAGGCCATCGAGGAGAAAGTTCCTCAGTCGGTCCGAAGAAGCTTCGAGACTTTTGCTGGACTGAAGGGCACGCCGGTTTACGAGGGATTTGTCAGTGGCTCGATGGCCTACCATAGGCACTTGATGCGAAAGCCGTAATCAGTACTGCTCGAGAACCAATTCGGTCTGAGTGGATGTAATATCGCCCGGTGCAGTTAGCCACATTCTGTCGAGTAGATCGCGAAGTGCAACGGTGTCATCGACGTGGACAATTCCAATCAAATCGGCATCGCCAGAAATCTCGTAGACGCACTCTATACCATCCCAGCCAGTGAACTCTCCCGCCAGACTTCCAATCTCTGTTCCAGGTCCAACCTTGATGCGAACTAGAGCGGTCAAACCAATGCCCGCCTCGCGAATTGTGTAGCCACGAACGACCCCTTCTTCCTCTAATCTCTTCATGCGAGTTCGGACCGTTCGTTCAGTCACTCCGACCTTACTTGCAATCTCTACAAAAGGCGCTCTAGCGGATTCGCGAAGGACGCCGAGAATCGATCTGTCGAGTGAGTCTACTGCAACCATGAGGCCTTCCGATTTGGGAACCCTATTTGTATCTTATCTGCTTATTATCTTACATATACAGCAGTAATTTTTCCGCAATTCGGTTATTTTTCGATATTTTTTGTAAGGTTGCATTCAAATGGGTCGCCGTATCTTGGCTGCACGATGGGAGTCGACGAGGGTTTCACTCAACTGAAAGTGCAACAATACCTCGACGACGTTTCGAACCTGAATATTCCAGCTTCTCAAACCCAATGGTACAATGTCGATGTTGCCAACATGCTCGCCGACACTCGCATCATGGGACACGAGGTTGACGAGACTTCAGGTTCCTCACTTCTTTTCCTCGAGCGCAGTGTAATGTTGTGCTGCCCAGAGTCTGGTAAGATGCATCATTTCCCCAAGCATTTGCTACATTGTTTTGTAGACGATAACCGAAGTAAATGCGACGCAGCAGATGGAGTTTTGATGAGAGCAGAATTATTCTCTATCACTCCAAAGGGAGAGCAACTCGCTTGGGAAAGATGTTGCAGATCTGAGATGGAAGTTCCAGGTGTTCAGAATGCGGTGGCTCGTTGGCTTTCTTGGCTGAACGAATAACGTCGGCCAATTACGGAAACTGGGCCGAGATATATGAAAATTTTAGTTTTTCTCAGACACTTCGTTTTT
>JAKURL010000018.1 GCA_022449345.1 Candidatus Thalassarchaeum sp. | reverse complement strand
CAGTAAGCCCTTTTTCATCGGAAAGCCACTTTTTCACGGAGCGGAAAGTCTTGATCTCAATCTTTGGATGATTCGCCGCTCGATCATACATCACTTTTGAGGCTCGGAAGAAATCTCTTCGGTGGATGATTGTCACCTTACTGGCGAATCTAGTAAGGAAGGTAGCCTCTTCCATTGCGGAATCCCCCCCTCCTACAACAATAATTTCCTCATCACGGAAAAATGCTCCATCACAGGTTGCGCAGGTGCTGATTCCACGACCTTTGTGTGAATCCTCGTCTTCCGCACCCAGCCAAATTGCCTCAGCACCTGTGCAGATAATCAAAGTCTCAGCACGGAATTCTTCACCTTCCACCCAGACCTTGAACGGCCTTTCGCTGACATCGACCCTCTCGACGTTTTTGTCATGAACCTCAAGACCGAATCTTTCGGCCTGTTCTCGCATGTGAACCATCATCTCCGGCCCACCTATTCCTTGTGGGTATCCGGGGAAGTTTTCGACGTCCGAAGTCAGCATTAGTTGACCACCGGAAGCGTAGCCTGCGAACATCAAAGGTTTCAACATTGCACGAGCGCTGTACAGGCCTGCAGTGTATCCTGCAGGGCCTGAACCGATGATGATTGTATTGCGGACCTCGTCGGACATGGGTTCTCCCAATGTCCGGTATACTTTGAACATTGACTCTCAAACTTGAGATCAGTTCTTCATCGCGACGACCGCACCAACCGCTGCACGAGCATGAGGTTCAAGGCGCGGTTTGATGTGCTCCGGTTCTGCCCCAGGTCCAATTATTCCTAGACCGATTGGCTTGTTGTGTTTGATTTGTAAATTGATAATTGCACGGGTTACAGACTGGCCCATAACCAGCCCGTGCTGAGTCTGTCCACGTTCGATGATTCCCAAAGCGATCGCTCCATCTACGTCCTCACTTACGAGTAGTCTTTCTAATGCTAGTGGAGCTTCCATTGATCCTGGAACCCAAACAACGTCGGTTAATTCGGCATTCATCACAGAGGCCTCATCTCTTGCGAAATCAAGCATTTTCTCGACTTCTTCTTTGTGGAAAGAACCGCACACCGCAACTATCCTCATTGGTCTACCCCCATGCTTCTAATGGTGTCTACGACCGCTTGAGTTCGAGAGTCAATTTCGATATTCACTAAATCTCCTACTGACTTCTCGCCGATTGTGGTTATCCTCAGGGTTTCGGGGATAATGTGAAGATTGAATCCATCTTCTTCGACCTGTCCAACCGTCAGCGACATTCCGTCAACTGCAACGTATCCCTTCTCCAGAATGTATGGTTCAGTATCGGACTGATTTTCAATCAGTAAATCGATTCCTTCCCCTCTTTCAGTCCTCTGTAGAATTCTAGCGGTCGACATAACGTGGCCGGATAGAATATGGCCTCCTAACTCATCCCCCATTCGTAGAGAGCGCTCAACATTAACCCGCCTTCCTTCCTTAAGCAGACCCATCGTCGTACGCTCCAAAGTTTCAGGAATCGCCTCAAATCTAACTTGACCACCTTCTGAGGACACAACCGTCATGCAAACCCCATCTATTGCGACGCTTGCCCCTATTTCCAAGCCCTCATCATAGCCGGTTAGATCAACTACGATACTACGAATCTCCTCTCCTTCCTCCGTAGCCACGACATCGCAAGCAGCAGCAACAATTCCGGTGAACACTCTCAATCCTCCTCGTAAGGACCACCGGTTTCACCAGACCAGAGATCGATTATTCGTGCAATTATCTTCCTAGTTCCATCGAGGTCGTCGGCCAATCCTTCGACCCTTATGACCTCTACATCTCCCCAACCGTTCTCTTGCAAACCATTCTTGATCGAATCGCGTGAATGTTTCTGGTCGTATCCAAGCGCGATAACATCAGGTTTGACCACTTCTAGAATATCGAAGATTGGAACGGTTGGAGGATTACCGATTATGGCATCATCAACAGGTTTCAGGCCTAGTACCATACGTCTTCGGAGCTCCTGATTAGTTACAGGTTCGTGTTTTTGTTTTCGAACAGTATCGTCGTGTGCTACGACTACAATCAACTCGTCACCGAGCGACTTTGCCTGTTCGACATAATGTAGGTGTCCTGCGTGCAGTAGGTCGAAGACACCGACCGCCATGACCCGAACCATCAGTATCTCCTCTCACCTAAATATCCTCAATGCTTCGGTCAACCCTCAATCTCTAGAGCCTTCAGAAGATCTGCTCCTGTAATCATTGGAATGTTGTGTAGCATAGCATATTCTCTAGCCGCTTCTACACTTAGGGCTCTATCACCATCGGGTTGCAACATCTCGGCGCCAATTGTAGCCGGTACATGACCTGCTAGTCTTGCAATTGCAACCGCTAATTCTGTGTGCCCCTGCCTTGTTGCTAATCCACGGGGTGATTCTCTGCAGACAGGGATGTGTCCTGGGGTTCTGAACTCAGCACCAAGTGCCTCTTGTGCAGTCTTCTCAGATGCCTTGTTTGCAATCATCTCACCCGCTAATTCTCCGAATCTTCGAGTTGTTAGGGCTCTATCTCTGTCGGTAATTCCCGTGTAGGTTTCCCTGTGGTTCAGAGAAAGGGTGAATGCCGAACGTGAGTCATACTGCAAATCGTCAGTGATTAGTTTACCAAGAACAGGATTTTCCGCCACAAGGGTCGGATGGGTGTGGATATCCTGTAGCCAAGGTAGTCCGAATAGGCTACCTAATTCATCTCCAATTGCTAGGAAAAGAAGTCCTCCGCAGTCCTGCCTCAATCTACGCATTACTGCGGGACTTGCTGCGGTTGCTGGCCAAAGGAGGTCGGTCTCACATTCTCGAAAATCCGAATCGAAAACCATCACAGGATGGCCTTTGGAAAAGGCTTGAATGGCCTGCTCAACAATCGACTCCATGCTTGCCCGAGAGGTCGTTGATACCCTTATTTTCCGGTCATCAGTTCTCAGCGTAGGGTTATCATCGGCAACTCATGAGACGACTCATGGGTGTCTATCGAGCTCCACTTCGAGTCGATCTCGCTGGAGGTTGGACCGACTTAGTTCCATACACTCATGACCACGGTGGCGAGGTAGTCAATTTCACAATCGATAAATGGGTTACTGCAACCCCAGACGAAGAAGGTAATGTTGAATTCCAATTCGATGTTTCTGCAGGCTCAGGACTTGGAACAAGTGGTGCTCTGAACATTGCCAAAATCGCTGCTCTTGGTGGTGCGGATACAAATGACTTGGATCAAATTGCAGAGGCGGCCTACCGAGCAGAAACCGAGGCAGGAAACCGCTGCGGCCGCCAAGACCAATGGGCAGCAGCATACGGTGGATTCAATCGCTTGTTGTTCATTGGAGATGGAGTTGAACACCTACCATTTGAACCGGCTCCTTCTGCCCGAAAATGGCTTCACAAGCACCTAATTATCGCACACAGTGGAATCAAGCATAAATCGGGAGATATGCAAGAATTAGTTTGGTCTCGCTATGACTCAGGTGACCAACAGGTAATCGATGGTTTGCACACTATCCGTTTAGCTACTAGAATGATGGCTGATGCACTACAACGAGATCAACGTCAATTGGTTGTGGATGCCTTGAACGAAGTTTGCCAAGGTGTCGATTCACTCGACCCTTCAATCCATCAACCATTTCTTTCGATTATTGACCCAATGATTAGCGATGGAACGGTAATGGCTTGGAAAGCGCTTGGTGCAGGCGGTGGAGGCTGTGCTGCCCTTCTTTGTAATCCTATGAAGATAAATTTAGTTCGCTCTACAATATCTAATGCAGGTTGGGAAATCATTGATTGGAACTATGACTATGAAGGCTTAGTTGCCGTTTGAGCCGATTCTTAGTGGGCGAAGCCTCAAACGCTACTTTCTGCCCCCAAACCCATGCGCTACGCAAGTAGGGGACTTTCCGTAGCCATAGTATTACTTTTCTCAATGAGTATGCTTTCTGTGTTTGTCGGTGCACAAGCAGGTGACAACAACCACCCAACGGAAGACGATCCCTACATGTATTTCTGGGGCAATGAGGATTTGAGTGAATGTTGGAATAATTTCGACTCTAATGCTTCAATGGGTTCTGCATCAGAAGGATATGGCGAAATATCATTCCCTGAAGGGCAGGACGTTAGCGTAGAATTTTCTTGCAACATGTTAGCAGGTTTTTCAGATGATTTCCTTTTGGAGATTAACGAAACCATATCCATTCGAATGAAATTCGCAATCGAATCAGGAAATTGTGGCAACGATTGTACAGACCTAACTCTAACTCTTTGGCGAGGACAGGAACAAATTTCACAGCACGTAGAGCCTGCAAATGCAATCAACAACGGAAATGATTTCACTCCTCAATGGGATATTTTTGTTAATGATTCACTCACAACTTGGAGTAAGGATACACAGCTTACAATTTCCGTTGAGTACTCAGTTCCTGCTGAAGGAGGTCCTCTATGCCAATCACCGATACCCACTCCAGGTTCTGATTGTTCAGGGAATTTCCGTATGTACTACTCCGACGAGGGAGGCAGTCCGGGAGATGTTTACACAGAATTCCCAATCTATGTGTCATTAACTGATGCGAGTTCCAATATCGGAAAAACCTCTGTCGGACCGATTGCTTTCTTTATTCCATTCTTGGCAATTATTGCACTTCTAGGGTTTGTGGCGACGAGAGAGGGTTGGAGATCAGAATCAGACGAACCTTTCTACTCAGGTATTGATGCAGAAAGAATCGCAGCAATGCCATCAACGGCAATTTCCGGCATAAAAAACGGATCTTCGGAATGGAAAGAAGGCGGAGCACTCACAGAAAACAAAACTCGTAGAATCATCACATTGTGTATTCTTTACTTCGCTCAAGGCTTGCCTTGGGGATTCGCTAGTGTTGCTTTTGCTGCATATCTTGTCAAGAATGGAATTCCAATTGGTGATCTTGCAATACTGTTTGCTACGGTTGCATTACCTTGGACCTTCAAGTGGATTTGGGGGCCTGTGGTAGATGCTGTATTCATTGAGAGATTTGGTCCACGACGCCAATGGGTATTGTTTGCCCAGACAGGAATGGCATTAAGCTTGGGTAGTTTGTTATTTGTTGATGATCTCAATGGTGAAATCGAACTCGTGACAAAGGTGTTGTTTATTCACAATATCTTCGCATCCTTGCAGGATGTGGCAACCGATGCCTTGGCCGTAGAGATTCTCCTACCAGACGAAGTAGCCAAAGCCAACGGTTTCATGTTTGCAGCAAAGAGAGGCGGAATTATCGTTGGCGGCGCCGTTCTCGGAGTTCTTATCAAATTCATAGGCATCTATGGAATGATTGCCGCTCAGTTGGTACTCTTACTGCTTGTGGCTTGGTTCCCTCTAACCATGATTGAGAAGCCTGGAGTTCGGTTATTCCCATGGTCAAAGCAAGAGGAAGTTCTCGAAGCAGAAATCGTTGGCTCGGAAGGTGAACCATCTGAGAACGATGACGATTCGTCAACTCCTTGGATGGAGGAAGAGGACTTCCGAGTAGCCCGAACAGTAGGATATGCGGTTTCAGAAATTCGAATTTCTATCGCTGCAGCTTTTGCAATTGTTGGAATTACAATCTGGATAATTGGTTTTGCAGTCGATGCATTCACAATGTTCGATTGGTCGATTGCCGGAGAACTTAGAGGATGGACTAATCTTCTATCCAAATATTTGATTGCCGCGGCAATTGCTTTCTTACTAATTTCTCAAATCATGAAACAAATTGAAAACGCCAAAGAATTACCTAAGGTGCCTAACCCATTCTTGGTTTTACCAGCGGGGACAAGAAATACCGTTGCAAGAACCACGTTCTACTTAGTCAAGGCCTTCTCAGTCAGGTCAGCCTTATTGTTAATTGTCCTCTGTTTACTATCCGAATTGTATTATTTCGTAACACCAATTGTCATTGATATTTTCATCACCGAAGCTGGCTGGTCACAAGCTAAGTACAACGGAGTAGTTGGTGGAATAGTTGTTTTCGGTGCGATGTTTGGTCAGATATTTGGTGGTCTTCTAGGGGACAAATTTGGAACTAGGAGAGTTGCGATGGTCAGTTTCCTTATGCTCGGATTAGCCAATGCGTGTCTTGCCTTGCTAGAACCACTTTGGACAAATACAATTATCATGACACTGTTCCTAATCCTCCAAGCATTCGTTGCGGGTATTGCTTGGATTTGTATTATCTCTCTTGCAATGAAGTTGACTTGGAGTAAGGTCGGAGGAACTCAATTCACCGCCTACATGTCGTTGTTTAATCTATCAGGAGTAACTGCGTACTTGTTAACCGCGAGAATGATTGAGATATTCGATTACTCTTCAGCAATTTATATCGGCGCTGCACTTACAATGATATCCTCGATTATGCTAATTTTCATTGATGAAAATGAGACCGAACGTGTCTTGGAAGGCCGTCTAGGGGGCGACGACGAAGACGAGGATGAGTGGTGGCCCGATGAAGGCGAGTCTATGGAGGGTGCAGACCTTGGCGAACATGCAACAGTGGCTTGAATCGTGTGAAACTGATTTTCTGATTTTCTCACAGACGGTGTGCTTCTACTGCACGCGTGCGAAAAATACACTCCTCGCAAAAAATCTCACTTACACCGAGGTCAACTTCGACCATGAAGGGGATCTTCGTTGGGAAGTTGTTGATGCGACCGGACATCGTACCGTACCTGTATGCTTCGATGTTAGAGGAGAACAACCCATCTTCGTAGGTGGCTCAGACCACTTGATGGAATATCTTGCTTGACTCGGACTATGCTGAGTCGACCATTCTCTGAATGGCCTGTTTGAGTTCATCTATCTGATTCATATTCACCATATGCCCTTTCTCGTGTTCAAGCCGAGTCACAGGCCATCGAGCCCATTCGAAGATTTCCGCATGCTCGTTTGCCGCCTCTAGCGATACGAGGTGATCGTGTCTTCCATGCATCCAAACCACTTCGCGTGGCTTTAGGAAAGGTAGAGCGGAAGTCAGTGATTCCGGTCTAACGCTCTTGGTTCCAATCAGGACAAGTCCTAGAATTCGCTCTTGCAGTTCGGATTCTAGAAGGGCTGAGGCGATTGCTCCTCCTTGAGAGAAGCCTCCAATGATGATCGGGCCATCTGGGATTTCATCGATTAACCGGCGCATAGATTCGTCAACTTCGCTTTGTGATTCTTCACTCAGAGGCAGACTTGGATCTTCAGCCCGTAACCACCAAGCAAATCCTCCTCTAGTCGGGTGCTCAATTTCTGCTTGAGGGCAAAGCACTGCCCAACCTTCTGGAGCCAATCGCTCCGCCAGCGGTTGCATCTTCTCTGTAGTTCCAGTCATACCGTGAAGCATAACGAGAGTTCCAGAAGTCATCTTGACCCCTCAGAGTGTCCATGAATAGGTGATTGCACCAGCGATGATTAATCGAAGGTCAGAATCACCAGTAAAGGTCAGAGTTAGGGTGTATTCCTGACTTGGATAAGGAATAGTTCCCAAGGTCCCATATTCCTCCGCACCAGGTCCCCAAACCCGTTCCAAAGCCGAGACAGATGTGTGGTCTCGTAATGTGAGGGTTATGCTCGAACCTCCACTTCCACAGGCAGCATCTAGGTAGTAGATCATCTCGTCCCATTCACCATCTGTTGGATGGTCACTTACTAGAAATGTATCACGAATCTCGGCATCTGTACCTGCATTCTCCCAAGTATCGGAATAGAGGTCGCCACCACGGATGAAGAAAACCTCTCCATCATGGCCTTGGCCGTCTTCTGCATGTCCATTTGTTGCAAGCATCATGCGCAAGCGTTCGACGCCATCAGCGTCGGTCCAGATGAAGGATGAGAAGAAGCCTGCAACGGTGTCAAATGTGTAGTCTAGTCTAGCCCCATCGGCAGCTAGGGCCGACATTGTCGCATGGCTGCTGCGGACATCTAGTACAGTAGCCGTCCAATCGTTCGTAAATAGCGAGAACGACCACGAATCTCCTTCTGAAATTGGGAAGGTTAGAACCGGCTGAGCGATACCGTTCTCGAATGCACTCAAATTGTCATGAGTCATTCGTCCTAGGAATGGATTGTGGTTGAGAACAGCGTGCCTTCGAGCCTCTCCTATGGATGAGATTGCAAGCATGTACGCAGTTCCATCCTCTTCACTATCCGATGCTACCACAAGACGGGCTGTATCATCGGTATACTCTGGTGTCGAGAAAGTGTACAACCACCAGTCGCCGACATGCCATGTAGGAACCTCAATTGTATGGTCTGAGCCTCCCTTTCCACCTGAATCAGTTAGTCCTGCGCAGCCACACAGACCCGCCAATATCAGCAGCATGGTCAGGCCAATCGCACCGCTCCGCATGGCTACCGCTACGGTTAGACCATCATGAGTCTGACGCTTGACCGTATAATCACAGAAGTTCGGTCAGAAGCCCAAACTCGGGGAGCAATCCAGCTATAACAACCGAGACGATTGACATCAACTTGATCAAAATGTTCAGCGAAGGTCCACTGGTATCCTTGAATGGGTCACCGATGGTGTCCCCGACTACGGCAGCCGCGTGGGCATCGTCACCCTTTGCAGCGCCTGCAATTTCACCTTGCTCAATTGCCTTCTTGGCGTTGTCCCATGCTCCTCCAGCGTTTGCCATGAATAGAGCCATCAGTACCCCTGTTGCTGTTGCACCAGCTAGAGTCCCACCAAGGGCCGCAGGGCCAAGTGCCATTCCAATAATCACTGGGCTAGATATAGCAACTAGACCTGGCAAAATCATTTCGCGTAGGGCTGCCTGAGTAGAAATGTCAACACAGGTTGCACTGTCAGGTTCAACACCTTCGCGACCTTCTAGGAGTCCGTCAATTTCTCGGAATTGTCTGCGAATCTCGGTAATCATTTCCTCAGCAGCACGACCCACCGACTTCATTGTCATAGCCGCTACTACGAAAGGTAGCGCTCCACCTATTAGTAGTCCAATTACAACATTCGGTTCTGTTAGAGAAAGTTGTGCCGCATCTAGACCAGCACTGGTTTTGTAAGCTGCGAATAGTGCTAGAGCAGTAAGTGCAGCGCTACCGATTGCGAATCCCTTTCCGATTGCAGCGGTAGTGTTTCCGATTGAGTCTAGGCCATCGGTGATGTCACGCACTTCTTTGCCTAGACCTGACATCTCAGCGATGCCTCCAGCGTTGTCTGCGACCGGTCCGTAGGCGTCAACAGTCATTGTTACACCAACCGTTCCGAGCATTCCCATTGCGGCCATTGCAATACCATAGAGACCGGCATCGCCACCGCCCATTACATCGTTAGCGCCGTAGATACCGGCTGCCATTAGTAATACAGGAACGAATACAGATTGCATTCCTACAGCAAGACCCGCAATGGCGTTAGTTGCACTTCCTGTCTTGGAAGCCTCGCCAATGTACGGGATTGCCTTGACTTGGATTCCGAACACAGGCTCGATACCAGTGTAGTACTCGGTTACCAGCCCGATTAGAATTCCAACTAGCGAACCGATAGCAACAGCCCAAATCACATTTGTATCCAATTCAAGGTAATCAAGTGCAAAATATCCTCCACCAATGAATAATGCGGCACCGATGAAGGTAGTATTTCGCAATGCAGCACCTGGATCCATGTTCTGCATTGCGGTGATTGAGAATACTCCAATAATTGAAGAGATATATCCAACAACTGCGAGTGCGATTGGAATCATTAGGTAGTCAGCACCCAAGCCCTCACTAGCGTGTGCAATAACCATCGCTGCGATAATCGAACCAACGAATGACTCGAAGATATCGGCACCCATTCCAGCTACGTCGCCTACGTTGTCGCCGACATTGTCAGCGATTACACCGGGGTTGCGAGGGTCGTCTTCAGGAATACCCGCCTCAACCTTACCGACAAGGTCTGCTCCAACGTCAGCGGCCTTAGTGTAGATTCCACCGCCGACACGGGCGAATAGAGCGATTGAAGATGCACCCATTCCAAATCCAGCAATGTTGTTGACGGATAGGAATCCGCTGTCTGCGTCGGTTGGATTGGTTAGATAGTACATCAGGGAAATTCCGAACAGACCGAGCCCACCCACTGCTAGACCCATTACGGCTCCTCCATTGTATGAGGTGGTTAGGGCGGCAGTTTGTCCTCCGTTTGCCGCGGCTTGGGCGGTACGTCCATTTGCACTCGTAGCAGAGCGCATTCCACTGAATCCAGCGGCGACACTACATAGTGCACCGATGATGAATGCGACCATGGTTTCTAAGCCTAGGCCATTATCTTCGCCTCCGACAAAGAGTAATGCCGCAACAACGACGATGAAAATCGACAACATTCTGTATTCGGCCATAAGGAAAGCCATTGCTCCATCCTGAATTCTTGCTGTGATAGTAGCTACTGTTTCATTTTCAATCTCGATTGAATCTACCTTCCGATATAGCAAGAAAGCGACGAGCAGACCGAATACACCTGCTCCCATCCCAATCATTCCAAGTTGTTCTCCGTCCATGATATCACCAATATGGGTGAGTGGCCGACCAACGGGCCGTATTTAATCCGAATCCACGATACCCGCCCCTTTTGGGCGGAGACTATGCTTGATATTGGCTGACGATTCTAGCAAATGAAGACAATATCTCTGCGCCATCATGTTCGCCCTTGAAGGAGGAGTATTCCTCTTCGGTGATATGCCCCCATCCGTAAGCTCGGTCGATACGGGCTCGTGCTGCTTCGGGATGGAATTGTATTCCCCAAGCGGGCAAAGCATCGCCATTGTCTGCATGAACTCGTACTGCAGTTACTCCGTTGTGACTTGTCGAACATAGTAGGGAACAAGATTCAGGGACGGTCATGACGTGATCTTTATGGGTGAATAGTCCAGCAACGCAAGAGCCATCTGAAACATGTGAGGTTAGCAATTCGTCATTGCTGCCATTATTGGTTAAATCCAAATCCCAAATCCCACTTGATAGAGAATCAGCGCGTTCGATTGTAGCCCCTAAGGCATGACAGAGTAATTGGTGTCCGAAGCAAATTCCCAGAGTCGGTCGGCCAGCATTTGAGGAGGCACGTAACAAGGAGGCGGTTGGCCCCATCCAATCCTCCCATATGCTGACATTACGCCTAGAGCCGCTACAAACGACTGCATCCACGCCGATTGATTCTAGCCAGTTTGCCATTTTTTCATCGTCCTCATACATAGGCATAACAATTCTGCGGAAAGAAACAGTTTTCCCTTCAAGTTCTACTGTTGTCGATTGCCAGAAGGTAAATTCGTCATTCCAATGTGGAACATCTTCCTCTGTGAGTAGAAATTCTCCAAACTCCGCTTTTTCTCCTGCCTCGAAGGATTGCATCTGAGGAGTGACAAGAAGCAATTCTACTTCTCCGCGCGCTGCGAACGGTTTGATGACCTCCTGATTTCCACCATGGCCGAAAGCTGCGCGCTCGACCAGTAGATCGACCATCAGAACCCTCACCATGTCCGACACAATGATTCTCAGCCCACCAATGGTTCAAAGCACCTCGCCTGATAGGCGGTAGCGAGGAAATCGCATGGCTGAGATCGATAAGCAGCTGATTTTACAGTCTGTCGGACCGGTCCAAGCCATCTTGGACGCTCACGACGGAGTGGTCAACGTCGTAGATACCACCGATGGAATAATCATGATTTCACTTGAAGGAGGTTGTACTGGATGTGCTTCAACCCCGATGACTGCTATGCAGATTTATTACTCATTGATGAAACTCGCTGAAGTTAACGATGTTATCTTCGTCAACGGCGAACTTCCAGCCTATATGCGCGCCTTTATCGACGACAAGTTAGGGGTCGAGAGGGCGGATGGGTAGAGAATCATTCTTCTCTCTCCTCGCGCCTCATCTTCATGATTTTGTGAGGATTAATTTCTCCTTGCACATCTCTACCCTTGATGTTTAGAGAACCGGCGGCGGCAACAATCAGTGCGGTCAAAGCGAACGGTAAAGCAACATTGCGAGAACCCCAAAGTTCTCCGCCTAGATAATGTAGAATGAATAGTAAGATTGCGGATGTTACACATAGGATCAAGATTGTTCTTTGAGCGAATGCTTCGCCCCATTCAGCACGAGTGAAAGTGCCGATACTCATCCAGAGCAACATAGCGATACCGCAGAGTGTAATGGAAGCGGTTTCGAGAGTCGCAAGTAATTCCACGCTACCCCCACTGGGTGTGCATTTTCAGTCTTCGCTAGTTCAGCACCGGATGGACAGCCTCAAGGCCCGAGAGACCCCGTTAGGTGTATGGTCAAGGTAAAGCGATTGAGCCTACCCAAGCCTCGCAGCGCGGGTCCCCCATTCCAAACCAAGTCCTCTGTAGTGGCTGTAATGGAGCAGGTGGGTGTATTGCTGGAACTCGATGGAGCCAATCCGTTTAGAGTTCGAGCCTACCAAAATGCCAGCAGAGCACTCGCTTCTATGGAAGAAAATCTGCTGACCGTTGTACAAGAGGACAGACTGGTTGAGGTCAAAGGAATCGGAAAAGGAATCAGCAGTTTGGTTTCCGAAGCAGTGTTGGAGGGAACTTGGGGTGATTTGCCCAAACTCTATGCAAAAATCCCCCCCGGCCTGATCGAAATAGTTGGCATTCCGGGATTAGGCCCAAAACGCGCTCGAGTGATGTATGAGGAACTTGGGGTGGATTCAGTAGAATCTCTGAAGGTTGCCTGCGAAATGGGCCATGTCGCCCCACTCTCCGGCTTTGGAGAAAAAAGCCAACTGAAATATCTCGAAGGAATCGAGTTATTGCGTCGCTACCAAGGTCGATCTAGGATGGATGTTGGTCTGATGTTTGGCCACGCTTTAGAGGCGAGGGTTGCGGCTATTCCAGGAGTCACCCGAGCCCAACTAGCAGGTAGTGCACGACGTCTTAGAGAAACCATTGGAGATTTGGATATCGTCGCAGCGGCTGAACCCGAAGACCATGAAGAAGTTGTCAAAGCCATTCTTTCATTTCCCGGTATTGCTGAGGTGAAAGGTTCGGGTGAATCAAAGGTGAGTCTAATTCTCGAACAAGACATGCTTTCAGGTGCCGAGATTGGAAGTAGTCTTGATGCACAACTAGCAGAGTCAATGATGGAAAGAAGCGGAGATGCAACCATCGATGCTCAAGTCAGAATTGTGCCTCCTGCCACCTTCCCTTTCACCTTGGCTTACTTTACCGGCTCTAAGGAGCACAATATCCGGATGCGACAGTTAGCGATTGATCGCGACCTCCGATTGAATGAATTTGGCCTCTTCCCTGAGAAAGAGGCTGGCGACGCCATCGGCATGGAAGCCGCAAAATACACTCTAGAATGTGCTGATGAGGCTGACATCTACCGACATCTAGGCTTGGATTGGATTGCTCCCGAGATGAGAGAGGACATGGGGGAGATTGAGGCTGCTCAATCATCTTCATTGCCCCAGCTAATAGAACCAGACGACCTACGTGGGGCACTTCACAACCACACTGTAGCCTCTGACGGTGTTAACACACTGGAAGAAATGGCCACAGCCGCGCGAAATTTAGGTTGGCAGTATCTTGGAATAGCCGACCACTCTGAAATCCTCAATATTGGTGGAAGACAAATTGGTGTTCCTGCAGATATTATCCCAGCACAAGCAGAAATGATTCGCGGGCTCAATGAAGGATGGGCGGATTCAGGCATTGACTTTCGGATTTTCCACGGTTCTGAGTGTGATATATTGGTTGACGGAGCATTAGATTACCCAGATTCAACCCGCCAATCTTTGAGCCATATCGTAGGTTCAGTACACGCTTTAGGAAGTTGGCGAAACCGAGATGAAATCGAAAATACAGAGGCTCTTATTCGGGCTATTGAAAATCCAACATTCACTATTTTAGGTCACCCAACTGGAAGAATATTGCAGGGTAGAGAGGGATTCCCAGTCGATATGTACGCGGTATTGAGACGGATGGGGGAACTGAATTCGGAGGGCCACCTGAAAGCGGTTGAAATCAACGCCTCCCCCTATCGATTAGATTTAGATTGGAGGTTTTGTCATTATGCTAAACAACAGGGCGTTCCAGTTTGCATTAACCCTGACGCTCATGGGACGGAAGGCTTGGCTGATGTTTGGTATGGGGTGCAAATCGCTCGCAAGGGTTGGCTAGAAGCAGCAGATGTACTCAACACAAAGACCGGTTCAGAGATGGAAGGCCTACTCGGTCTCTGACGAAGGTTGATGACTATTGCACACCAGCCCTCATCATGCGCCTTATGCGGGGGCTGGTGTTTGGCACGTTTTCATTACTGCCGGCACTATTTGCTGGCATAGCCGCCTATTTCCTTCTGGGCGGCACTACGGGGGAAGAATGGGAGACTTGGATGTATGGCCCTTGCTACTTGATCCCAGGATTAATCATCGGCAGCTCACTATTCCTCGGACTTAGGGAAGAGGGGGATAATCAGCAATGAAACGGGCTGATAAGGCTTTGAAAATCGGGTTTCAGTTAGATGAATTATATCCGGAGACTCCAATTCCACTCGACCACACTGATCCATACACCTTGCTGGTGGCGGTTATGCTTTCAGCCCAGACAACGGACAAGAAAGTCAACGAGGTGACTCCGGTACTTTTTGCTAAAGCAGATAATCCAACAAAGATGGCGTCTCTAGAGGTGGATGAAATTCAAACCCTAATCAGAGAGATTGGACTGGCACCTACCAAGGCGAAGAATCTGAAACTAATGGCTGAACAAATTCTGCAGGATGGAGGCGAAGTTATTCCCGATTGGGAATTTCTAGAGTCCCTTGCAGGCGTAGGCCATAAGACGGCAAGTGTGGTAATGTCTCAGGCCTTCGGAGTTCCTGCCTTTCCCGTGGACACTCACATTCATCGCTTAGCAAGTCGTTGGGGATTATCCAAAGCCCGAAATGTCGAGCAAACAGAACGCGATTTGAAGGCGGTATTCCCTATTGATACTTGGAATCGGCGTCACTTGCAAATCATCTTCTTTGGTCGTGAATTTTGTCCATCCCGTAATCATATTTTAGCAGAGTGTCCGATTTGCGGTTGGGCTGCAAGCAAAAAACGGATTAGAGAAGAGGCACGACGTTAGACAACCTAACTTCGGAATAAGAGAAATCCACCTGCACCGGACAATCCCAGTCCGATCAGTAACAAGGGGTTTTGTAATGAGGAAATTAAGTCTCGATTATCTCGACCATCCTGACACTGCCCATCATCCCAACCTGTGACTTGGCCAATTTGTCCGGATGTACTATCACAATTCTCCTCTAATTCAGTATCAATGTAATCGACAGCCATGCCTGCTCCAAACCAACCGATGATGAATAATACCCCTATAATCAGTGACAAGGTGCCACCAAATGTTCCCGCTTTGCCCACAAAAGAAAGCAGGCGCCTCCCTTTCTTGAATGCTACCTGTACGAGCATTCATCACCCCCATTATGGTGGACGGTTTATGGCGGATGAGGTAGTGAATCTGGAGGTTGGTCAATCGGCTCCTGATTTTGAGGCGGAATTGACGGATGGGACAACGATGCGACTGAGTGAAATTATCGCCGCAGGGGAGAAAGTAATTCTCTACTTTTATCCAAAGGATTCGACACCAGGTTGTACTACCCAAGCCTGTGACTTTAGGGATAATTTTGCTAAATTTAGTTCCGCTGGATACCGCGTAATTGGAGTCTCTAAGGATTCAGCGAAATCTCATGCTAACTTTATCGAAAAGAACGATCTCAACTTCGAGTTAATCGTCGATAAAGACATCAAGTTGAATCAACTCTATGGGGTGTGGCGGGAGAAGATGAATTACGGTAAGACATACCTTGGTGTTTCACGCTCAACATTCGTTATCGGATTAGATGGAAAATTACAATTTGTTGGTTATAATGTAAGAGCCACAGGCCATGTCGAGAGGCTAATGAGGGAACTCGGAGTTGAGAGTTGAATGAATATTGACGAACGGCGCAGGTTGGTTTCGACATATCTTCGCCGTTGCGTCACATACTCCGATGCATCGATTGCTCGAAAGAAATCTAGGGGTGAAGACCCGAATGAGATTGCCCGCTGGCAGGCCTTCCGTGAATTCACTGCATATTCTGCAAGCGAGTTGGAGTCAGGTGTGCTCGATACATGGCTGACGGACGAGGAAGGGGAGGGTCCACCCCCACCTTCACTATCCGATGGTTCGGAATCTCACGACACAGAATCGATGTCACACTTCGATAGAAGGAATTGGCTTGCATCACTATTGATGCCACGTCCGGTGGTATTGGTGGCAACCAAATCGACATCGGGTGTGGAAAACCTCGCTCCTATGTCATCGATTAGCATCGTATCAAACTCCCCTCCCTTGCTCTCAATGTCGCTTTCGCAAAACCGAGAAGGACGGCCACGTGATACTCTTGTCAATCTCGAGGCCGGAGGAATTGGTAGCCCCTGCACATTATTCGTTCTGAATGCTGATATTGACTCAGCTCAGTATGTTGATACAACTGCAGAACCGATTTCATCCGATAGTTCTGAATGGAAATTAATCGAATCCGAGCCGCCGATTCTCTCAAAGGCCCTAGCTGCAATACATTGTACCCTTCAGGAAATCCACCAACTACCCGCAGGGGCTAGTGGCAAACTAGCGATTCTAGAGGTCTCATCATTTGACACTCCAGATGGTATGAAAATTGATTCCATACCTACAACACTTTTCCAGACAACTTTCGACTCGGTAGGGCCGGGTCCAAATCCCCAAGATTGGCGATTCAAGTTGAGAGATTATTGAGAGTCTTCTTCAGTCAATTGTCCCCATTTTGCCATGCCGAGTAGATGCTTTTCTGTATC
Organism: Candidatus Thalassarchaeum sp.; assembly: GCA_022449345.1. Lineage (GTDB taxonomy): Archaea > Thermoplasmatota > Poseidoniia > Poseidoniales > Thalassarchaeaceae > MGIIb-O1. The sequence continues at coordinate 13,284 of JAKURL010000018.1, read as the reverse complement.
CACTCGCATATTCCGACCTGCAATCATCAGTAGTGTGTCGGACTCGTTTAGGGCAAATACTGGAAGTCCAGTTTGTTGTCCGAGTGTCTGAATTTTCCTCCTACAAACATCTTGTTGACTCGGCATATGGGTAAGTGAGCCTAAATCTGCAATCACTAGATTTCCTTGAGCCAAATTATGAGACATACCATCAAGATTCAACCTGTGCAAATCATCAGGTTTGATGTAGTGAACGAAGCGATCAGCGGGGGCAATCAATTTGTGAGTTCTTTCAACCCAAATTTCCTTGCCTAAATCATGGAAGGAATCGTTGTTCTGAGGACCGGGGTCAGCTGAACGTGGAGGTCTCTTGACTTGCTCTGCCGACTTGGAGGGGTCGGGTAAGCCAAGTAATCTGAATAGGTTGACCACGATGATTGGAGGTCCTCTTCCGCAATGAGTTCTTCCCTAAAGTAGAGCACAAAGTTACGATTTCTGTTATTCTCAAAGTAAGCGGTCATTCTTCTTCTTGTGTCGACTCACCATCTTCTAATAAGTCACTAAAAACATCATCATTCAAGATTTTAGATACACTTACTTGCTCGTACTCTTGGTCGAGTTCATTCATCTGGATTACAGGTGCTTCCTCAGGTTCAACAGTCTCGGACTGCTTCGGCTCTGGTTTTGGTTGAGTTTGGATTAAGCCCCCCTTATCGTCCCTATCCAGCTCCTGAACCCGCCTCTTGGATTTGTCCTCGCTAAACGGGTCAAACTCAGGGTCATCAAAGGCATCGTCCATCGAGACTTTGCGACCCTTACGGGCCTCAGTGGGAGCTTCTACCAAATCATCCGGTTTGCGCAATTGCACATAGGCAAACCCTCCACCGCCGGCCAAAATAAGCAGTATCAGAATAATCACAATTGGTGATGTAACTAAGTCTGCAAAGCTAAATGGTGCCTTTTCGATATTCAAGGTAATGGATATTGAATCAGATAGAGATTCATCTGTCACGGTTAGTTTTACAGATATCGTCCCTGAAGAGTCGGTTTTCCATTCAAACCACTTACCTACGTAATCCTCATCATCCGAAGGATTACCATTTCCGTCACTATCGGTTGTCACATCTAAATCCCAAACATATCTCAAATTCTCTAGGTCGTGGCTTGAGTCGGTTGTCAAGTTAGCACTCAGCACCACTGTGTCACCCACTGTGGGATTCTGATTGCTTACCATTGCGTGTGCTGAGGGCTTGACATTGTTGACTGTGATCGGTATCTCAACAGATGCGGTCTCTCCGTCATCATCCGTGGTGTGGAAAATTATTGAAGAAGGTGCATTTTGTGCATCTGGCCATGAGCCGACAAATCTGCTTCCTTCTAGATCGCAATCATCAGTTGATTCACCCTTTCCATCAGTATTTTCTTCTGGATCTAGGTCGAAGCAATTCACTAGGTTTTCCAGATCTCCAACGGTATCCCAAACACTTACTAGGATGCTGATCTCACCGTCTTCTGCAACTGGTAGAGGAGTACTAATCGGGTCGATTGTTGGGGCGAGATTAACGACATCAATTGCTACAACTAAAGTTTCGGAACTTACACCATCATCATCTGTAACTGAAAGAGTTGCAAGATGCAATCCTGATGTAGTGTAAACATGTTCGATGAATGAATTTTGACCAATACTTTCCAATTCTATTTCAGGGTGGTCTTCTGCTTCTGGCGACCATAGATGGATTAGTTCATCAATATCGTTCGGAGAGTCCTCAGCCCAGCCTCTAATCTCTACCACATCACCTTCGTTAACTGTGTATACTCCGCGGGAATCGGGGGTCAATCTCGTATTTGAAAGCCAAAGTTCAGCCCCTAAATTATTTGGTGCAATATTGGTCACTTCAACTGTGATTTCTTCGGTAGTTTTAGCCCCATCATCGTCCATAGCGATCACCTCGATTGTGTAATTCCCTTCTTCTGATGGAGTCACTGTGCATCGTGCGCTTACTGTACTGCCTTCTTCACAAGCGGTTTGCCAGGCAATGTCTACTGGTGAGATTGGATTATTGGTGTCCATATCTTCCCTGTGGGTCACTTCAAATGTCACAGAGGAAAGCACTGGAATCGAATAGGCTGATGCATCAACAATAATTTCCGGTGGCCGATTTAGGATAGTAAATATCTCTTCAATTGTGTCTGTGTCTCTCTCGGCATCTGTTATTGTCAGGCGTACAAGATACTCTCCATCATCTTCCCATACCACATCGTGGATACAATCATCATCCTCGTATATTTCCATATTTCCTGATATGGATTCAATCTCGAAAACACAGTCAACATCTCCACCATCTGGATCGATTGAGTTTATTGCGTTCAGAGTCGCGCTTTCGTAGGTCAGAACTGGTGAATTAGTCAATAGGCTAGCAACCGGCAATCTACCGATATAGAGGCTAAATATACCCATATTATTACTTCTGTTTCCATCATTTGTTATCGCTTGGGATTCATCGACTACAAACTCCACTAATGCATTACCAATGGGTTGGCCAGTAGGGACTTCCCAATTCAATTCCACTCGCTGTTCTTCTAGACTATTCAAAGATGGAACGTAACTTGTTGAACTGACGCCGTCAGGTCCTGTTACTCTAAGGTCTGTTTCAGGGGAAGTAAGTACGCCTCGGTTTACTACTGGAACACTGAATGTTAGTACATCTTCTGGAATCGCGTTGAATCCAATTGTGGCTGCGTTTAGGCTAACCGTTCGATTATCTCTAGTTCTTTCTACCGTTACACCCGCTGCATTAGCAATCAAATCCACAGGGTGAACATTCTGGTCGATAATAAGGGTTGTAACTCCAACTTGGGGATAGTTTCCATCGATCCAAGCAATTACTCCGTGTGAGCCATGTTCACTTCCACCATCCGATTGATCCTGACTGTTACCACTGTTGAAATCGACCACAAATTGGCCATTTGAGTCAGTAGTAAATGTCCTGATATCTTCATCTATCTCGTAGCGGAATTCTACATTCTGATTTGTGACAGCATTTCCAGAGTTATCGGAAACAGTTACTGTTGTGTCCATTTGCATATCCAAAGGTGATAATTGGTATTCGATTTCAACGTCCAATGATTGAGTTCTAGTAGTCTCCTGATACCAACTCAATTCATGGGTTGCAATGAATCCGATACTCTCGGTTGTTGAACTTTTGATATCGTTGCGAATTGCAGGACAGTACCATTTGTAGCCAGTTTCATCGCCATTTGAATTGCGTGTTGTTATGTTGTAGGATTGTGCACATCCGCTGTATGTTACACCGGAACTTCCTCGCGAAACTACCTCCCATGATGTGGTGTTAGAAGTGCTAGTATCTTGTGGAATATCTACGTAATCACTACTTCCACTGTAGGTGGTGTCCTGCGAGTAACTTGTTTGCCAATACTCACCTACACTAATTGGGAAATCATAACCCTCCAAAGCCGGATCGTATTCGTTTGTTACAACCAAATCTGCAACGTGAATAGTGTAGGTCCAAAACCAAATTTGGTAATCGAAATCGATGTCGATTGTGGCCTCTTGTTCAATTGAGGCTAAATCCGATGCTCGAATGATTTCGACCGTGTCTATTTCGATAATCAAATCTCCATCATAACCTGCAAGTTCGACGTTTTGCGCTTCATACTCACCATCAGATTCTACCTTGTAGACTAAAGTAGAAACACCTTCTACCGTGGTAGTGTAGATATCTGTAACTTGACTATCTAGGGTGCCATCCAATGTCTGAACATTGGTGCTTACACCGCTATCCGCAACAAAATCTCTAACGTCGAGATAACCGTTGTAATACCAACGATCACCTATTCGCCAATTCGGCACATCTACTAAACTTCCAGAGTTTCTATTTGTCTCTCTTTCTTCGACTTCCTCGGCTAATTTAGTGGCTGGTTCAAATTCGCCGACGAATCCCATTGTAGGGGCTAGAATCAGCATCAAGACAACGATGAATCCATTGAAACGCAGGTCCGACACGATATTGTGCAGACTACGTCTGCACATGAATCTCACTCAAGCACGTCTAGGGAAAAATCCCCAAAATTGGACGGTTTTAGTTTACAGTAAGTCTGCTAGTTCATCTTGGATGAATTGCACAGCTTCGAGAATCTCAGACTTGTCTCGAGCACCGGTGATTACCATCTTTCCGGATCCAAAAATTAGGCAAACCACACGAGGGTAATCTAGTCTGTAAATCAGTCCTGGGAATTGCTCAGGCTCGTATTCTACTTTGTCGAAAGGTAGGTGGAATGTCAGATTGTTTAGATTTAGTCTGCGTGGCATAGTTGCCAATGGCTCTCCTTCTCGGATTCCTCTAATTCTTGGGTCCTCTGCCTCTATTTCTTCATCTGTAGCAGCACGGATTCCATCTTCGACGTCGATAACACGAGTATGGTTATCGTCCATTCGGGCAGTTCCATAGTAATCTTCAGGATAGTGTAGAGCATAGGTTGCAACCATATTTTGCACTTCAATTTCTACATCGTCGAGTTCCCAAGTCTCAATACCTGCTTTCCTTAGGTCACCGATCATCCTCTCGATACCTGTGTGGATGTTATCCTTGTTCTTACCTCCAGTACACACGGCACGACCGGAACGGAACATTAGGATGGCGAGTTTTGGATCTACAACACGGTAGACTACACCAGGGAATTGTTCTGGTTCATATTCGCAGTTCAGTTGGATGGCAATGTCGGGCAGGTCGAGTTCCTCCGCCACTCGGGTGGAGGCAACCACGTTTACGACAGTTAGTCGCTCTTCGTCGCTCTTCATAGGCCCTCGCACTTATGAGCCACTTATAAAGAATCGTCGTGATTCAGAAGACTTTGAACAGTGTTTTCTGAGGCTCAGTTAACCGAATTATTGCAGTATTCTAACACCATCTACCCCTACACGAGAAATCAGCGGTGTACCACCAGCAACTTCGATGGCTTCGGCCACTCTTTGGGGATGCTGAGTCAGGGCAACCATGCAGCCCCCTCCACCCGCACCAGTCAATTTAGCTCCAAGTGCATGCGGACGAACCGCTTCGACGAGAGCATCGAGTTCGGGACTACTAACTTCGATATTCTGCAATCTTTCGTGGCAGGCATTCATCGCCATTCCAACGGCCTCAAGATTTCCTGCACCTAGGGCGGTCAATCCGGCATTGGTAATCCTAGCAATCGCATCCATATCTTGGTGTTTGGATGAGTCCTTTTTCAGTAATTTTGCAACGCCAGCAACCATGTCTCCAGTAGGTGATCCAACTCCCGTGAATCCAAGCACTAACCATGCATCCAAATCTTCAGGTAAATCTACCTTACAAATCGACCATTTCCTTCTACCTTCTGGAGTCTCCATAGCAGCATCGAATACATGCTTAGTCCCAGCAATGATTTCTCCTGAAACCACTACACATCCACCTAAAGCACTGGTTGCAGTATCGGTTGGGCTAGCGCGGCCTGACTGAGCCTTCGCCTCGGCCGCGTGGCCAATTCTTGCTAATTCTATCGAATCTAACTCCGCTTTGGGATTTGTCAATTGAAGCACGGCGGCCCCCATCGCGTTCGATAACGCTGCGGAAGAACCCAACCCCGCAGCGGAAAATAGATCGCTTTTGATGGCAATTTTCAGTGGTTCACCATCATAATCGAAAACATCGTTTAGAATGTGAGAAATGTGAGGATGCCGTTCACTGAGGAACGGTAATCCCTCTATTGTCCAAGAGTTCGATTCAGTCAATTCTACTTCCACCCCTGAATCGATGGCGACGGCTACAGCAGGATGACCGTAGACAACCGCATGCTCTCCGAATAGGATGCACTTTCCTGGGGCGAAGGCCCTCACCATGCCTTTCGCTAACGCGTCGAGGAAATGAGGGTTGGGGAGATGTATCGTAGTGGCAATAGCAAGCGGTTGATTGAAGGTCCGGCCACGCTTGCAAGTAGTATTCAGGCCATAGGCCTGCAGGTGATTCATAATGGAGCACCCACTGCTTCAGACCTACGGCCCACTAGATGGTTGGATTATTCTCCTCGTAATTGGAGGATTGTCGATAGGCTTCTTCCTCTACCAAGTTCAGTTGGCGATTCGGCTAGTCATGCTTGGAGCAAGTGATGATCGATTCGACTCTTGGGGTAAGAGAATCATGGAAGTTATTACCGGCTGGCTCGGTCAGAAAAGAGTCCTCGAAGATAGAGTCGTAGGAATCATGCACGTTCTGATGTTCTGGGGATTCCTAATGCTCTCCACGGATATGTTTGACCTAGCCACAGCAAACTGGTTCTCTGGTGAAGTGTTACCAACTGTGATGGTTGGCCCTTGGAATGGGATTGTCGAATTCGGATACACGATAGCTCTGATTGGTTGTGTAGCCGCACTAACTCGCAGAGTAGTTTTCACCCCTGAGAAACTCAAGGGTGAATCGCAATTGGAAGGTAATTTCATTCTCTTCCTAATTATGACAATCACTACAACTTCATTCATTGTAGAATCGGGAGAATCCCCTTCTTCTACTTGGGAACCTCTTGGGTATTGGTTTGCTGAAAATGGAGTCACTGAAGGGCAGGTAATTGCCGCATATTGGGCTCATATGCTAGCGATTTGTACCTTCTTTGTTTTGATTCCAATGTCTAAGCACATGCACCTTGTGATGGCATTCCCTAACGTTTTCTTCTACGATACAGGACCGAAGGCTAAGATGCGCCCTCTTGCAATAAACGAGAGTGGCCAAGCAGTTCCTCTGGAAGACTTGGATATTGAGGCATTTGGAGTAGCGAGTTACGAACAATATTCCTGGAGACAATTGATTGATGGTTGGGCCTGCACAACCTGTGCGAGGTGTCAAGATGTATGTCCTGCCTACGAGTCAGGTAAGGCACTGAATCCGATGCAAATAATTCACGATGTACGTGATTATGCCAATGACCACGCTCCAATCCTCCTCAAGGGTGAGACCCCCGATGAGAGTATTCTAGACCGAATGAGTGCAGATGCGGTTTGGGCCTGCACCACTTGCAATGCATGTGTAGACGCTTGCCCAGTTTACATCGAACACGTTCCAAAGTTAACCGATCTGCGCCGAAATGCGATGATGGAGACAATGGAGTATCCAGAAGAATTGAATGTTGCAATGGGCAATCTTGAGTCCGCCTCAAACCCATACGGATTTGGTATGCATGAGAGAGGTAACTGGGCCGAAGGACTTGACATCAAGATTGGTGAGCCGGCTGAATACATCTACTTCGTAGGATGTGCTGCGAGTTTTGATGAGAGGAATCAGAAGGTTGCGCGCGCGACAATCGGACTACTGAATGAGGCTGGCCTCGATGTTGGCATTCTTGGAATGCAAGAGGGGTGCTCAGGAGATCCGGCTCGTCGCGCAGGTAACGAGTATCTCTTCCAAATGCTTGCTGAGACCAATATGATGACTTTCCAAGAGTTGGGGGTCAAGAGAATTGTTGCTTCCTGCCCCCACTGCTTCCACACTTTGGGCAAGGAATATGCAGATTATGGTGGGGCAGAACTAGAGGTATTCCATCACTCAGAAATTCTTGCTAAATTGCAAGAAGAAGGAAAACTTCCAGATGTATCTAAGGAAGGTTCTGTAACCTTCCATGATCCATGTTATCTTGGTCGTATAGGTGGAATCGTGGATGAGCCTCGCAACCTAATCGGCGGCGTTGATACTGAGGTTGAGAGGCATGGAACCGACTCATTCTGTTGTGGCGCAGGTGGTGCTCAAATGTGGATGGAAGAGGACGCAGATAAGCGTGTGAACCAAATCCGTGCTAAGGAAATTGCCGAGACAGGTTGTGATACTGTTGCCGTCGGATGCCCATTCTGTTCAATCATGGTCAAAGATGGATTAGATTCCGTTGGTGCTGATATGGATGTAAAGGATGTGGCGGAGATACTCTGGGAACAAATTGTTGCTAGAGATGAAGAGATTCAGGCCGCCGCAGCCGCAAATACCGCTGAGTGATGCATAAATAGCGCATCCTTGAGCCATAAGCATGGGCGATGAGTTCACCATTGCAGGCTTCACCATTCCAAGAATTGCGATTTATGATGGTGCTTTTCTAGTATTGTGGGGAATAGCTGCCTACATCATCTCCGACGAATCCTCGATAACTGCAATGATTCCATCATTCATGGGTGCACCCCTGCTGATTCTAGGAATTCTCTCTGAAAGAATGCCAAATATGCGCCATCACCTAATGCATGCAGCTATGGTTCTGGCCGTAGTAATGGTACTGGGTGGGGCTAGAGTATTTACTAAAATGTCCGAAATGTCAAACCTCGCAATTTCCTCACACGTTGTACTCATCTTGGTCGGAGTTTGCTTCATGGCTTGTGGAATCATGTCATTCCGCGCAGCCCGCCTCGCACGCGAAGAGGAGTGAAGGGCTTGTCAGCACCAGTAATCGGGGTTACGACCTCGGTGAATGTGCGAGATTACGAAACTCCAGAGCAAGCAGTAGTAATGCTGCCTGCAAATTATCCGGTGGCGATAAGAAAAGCCGGAGGTATTCCAATTCTGCTGACCGAGGGCGACGATGTTGAATCCCTACTCGACCGGCTGGATGGAATAATCATCGCTGGCGGTCGAGATATCGATCCTAGTCGCTATGGCGAAGAACCACATGAAAGGACAAACGATATTCGTCCAGAACAAGATAGTTGGGAATCATCCCTAATCGCATCAGCGATTGAGAGAGACTTGCCTATGCTCTGTGTCTGCAGGGGTCATCAATTATTGTCGGTCGAAAGAGGAGGGCGTCTGCACCAACACCTACCCGAAACTCCAGGTCACCAAAAACACGGCGCCTCTGCAGGAAATTGGTCTCATCATCCTGTGAAAATCGAGGAATCTTCTCTATTGGCATCGGTAATTGGAACCGATACAATTGCAAATTCTGGCCATCATCAAGGTGTGGCTGATGCGGGGGACCTAACCGTTGTCGCTCGAACTGAAGATGGTCTAATCGAAGCGGTTGAATTGCCGGATGCAAGTTTTCTGCTTTCGATGCAATGGCATCCCGAAATGATCGACCAGACAAAGGTATTCGATGCATTAATCGAAGCCGCGAGGGTATGATTTTTCCATAATTTGCATACCATCGACTTGAATTAGTGAAGCGGTGAGTACTCAGGGTATGGGGGAAGGGCGACGGGCTCCAGTAATCGGTGTAACCGCCTGTAAACGCCCCTCCACATTTGGGCCTTGGAACATCGAAGCGGTAATTCTTCCATCGACCTACACCAACGCAATAGAAGAGGCGGGTGGCCAACCAATCCTATTGCCGCCAGGTTGTTGTACTTCGAATTTAGATTTTCTCGATGGGCTGGTTGTTGCAGGCGGGCCAGACATTCACCCTTCCTTGTACGGACAGGAATCTGGAGAACACACCTATCTGGGTCATCCTGACCAAGACGACTCTGAGGCATCACTAATCCAAGTCGCAATCGAGCGGGATATCCCTCTCCTTGGAATTTGTCGAGGAATGCAACTGATGTGTGTGATTCACGGTGGTTCGATGCACCAACATCTTCCAGAAACCCCTGGATTTGAAGAGCATGGCGGTTGGGATGGAGTAGTCACCGAACACGGTGTTTCAACAATTGAAGGTAGCCAACTTCATTCGATTATGGGTGCGGATGTAGTTGCTAATTCCACGCATCATCAAGGTGTTTCTGATGCAGGAAGCCTGCAAATTAGCGCCTATTCCACTCACGACAATTTGATCGAAGGCGTCGAGCGAACAGACAAGACATTCTGCATTGGAGTTCAATGGCATCCAGAACGGATAGGACATATCGGATTATATCGCGCGCTCGTAGAAGCGGCGCGGGGTTCATGACCGATAAGCCGTGCAGCCCAATCAGAATGACTCTCAGGGTCTACGATACACGTATGCGCGAGAAGCGTGAACTCTCCACCCTTGAGGAGGGTAAGGTGAGCATGTATGTATGTGGTATCACACCTTACTCTCCGAGCCATCTAGGACACGCTCGCTGCTACTTGGCCTTCGATGTCGTACATCGTTGGCTGGAAGCCAGCGGCTACGATGTCGATTATGTGCAGAACTTTACCGACATCGACGACAAAATACTGGATATATCAGACGCTGAAGGGGTCGATTACTCGGTGGTAGCAAACAGGAACATCGAGGATTACCTAGATGTAATGGACGCAATGAACGTCCTCAGGGCCGACCACTATCCCAGAGTGACGGAGACTATTTCTGAGATTATCGAGATGATATCAGTTCTACAGGACAAGGGTCATGCCTATGTCGGCGATGACGGAGTTTACTTTGAGATTGACACAGTTCCTGAGAAGTTCGGTCAACTTACAGGCCAGACTTTGGATATGGTTAGGGCCGGTGCAGGCGGCCGAGTTGCAGATACCGGATCAGGCAAGCGAGATCACCGCGACTTCGCACTTTGGAAGTTAGCCAAGCCGGGAGAGCCATCTTGGGAGAGCCAATGGGGCGAGGGTAGACCGGGATGGCACATCGAGTGCTCCGCCATGTCTCTCAATCACTTCGGGGAGCAATTCGATATACACGGTGGCGGACACGACCTAAGATTTCCTCATCACGAGGCTGAGATTTTCCAGTCAGAGTGCTGTACAGGAAGAGAGCCAGTAGTAGGTTTCTGGATGCACAACGGCTTCGTCAATGTCGATGGTGAGAAGATGAGTAAGAGTCTAGGTAATTTCTGGACAATAAGGGAAGCCTTCCAGAATCACACCCCTCTTGCCCTTAGGTATGCTCTGCTAAGTGTACCCTATCGAAATCCAATCGATTTGACGCCCGAGTTCCTTGAGGACGCAGCAATGCATTTCGAGAGACTGATTGAGGCATACGGGAAGTCTCTCAGCTCGCATGCAGATTCCGGCACAGACCTGTCCGGTGCTAGCGAGCGGTTTGCAGCAGCCATGAATGATGACTTCAACACCAGAGCCGCGATAATTGAGGTCCAAGCCGTGGTGTCGGCGGAATATGGTTCAGAAGTAGCGGCTTGGCTTGAGAAGCACGCTGGAGAGGTCTTAGGTCTACTACCAGATTCCGAGGAAGTCTTGGCAGGCCTAGCGAAGGCGGATTCTGCAAGAGAAGAAGTCGCTGTTAGAGTCGAAGCGCTGCTGAAGGAACGAGAGACCTCTAGGGAATCCAAAGACTGGGCCCGAGCTGACGAGATTCGAGACGAACTCGCTTCGATGGGAGTCGTCGTCGAGGATGGACCGGACGGGCCGGCTTGGCGTCTAACCTAATCATTCGTCTTCGTCTGAACCCCTAAGATTCTGATTGATGGTCACTATTGAAGCGATTAAAAGTCCTATCAATGAAATCACTGCAACCCAGTACAACGGACCATCCAACAATGACTCTTGTTCGGTATCTGGCAATTCCGGTTCAGTCTCTGGCTCAGATTCTTCCTCGATGTCCAAGTATGACCATGCATCTCTACAGGTTACATCTTCAGGCATCGTGCCAGCATCTTGACACAACTTTCCAGGAACTGCAAAGGCATCTTCTACCTCCAATTGACAATACCATCCTCCTTCCAATCCTATGCAATCATCTGTCGGTTGCATGACTACTAATATTGAACCACAAAGTAACTCCTTACCCTCTGGTGTTGTTTGACCATTATCTGAAGTGCAGATCTCCAGATGTATGCCTTCTTCAATTGTCGTTTGAGTTGAGCTAGTTGCACCTATTGGGCCATAAGTCGGCCAAATAATTGGTAATTCAGGTTCTGGAACCTCGACTTGGTTCCCCTCGCCACCGCACACCGTGGTCTCGCTACAGTCGTAGTCGTCGCAGTCGACGTACGGGTCGCCATCGTTGTCGACACCGTCGCTACAGGCGGACTCGGTGTCCTCGGAGCCGCCGTTGATGGGAGGGCTGATGTCAATCGGGCCGGCTCCTGCGACGGTTCCGTTGACACGATGACCGTCCTCGTTTAGTTCCACATCGTAGTAGTCGCCCCAGAGATCTATGGTCCGCCCATTCTGAAACGTCAGAGAGCTGTTCAGTACGTCGAAGTAGCGTTCATCGCCAAGGGTGAACAGATACTCCAGGGGAACCTGCGCTCCTTGGTTACAGGACTGTAATGATGCCAGCATCTCGTCGACGGTCTGCTGGGCCTCGGGAACACCGTCATAGGTGATATCAGTGGCTTTGGTGAATCCCTCTCCTTGGATAATCTGTATCTCATCGTCCATCGCCTGCATGATGTCCACGTCACCGAACACAGCCAGTCCCCCAACCACTACGAGTCGTACATCAGGATCGATTGCTTCGACGACGTTTCGGTAAGGGTCTGATTTGAAAGTATCAAGGATTACAAAGTCGGCTGCGAGTCCCGGCTGTATTCTTCCTGTATGCTCAGACCATCCGATTGCATCTACGATGTTGGTGGTGATGGTCTGAACCAATTCGTAATCGGTGAAGATGTCACCGAGTACATTCTCGTCCCACCAGTCAACAATCTTCAGCTCGTGCATGGAACTCTTGGATCCCGAAGGAGCCCAATCCGGTCCAATCATGATGTTCACTCCTTCGGCCTTGGCCGTCGCGATGTCGGTAGTGTCACCATACAGAAGCAGATTCGAGGTAGGAGACCAAGCCAGACTTCCTCCTACGTCACCCAAGGCAGAAAGCTCGTTCTGAGTGAGTGCTGTTCCGTGGATGATTACCACCTCTCCCACTAGGAGGTCGTTCTCTACGAGGATGTCGAACTCAGCCCTGCTAGACTCATCGACACCTTCGGCTAGATGCAGGAACCACGCATCCAGTTCTCCTGAGGCGTTGCCGTCTTTTATGTGCTGACCGGAGTAGTCAGACTCCAATTCTGTTACCTTTGTGTGGATGTAGTCCTTGCCGAAGTTGTAGAACTCGATATTCCGGGCGAGCATGGTTTCAAAGGTGTCTCTGTGGGATGTCGAACTGCCTTGCAGCGCGGTATTCCCACCTGCAACAGCCCGCAGTTCAGCGAATCGCATTACAGACGAATCAGACAGCGAGCAACCGACATCCTTTGCGTCTTGGTATGAGTCTTCAGCTTGCCATTGGTAGCGGTTGTCCCAACCGTCGGTTCCGTGGTCCCAAAGTGGGATGATATTGTATATCGCGTGGTTGTGTGCATCTATCAGGCCAGGATAAATTGTGCCATTGGTCTTGACGATAGGAACATCTGTCAGGTTCACTCCGATGGGCTGCTGTCCAGAGGCCCAGACCTCCACGATCATTCCATCGGTTACCAGC
>JAKURL010000017.1 GCA_022449345.1 Candidatus Thalassarchaeum sp. | reverse complement strand
TAGAAACGCGTTTGCTCCGGCAAACCACACTCCTCAGAATTATTGACGCCATCCAAGCACCACATGGCGTAAGAAATGGTAGAGTTGGTGATGTTATAGGTTCTCATGGTTGGTTCCTTGAAGCCCATGAAGCAAATGCCTTCGAACCAATAGCCCTCCATGTATGTTGAATTCTCGAATTCCGCGATGCATTCTGCTTGACTGGTTGGACTGGCATCATCCCCCCAAGCAGGCCAATGAGTGTAAATTGAGCCGTCATGAAAAACAGACATTCCACCGATGACCCAGATATCTTCGATGAACTCAGGAGTCAAATTCACTTGGGGCTTCTGCCAAGCTGAATGGTAAGTGGCAGTCAGGAAGATTTTGTCCTCCATTGGATCGGCCGTGGAATCTTCGCTAGCGAGGCAACCTGAGAAGGGTGCTGCGAGAAAGAGCAATAGAATCGTGTACGCGTATACCGTCTTTGCCATGATGCCGAAAGGGATACCGGATTTGAAAGATGTGTTGCTAGACCCTTTCTTCAAAGGACATCCCTTGACTCTCACGCGTTGAGAGTTGAGGTTCAGAAGATTTAGTCAACAGCAACTGGTAAGACTCTCGTTGTTCTGTAACCCTGTAAGACCTTCATGTAGCGTTTTGCGGCGAATTCTGAGTCGAGTTTCGAATCTCCAGTCTCTATTCTTAATCGACGTACTGTGAGTAATTTTGCTGGTGTGCAGATGCCCAAAACAGAATCTATGCCTGCGTTTCTCAATACCTCTGGTGAAAGTTGTAGATTACCTCTGCCGATAAGGAAGCCTTGGCCACCCATCGGAGAGAGTAAAATCGTCACTTCTCCATCATGCTCAGAGAGTAATCTGAGTAAGTCAGATTCATTGAGGTCAGTGCCTACTTGCTTACTACCGACACTTGCGTCGATACCGAGAACAGTCGGTTTCAATCCAACCATTTCTCCTATGGTTCTGAGTGTTCCACCTGAACCCCAGATTAGCAAACGAGTGTCGCGCATCAGAATTTCACGAATATGGTCGGCGAGACCTTCGACAATCTCGTCTTCGCCAGAGGCTTCGACCCGTTGCTTGGTTCCCTGCATCCAACGTGGGCTTGCTGGGGTCATTGCCTCAGCGTACATCCGGACTACCCACCTTCCTTCGCGGTAGATTTCCTCATCGAGATCGAGAACTTCCGTGTTCGCAACCAACAATTCTCCATCGATCCAAGCAGACAATACTTCGGCGGCTGCTTTAGGGGATGCTGCAAAACAACCAGAATGCATTTTGACTCCACAAGGTACGCCGATTAGTGGTAGGTTTCCACGTCCTGCTGATTCCAAAGCCGCTACAATGTCACGGGTTGTCCCATCCCCGCCACCATAGACAAGTAGTTCAATTTCAGCTTCAAGTAAAGCTTGAATTAGATGGGTTGTATCTTCTGCGGTTGTAAGTCCAGAAGACTGGTGAGTTGTGGAAATAGTGCCGATTTCTGAATCAATCCAGTCCGTCCCCATACGACCGTCGCTGGTGACCCATTCTAATTCGGAAGTGTCTTTTCGTAGCCTAGCAAAATGCGCTAAGGAATCCTTGATTCTGGGTCCGGCTCGGTCCTCTGCACCCTGCGAGCGGGCGTATTCAGCCTGACCGTCTGAGCCCTTCAAACCCAAGCGGCCACCTAGCCCCGCGTCGGGGTTGACTAGTAGCCCAATGCGGGTCATACCTCCCGCAGCAGGCAGGCGTTAATATCACCACAGTCCTACCAATTAGCGAAATGCGCATCGTAGTGGCACTCGGCGGTAATGCCTTGTTGAGGCGAGGGCAACCGATGACGGCTGAGAATCAGAGAGAGAATGTTCGCATTGCTGCAAAAGCCTTGGCTCCGATTACCGAAGGCAATCAATTGGTCATTAGCCACGGAAATGGGCCTCAAGTAGGGCTTCTAGCCTTACAATCCGCTGCTTACGAAGAAGTTGAGGCCTATCCATTGGATGTTCTTGGAGCACAAACCGAGGGAATGATTGGATACATGATCGAGCAAGAGCTCGGTAATCTGCTTCCAATCGAGATACCATTCGCTACAATCTTGACAATGGTCGAAGTTGACCCTGAGGACTCAGCATTCGATAATCCGACAAAACCGATTGGTCCAATTTACAGCGAAGATGATGCAAACCGGCTACAGTTGGAGAAAGGCTGGACGATGAAGCAGGATGGAGCCCATTGGCGACGGGTAGTGCCCTCGCCCAAACCACATCGAATCTTCGAGATGCGTCCGATTCACTGGCTTCTCGAACAGGGTACAATCGTCATCTGTGCAGGTGGCGGTGGTATACCGACGATTTACAATAGCGAGGGCGACCTAGAAGGAGTAGAGGTTGTCATCGACAAGGACCGAGCCAGTTCGCTACTAGCCTTCGAACTGGAGGCTGATTTGCTAATCATGGCAACCGACGCAGACGGAGTCTATCTGAATTGGGGAACTGATGATGCTGAGAAGATTGTGAGGACGACTCCTGATGATATTCAGAAACATCAATTTGAATCCGGTTCAATGAGCCCGAAAGTTGAGGCTGCCTGCGACTTTGTAAGGCGCACAGGACAACGTGCAGTAATCGGCGCTTTGGCTGATTTACCAGCAATGGTCGCAGGCACTGCAGGGACCCAATTCGTCATCGAATGACCATATTCCTAGCCAAGCCCTTCATAGCGTCTATTCGTCGGCGTAGCCGACGGAGACACGCGGCATGAGCATGATTACGGTGGATGTGGGTGCCGATGGCGCACATGAATACGCATCCGGAATCACCGCCGGAGAGGTCATTCTCAACGTTCATGGCAAGCGCTCTGGGGCCGTCGCTGCATTAGTCGACGGCGTCGAGCGCGACTTTTCCCACGTTCTGGATTCTAACTGCAGCCTTGAGCCGATTCACGGCGAGAGTGGAGAAGGACTCTACATTCTGCGCCATTCCTGTGCTCACCTTCTGGCGCAGGCCGTCGTTGAGATATTCCCAGATGCCAAGCCGACTATTGGGCCACCAATCGACCACGGCTTCTACTACGACTTCCACATGAACCCAATTGGTGATGAAGAACTTCAAGCGATTGAGAAGAAAATGAATCAACACATTAGAGCCAATCATGCGATGATTCGAGAGGAATACGATAACCAAACTCTCCGAGAAATGTTCTCTGATAACAAGTTCAAACTGGAGATTATGGACGACAAGATTGGACACGACGTCGGTTCCTCAGCCTACCGCCAAGGAGACTTCGTCGACCTTTGTCGTGGACCTCACGTACCATCGACTTCACACCTACGCTGGTTCAAGCTAACCAGCACTAGCACCGCTTACTGGCGCGCCGATAACAATAGGGAATCGCTTGTCAGAATCTACGGAATGTGCTACGCCACCAAAGAAGGGTTGAAAGAACGTCAAAGACAGATTGAGGAAGCGGCAAAGCGCGACCACAAGAAGATTGGAAAAGAGATGGAACTCTACATGATTGACGAGATGATTGGCAAGGGATTGCCGGTATGGTTGCCGAATGGTGAGATTCTCAAATCCGAAATTGAGCGCTATGCGGTCGAGACTGAGGAAGCATACGGATATCAGCGAGTTACAACTCCGGTTTTGGCAAAGCAACAATTGTTCGAGTGTAGCGGACACCTTCCGCACTACGCAGGCTCGATGTATCCGCCGATGGAAATGGATGACGGAACTTACTACCTGAAAGCGATGAACTGTCCGATGCATCACTTAGTGTTCAACAACAAGAAGCGAAGTTATCGAGAGTTGCCATTGAGGATTGCTGAATATGGAACAGTCTACCGAAACGAACTCTCAGGCACCCTAACCGGGCTGCTCCGTGTTCGCATGCTTTCGATGAATGATGCGCACATTTACTGTACGCTGGATCAGGTTGCTGAGGAGGTTAGAGCAAATGTGCAGATGGTCAACGATTACTACCGAACCTTCGGGTTCGAAAATTTCCACTTACGTCTATCTCTTTGGGACTCTGAGAAGACTGAGAAATACATCGATCAGGCCGAGAATTGGAAGGCTACACAGAATCATCTGCGAGCAATTCTCGAAAATATTGGAGTTCCATTTGTAGAAGCGGTTGGAGAGGCTGCTTTCTACGGACCGAAGATTGATGTTCAGTTCACAACCGCTCTCGGTAGGGAGGAATCGATGGCAACAATTCAGTTGGACTTCGCTGCCAAGGATCGCTTTGGATTGAGTTACAAAGATGAGAATGGTGAGGAAAATGGCGAGGTATTCGTGATTCATCGAGCGCCTCTTTCAACCCATGAGAGATTTGTTGCATTCCTTACCGAGCACTGGATTGGAAACTTCCCGACTTGGTTGTCGCCAGTTCAGGTTCAAGTGATTACGATTTCAGAGAAGCAGCGCGAATATGCTGGCGAAGTTCGACAGGCTCTGGAGGCTGCGGGAGTTCGTGTTCAAGTCGATGATTCGGATGCTACAATCGGCAAGAAA
Source organism: Candidatus Thalassarchaeum sp. (assembly GCA_022449345.1). Taxonomy (GTDB): domain Archaea; phylum Thermoplasmatota; class Poseidoniia; order Poseidoniales; family Thalassarchaeaceae; genus MGIIb-O1. The sequence goes on along the minus strand of JAKURL010000017.1, from coordinate 29,859 downwards.
ATTCGCATGCACAGGAAGATGCGTCCGGCTTACATGTTGATTCTTGGAGAAGAAGAAGCGGCGGGCCGTACAGTGTCTATCCGCGCACGCAATGGAGACCAATGCAACGGAGTCCCATTGGACCAATTCATTGCAGACATATTCGCTGAAATTACCAATCGAGAAAGTGCACTGAGCCTAGTTCCGACTTCTGAGTGAACTTAGACTACTCTGCGGCGTAGGCTCTCGAGCAATTCGTCTGCTTTCCCGAGAGCTGTCAGACAGTCTTGGATTTCTCCTGATTCAAGAGCCTGCGCGGCGTCATTGACTGCCGCCTCGGTGGCCCTGCGAGATTCGTCGGTTGGACCGATGGAACTTGAATCGAGACGGCGGCGGAGTTCCGACCACTCAGATTGAACGAAGCCAAACAATTCCTTTGCCTCATTTACTTCTGACTCATAAGCTGCCAAGTCATTGGTCAAAGTGGCTAGATATTGAGACGCAGTGGTCCATTCTCCAGCGGATGCTGCAGATTCCACTTCTGCAAGTTTATCCTGCCATGATTGGTTGGCATCGCCGCTTGGAAATCTGGCTGTAATCTGCTTCTTCTGACGAAGAGCACGCTGGACTTCTTGCATTGCATCAGCGGTTTCACGCACCTCTCTCGCTAGGCTATCTGCCAGACCTTTGGCCAAAGGTGCATCACCCTTAGCGAAGGCTTCCTTTGCATCTGCAAGTCGGTCGACATTGGCTAGGACTAACTCACCCTCAGCCGATTCGAGTGCGGCTTCCGCGTCTGCAATTGCGGCCTCTGCCTCGCCAGTGGACGCCTCGAGGCTATCCACGTGGGCTGGAATTGCGCTAGCGATGTGGAGAGCCTCAGCTGGTTTCTCAGCATCCATCGCTTCCTTAGCCGCTGCAAGGATCCCTCGCACCACATCCGAAGCTGAGCCAGATTTGGCTGTAATCGCCTTCTCTGCGACTGCTATCGAGTCAGCCGCTTCCTGCCAATGCTCTACGATAGCGCCAGCCTTTGTCTTGGCTAGGCGATATAGGGTCTCAGCCTCACGAAGTGAGCCATGACCAGCCTCTCTATCACCCATTTCGAAGGCTTTGCGAGGGCCTTGAACAACAGGAGCGATTTCCTCCGCTTTATTGACCGCAGAAAACGAATCGGCACGAATCGCATCGATATCGAAGGCCATCTCCATGATTCGCGTGGCCTCTCTCTCAGCCTCATCAATCAGTATCATTCCGCGAGCTGGGTCTTTCCAGCCTGCTTCACGCGCTTGCTGAATCAGAGAGGAGGCCTGTTCCAAACCAGAATTCTTTGAGCGTAATTCAAGCATTCTTGCCTCAGCAGCATCCAATTCGCTTGAGAATTGTTGCCTTGCTTCGTGGTCGTCATCCTTGGCCATTAAGTCTGGAACAACCATCGCTATACAACCAACTGCAAAGGTTGTAGCGATTAGGAATTCAAGGTCTAAGGAAATCACCACAGCAATACCCAAGGCGGCTCCAGCGAGTCCTGAGAAAGCCCGGAGTCGCTTTGTCGGTAGAGAACCGTCGAGGGCCTTGCGCCAGTGTAAGAGAAGACTTGTAGCAACAATAATCAGAATAACGCTAGCAAGAGCCCTATCTCCATCGCCAAAGGAATCGATTGCCAAAGCGATAATCATCGGCCACGCGAGGCCACAAGCAATGGCGATTCTAGAGCGTTCAACCGGTCCGTGGTCAATTAGATCCATCAGTATTAGAGCTGCGACGAAAATTGCGATTACTGGTCCCATCCGAGGGAGCATTTTGACGCTTCCATCGATGGCAGGAAGTAGCCACCATCCAGCTGATGCAATGAGCAGCAAAGTACCGGTCATTGCTACTTTTTCAACCCGTGATCGATGCTGAGCGATAACCCGATCAGCGTGGTCGGGTGGCAGAACCATACCCCTACACCAAGGCGTTTAGGTCAAGAGTCGAGCGGTTGGTTGGATCTTGATTGTCAAACTAGTATCGGACTGTTTTAGTCCTCAAAACGCTCTGGACCCCATAGCATCCGAGCCCCAATAGCTAAACCTGCAAGCAACAAGAATACCCCTATAATAACCTGAATTGTACCAGAATCTGGATTGATGATAATATCGGAATCAATAGTAATCGAATTTTCCTCATCGGGAAGACTTCCCTCCCACTCGAAGTGAAGCGGCAATTCTCCAGCCTGTTCGAGTGGAATAACAAGTGAAACACCGATTACACCTGGACCGGAAGCGGTAGCCCATGGGACGTTGATGTAAGATGAACAAAGTTCTCCACTACAGAGTCTACCAGCTGCAGGGTCTCCCCCAAGATTCTGCACTATTACATGCACTTCCAGAGTTTCCCCAACCGCTGGGATGCCATCGTAGCTGATATTCCAAATCCTGAGGTCAACCCCAGGAGAAGGCTGGACAGCAATTGAAAATGATAGCATATCCATGTTGTCTTTGGAGTCCCAAGCCATTAGTATGAACCAGTGGCTACCGGCTTCCAAAGGATTGATTTCAAAAGTCTGAATATCCGCAAATGACTGGTTTTCAAACTGTGGTTCTTGGTTCAAGATGAAGGTCCACCTAGTATCATAGATTGAATCTAGGTCATCGTAAGAATTGGTCAGATTGACAAGAAGTGGTTCGTCTGCGCGAGCAGGGTGCTCAGCAGAAATTAGAACATCCTTCGAATAGATGTCGGGGAGTATTGTCGGGCCTGCCCCGTCAAGGACGAGAATGACCCAATCATGATGTACGGAGTTACCAGCGTCGTCTGTCACCGTCAGATGAAGGCTGTATGTGGTAGCTGGTTTTGCCTGATGGCGGTCTTCTATGTCTAGATTGATATTATTCACGTCATCGCCCTGTGGGAAGAGACTTTGAGCGAACATTTCGTTCCAATCAACGTGTCTCCACTCGCTGGTTCGATTGCTAGTGATCTCAATCGTTGTATCCAAGCCCGAATCATCTGAGGCTGAGATATTGATGTCGAGAATATCTTCACTACCGAGCTCAATTATTCCGTCGCTAATATCGATAGGAGTGGCGCCGTTTACAGTTGATTGAGCGGTAAAGGATGCTTCCCAAGTGGGAGATACTCCATCGATGACTATATTCTCGTACCATTCGCTACTTGAACCGAAGGAATCGGTGCACTGAGCTACTATACTCAGCACATCCCCATGACTGAAATTATACTCTGATGGAGTAATCGAAACCCAAGTCTGGTCACTAATCAGAACGACTGAGCCGTTATTGCTGAATTGCCAACTAATCTCGGTATCATCGAGATGGCTATCAACACAATTAGCCTCGTAAGTAGATTCTCTGTCAAGAGCGACGGTAGAACCAGGGCTCTCGTTTCCGACGATATTCGGTGGTTCATTCAGACCGATGCTGATTCGAATGTTCGAAGCAACAGGTGCATCGCTTCGGTTGACAGTGAAAGAATTGGGTACTCCATCGATGATTTCCTGCATTGCTGAGTATCGGTACTCGTAAGGAATTGGTAGGGTAATGGTAAGAGGTATCTCCTCAACCAACGCACCCACCCGTGGGAGGTCAAGAAGGCGAGTTGAGCGAACGTCGCTTTGACCTGTTAGATTGGCCTGTTCTGCCCATCCCCAATTTGCCTGACGCTCGACTGGACCAACTGCAACGAAGGCTGAGACTTGGTTGCTTTCTTCGGCTATGAATGCTGTGTGGTCTAGCGAACAGCAGCCTCCTGCGTCAGCATCTGTCCAATTCCGTGATGACTCGATCAATTCGTTCATACTTTCCACCTCTGGCAGGCCAATCCAGCCATTGCTATCACCTAGATGGAGGTCGATTTGTTGTCTTAGACCAAGTTCTTGATTCGGTAGCAAATCGGTGCCATATTCATCATGGATTTCGATTTGAGCGGCCCAAACTGCGGAAATATTGGAAGACTTCTCAAGAGAATCAAAGATTTCCAACTCTGCTGAGCCGGAGATAATTTCACTTGACCTTGAGGGATATTCAGAACCATCTCTATGCTCAGATATCGATGGACTACGAAGCATCTGGTCAACATTGCTTTGGTTTTCATTTCCAACAACTGTCGGTTCAGCGAAAGTACAGTTGTGTTCCCAAGAGTAGCCACATGGAATGGTGCCTGAGAAGGTTGCATTAGCATCTGAGAAGACCCAGAGGTAAAGTGCCGAGCCATAACCTAAGGAAGACACCTGACTGGTTTCGATTGTGCGAATTTCGCGCAATTCGAATGGACCCCCATCGTAGGACATATTGGCAACCGCTTGCAATCCAACGTGATGTTCGCCACCAAGTAAATGACCCAATTCGTGAGCCACTACTCTAGGATTCATGTGCCATTTAATCAGATGGACATATGTGCTATCGGGGTGGTCTTCATTGAATGGTGTCGCTCCACTGGCAGAGGGACCGCCATCGCCAGACATTCTCCAATAGACGACAACATCTGCAGCGGTAACGTCTCTAAGAGCTGCCAATTCGGCCTGTATCTCAGCATTGTTATGGGCTATTCCAGGGTTCATCATAGCCGAAGGAATTCTCGATTTCCAATCATCGCCGGTGTGAGAGAAGTTAATCGCCATCGTCTCAAGGACGTCAAATGTAACTTCGAGGCCACTACGAAAGAACATCTGATTCGAGTAATTGAAGACCTCCTCAACATATCCAGAGATTGTGGTCTGACCAGATGGTGATTGGCTCTCCCCATAGGAGCGCAATTCCTCAGCACCCTCATCTGGGTAAACAACTAGGACACTGATAACAGATAGCGTCGAAACGACTTCTGATTCTGAAGACCATTCGGAGTCCGCGGTCACAGGGCTGAAGATAAACAGTGTTGAGGTTAGGAGAAGTAAGGTCAAAGTGAAAGCTGATGATTTGGTTTTCATTCACTCACCCCCATTGTGAATAATAGTTGAGCCTTCAAAATCGACACTTAATGGAATGGTGCGATGATTTCCACCAAGTTCTTGCTCTATTAGGGCTCGCAAATCCGCATCTCCATGGACGAGGAAGAATCCCCCGCCTCCGGCACCCAACAATTTGACTCCGGAGGCGCCTAGTCCAATCAGTCTGTCATGCAAAGCATCCAATTCTTGGTTGGAAACGCTGGCAGTAATTCCTCGCTTCGCCTGCCATGCACCTTCTAGAAGTTCACCTAGAGAAGACAAATTTCCTCCTTCAAGATGTCCTCTTGCTTCGTCTGCTTGCAGGCGGATGGCTCTAAGCCGCTCTAAGCGGTCAGATTCGTCTTCTGGAGATTCCGACAGTACAGAACTGGCACTTCGAGTCAATCCAGTGAAGACTAGGGTGAATTCCGACTCCAATCGAGAAATTACCTCACTGGATAATTCCAGAGGAGCGACTGCGACACCTTCTGAAGTGAATGAAATCGAATTAACACCACCAAAGGCGGCAGCGTACTGGTCCTGTCGACCGATTGGCTGACCAATAATATCAATCTCAATCTTGCAGGCTTCTTCCGCCAACTGAGTTGCAGAAACCCCCCTTCCAGCAAAATTGTGCAAGGCGTTCAGTAGACCTACGGTAACAGTAGAAGACGATCCCAAACCGGTTCCTCTGGATGGTATGTCGGCGATGGTTGTAATCTCGACACCAGAGGTAACTCCGGTCATACGCATCGCCTCACGAATAAGTTCGTGTTCAAGGTCTTCGAAATCATCCACTATTTCCATCTTCGAGTAAGAAACTCGGACTCTATCATCGAATCGCGCATTTACCGTCACGTGGATATGCCGATTTAGCGCTAAAGAGATGACACGTCCACCGTTTCCCTCGGAATTTGCGAACCAATCAACATCAGTTCCGCCTCCGCAAAAAGATACCCGCACTGGCGTACGCGAGATAATCATCGACCGCTCGGCGTAAGCATCCGACTTCAAGCCGACGGAGAGCGGTTAGGAACAATTTTACCAAGGGTAAGGGCTATGAAAGGGCGGCGTTGGGATTCGGCGGAGGGCAGGGTATGAGCGACCTGATCACCATGGACAATCTGAGCAATGATGAGATATTGGAGATACTCGATGCGGCTGAAAGATTGCTACCGGTAGCCATGGGAGATGTTTACGCTCCACTGCTGCAAGGAAAGGTGCTTGGCAACCTGTTCTTTGAGAATTCAACCCGAACTCGTATGTCATTCGAATCGGCGATGAAGAGACTCGGTGGAGAGGTGGTAAACCTCAGTTCAGTCGGTTCTAGTGTTGCAAAGGGAGAAACCCTCTACGATACCATGCAGATGGTTGACGGATACTCAGACATCGCAGTAATCCGACATCCTCGTCAAGGTGCGGCACAGTATAGCGCCAATGCAATCGATATTCCAGTGTTGAACGCCGGAGACGGGGCTGGAAACCACCCTACCCAAACCATGCTCGACCTATTCACAATCCGCCAAGCCCACAGTACACTTGAGGGATTGAATGTGGTTCTCGTTGGTGACCTACGCTATGGTAGAACCACTCACTCACTATCACACGCGCTTGTGCGCTTTGGAGCAAAGCTAACCCTTGTCTCACCAGATAGCCTACGAATGCCGGCCGAAATTGTGAGTGATTTGCAGTCTCACGGTGCCGAGGTTGTAGAGAGCGAAGATTTGGCTGGGTCAATTTCGGAAGCTGACGTCATCTACATGACCCGTATCCAAAAAGAGCGATTTCCTGATGAGGATGAATATGCCAAGGTCGCTGGAATCTACAAGATGACTGCTGACGACTTGGTTGGTGCAAAGGGAGGCATGATTGTCATGCACCCGCTCCCTCGAGTCGACGAGGTTGACCCGAGCGTTGACTCGACCAAACATGCGCGATATTTCCAACAAGCCTTCAACGGTGTGCCAACCAGAATGGCGCTACTTTGCAGAAGTCTCGGAGTCGAAGTTCCCAAGGAGGTCGGCGAATGACCGAGATGAGGCGTGTAACCGCCATCTGCAACGGAACTGTCGTCGACCACATTCCAGCGGGAAAGGCATTGCAAGTTATGCAGATGCTGAGAGTAGATATTGGCAGATCAAACCCGATTAGTCTAGTGATGAATGTCCCCAGCGGAAAGGTCGGTCGGAAGGACGTATTGAAAATTGAAGATCGCGAATTAACTCAGGAAGAATTGGACCGCCTAGCACTAATCGCTCCAAAAGCTTCGGTCGCAATCATCAGAAATTACAGCGTCGCCGAGAAGCGACAAATCGAACTAGGTACTGAATTAGTCAACATCGCCCGCTGTTCTTTCTGGAACTGTATAACACAGAACTTCCGAGAACCGCTACCGCACAAGTTACGCGTTGTGTCGGCTGAACCATTGGATCTACGATGTTCCTACTGCGGTCGCTCGCAATCAATCGATGATTTGGCAGAATCCATCCTCTGAGGTCTGTGGATGGTTCGAATCGAGGCTGTTTATGACGGCGGCCTAAGATGCACTGCAACCCACATGCCGTCGGGTCAAACATTGGCAACCGATGCTCCAGTGGACAATATGGGAAAAGGTGAGTCGTTTTCCCCGACTGACCTCTTGGCGACATCTATGCTGAATTGCATGATGACGATTATCGCAATCGCCGCTGATTCCCACGAGTTGGATGTTAGCGGAATGAGCGGTTCGGTGGAGAAATACATGTCTGCTGGCCCCCGAAGAGTATCAAAACTCAATGTTGAAATCTCGCTACCCGCACAACTCGATAACGAAGATAGGGCTTGGTTAATCAAGCGAGGTTTGGCTTGTCCTGTTCATAAATCTGTAAGCGAGCAGATGGAAGTCGAAGTGAACTTCATCTAACTGACTGATTCCGCTAGCCAACTCTTCATCGTACATGATTGGCAAACGGTTCTACTGGTAATCTCGCCACATTCAAGACAATTTGTCACATCCGATTGATGGTTACCTCGTGCTTCCCTGTGTAACTCCCGAATCTGCTCCAAAGCGTGAAGCAAACCATGCCTTGCACCGGGACTTTGAGCCTCTAAAGCGGCCACGACTGCGCGGCTTTGCTGTCGCATTGCTCCAGGCGCGTGAGGGCAGTCACCGTGGTGGATAGGCAGACCCTTTGCGAAGGCGTAGGCATGAATTTCCTGCTCAGGAACCCAACGAAGAGGAACTATGCGGGGTGCTAAGCCTTCGATTGGTGTGTCTGTATGGGGGGCGAGTCTGACACTACGTTCGATCTCGCCCTTTTGTAAATTCATCAGAATTGACTGAGCCATGTCATCTAGGTTGTGCCCCAGAGCCATGACGTCAGCTCGCACCTTTTCTGCAAGGGCGTTGAGGCTTTGTCTACGGAATACTCCACAGAATGAACATGGCATCATTCCCTTTGCCTCCTCATGATTTTCTGCCATTACCGGCATTCTCCTAACAACCTCATCCATTCTTTCGAAACCCATCTCTTCGTATGACAAAGTGACGAATTCAATCGACAGGGATTTGGCTAAATCCCTCGCACATTCTAGTGAAGGAGAACGGTATCCGTCTATTCCCTCGTCGACGCAGCCTGCGATGATTTTCACATCGCGTCGCTTTCCAATTATGTCTACGAGCATATCCAGAAGAACAGCTGAGTCCTTTCCGCCGGAGATGCCGGCTAGGATGGTGAAAGGACGACCATCCTCGTGGAGGGCGTTCTTTGGTAGCACCAATTGGCTGCGTAGGTCCTTTGACACACGCTTCCTAATTGATCGACCAAGGTGATATGCACAGAAGTGCTGACCACTGTATTCCTGATGCAGAATAGCAGGCTTATCACATCGGCTGCAGGTCTGTATGTCGATGCCTTCCGCCATGACCGTTGGGCTGGCCTATGTGGCTTGAACCCCACTGAGAGTGTCTATTGCAGAAGAATCGTCGCAATCGGTGCATATATTGGCGATATTTCCCACACGGACAGCATGAGCGAGGTTCGCAACTTGCCCGGAAGGGCAACTACACCCGGAAAGAAGACCTCCCCCTGGAAGGAAAGAATTGTTCTCGTGGGGTGTATAATCGGGGCTTGGGAAATCAGTGAGAGGGTGATCTCTGTTATGGATCCTCACCTTGGATGGTGGGCTAATCCATTTGCGGTAATTGTCCTCGGATTAGCTTCGCTAATCCTAGCAAACCAACTAATTATTTTCATCGAGAAATTACAAGGAATCCAATAAGAAATCTCAGGATTCTGAACTTGGGCCTCGCAGGCTAGCGATTCCTGCTTCAAGAAGTCCGCTGACTCTCTGCCATGGGACAACGTACCTCATTCCAGCCACTGCCAACAAGAATAATCCGGCTGAGATAACCTTTCCGTAAGTCAACTGTAACTCCAGTGATTCGGATACTTGGCCGCTCCACTGTCCGCCTTCCATTACAGCCACTATATCCAGCATCAGGCCATCGAATTCCAGGGCAAGTGCGGTGGTCAGAGCAACTCCGGCAATGATTGCAATTGTGTGTAATACGTGGCTGTTGACGACATTGTTGAATTGACGCACATATTCTGGGTCTGATTTGGTAGCATCAGGTAACATAACCGCGTACTCGAGGTGTCCAATGACTGCATTACCCGCCTCATGGAATAGCAGTATCAGAATTGCAATTCCAATCAAGTCTAGTGCCAGTGGTGAGATTAGGCCGCCGTACAGGGTCGCTTCCCCTATTTGGGCTGGGAGAGGATTGAGGCCTATTCCAGACACCGCATCTGTGATTCCTTGGAAAGTCAGTAAGGCGTGGACACCGATTATCATCAGGAAGAACCCCACAGACCAAGTTAGGGCTCTTCGAGATAGACCCCAGATTCCAATCAATCCGGCCAATATCGGAGCGAAGACAATTCCAACAAAGAATAACTCGATTGCTAATTGAAGAGGTTGGAATAGGGATCCAAGGTGTTGAATCGGTAGGTGGAAGCCAATGACTCCAATCTCATCTCCCCAAGCGATTAGGAATGGCAGAAGAGCCCATAGTGCAATAGCACCAGTAATACTTCGGCGAGTCCAAAGTTTGACCTTCTCATCTCGGACTTGATAGAACATCCAAATTCCAGCAAGTAAGAAGCACATAGCTAGGGGCGCCACTTGACTAGCAAAACCTGTCGACTCAATTCCAATCAATTCTCGAGGCAGAATTAACCCATCACTTCCAGAGAGGGCATTATTCTGGAAGGAGGGTTGCTCACTAACCCACATTAGGCCTCTAGTATGTTCGTATGACGGACACCAATTATTGCCATCTTCGAGGAATCCTTCGTCACAAGGGCCGTAGACTTCTGTCATTCTGAACATTAGTGCAATTAGTGCGGCTGTTGCGATAATTTGTAGGAATAGGATTTGCCAGCGACGGCGTAGACGTGGAAGATGGAGTGTCTGACTTGGCGGTACAGTTTCCATTGCCATTGCTTCACCCCTCAAACCGTCTTGACCTGTAGCAAGGCCTGTGATAACTCGATATCCGGCATCCAATCGATGACCTTTGCACCATACCCTGAAATCGCCGTCAGTCTGTTTTGTCTCTCGAGTTTCAGAACCTCGAAAGACATTCTTGGAATTCGGCTGACCAATCTCTCGAGGTCGATACTGGATGGTGATAGAACGATGACCTCATGACCCTTACCCGCAAGGTTTCGGATTGCTGGGAGGGTTGTTCCATCGCCCTCTAAACTACTGATGATGAATACTGGAGAGCCTCGACTGATTCGAGAGGTCATCGCATTGGTTACAGCTTGCAGAGGCATACTGCCCTTGGCGGTTACACCCGCAAGCATGCTGAGAGTCTTGTAGTACTGCTTGTCACCAGTTTCAGGTGGCAGGTAGTTCATCCTGTCACCGTAGGTGACAATAGAAACTGAATCACGACGTCGGAGGAAGTAGTTTGCAATCGACGCCGAAGCAACAGTGCCCATTTCTAGCGGATTCTTGAGGACTGTTCCAATTCTCGCAACATCCCGAGTATCTAGAATTATGAACACGTCAGTAACCGCGTCACGTGTCTTTTCGTTAACCATCAGCTCTCCAGTGCGAGCGAATGCCTTCCAGTTGATCATTCGGAAGGCATCGCCTGGAAGATACTCTCGCAGCGAATAGAATTCCATCCCCTGACCGGGAGTCTTCAGGGTAGTTGCACCTGTGTACATTTTCGGAACATTAGAGCGGAGGAGAGCTTCCTCAACTTCACGAACCTGAGGGAAGACAGTGATATCTGCTCGGTCGTTGACTCTCGATTCGTTCACGAAGAGGTTGAAAGCGTTACGATGACGAACAGAGACCGGCCCAACGGTGTAGTGGCCACGAAGTGGGCAACGAACTGTATATCGCATTGTAGCCGATTGCCCTGGACCGAGATTCATCCTCATCTGATTGATACCACGCCTCATCTTCATCTCGTGAGGTACGTTGTCGAATACCTCAAGCAATTGAGTTCGGCGATACGAGTTATTGGTGAAGGTAACCTCGACTAGAATATCGTCACCTTTGTAGACATTCTGAGCAGAGATATTTCGAGAAACCTCAAGGTCTGAATTACCGGTTACCCACCCGTTGATGACCAAGAAAGAGATGAAGGTTAGACCGATTATCATCAATTGGAAGTGAGATATCATCATCCCAATTAGAATCAACGAAATACCGCTGGTTAGCATGATTGCAGCCTTTCGAGTCCACATCAGGCATCACTCTCCTCTGTCGTCTGACCCCATGCCTTGATTCGCTTGATTATTCCAACCAATTCATCCGGCTTGTATCGCCTATCCTCAAAGATGAATTGGACCAATACCGGATCATCCACAATACGTTGTAGTTCAGCCGCTGGAAGGGCATCGAACTCCTCGCGAGACATTGTGTTGAGATTGCGAACACGAGTGAGTAACACCTGCCTAACTTTCTGTGGCCTCTGATAGTATTCGTAACGTCGAGCATCGCCAAATCCGTAGTAGATGATGCGGAATACGTGGCGCCAGTCCTCTGGATCGTCCTTGCGAATGAGGACTGCTTCAAGGACGATGAACAGAGTTAGGAAGAGGATTAACATAGCCATCCAATCGTTGGTAAAGTATACTAGGATGTAGTACAGCAAGTTGTAGGTATCACCCATAGGAGTCTCCTGCTGATGTCTAGACTCATCGAAAATGATGATGGCTTCATCACCAACGTCTGTACTGGTGTTGCCAAGAAGTAGTGCTTCGGCGATAATATCGAGTGCCCACTTACGGTTGTCGTTTAGTGGTACAGAGTCAGCATAGGGGCTATCTGGTCCTGCAGTGTATAGTGAATTGATTAGGACCGAACCATCGCTGACAAAATGCACTCGACCAGAAGTAGCATCTAGACACATACGGTCGACGCAATAACGCACATAGATTGCAAACGGACCTTGTTCGTCTCCTGCAATTCCTGCCGCCTCGAATCCGACGGTTAGATTCCCATCGTCATTGGTGTCGAGATATGAGTCGAGAGTGCTTGCACTAATCGCGTACCTATTCTCGGCCGGATTGAATGCCCCATCCTTCTCAAAGGCGGATGGAGAATTTGTCAACAGATTGTAATTCTCTGAGAAGTCCCATTCACCGGTCTCCTCGTCCCATCGATGAGCGCAGAGGCCAACATTCTGCTCAGTAATCACTCCGCCGACATTGGGGTCGTATGGTTCATCATCTAGCAAATCGATTACACCATCGAGGTCAACATCACGCAGGCACGGATGCATTGCCATGGCCACAGAGCCAGATGTTGAAGTGAAGTTGAAGGCCGATGTTTCGTTTACCCAAACGAAATTGAAGTCTAGTTCGCGAGCCCAAGCTTCCCCATCGTAAAGATGATGTCCGGAGTAACTCAGGCCATAGTCATCGGCAAGGCTCGCCGAATATCCAAAATCATCCATTAAGAGGATTGTTCCACCGGCGTCGACGAAGGCTCTAATCGCACCAATTTCTGAACTGGTGTAACCATCGGCTTCTCGGAAATCTACTATCGTCTCATCTCCGGTAAATTTTGGTAGAGAAATCGTATCTCGTTCTACACCAGAAATCACGAAAATTGCCTGTCCTGGGTTGTCTATTTCCGCAAGAAGAAGGGGGCTTGAAATGAGTGCCGTGGTTTCTATTCCTAGATTGGATACTTCATCTCGAAAGCTGTTCAAATCATTCCAGTCATCACCGTAAGCAGACTGTTGTTTTTCTCCTGTAATGATGTAAGTTTGAAGAATTGAGAAGAGTAGAATTCCCAGCATTAACCAGAATGCGGTAGTGATTGTAAGGCGTCGAGTTTGTCTCGACGTCAGTCTTCTTATCCAAACCCGAGAATCCGCCATGCTGCGAGCCACCGTTCCTACGGAACGTCTGACGAGCCTCAACTTCGACTTAAGACCGTTATTCACCGCTGAACGATGTCTGCATCGGCTCAACGGGCGAGTTGGATATTCACACCAACCTCAGTAATCTCCTCGACTGGAACTGAGAGGAGACCTTCTAGAGTTGGCCAAGGGAGCATTGCTGGATCGAGATCATTCTCAAGAGCAACCAATAGAGCGATGATTCTTCCACTCGACATGTCGATTCTAAAATCTGCTAAAACACCAAGTTTGTCGGATGCTTGATCGACAACATCACGTCCAAGAATTTCTCGGCCGAAGGTTGTCGGCATTTCTTCACCTCAAACAGCTTCAATTCCCGAAAGTGTATCAGGTCGGCGACGTACCGAGTCAAGACCACTAGTCAGCATACCTTCCATGCGTCCGTAGTACTCCATCATCTCATCGGTAATTGTTGGCCTCACTCGAGCAATTGCTTCCTCGAAGGCTTTCTTGGAGACCGATTTTCTTCCAGCACGCATGGCGATAAGTGCTGCCTCTCTACAGACAGATTCAATATCAGCACCGGTATAATTGTCTAATTGTGTTGCAAGGTCATCCAAGGAGAATTTTCCGAGTGGCATATCCTTAACATGGATACGTAGAATTGCCTTGCGAGAATCTAAATCTGGTGGAGGAATGTGAAGCACACGCTCAAAGCGACCACTACGAAGAAGAGCGGGGTCAATCATTTCCGGTCGATTGGTGGCTGCAACTACGATTACACCTTCCATAGTATCTACACCATCCATGCTCGAAAGAAGTTGATTGACAACTCTGTTCATTACATCTGAACCCTCTCCAGACATTGAGCGTCTTACTCCCGCGATGCTCTCGAATTCATCGAGAAAAATAATCGACGGGCTGGATTGCTTGGCCTTCTTGAAGACCTCTCTAATCGCTCGTTCTGACTCTCCAACCCATTTAGAGACCATTTCTGGTCCTTTGATGGAGATGAAGTTCGCCTTTGCTTCGTGAGCGATGGCTTTGGCAATCAAGGTCTTACCTGTTCCCGGCGCTCCGAATAATACGATTCCGCGAGGTGGGTTAATTCCGAAATGCTCGAACATTTCAGGTTGGGTCAGAGGCCATTCGATGCTTTCTTTGAGGCGTTCTTTGACCTCTTCTAGTCCTCCAACTTGTTCCCAGGATACCTCAGGAATCTCGACATAGATTTCACGCAGAGCGCTCGGCTCGATTTCCTTAATTGCGTCACGGAAATCGATCATTTTGACTTCCATCTTTTCTAGAACTTCGGCAGGAATCTGCTCCTCGTCGAGATCGATTTCCGGTAGGTAACGGCGCAGAGCCTTCATCGCCGCCTCTCGCACCAATGCTGAGATATCTGCTCCGACGAAGCCGTAGGAATTATCCAGTAGCCAATCCATATCGAAATCGTCACTAATCGGCATACCTCTGGTGTGGATGTTGATGATTTCCTCGCGACCATTCTTGTCAGGAACTCCGATTTCCAACTCACGGTCAAATCGACCCGGCCGCCTCAAGGCTGGGTCGATTGCATCACGGCGATTTGTTGCACCGATTACGACGACATTGTCGCGACCCTGCATTCCGTCTAGCAAAGTCAAGAGTTGTGCGACAACCCTTCGCTCAACCTCTCCTGAAACATCCTCACGCTTGGGAGCGATTGAATCCAATTCATCAATGAAGATGATTGCTGGAGCATTGGCAGTCGCTTCATCGAATATCTCACGAAGTTGCTTCTCGCTCTCTCCGTAATATTTCGAGATAATTTCGGGTCCGTTAATCGAAGTGAAGTGGGCATTTGTCTCAGAAGCAACCGCCTTTGCAATCAGGGTTTTTCCAGTACCCGGAGGGCCATGTAACAAAACTCCACGAGGAGGGTCGATTCCAAGCCTTCGGAATAGAACTGGGTGTTTCAATGGAAGTTCAATCATTTCTCGAACCTTTTGCAACTGATCTCCAAGCCCACCAATGTCCTCGTAAGTGATACTGGAGACATCGGCATCTTCGTCTTGATCGACTGCCTCTTCCTTGATAATAATCTCAGTGTCAGGCAATACCTGAACAATACCCTTGGGACTGGTTTGAACAATCTGGAATGGTAATGCTTCAGCGAACAGGGTCATTCCAGGGATGAATATTCGATCGCCAGATACGACTGGTCGCTTGTTCAGACCACGACGAGCAAAACCCTCGATTCCGGGGCCAAAGCGGACCTTCTGTTGCTTCGCCATAACTGGGCTGAGAACCAAGCGTGAACATGCCTGAGCCTCGACTTTCCGAACTGTAACTCGGTCGCCTAACGAAACACTGGCATTTTTGCGGATAATTCCGTCTATTCGAATAACCCCAAGGTTCGCGTCTTCCGGCCGACATCTCCAGACGATTGCGGCGGTGGAGCGCTCACCCTCAATCTCGATTATATCTCCTGGTTTGAGGTTCAATTCGTTGTCAAAAGGCACTCTTGCTCTGCCATGACCTACGTCGCTCGGAATAGCTTTGGCTACTCTGAGTTTCAATTCCTTGGCTGAATCCTCTGCCATATTCGCCCTCCTTGCAACCACTTGTCGGCATCGGAGGTAGTTAAACCCCCCAATTGAACAATGTCAAATCTGCTATTTCAGTTATCAGAAACACGATTAGCGATGCGGTGGTTTCATTGCTAATACTCGATTCGCGCGAAATATGACCCACGTTCTCGAGACTGGTTTCGAATACATGGAAACGAATAATCCGAATGGATCTCCTAAGGTTAGGGGTTACAACATAATCAACGGTGAACTAACTTTGGCTAGTGATGGTGCAACCTATGAGAGCATCAATCCTGCATGGTTAGACGATTGTTTGGGAGAGTTCCCACTTTCGACGAAAGAGGATGTTCACGACGCTCTGAGAGCCGCTAGGGTCGCATTCCCTGATTGGGCTGCTACTCCTGCTCCAACCCGTGGTCAAGTAATTGGAAACATGGGTCGCTTATTGATGCAGCACAAGGACGAATTGGTTCGTCTACAGGCTCGGGAGATTGGCAAGACCATCAAAGAGTGTGGCGGCGAAATTCAGGAAGCAATCGATACCTGTCTTTTCTTCCAATCCGAAGGTCGAAGACTCTATGGACAAACCGTGAATTCTGAATTACCAAACAAGGAGTTATTCACCTATCGAAGACCGTTGGGGGTTTGCGGAATCATCAACGCGTGCAACTTCCCATCCGCTGTTCCTTTCTGGAAGATGATCCCTGCGATTATGTGCGGAAATACATGTGTCTGGAAATCACCTCAGGACTCACCTCTGCTTTCCTTTGCCCTTACCCGCATTATGCATGAAGCGGGATTGCCAAACGGCGTAATCAATCTCATCCACGGAAAGGGGAGTGGGGCAGGCCAACATTTGGTCGACTCAGCAGACCTAGGTATGGTCAACAAGATCTCATTCACTGGTAGCACCGCTGTTGGAAAGATGATTGGAGAGGTCTGTGGACGTAACCTAGTCAGTGCCTCGCTCGAACTAGGTGGAAAGAACCCACTCGTCATCATGCCTTCAGCAAATATCGAAAATGCTGTCCAGGGAGCATATTGGGCCGGCTTCGGAACAGCCGGACAACGTTGTACTAGCCTTGGAAATCTAATCATTCACGAAGACATCTACGACGAATTTGTCGAGCGATTCATGGAGAAAGTCAAGTCGACTGCAATCGGTGACTCGATGAGGAACGATGGTGTTCTATACGGCTCGATGTTGTCAGAGAAATATGCAGTCGACTTCCTCAAAGGAATCGATATGTGTGAGGCAAGTGGCGCTACGAAAATTTGGGGAGAAGGACGTATCACAAACGACAACAAGCCAGAGAACTTCCATGGCGATGCTAGCGAAGGAGTCTACATGTGGCCTCACGTTTATGTCGATGTAACAGAGGATATGGAGTGCTTCCATGAGGAAATCTTCGGCCCAGTCGTTACCATCGTAAAGGCCCGAGATTTTGACCATGCTTTACACCTAGCAAATGCATCTCCATACGGATTGTCATCTGCAATCTACACCAATGACCGACTTGAAGCATACCGCTACAAAACTGGTATCAAGGCTGGTATGACCGGAATCAACAACTCGACAACTGGTGCCGAGGCTCATCTACCATTTGGTGGGGTCAAGGGTAGCGGAAACGGAACCCGAGAGTCAGGTATCTGGGTAATCGAAGCTTATTCCTACTGGCACGCCGTCAACGACGAGTTATCTGGTAAGTTACAACTTGCTCAGATGGATGTTGAAGAGATCGAAATGGAAGAAGCGGACGCCGATTATGGCGCACTTGCTTGAATCTGCTATCGGAGGGTAATCAGTTGGAGATTACGAGAGAATTTGTTCGAACGGTTGTCTTTATTCTCGGCCCTATGGTGCTTGCATCTTACGCTATTGGATTGCGTCGAATGGACGATCCAATAGCGCTTTGGGGAGGTATTCATGAATCATGGAGAACGCTGAACGTCGTCTGTATGTTTGTATCCGCTCTGGGATTCCTAATCGTCTTCCAACAACTTCTGTTTGGTTGGGAGGTTTCGGTAGTAGAGAGTGTGGGTTGGCCTTGGAGTGGAGATGTCGTCGATGGTGGTCATCAGCGACTTCTTCTCGCCTTTCTTCTAGTTCTAATCCCCTCAATGCTTTGGCTTGAATTGACTTCGATTCACATTCGGTCGGATGCGGCTTGGACACAGTGGGCTGTAATCGCTTGTCTTTGGCTTGTTGTAGCAGGAAATGTTCTGTTGATTTTGTTCGGATGGAATGCTTGGCAAAGCGGCGATTCGGGAACCTCGATTCTACCCTTGGTGGGAGCTTCTATGCTCGCAATCCAAGTCATAATCAACGATGGAATCCTATGGGTTTGGAAATACCCATGGTGAAATTACGGAAAGATTGTCTCACCACATTCTGGGCAAGGAAGCCCTGGCATGAATGCCCCTGGCATGTATCCGCAGTTCAGACAAATCGAACTCGTTAGATCATCTATCATCGCCAACACCACCTTTGATTACTGAGAGAAGATGGGTGTCTTGAACCTACGGATTTTGAGTAAGCCTTTCAGACTGTTGAACTGGTGGAATGCAATTGCTTATGGGTATCGGACTGCGCGTTTATACCATCAGGTGCGGAGATGAGTCAAGGGATCACCTTCCCACTCCCGATGAAGAAGGGATTTGGAGCAACTGATAGGGTCGACAAGTGGTGGAAAGGACCCACCGCCATGGCCGCATATCTCGGCTTCATGATCATCTATGCAACATGGCGTGGTTTGATGGAAGCAGACTTCTGGATTTTCTCTGATTTTGGCCTTTCAGCAGGAGTTGGGCACGGTGCTGGAACTATGGCCATTGAGGACCAAGGTTCTCATGTTCTGAGTCCTCTCTATTCACCTCTAATCATACCTGGAGAACATTCTTGGATGCCTACTCATTTGCAATGGTTAAGTCCAGCGATGTTCATCCTAATTTTCCCAGCTGGATTCCGTGCTACCTGCTATTACTATCGCAAAGCATACTATCGTGCTTTCATGCAGCAACCAACTGGTTGCGCTGTTTCCAAGCCATGGGACGAATACTCCGGTGAAACAGGATTGTTGGTAGTTCAGAACCTACATCGATACTTCATGTACGTTGCTTTGGCTTACCTGCCAATTCTATCATTCGACGTTTGGCTATCGATTAACTTCCACGAAGGTGACGTTCACGCATACGGTGTTACTGTAGGAAGCCTAATCCTTCTCATCAATGTGATTTTTCTTACCGGATACACCTTCGGTTGCCACGCCTTCCGTCATGTGGTAGGCGGGGCAGCGAACGACTGGACTGGTAGCCCAATGAATCGACTAAGGTATCGACTGTGGAAGTTCTCAACTAAACTCAATGAACAACACAAGGAATGGGCTCTCTATTCTCTGTTATGGGTAATGTTTGCGGATTTCTACATCTATGCTTGTACGGACTCTATGTTCGGCTGGACTGACATGATTATCTGGGGAGGATTGTGAATGCGCTACGATATCTCCGATGAGACCTACACGACTCACGAACACGATGTCGTCGTCGTCGGTGCCGGTGGCGCTGGATTGCGTGCTGCTATTGCCGCCAGCCAAGAAGGTGCAAGCGTTGCTCTAGTTTGCAAGTCTATGCTTGGTAAGGCTCACACGGTGATGGCTGAGGGCGGAGCCGCTGCAGCGCTTGCAAACAAAGATCCACGAGACAGTTGGGAAGTTCACTTCCGAGACACCATGAAGGGTGGGAAATACCTCAATGATTGGCGCATGGCAAAGATTCACGCTCAACAAGCCCCAGATAGGATTCGTGAGCTTGAAACTTGGGGAGCGGTATTTGATCGAACCCCAAAGGGCTTGACGAGTCAGAGGAACTTCGGTGGCCACACTTATCCTAGACTGGCCCACATTGGAGATGCCACCGGACTGGAGTTGATTCGAACCCTGCAGGAAAAAGGAGTTCACATGGGGATGGATGTTTTCATGGAATATACGGTTCGAAGATTATTCACCAAAGACGGTGAGGTGTCCGGCTGCTTTGCCTATAATCGCAATGATGGATCACTACACCTATTCAAGGCCAAATCAATCGTTCTCGCGACCGGTGGAATTACTCGTTGTTGGGCGGTTTGTTCCGGCTCGTGGGAGTACACCGGAGAAGGTCACGCTCTGGCCTACTGGGCCGGAGCGGAGATTGGAGACATGGAATTCGTACAATTCCACCCTACTGGTATGATTTGGCCGCCTAGCGTCAAAGGAATTCTGGTGACTGAAGGTGTACGCGGAGAAGGTGGAATGCTAACTAATTCAGAGGGTAAGCGATTCATGTTCGATTACATTCCTGAAATGTATGCGGATGAGTTTGCAGATACAGAAAAGGAGGCCCTTGAGTGGGTTGACGAAGTAATTTCAGGCAAACTGGCAACAAAGAAGAGACCTCCAGAACTACTCACTCGCGACGTGGTCGCTAAGGCAATCAATTCCGAGCGTGAGGCAGATAGAGCGAGTGAGCATGGTGGCGCATACTTGGACATCTCATGGAGAAGTCCTGAAGATGTGAAGAAGAAACTTCCAGGAATGTATCATCAATTCAAGGAGTTGGCTGCTGTTGACATAACTACCACACCGATGGAAGTTGGCCCTACTGCCCACTACGTCATGGGTGGAGTCAAAGTGGATTCCGAAACCCAAGTGTCGACTGTTGGCGGTTTGTATGCCGCTGGAGAGGCGGCAACTGGATTACACGGTGCCAATCGACTTGGAGGAAACTCACTAACTGATCTAATCGTATTCGGAAAAATAGCCGGAGAGAACGCTGCTGCTCGAGCGGCTGAAATGGATAGCTTTGCCGACGTTGATGGAGAAGAAATCGCGGACGTAATCGCCGAAACTCTGGCTCCATTTTCCCGCGAAGGAGGAGAAAATCCGGCTGCTGTTGTCGAGGACCTTCGAGAGATGATGCAAGATAAGGTAGGAATCATTCGAAGCGGCAACTTGCTGCAAGAAGCCCTTAGCGACCTCGACGATCTAGAGGCGCGTGCAGCAATTACCAGCCCTGGTGGCTCTCGGATCTACAATCCGGGCTGGCATCAGGCACTAGAGTTGAGCGCAATGATCGATGTATCACGAATGTGCGCTCTCGCCGCATTACACCGTGAAGAATCCCGCGGCGGCCACACTCGAGAGGACTTCCCTGTTCCGGATTACAAGCACTGGGGTAAGGTCAACAGTGTAATTTCCCTATCTGCAGATGGTTCAATGAGCATAGAACACACCAGTTATCCACCAATTGAGGACGAGTTCAAAGCACTGCTAGATGCAGACGACCTACACGAGGGGGAGGGTTGAGGATGTCAGAGGAAGTTACCTTCAGGGTTTTCCGAGGTGTAGGCGATGCCCATGGTGAGGCTCTCGGGAAGATGGTTGACTATACCGTCGAAATGGACGAAGGAATGGTTGTTCTGGACGTAATTCATCGAATTCAAGCCGAGCACGCCCCTGATCTTGCTTGTCGTTGGAATTGCAAGGCTGGTAAATGTGGCTCCTGCAGTGCAGAGGTTAACGGAATACCTCGACTAATGTGCATGATAAGAATGGAGGACATAATGGAAGAGACTCCAGAAGGGGAGCCTGTGACTGTGAAACCGATGCAGGCATTCCCGATTACAAAGGACCTAGTCACCGATATTTCTTGGGCCTACGAGATGAACAAGAAGATGGCCCCAATAAATGGTCCAGAAGATTTCGATTGGGAGTTCAAGCAAGAGGAAGCTGACCGAATTCAGGAGTTTAGAGCCTGTATCGAGTGTATGCTTTGTGTCAATACTTGTCACGTACTTCGTGAGCATCAAAAGTTCGACGAATTCGCAGGTCCGCGATTGTTTGTCAGACTGGCTGGTCTAGAGATGCATCCTCTGGATACTGAAAATCGTATTCCTGAGATTAAGGAAGACTTCGGAATAGGATACTGTAATATCACAAAGTGCTGTACTGAAGTATGTCCAGCAGGAATCAATATCACGGATAATGCGATTATTCCACTGAAAGAGAGGGTTGTAACCGAATATTACGACCCATTGGTAATGATTGCCCGAAAATTGGGACTGAAGGCATAATCGACTTCACAGTCAAACTCTCCGTGAAATCTGGTTTTCGAAATCACCCGCCCGCGCATCCGCTAAGGTATCGCGGACGGGTTTACGAGAATTGGCGCAGATAGTAGAAGATCGGCGCACTCTGAGTGAATCAGAGGTGCTTGATGCCGGTCTTCTTCACATTGGCCTTCTTGATTCTAGCAGGAAGCCATGCTGGTCCGTTCGCAGGCTTAGCGACCATTGCGGTCGAGCCTGTGAAGCAATGCACCTTGTTCGTACCGCGCTCGCGCAGCTCGATCTGCTCGTGACCACGTGTAGCTGCTTTCAGAGCGGCACCGCGTGGTTGCTTGCTGACAAACACCTGAGCAGTGTCATTTCCGCCTTCCATCAACACGAAGTATTTCTTAGACATTGAATTATCCACCTCCGCAAGGCGGGCGACTCGGGGAGATTATGAAGTTTGAGGCGGATAATCGCATTACTGCGCCGCTGTGGGTACCTTTTTGGAAAATCCAAGAGGCTTTTAGAGCCGAAAAATTAACTCAAAATTCCGCACAAGCGAGGGTTTTTGTGTTGAGAACACCGTCGATTGAACGTAGGTGATCGACAACTAATCGAGCGATTACGCCCATGTTTTCAGCCTCAATTTTGAGTATTAAATCGTGGTCGCCAAACAGAAGGTTAGCATCGACAACAAAGGGTAAATCTTGGGTTGTATTGAATACCTCGTATTCAGAACCCGGTTCGACGTTAATCAGCACATACCCGACGGACATTGTAATCCAATGGGAGGGCTTCGTGGCGATGAACCCTTTGCAGTCAGAGAGAATTGGGAATTGACCGACGAAGAGGTGATAGCAGACGGCCTCCTCTCGCACATATATGGTGGAGACTGTCATTGTCCGACAATGCCAATATGGTGATGTTCGAGTCCTTTTTGGAAACATACTCCGCGTAGAAGGGGACGTTCTGGTTACTACTGCGAATAATAGGCTAGCCGGAAGAGAAGGCTTGGACGAGAAAATTCACCAAAAGGCGGGACCTGAACTTCGGGAGTTCTGTCACGGCATTGCGGTTGAACGTCGTAAAGAAAATATGCAACCCTGCGGAGTAGGTGAAGCGGTCACTACACCTGGATTCAATCTACCATTCGATAATTTGGTTCACGTTGTAGGACCAGATTGCCGACGGCCAAATCAAGATAATTTTCGTCGGGATTTGTTGAAAAAATCCTATGCTTCGATGTTTGAGCAAATAGAGCAGGTCAAAACTCGAAAAACTTTGGTCATGCCTCCTTTGAGTATGGATGTCTTCGCGTATCCACCCCGTGAAGGTGCTAGGATGACTATGGAGATCGTACTCGCATGGATGGATGATGGCCAAGACCCTGGTGTAGATCAAGTGCTCATCGTTACCGATGAGAATAACTTCCTCAATAATATGAAAACAGTCTATCGTGAATCGGAAGATCGATTTCCAGGCGTAGATCAAACCCGCGCATACAGGCGCGGCAAGTATGCTTGATTGCTCAAACTCGGTAGTCGAGATTTTTAGTGTGAAGTTCAACTGCTTCACTCAGGGTCAATCTACCAACTGCTACCGCTCGAGCAAGTTTCGAAGGGATGGTTAGACGACCCTCGGCAATGCTACGACTTCGTCGTTGAATTTCTTTCACTTCCCCCTCTGTTGGGATTACCTGTAGACGCTCAATAACAGGAATCCCTTCCTTGAAACAGATTGTTTGAGCGGCTGAGACATGGTCGTGGCGTGAACCCTTAGAGGTTGAGCTTTCGTCAACGAATTGCACCGAAAGGCCTCGAGCCAAACAGACGTTTGCTATTCGGGAAGAAATCGTCGGAGAGCCGTTACCAATCCGAACAACTGATTCTGGAGGCCTGAAATCGTTCAGGATGGTCATTACATGGTCCACAGTGGTGTCCACTGATTCCATTTGCATCGAGCCAGCGGGTTGGCCATCAGCTATCCAACATAGTCCGGGACGGGGGCCAGGGTCGATTCCGAAACAGATACGTTGCACCTTTTCACCAACTGCAATTCTGTTCATTATCGAACCGATGACTGAATCGATTTCTTCTACCGCGCAACCAACTCCTCTAGCATCCTTGGTCTGTCCTACTTCAGCGTGAGAGGCAATCCAGTAATCAACCCCAGTAGGAATGGGATACTCTGGGGCAATCTGTACGTGTTCTATACCAGAATCACGTAATCGATCTAGTAATCTGTAGGCTAATCGGAAATCCTCAGTGCGGACTGCAACCTCTGCCACAAGTTGCCAGTATTGCACCCTGCCTTCAATCGTTGCCACTATAGATTCACCAATTACAAGATTTACTAACCTCGCAAGACCTAACCACCGAATTGTGAAGGAAACCTCGAAACGCTACACTCCGAGGCTATCGCAAGCGATGTCGTCAAGAACCCTGACAATACGCTAGGCACATGGCTGGGGTCTACGAGCGGGAATTGCGCTCGGTACTCGCAGGTGAGCGCAAGGGTGTGATTGCAATCACCCGCTCTTGCACGGAAGTTGAACGGGCGCGGGCTATGCAAGTCTGTCAACGTCCTTTCTTGGTAGTCAGAGCCCCAGGTAGCGGCTCGGAAGGGACTGGAGATATTCTCGCTCTGCGAGGAGACATGTGTATGCCAATTGAGGTCAAATCTTCCAAGACCGACAAAATCTACCTTTCAGGACGCACAAAAAAGCAGTACGACGCTTTGCAGAGGACTGGAGAAAGATGCGGTCTCTTACCCCTCTACGCTTTCCGATTGAAGGGTGTTAGAGGAGATAGTTGGAGAGTCATGAAAGTCCCAGTTGAAGGGCTAACAGGAAAACTTCGGGTTCTCGCTCGAAGCATTCCGAATGTACCACTTACCCGAAATGGTGCGCCGTACCTCAATTGGCACGATGGAATGCCTTTGCATAGATTCCTAGCACTGATTAGTCGCTCGGACGGCGCACGTTCGATTGAAACTCCGACGAGTGCAGCCGATATCACTCGACAAATTCTCAAGACAAGTGGTCTTTCCGAGTCTGGACTCTGAATTGATTACTTATTCTCAGTTGAATCTCCTGACAGTCTTGATTCAGTAGAATCGAGTTGAGACTTTGCTTCCTCGAGATCTTGACGAATTTCATCTAATCTAGCCTGTCGAAGTAGTCTAGCAACGGCATCGGTATCACGACGCAGGCTATCTATCTCCCGAGAACGCCTGCGTTCAGCCATATCACCCTTCTCGGCCATGGGTAGCCGAGTCCGTATCAGGTCAAGTCAGTTGTGTAGTGATTGACGAGTATTCAAGTGGGGGCTACAGCGACGGAGATTCATGGAAAGAGGGCTGAGCCTGAATCAAATCCTCTTTCTTGGACTGCTGGCTTGGGCAGGAGTACGAGGTTGGGCTCCTATCTGGGCTATTGCAATAGTCGGTGCGTGGTACTTCGCTTTGGTCTACCTTGAACAGAATGGTACACTGGATAGATGGAACGCAACTAGAGTCCTCGGGATCATACTGATGCTACGCACCGGCAAGGGCAAGGTTGCACTTGAACAACTGGCTAAACCACGAAAATTGTGGAGAGCTTACGGTGAGTTTTCTATTTGGTTATGCTTCATCGTAATGTTTGGTGTAATCCTACTGATAATCTCTGCAGCGTTGGCAACCGCTGCTGCACCTGCTGAACAAAATGTATTGCCCGCATCTGACTTACTTTTGATTCCTGGAGTGACTAGTTTTGTCCCTCTAAAATGGCCACTAATCGCCTTGATTATTGCCCTCATTATCCATGAATATAGCCATGGTATTCAAGCTCGAGCACATGGGATGCAAGTTCGTTCATTCGGATTATTACTCGCCGGTCCTTTGCCAGTGGGAGCCTTCGCCGAACCTGAATATGAGGAAATGATGCGGGCACCTCGAAGAGAAAGAATACGATTGTATGCAGCAGGGCCATCGATTAATCTTCTGGCAACCATAGTGGTTCTAGTATTGTTGTCGGCGACCGCAAATGGATTTGTTGCAGAAAACCCAGGTGTTCATGCAACTGGAATAATCAAGGAAACTGGAGCCGAAGAATCTGGATTATTGCCTTACGAAACGATTACCCATATCGATGATGAAAGAGTCTCAGATTACCAAGACTTTACCGAGGTGATGAAGAATTATTCGTCTGGAGAAGTTGCAAGTTTTACTGTGATTTCTTTACCGACTGAAGGCTTAGAGACCAGAGTAATCGAAATCACCTTCACAGACCGTTGGCAATATCATATGGATCAGTGCCAACAAACCGAAGGTTGCGATTTGGAAGAAACTGAAAGGGTGATGGAGGAACTAGAAATTGAACAAGGCGACCCATTTGTAGGTGTTAGCAATCTTCGCAGTAACACTGCAGCTGTCGATGGTTGGAGATTTTTAGCTGATGATGACCTGAGTGGAATGCAGAAGGGTTTGGTATTACTCGTAGCACCACTAGTTTTGCTTGCGATTCCGATTCAATTTGATGGGCACACAATGCCTCAACAGGAGCGCTCGATGTTGATTGCAGGTGATGGAGTAATCGCATCTACTCTCGGAACAGCCGGAATGCTCGATACCTTCGATTTCCTTTTCTGGCTGGCTTGGATTAACTTCTTGTTAGGATTTGCAAACCTAATTCCGATGATTCCATTCGATGGAGGCCACATCTTCAGGGATGCCGCTCACTCAACTATGCGATTCATTATGCGTGGCGGAGACCCGATTAGGATAGAGAATGCCGCAAATCGATTGAGTTCGATGAGTAGTCTAATCGTTCTCTTCATCGTGATTATTCCAATCATTCTGCCTCGTTTGGTAAGTTAGGCAATCCTGAGCGGATTATTCCTCTTCATCGGATTGATTTTCTTTCTTGCCATTTACTCGGTCTGTAATCATCTCAATTATTACTGGTGCGGAGATTACTATTGCCACAAATACAGCAAGATTGCTCCAAGAATTACTGGTGACTTGGTCCGATGTTCCGCTTGCGTAGAGCTTAACCGCCCCGACCCAAGGAATCTCCATCGAAGCGGTACCAATAATCCATTCATCCTTGATTGCTGTCACCAGATTTCCATCCTCATCTGTAAGCGATTGCTGATCGTATTGGCAACCATTGCTCCATCGATTATCTCCTGTGGTAATGTAGCCCTCATGCTGAGGTATCCAATTACTGATTGTTAGTTTTGAGTTGCCATGATAGCAATCGTAATCCAATTCCACGGTGATTGATTCAGCACCAACTATGTCCGTTCCTAGCACATCCCAACCTCCGCTTGGATTCTCTACTGCTTTGATTAGAGCTCGATGGATAACTGGGGTATCGCTTCCACCGTTCTTACGGAATATGATGACGTCTCCAGGCATTCCATGAGTTTCGTAGCCATCGTGTTCGCCACCATCTTGTGTGGCCTCTGCAAAGGTGATGATTTCATGCCGGTCAGGCGACATTACCAGAACCAAATCGCCAGGATCTATTGCCCCGACTGAACCCTTCTCTGGGTCGTGCATCATTGAGCCTGATTCAACAACAACCATCGGAGGATATGATCCCGTTGCAATGGTCATAGAGCCTAGGAGAAGTATGACCAAGCCAATCGCTAGGCTTGCCTCTCTCTTGATGACATGGAAATCCACAATCACTCCTCCTCGTAAGTTGCCGAATCCTTGCTAGTTGGTGAACTTGAGGGCCGATTTTGGTCCGTAGGTGTGGTTAAGAAAACCAGAGTTAGAGCAGCAGCGGCTAGTAGGCTGCCTACGCCATCAAAGTGGGGCGCAATGATGTGAATTGAGGCTTCTCCGGCAAGCATCATAGTGAGGTCGACCGTGAATTCCCTAGAACCGCCGCTCTCTGGTATCGCAAGTCCGAATATCATGTTGTAAAGCAATAGTGCAGCACTAATCGAACTGAATCCGAGGACTGCCCGGTTGGCGTCAGCCTCGCGTAGTATCTTTGCTCTTGGAAGCAATCTAGACAATCGTGAATCTTTGGTATTCCACCACGAGGTTAGGAATTGCGAAGAAACGCTGTGTTCTGATTCTAGACTAATTTCATCCCATGGCTCAGAAACCATGTCGCCTGTGTCGTCGGAAAATTCTGTGGCTGGGTCAGTAGTCCTATTTACAGCTGGATTAATGTGCCTAAACCTAGCACTGACTTTGATTCCCAAGTCATTGTAGAGTCGAACGAGATGCGCTTGGTACGCTGGGCCTAGCATATCTGCTGCCTCCTCGGCTTCCTTCCGTCGTCTGAGAACTTCAGGGCGTGAATCTAGCAGTAGGACTTCGTCAAGAGCGGCCTTTTGACTTAGGTAAACCATGAATTCAGGCACTAGCCAAAAGGCGAGAGTTCCGCCCAAGATTAGTCCGAGCCAACTCCAAGGAACCCACATCTCCTTTGATTCATCTGTAGTTCCACCTAGTACGAACAAGAATAGGATACCCCAGATGGTTGCAGCTACAGACAATATGGTCAACGATGTAACTATGCGGAAATGGTTGTCCTTATGACTCATCCACCATCTTCGAAAAGTGTTGTTCAGTCGCTTGAAAGGACCTGCCATCGCCTGTTGGGTCACGCTCATGGATTATCTCACTTATCGCGTGACGTTCCAATGGATTCATGTTTGAAACGATACCTCGGGAGTCTATGAATCGGGCTTTCGGTGCTGTACTAATCGCCTTCAGTCTGTTTCTTTCCGGTTGCACGACAGAGAACGAGAAACCTCTCGACCCTTTGGAGGACGAGGATGGAGACGGACTGTCAAATGGCTGGGAAATGGAACGAGGTTTTGACCCTAGAAATGCCTCTGATGTTCTGATTTGTCAAGGTCAAGCAAAGTTCTGTGAGCGCCAATATGATAATCACACCTTCCCAGAAACTCACAACTCATTTTCAACTGTTGAAGATGAGGTTTGGTTGGCATTAAATCACTACACTGCTCTACAAGCGCAATGGGATGGAGGTATTCGAGCTTTCATGATCGATATCCATCATTTGACCAATGATGATACCGAAAAAGAGGATGTTCGATTTTGTCACGGCAGTCCCGATGCCTTCCCACATCCATGTATGTACTCAGAGGTTGATGCCTTTGCTTGGTTGAGTCAACTGAACTCATTGATGAACAATAGTTCAGGCGATGTCGTTACTCTTCTAATCGAGAATTATGTTCCCGGTGAACACGTGGATTATTTGTTCAATGTCACCGGAATGAGCGACAAGGCTTGGGTTCACCAAGTTGGAGAAGAGTGGCCGATGCTCGGAGATATGGTACTCACCGGAAAAACTCTGGTTGTGTTTTGGGATTATTCCTATGATGAGCGATGGCCATGGCTACACCACGCTTGGACCCACTCTTGGGATACGCCGTATGGGGAAGATGAGGAAAGCGAGATGTCCTGCACAGTTGGAAGGGGCAATGGTGAGACTGAGGCTTGGCATCTAAACAACTGGCTAAGCACGCCTTGGGGCTTTGCAGATCCAGTACGCTCATCTGATGTCAACGACTACGACAACCTTCTCGCTAGAGCCATAGAATGTTGGGAAGTATTCGATGACAGGCCGACCTTCATCGCTGTTGACTACTGGGAGAATGGTGAAATTGTCAATGTCACAATAACTCTCAACGAGATGGATCATTGGTCGGATGAAATTCCACCTCATCAGTAATTCAAATTCTGGTTTCCTAATGAACTCCGTTAGACCAATCGGTTCATGTTGGTCGGACTTTACCTAAGGTTCGATGACGGCCGAGGCTCTCGAACTTCTGCACCCACGCGTGCGGGAATTAGTAGAGAAGCGCGGGTGGGAATTAACTCCAGTGCAAGAGGCAGCAACCGCTGATTTGGTTGCAGGAAAGGACCGAATTCTAGTCGCGCCGACGGGCAG
>JAKURL010000016.1 GCA_022449345.1 Candidatus Thalassarchaeum sp. | reverse complement strand
CATTGTGGCTGGGATTGAGTATAGAGCGAGAATACACATCAATACACCATCAAGAGAGAAACTTGCAGGTTTTGGAGTTCCCACAACAGTAGGATGTTCAGGAATAATACCAATATCATCTGACCCATATGGGTCTATTTTGTCCCAGTATTCAGGACCTGGGGCTTCGAAAACCCATCCTCTATAATCCTTTTTTCGCATATGAGAATATTTTCCAGTCCAGAAACTTCCAGTGGTTCCTCCAGTTTCTGAGCGATGAACGAAATCTCTGGGCTTCTCTTCCATTCTAATTTTATCAAATTCTTTCTGTAGCCTCGTTGGAGTTAGCCACATACCTAGTAAGCACCCAGGAACCACAAAAATCCCGCCGCCAACCATAGCCTCCCATTCGTTTGTGACCAGACCTGCTATGCTACTAATTAGCCCAAAGGCTACCAACAGTAAAGAAAAACCCCAAGGGATAATCGCCAATCCGCTTGGGGGAGTGAAATCAAAACCTCCCCCTTCGCCGAATCGCACCTCCGGATTACTCACCATGGATAACCCATGCCTCTAGAAGGAGATTAATCTTAACCCGGCATTAGTGAAAAATCGATTAATGCAAGTTTTTCCTGGCTTTTTCGAATTCAAATTCCGCAATCCACAGACTGACCCAAATCCCACTCAATTGTAGTACAAGTCTGACTAGGTTACCAGTTTGTGAAAGTGCTGCACCGTCACCCAATTCAACAGAGTATATCCACATGTATAGATTAGCGGGATAGAGGCAAATCAATAACGCGGCACTCGCATAACCACCAATCCCTCTGAAGGACGGGATAATCAGTAAGATACCAACGACAATTTCTACCGCTCCACTTGCTAACACCCAGAACTCTGCCGAACCAAAAATCGCTGGCACAATCGGCTCAAACCATTCTGTATCAGTGAAGTGGAGAACCCCTGTATAGACAAAAAACCCTCCACCCAATATTGCGAACAAGTCGCGAATATTCATATCATCGCCTAGTCCAAATTGAGTATGTGGTATTGTATTCATTTTCTGTATCCGATTGTAATCGTTCAACCACATTTTCATCCCATTGTGATCTATCCCAGTCGGGAAAAATAACTTCTCCACTCCCCTTCGTATGTACGGTAGTAACATGGATTTCGTCTACCCTATCGAGGTACATCTGGTATATCTGAGCACCTCCAATAATCCAGCACTCCTCACAACCATCAGCATAGGAAATCTCGATGGCTCTACCACTGTATAGGGCGGTTTCTGCTCCATCCGCTTCCCAACCCGTATCTCTTGACATCACGATATTCAATCGCTCCGGGAGGGGGCGGAAAGAATCTGGAAGTGAATCCCAAGTTTTCCTTCCCATAATTACGGCGTTGAATCCACCCCCTTCAGTCAATTGTTTGAATCTGGCCATATCTGAAGCCAGTCGCCAAGGCAACCCTTCTCCTCTTCCGATACAACCATCCTCATCCATGGCCACAATCATTGCCATACGCATATTATTCCCTCAAATTGAGATTGGGGCCGAGATATGGGGGTGATACACATAATTGAGAATCTCAATACTCTCTGCGGTAAAATCGTCAATATCAGTAATGTTTGCATCTAACTTCAGTTGAGGTGGTACAAGCGGCTGACGCGAAATTTGTTCTTTTGCCTGTTCTAGGTGGTTGAGATATAGGTGGCAATCTCCCCCCGTCCAAACGAATTCACCGGGTTGTAAGCCACAAGCTTGAGCCATCATACAAGTCAACAGGCTGTATGATGAGATGTTGAAAGGAACTCCGAGGAAAGCATCGGCGCTTCGTTGGTATAATTGACAAGATAACCGTCCTTCGTTGACATAGAATTGGAAAAAGGCGTGACAAGGCATTAGCGCCATATCTTCTAATTCACCTACATTCCAAGCGGACACAATGATCCTACGTGAATTTGGGTTATTTTTTATCATTTCAATAGCGTTTTGAATTTGGTCCACAACCTTTCCATCATTGGTTTCCCATTTCCTCCATTGTTTTCCATAAACTGGCCCAAGATTTCCATCTTCATCCGCCCATTCATTCCAGATTCGGACCTTATTTTCTTGAAGATAAGAAACGTTTGTTTCGCCAGACAAAAACCAAAGTAATTCGTGAATAATACTCGGCCAATGAAGTCTTTTTGTCGTCACTGCTGGGAATGATTCTGATAGATCGAAGCGCATTTGATGTCCGAAAACCGAGATTGTTCCAGTACCCGTTCGATCAGACTTCTCTAACCCTTCATCGAGAATTCGCTTGAGGAATGCTAGGTATTGCTCCATGCCGACTAACTGGACAGAACATCGTAAGTCCATGAAGGATGCGGATAAGTTCACTCAAATATTTGGTTCGACCAATGACTATTACGGTGCTCCCAAAACCCTGAGATTCTCGATTAGTTGGTCGGTGAATTGTCTGTATAGTAATTTCATAATTGACCTTTGTCCGTCCTCGTCTAATTCAATCATGTTGGCGATATCATCATTCGTCATATTACCACCATCTGGGTCCGCTAACCAATCTGCAAAGGTAATTGGATTGTCGACATTGACTTGCACTTTTGCAAATGGATTTACCATTGCCGATCCAGGCGCCATGAAGTTTCTTGCTCCAATAATTGCAATTGGTACAACTGGAACTTCTGGGAATCTTGCGGCTAACCGCGCGCCCCCGGTTTTGCCCCGCGAAAGATAGGGTGGTTCTTTGTTCCGAGAGCGTGTACCTTCTGGAAAAATGCCCATGACATTGCCACTAGAAAGGACATCGACAGCACTAGACAATGCATCGGTTCCTCCGGAATCTCGAAATGTTTCTATCTGACCTGTCGATATCATGAGTTTCTGGAACTTCTTATCCTCGAAATGTTCTGCCTTTGCAAGATAGTGAACAGGTCTTCTAGCCCCCATGATTTTCAGGATTGGATCTATGTGTGACGTATGGTTTCCGGCGAGTATTACAGGACCTTTGTCAGGTATTCTTTCTAGCCCTTCGTATCGTACATTAGTGATTGTCCTGACCAATACGGGGACAACTTGCATCAGGCCCTTGTAAAACATAGGAGTTGAATGAGCATTGCCTGAACCTTCTAGTCCAGTCAATTTTGACACACTGTTCAGAGAATCCGAAGATAGTCCGGCCATCGCACCTGCGAATACTCACAGGCATTATTGCTTTGCGTAAGTGCGATGCCTTCTTCTGATACATACTCCGCCCTTTTGACGTGCTCACTCGCAGGGTCATCTGCATCGTTCTTTGTAGCATGATTTTGCTACCTGTTACAGCACCACCAGTTGTTGCAGAATGGGATGACGATAATTGGCTTTGGAACATCATTGGACCGGAAAGACTCGAACTGGGGGATGAATTTGGATGTCATGGATTTGAAGGGATTGATGTGAGAGAGGAAAATTGGGTAATCGAACAATGTCGTGATTATCTTACTGAATTCACAGACGCGTCGCGCTGGGGATCTCAACCAGTATCATTCGGGCATCCGAACGGCCCAATCGATGCAAATACCGCCCAATCAATCTCCGATGCAGGATTTTCGATTGTTGGAGATATGATTGAAGGAGATTCTAACGGTTTACACGTAGTTCAGCGGTTAACCAGCTTAGAGAAAGGTCAAACTAATCTGACCGCCTTAGAAAATGCAGAACAAGATAGTCTGGTTAGCATATACTGGATTGCAAGGTGGCATGATGTAAACATTAGAGAGGATAAAGATGCAATTTCTTTGCTTACCTCTCAACAGGTTTGGTTTACAACTTGGGGAGAGTGGCACGGCCACAAAATATCTGGGGAGTCATTCGATAGAATATTAACCGTGGATCCACAAGTTAGTACGTACAGAATATCTACTCTTGGAAACTCATCATGGTCAGTGCCTGGAACTGCCTTGTTTGAGTGGTCAGAAGCACCGACAAGCATACAATTCGATGGAGAGGAGGCATTGATTATTCCAAGTTCACAAAGACACCTGATAACAGGTATTCGTCCAGTTGATGGTGGCGCTTACGTCACGGCACCCCCTGGTTCAATGATTGATTTCATATTCGAATCGCAGGATGTTTCGATATCTCATACTCCACAAACGACCTTCAATGGACTGCACCATTCTGTAAGCGTGGTCGGCCATCATGTTACAAACTTGCATGATTGGAGCTCCGATTTTCATCAATCACCACTTCGATTTACTTGGTTAATCGAACGCCCAGCGGCATTGGAAATGGACTGGCGCCTTCCAGTTCTTGCGGTCGCCGTGCTCATTTCTACTCCCATTGCCATCAAATGGGTGGTTACTAGGGATAAGGCGGCTAGGTCGGAAGAATAATCGCGCAGGTCAAAGAATTTCTGGCCCCTCTATTCGAACCCTATCAGATTTCATAGTATCCACTATTTTTGCAATTACTCTATCACTCAAAACTTCTGGAGCGTGCACTCCTAAAGGCAACATTTTGGAGTTTTCCAACCAAGCTTCAACACAGCAAGCGGTCACCATTCCTGTGGCACGGGCCATCGAATGCCCATCATCACCCCCATGGTCTTCAACTTCCCACTCTAGCACTTTCCCGTCTCTGGCCTCAGCTCTGACTTTCATCCAAGTGAATTCAGGAATTTTGTGGTTGTAACTCCATTCAAAGATTAATTCGTTTTCATCCAAATCTCCTGATTCTCTAGTGTCGATGAACTTCTGAATATGACCAGGCCAACGAACCGTGAACTCTGACATTTCAACCGCCGGAATCGATTTCAATACTGAACGTAAGCCATCGGTCAGAAAAGCCTCCATTTCACCATGTTCTCCAGTATCTACCATATGGCGTTGACTTAATGCAGGCAGAACCACTTCTTCTCCATCCCGAATAACTCTCGCGGGCCTAGTATATTCTGCAATCACATCAATCGGGGAGAACGGGGCCATATACTTCCATTCACCATAAGGTCCAGTTGGATTTCCCCCAACCCAAACCTCCGCTTTCTCTAATGGCCCAATTCTTCTATCCGCAACCGCCAGTAACATATTCGACAACCCAGGTGCTATTCCAACATCCCAAAGAATCCTGGCACCGTAATCTCGTGCCTTCTGATCATCCCTATCAGGCGTAAATTTGCTAAAACTCAGGTCAACAACTCGATATCCACTCTCAGCTAGGTCGGTGGTTGCCATATGTCCTATATCACCGGGTAACATATTCACAACCATGTCCACAGGTCCATTTCGACTCATAGACATCAATTCTTCGAGGACATCACAGGGGTGCACTGTAATTCCATCTATGCCCATGACTCGATGAGGTTGGATGTCGTAGGCGTGAACTTCGTGTCCGGCTGCTGCTAATCGTTTGGCTACCCAAGCACCGACCAATCCTGTGCCAAGACAATGCACAACCGCCATGATTATCCAAAGTCGGTATAGTTCTTGATTGGTTGCAGTCGCGCATATGTGGTAATTTTCGGGCGATTAGTTGATTGAGGAGAGCATTCGCGTGAGGTCGTGGAAGACGCCGTACGCATCGACCCTTGGTCTTCTGAGCAATCTACAGATTATGCTCGGATTCGAGACCAATTCGGCCTACAAAGCGTGGATCTTAAGCGAGTACCGAATCCCAGTATGCTACATCGAAGAGGTATTATTTTCGCTCATCGAGACCTTGATGTTATCGTAGGTTGCATGGAGCGGTCTGATCCGTTTGGAGTACTTACCGGTTTAATGCCAAGTGGTAGAATGCACCTAGGTCATTCAATGGTGATTGAGCAAGTCAGATGGTTTCAGGAACAAGGCGCAGACATTACCGTGACTGTTGCTGACCTTGAGGCACTTGCCACTAGAGGGACTAGCCTAGGGCAAGGTCGAGAAACCGCACTAAAGGAATATGTTCACAATTATGCAGCTTTGGGGCTTGATCCTAGTTCCACTAATGTCTATTTCCAAAGCGGTAGACCCGAGGTCCAGAGGCTTGCATTCACCTTAGGCCGCCGAACAAACCTCTCCGAATTTGAAGCAATTTACGGATTTAAAGGAGAGACAAATCTCGCCCACGTTCAAGCACCACTAGTTCAGGTAGGTGACATTATTCACCCTCAATTGGAAGAATTTGGCGGACTCCGCCCAATCGTAGTACCAGTGGGTTTTGATCAGGACCCACATCTGCGACTAACCCGTGGAATCGCGGGGAAGACTCATTGGTTCAATGTCAAAGCAAGAAAAGCCGGTGGATTAACAGTCTCACTTTCCCTGCAGGAGGGAAATTCAGAAGCCTTGGGTGTTTCAGAAAATGGCAAGGTAGATCGCCAAGTAAGAGAGAATATTTTCGAACGCTTAAAGGCCTCACTATCTACAATGGGGTACTCTGATTTTACAGCCAATCCTAAACATGGCACCTTGGATATTCCCGGTGCCAATATTTCTGATATTGCACAAGTCAGAATGTGTGTACTTCGACTTGAGCGGGAATTGGGTGGAATGGGGCTGATGCCACCAAGTTCGACCTACCATCGCTTCGCGGTTGGCATGACCGGTGACAAGATGTCTTCTTCTAAGCCGGAAACTACGATTTTCATGGATGATAGCCTTGAGGAAATGAGCAAGAAGGTCAAACGCGCATTTAGTGGAGGCCAACCAACTGTTGAGGAGCATCGCAGATTAGGAGGGGATTGTTCCAAAGATGTGGCATTTCAATATCTTCAATTCTTCTTTGAACCCGATGATTCTGAATTATCTAGAGTAGCTAGAGAATACGAATCTGGAAAACTTCTCGCTGGCGAAATAAAGCAAATCTGTATAGATAGAGCCGCTGAATGGCTTACGGAATTAGCCGATAAGAGGGATATGTGGGAAGGACGACTGGATGAATTCCTCGCCCCAGACGCAAAGTAACCATTAATCGCCAAAATCGCTCGAATCAAAAATAGGTATTTGTGGACCTATTGCTAATGCTGCGATTTCTTCTTCAGATAATTCTGAAGATGTTGCCGATTCGTGGAGAATTTGAGAATGTCCATTAGGGTCCAACAACAACAATTTCACAGATTCTTTTCCTTTTTTTACCCGCCCAATTCTTTCTATCAATTCTTGGCAGGCTTTGACTTGTTCTACCCCTTCATCTCCATCTTGCATTGCGCTTCGGAGAATCACTGAAATTGCATCAGAAAAGCGACCCAGTACACCTTCTACATTGGAGATATATCCTGTGGCATTATCTCCTGGTTCTACTTCCAATCCCAATTCCACAATCCTCACGGTACACGAGGAGGATCTAACCACCCGCGTATTCATCAGTTCAGAGGAATCGATGACTAATGAACAAACACTCGGCTTCTTTCCTTCTGATGGAATGAAATCAGTATGTCTCCAACCACAGTCATTGCAGATTAGTGTCATCTCAGTATGTTCGCCAAAGTATGCTATTTCAGAGGTATGAACATTGAGTCTTAGTCCGTTTTCTGAATTACAAATTGGGCAGGGGTATTGGATACTAGTTTCCAAATATACCACCTCAGTAAGCAGGATTCTGCCCCTCAGAGATAGCAAACGTAGAAGGCAATAGTAGAAGTCTTGAGGTTCCTAGCCTGATTACTTCCCCCACCAAGTCAGCCTCCACAAACGATTGAATCCTATCGACAGCCATCCTAAGTTCGGTTTCAGCAGTAAGTAAACGCGACAATTCTAGGATTACAATATCTCCATCAGATAACCAATCTAACAATGCAGGAATTCCTGTTATGTCATCTAAAACTGCCCTATGGACAATTATGTCCCCTATTCCTCTGGCTACTGGCGCATCTGCGTAAAGTTCCCCAAGATCATGATAATCTTGACCTGGATCAATAGACACCGTGGCTGATTGAGAAGGCAAGCTAGGCATCTCAATCCACTTGGGTTCCGACCTATTCGGCTTCGCCATGACTCAATCGTAAGTAATTGGCTCTTTGAGCAATACGGTTAAGATATTGTAAATTCAACCAATTCCACACCCTACAGTCTTTTGGGGAATATGTCGTGATTCATTATAATCGCCAGATTGGGGTCTTTGGCTCGATACCACCCCGTCGGATTGATAAGGGGCCGGTTTAGAGTCGAATCCGCAGGGAACTCTCCGTGCGGTTGATTTTCATGAACGCAGAAGCCGACGTCGTCAAGACAGGAACCAGCACAGTTGGCATTACTTTCGTTGGAGGCGTAGTCGTAGGTGCAGATCACAGAGCAACTATGGGTCACTTTATCGCGAACAAGAGTGTCAAGAAGCTGTTCAAAATTTCAGATAATGTTGCTCTAACCACTGCAGGACTTGTAGGACACGCACAATCGCTATCGCGAACACTTGCTGCAGAATTAAGGCTCTACGAGCTCAAGCGTAATACTCCAATGACAGTTCGAGGTGCAGCCACTTTGACTGCCAATATTCTCGTCGGTCGACCACATTATGTTCAACTATTGATAGTTGGAACCGATGAAGATGGCCCAAGCGTGTACTCTATTGATTCCGCAGGCGGCTCAATTCCAGATGCATACTGCGCCACCGGCTCAGGTAGCCCATTCATGTATGGTGTTCTAGAGGATCAATACAAGGATGGGATGAATAAGAATCAAGCCCTCAAGGTTGCTGCTAAAGCACTCTTAGCTTCCGCTCAGCGAGATGCTGCAAGCGGAAATGGAATGGACCTAGCAGTAATTACAAAAGAAGAAGGCTTCCGACAATTAAGTGAGAAAGAGGTCTCTGACCTACTTTCTAAATTGTGATTAATTTCCACGGCATTGTGCCTCAAAATCCCGTTTAGGGGTTTTTGGTCGAGGGTGGAGTTCCTCTAATGAGGTGAGAAAATTGAGATTGACATTGGCAGAAGTAAAGCAACGCGTATCGAAGTTAGTACCTCAAAATATTGACTATGAGGTCGATGTTGAGGCGGGTTCGATTGCAATAATTACCAAACAACCGGAAGCCTTTGGCGGTGCTGGCCAGTCTCTAACTGTTAAAATCGCAAAAAATGTTAAGCGAAGGGTGATTGTAAGGCCTCACTCTGATATTCTTGCAGATGAAAAAACAGTCCGTCAAAAGGTGAACGAGATTATCCCGCCGGAGGCTGAGGTAAGGAACATCTGGCTTGATCCAGCACTTTCAGAAGTCACCTTGGAGTGTGACGATCCCGCCGCAGCTGTGGGTCCTAAGGGAATTAACATCAAGAATCTCAGAGACGAAATCGGCTGGTTAGTATCTGTTGAGCGGGCTCCGGCCTTTGAGAGTCGGACACAACATGATATTCGCCGATATCGCAAGGAATTAGCTGAGGAGAGAAAGGCACTACTGCGTAAATTCGGCACTCGAATTTATCGACCGAAAAGAGCCGGAGAACCATGGGTTCGTATCACCGCTCTTGGCTCATATCGTGAAGTAGGAAGAGCAATGCATTTGGTTACCACAAATGAATCCAGAGTCCTCGTAGATTGTGGTGCAAAACCTACTATGAATCGTAATGAGGTTCAACCTTTCTTCAACGCTCCAGAATTACTTCCTCTTGATAATCTCGATGCGATTGTCCTTACTCACGCGCACGTCGACCATATCGCAATGCTGCCGGTTTTATTCCACTATGGATATCGAGGGCCAGTGTACTGTACACCACCAACTAGAGATTTGATGACATTATTACAAATGGATTACATCAAGGTCTCTCAAGCTGAAGGCTCTGATCCACCTTACTCAAAGGCAGATATCCAGGAATGTATCAAACACGTTGTCGATATACGTTGGGGTGATAAGACCGATATCGCACCAGATGTCAAAATCACCCTCGAAAATGCAGGACATATCCTTGGCTCATCTAGTGTTTACATGCAAATTGGCGAGGGCAATTCCGAACATAGACTACTATTTTCTGGTGATATCAAATACGAACGCTCATGGTTATTTGATGCGGCAACAGTCCGATTCCCTAAGGTTGAAACTTTAGTGATTGAATCGACATATGGTGGGCCGCAAGACTTCCAACCTAATCGTGCAGATGCTACACAGGAACTGCAAGATTTAATCAAATTAGCACTCTCACGCGGTGGGAAGATATTCTGTCCAGTATTCGCAGTCGGCCGTTCTCAAGAGGTGATGATTGCAATCGATCAATTATTCAAATCCGGAGAGGTGAAACCAGTAACAGTATGGCTGGATGGGATGATTTCTGAAGCTACCGCCATTCACGCCAGCCATCCAGACTTCCTTAATCGTGACTTACGTAGTAAGGTGCTGAAAGGCGGAGAAAAAAATCCATTCAATTCCAGTTGGTTCAAGCAGGTCGATAGTCGGGAACAAAGGGAATCTTTGCTCTATGACCCATCTCCTTGCATTGTTCTAGCAACTTCTGGGATGATGACAGGAGGTCCAATTATCGAGTACTTCAAACACTGGGCTCCTGA
Source organism: Candidatus Thalassarchaeum sp. (assembly GCA_022449345.1). GTDB lineage: Archaea > Thermoplasmatota > Poseidoniia > Poseidoniales > Thalassarchaeaceae > MGIIb-O1. The sequence continues at coordinate 31,472 of JAKURL010000016.1, read as the reverse complement.
GATTAACAATACTCTGTGTTTTGTCGGATACCAAGCCTCTGGCACACTTGGTAGACGTCTTCAACAAGGGCACGCTGAAGTTCCATTGATGGACAAAGGACAGACTCACATGGTGCCCGTTACTTGTAATGTGGTGACAATCGATGGCTTCAGTGGGCACTCCGATAGGCGACAGTTGATGGATTACGTCAAAGCACTGAATCCAACACCTCGAAAAATCATTTGCCATCATGGCGATCCAAAGACCTGTAATGCTTTCCGTCAAGGACTGAGAGATGAATTCAGAGTTCAGACATACGCACCTGCGAATCTCGAGACGCTTCGATTAAAGTAGACCACAATGATTTGCCGTGGATATCAATTGAACATCAAACTCAAACATATTCGCCTTAGTCGCGGAACATGCGGATTGCATCCTGTGCGGTGATGTCATTGATGATTCTATATTCATCTTTTGCGGGTTGTATACACACAAACAACACCGAATCAGTTGAGGATACAGGCGGTGAGACTTTCCAGGCGTACAGTATAGTTGCGCCAATTGATACTGGAATCAACGTCTACCATGACCACTTTGTCCTTAACGAAACCCTTCCAAATTGGATGCTTGAAGGACTTGGAGTTACGATGTGGTGTAATATCACTACAGAAGGAACTTGGCAAGAAAGATACGAAGCAGATAGAGAATCTTGTTGGGACATCATTAATTCATCAGACATAGTATACTTTCCAGGTACGAGAATTATTGGTACAACACCAGACGACGAGACAGATATTCCAATTCTCGATGATCCTTCCGATGGTCATGGGACTGCGGTCACCGGTGCGGTTCTAGATGCAAATCCCGATGCTATCATTTTCTTTGTTGAAGGGTTTAGCGACGCAGCGGTTCTTGCCGCAGCCAACCAACCACTCGTTGATATAATCACAACTTCATTCGGGCCTATTGGCTCAATACCTGTTCCTGGAATAGAAGACGCAACTAGGGTTGCAGTGGTTGAAAATAAGAAAATCCACACAGGAGCTGCCGACAACACACCTTCCCCCACCGTTCAAGATTCCACTGCAGGCCCTCCTTGGTCAATTGGAGTTTCAGGTTATGCGGAAGAAGATGATGACCAAAAGGAAACTATGAGTGGTTCCTACCCAGATATTGCTGCTGATTGGACTCAAATGTTGCCTAACCATGATGATACCGATGGATACCATCAAACATCTGGTACCTCCTTTGCTACCCCTCGAACCGCAGGAGTTCTAAGTCAGGTATTGACGATGCTTAGGCAAGGCTCAGGCGATGTTAGTACCGGAGCATCGGAGGAAAGAGGTGGTTTACTGGTCAACGGCACAAATCTATCTATCTCAAATGACGACGTTAGAGACGCCCTGAACTTGTCCGCATGGTATCCTAGCTCTTCTACATGGGATCCTACTTCCGGAACTCTGCCAATATCACCCATTGCCCCGTGCGTGCAGGTAGGCTGGGGAGTTGTGAATTTATCCAACATTAAATCGATTCATGACCACCTAGCAGGCCTAGAAACGATGCCTCAAAGGCCAACCGATGTTGTCGCTTGTATGGAAGCAAATCAAGCAATTAGAGAGGCATATTGGGGTGGTTAGCACCCTTTCTCACAAAACTGGAATATCAAACCCGTCCTCTATTGGGTCAGGAGCTTCTTTACTCAAACTGGCCTCTACTTCATCTTCCTCTACTAACTCAGAGGCTTGAGGAGTTTCTTTCTCCCACCAAGGGTTACGAGTCATTCCCAGTGCCAGTGCTGCTGGAGTTAGAAGTAGGTAAATCCAAACTTTGAGAGTCAGAGTCCCCTCTTCAATCAGAGCGTTAATCGATAGGGCGATTAGTAACAAAAAAGACAACCAACCGACGATAACACGTATCCTTTCCACACCATCTGGTCATTGTCCTATCTGATTAGTAATACCCTAATTTCAGTCATAGAATCTAGATTTTCGCAATATCCCAGACTAAGACAACATCTTGTACCCTGACTTTTCACCGGAGTTGATGGAAAGTAACTGGCTGCTTCTTAGATGTAAGTGTGGGCAGTCATTTGGAGCTCGACAAGGTGCCACAGCATCTTGTAGCCGCTGTGGTGAAACTAGCCAAATAACTACCACTGCGGTATTTACCGACTCTGCCAAACTCACAGAGGCCGTAGCAAAAGCGAATCTCCCATCTGAAATTAAGGATGAGATCAATAGTAGATTGGGTGAGAAAAAGCGTAAACAATTGACTACAAGAGATCGCGCAAGCAGTGCTATGGTTCACAGGATTCTCAAACAATCTACTGACGAAAGAGGCATACTGACACTAGAGTCTTTACGAAACTCTCTCGATTTAGAGGGAGTATGCGAGCCTTCGGCCGAGCAAATTATTGGCATGGCAGAATTGCAAGGTGTAGTCCAAAGATTTAGTCAAGAAGAGTGGAAATGGCTAGCGTGAACTCCATAAAGTCGGCTCAGGTGGCCAAGTTACTCACGGGCCTGTGGGTTAGTCTGGCCTATGCTAGATGCTTTGGGAGCATTTGACCCTGGTTCGAATCCAGGCAGGCCCACCACCTATTGATTCCAAGAGCAAATGCAAATTTTTCTTCAGAGGAATTTCTGGATGGCTTCTATGTCAAACAAAGAAACTGCAATCGACAATGCCTCCTCTTTGTTGAACCATTTAGCCTCCTCAATTTCATCATCCTTCGGTACAATTTTTCCTGCCGGGATGTCTGCTTCGCATTTGTAGGTGAACGAAAGCCAACATATTCCATCGGGTGTGAAAATTTCTTGCCTGACTATTGTATCAGATTCCGTCCCGAACCCATCACTAGTTTCTCCAATAGGGTCAGGAATCTGGATATTAATCCCTAACTCTTCCAATGCTTCACGTTCGGCACCTTCCCTAGGGTGCTCTCCGTAGTCAACAAATCCTCCCGGTAATGTCCAGCATCCTGTGAAAAATCCACGAGTAACTTTTGCCATCAATACTTCATTTGATGGATTTGTCACTACGACTTTGCTGACTACCCTGTGAAGCGTACGATAAACCGATTCTCTAGCCACTGGGTCAACTTCACTATCACTGATTACTGCATCTTTCCAAGCCCATTCTCCGGGCCAAGAAATCTCAGGGGTTGCTACGATTACCTCGTGCATTTCCTGACCTAGTCTAAACCGATTAGTTCTCTTAACTTTCCATGTCAAACCCATGTTTTCCGCTTCTTCTGGGGTTGGTAGTCGAATCGAAAATCCCCCTTCTCCCTTTCTTCCCATTTGAGGTATCGCGGGCCCATTACCTTGCAAATCGACAAGCAATAATTTGCCATCGTGTTCTAGGTGAATGTGCCGGCGGGTGTCGCTCATCAACCTTCGTGGGTGTATTATAGCCGATGAAACCGACGGCTCAATATCCAAGCAATTCGATATTTTTGAGTGGCTTCGTGACACTCGTGTCTACAAAAGTTCACTCACTGCATCTCGCTCCTCAAGGAGGGCTGCGACATTTTCGTCAATCTTCGCTTGCGCGAACGCGTCAACGGGGAGGTCATCCACCACAATCACCTCTCCCCCCTCACATCGACAAGGGAAGCTAAACACAAGCCCCTCGGGAACTCCATACCAGCCCTCTGAAGGCAGAGCGACGGAGACGATGCGTCCGTTCGAGCCTTGCCACCAGTCGCGCATGTGATCCACAGCAGCCGATGCAGCAGATGCGGCGGAAGAGGCACCGCGCGCCATTATGACCGCCTTTCCACGAGTAGATACGGTATCGAGGAAGGAGCCCTGAAGCCAATCGCTATCGAACAAATCGGTCGCTGAGCGCCCGTCCACAGTCCCAAAACGCGGGTCAGGGTACATCGTGTTGGCGTGGTTACCCCAGATGAATACGTCTAGAACTTTTGAGGCTGGGACGCCGGCACGCTCTGCCATCTGACCCACTGCACGGTTCTGATCAAGACGAGTCATAGCGGTAAACTGCCGAGAGGAAATACCCGGTGCATTAGCGGAGGCGATGAGCGCATTGGTATTGCAGGGGTTGCCCACCGTGATCACTTTGACATTGCGTGAAGCCACTGCATCGATTGCCTTACCTTGACCTACAAAGATGGGTCCGTTGGCGGCAACGAGGTCAGCCCTATCCATGTCTTTTGTCCGTGGTCGTGAACCAACAAGGAATATCGCTTCAGAATCGTTAAACGCAATCTTTGGGTTATCGGTGCCGATAATGCCGTGTACCAACGGAAACGCGGAGTCCTTGAGTTCCATAATCACACCATCGAGTCGTTGCATTCCAGGGGGAATTTCGAGTAACTGTAGAATTACTGGCTGATTAGCTCCAAAGCAATCACCACTTGCGATTCGCCACAACAAGGCGTATCCAATGTTTCCTGCGGCTCCAGTAACAGCAACTCGTATCGGTGTTCGCATTAGTTCTCCTCAATTGGTGGGGTTAGAATTCAACCCTTAGCCTTTGGTGAGGCGTTTGTTCGACTGACGACGCCCTAAGCCTCAATTATGCCGTGTTCGACCAGAGTGCATGGAGCGTCGTGGGCAAGCCCTTCTAGCATTGTTTCTAGTGTCTCTGATGCCGACGACTTCGATTCTCTTCGCTTACTCGTGGAGTGACTCAGAACTCGCTGGGCAGGTCTTCTTCGTTTTCGCGAAGTTGTGGATAATCGCCATTCCAATCTATTGGCTGTATCGCGTCGAAGCTAACAATTTCTCAATTCGAAAATTACTCGGCCTTGATTCACTTAACTTGACATCTCGCAATGAAGCGATAATCTCGGGGCTCGGTATGTTTGCGATTATTGCGGGAACTTATGCTGTGCTCGGCGATTCGGTTGATATTACACTGATGAAGGAGGAGATTGGTGCGACGGGGTTGTTGAATCCGACAACATTCTTCCTTGGCGCGATCTATTGGATAACTCTCAACAGTCTCGTCGAAGAATTCGTTTTCAGGCAATTTGTTGGCGACCGTTTACTCGAACTTACTGGTAGCAATTTCGCTTCGGTCGTCGGTTCGGCAATTGTATTCACTCTGCACCACACCATCGCACTCAGCTATTATTTTGCACTCTGGCAAAACGCACTAGCGACAATCGCAATACTCGGAGCAGGTGCGATATGGTCAATCCTCTGGCTACGCCACCGTTCGCTCGCAGCCTGTTGGATATCTCATGCGATAGCAGATGTAGCAGTCTTTGGTGTAGCCTATCTCCTCCTCTTTTGATCTTCATCCGACCCATTGTGACCCTTTATTGTCATTATCCGATGCTACACAATCGTGAATGGTGTTGAAACCAAACCATCCGTTTGATTCAATAATCGACTTCCGGTCGCTTGGCCTGTCTGACTTGAGCCTACGGCTCATTTGGAGAGCGTGATCTCGATGAGACTTGGTGTGTTGAAGGAACCTGAAGGAGAAGACAGGGTTGCCATCGTGCCGAAATCCCTGCGTAAATTGGGCAAGGCTGGCTTCGAGATCGTAATCGAATCAGGTGCTGGAATTGCTGCGAATCACCTCGACTCAGAATACGCCGAAAGTGGTGCTACAGTTGGCTCTCGCTCCGACGCGTTTGGTGCTCCTCTGCTCATCACGATTCACCTCCCTGATGTCTCGGACCTCCACTCTGGTCAGGTAGTCGCTTGTGTTGCTGATCCTTTTCGCAACCCTGAGAAAGTTCAGGCTTGCCTCGATGCGGGAATTACATTGCTTTCGATGGATATGATTCCACGTCGTCTTTCACGAGCTCAATCGATGGATGTTAATTCGAGTCAGGACAACCTAGCAGGATACAAGGCAGTCCTGCTCGGCGCTGCGTCTGTACCGAAAGGTATCCCGATGATGACAACTTCAGCTGGTACAATACGTCCTGCTAAGGTCGTAATCATGGGTAGTGGAGTCGCTGGCTTGCAAGCCATCGCTACCGCCAAGCGTCTTGGCGCAGTTGTCTACGCCTCTGATGTACGCAAGTCTGCCGCTGAGCAGATTGAATCAGTCGGCGGTCGATTCATCGAAGTCGATGGGATGGATGATTTCGAAGATGAATCAGGATATGCTAAGCCGTTGACTGCTGAATTCATCCAAAAGGTGAACGACACCGTTTGCGGTGTCGCGAGCGATGCCGACATCATTGTCACCACTGCTCGTATTTTCGGCCGACCCGCGCCAATCACTGTGCCAAGCAGTGCAGTGGCTGAATTCAAGCCGGGGGCAGTCATTGTCGACATGAACGCAGATGTCGGTGGTAATTGTGAGGACACAGTGGCAGGAGAGACCGTGGTTACTGCGAATGGAGTAACAATCATCGGCATCAAGAATCTCCCAGGAACTCTAGCAAATACTGCCTCATTCCTCTATTCAAACAACCTTACGACATTCATTACCTCGATTTTCAAAGAGGGAGAATTGGTGATTTCCGAAGATGATGATGTCTTGGTCGGCGCTCCAGAAGGCAATGATTTCCACGTCCCCGGTATGGGTGGCGTTCTAATCTGCTCAGGGGGCAATATGCATCCTAAGCAGACTCGACTTGAAGGTGTTCTCTGATGGATCCAACAATGCTTCTCGGTTCAATCACATTATTCGCGCTCTCGATTTTCCTTGGCTTCGAGCTCATCACCAAAGTGCCTGCAACTCTGCACACTCCTCTGATGAGTGGTGCTAACGCGATTTCAGGAATCAGTATCGTCGGCGCTCTTCTCGGCGCTAATGTTGCCTACGCGGGTGGCGACACTCTGGTCAGCGGAATTCTGGCATTCGTTGCAGTTGTCCTCGCAATGATCAATGTGGTCGGCGGTTTTGCGGTAACGAATCGTATGCTCAACATGATCGCTGGAAAGAAGCGAGGTGGTAATCGATGATCAATGATGAATGGGTTGCCATCGGCTATCTTTTCTCAGCTGCTCTCTTCATCTTTGGATTGAAGAATCTCTCACATCCTCGTACCGCACCACGCGGTAACCAACTCGGTGCGATGGGAATGCTTGTTGCAGTTCTGACAACCATTCTTCAGATGGAACTCGGAGAAGGTATCGAAGGTTGGATTCTAATCGGTAGCGGCCTTTTCATTGGCGGATTAATTGGTTGGATTATGGCTGTCCGTGTCGAGATGACTGGAATGCCAGAACTTGTCGCTTTGTTCAACGGGTTTGGTGGTGCAGCATCGGCTTTAGTAGCGCTTTCTGAGTCATGGAAATATATCGAAGATGAAACACTAGAGTTGCCTACTGGATTAGCACTCGAGGTTATGGTCGTCGCTGCAGGTCTCTCAGCCCTCGTTGGTTGGATGACTCTGACTGGTTCTCTTCTAGCGATGCTCAAACTCAAGGGTGGCGTGGAAATTTTCGGTAAGTGGATTCGTACACCTACTTGGGGCCCTGAATGGTTGAATCCAATCAAGGCCATCTTGTTCTTAGGAACTCTAGTTCTAATCGTCCTAGCGATTGATGATCCTACCAATACCGATTACCTCTACGCGATAATTGGAATTTCTTGTCTCCTAGGAATTCTCCTCGTCCTGCCTATAGGCGGCGCTGATATGCCAGTCGTAGTCTCTCTGCTTAACTCGCTGTCTGGAATCGCCGCCGCATTCACCGGTTTCATTATCTCAAACAGCGTCCTCATCGTAGCCGGTTCACTCGTCGGCGCAAGCGGTCTAATCTTGACTTTCATCATGTGTAAGGCGATGAATCGACAACTCAAGGATGTCCTGTTCAAGGCCTTCGGTGGCTCGGATAAGGAACAGGTAACACGCACTAAGGTAGGCAGCGATGCCGACGAGGTAGCTATGATGATCGATGGTGCCCAGAAAATCATAATTGTCCCTGGATACGGTATGGCGGTTAGTCAGTGCCAGCATCAGGTGAAGGAATTTGCTGACCTAGTCTTGGAGAAGTTTGAAACTGAGGTAAAGTATGCAATACACCCTGTTGCCGGACGAATGCCGGGTCACATGAATGTGTTATTGGCCGAAGCAAATGTCCCGTATGAACAATTAATCGAAATGGATGAAATCAACCCAGAGATGCCAGAGGCAGACATTGTTTTGATTATTGGAGCCAATGATACTTGCAATCCTGCAGCAAGGACTGGAGAAGGTCCATTAGCAGGCATGCCGATTATCGATGCCGATGTGGCCCGCACTGTTGTAATCATCAAGAGAAGTCTATCTGTTGGCTATGCAGGTGTGGATAACGATTTATTTTACATGGACAAAACCATGATGCTTTTCGGCGACGGAAAGAAGATGATGAATGAACTCAACACGGCGGTAAAGGAGTTGTAAGTAGCAACGCCTCCCAAGGGGAGGCGAACAAGCAATGGTTATGTGTTTGACGAGACCGCAAAGAATACAGGAAGTCATTAAGATGGGTCGCTCAACGAGACTTTTGGTGGCGATATTACTAGTAGGTTTACTCGCCATACCTGCTTTCGCTAATAGTGGTGGACCACCATATCTCAATTCAGAGGAGGATGGAACTCAAACCGCCAAGTATGGTTGCACTTGCCATGGTAACGAGGCACCAGGTGATAGAGCGGTAGTGATGATCTCAGGAGTTCCAGTAATGTACGAACCCGATACTGCCTACGAAATGGTCGTTACAGTAGCTGACTCCGTAACCCTTGCCGATGCTGATGGTAACACGAAAGCAGGCTTCTTGATTACAGATAATGGCGGGGGGTCTTTCTCTTGGGCTACTACTGAAGATATTAGGGAGGCTGATGATGACCCCACAGCTATTTCTCACAGCGCTATTGGCAACGGTGTCTGGACTTTCACATGGACCGCACCTTCAGAAGATATTGGAACAGTTCATTTCAGTTTAGCCGGAAATTCTGTAGATAACAGCGGCCTTCCCGACGAAGGTGATTATTGGAACATCCTCAGTTTCTCGATTAATGCTCCAGGGTCTATTGTAGAAGGTGATAGTGATGCTACTTTGCAAACTCGAACCATCGCTGTTGGCGATTACCAGACACTCTTCGTCTTAGAAGAAAGTGAGGCAGAGAAAGAAAAAGAGCGACAACAGCACCTTTCTGATGCTGTGTTTGAGAGTGGTAATTTGTTTTACTGGACCTCCTTGACGGCTTTAATTGTAGGTGCTGTATTCCAGCGTGAGATTATGGAAAGACGATACGGACCAGGCCCAGAACATCTCGCTATGGAATTGGCATACCCTCAGGCAATTCGTCGCGGCGTTGTCGCAATTTTGGCCTTCTACTTAGCAGTTGATTGGATATCCAATGGGGGGCAGCACGATTTCATGATTGGCTGTGCTTGGTTCATCGCCGCTTGGGCTTCATACGGAGTATACCGAACTGTGCGTTCCGCTCAAGCAGAACCAACCGTCCAAGACGTGATGTGAGATGGATAACACTAACCTAGCTGACCGGAAGGTTCCGGTCGCTAGCCACTTAGACGACCTACATGTGATTATCCGCAGGACTGCATTTGTCTTCCTAATTGCTTTAGGGATTTCTACAATTTGGATTGAAACTATCCTGATCGAATGGGCACTGTCTCAATCTCCTTCTGGCGCATTGTCGGTATATGGGCCATACGATTGGATAGAGATGAGATTCGCTGCTGTAATCATCATAGCATCGGTAATTTCGCTACCATTTTTCTCGCTAGATTTACGATTTTTTGCTAGTTCGGGCCTTCTTCCGGCTGAGAAAAGATGGCTAGATTCATACTTGATTGTGAACGCAATCTTCGTTCCAATTATTCTGTATTGGGTATGGTTTATTATGGTTCCAAATTATATTGAAGCGGGCCTCCAAATTGATTCTATTTATGGGGTAACGCCAAGATACGATGCATCAGAGATTTTTGCTTTGGCGAGTGGCCTTTCATGGATATTGATACTCTCATTCACCTCAACATTATTCCTATCTCTGTCAAGATTATTTGGTTTGGTTGAAGAGGGTCGTAGCAGATTTCGAAACAGGGCCCTAGCAATTGTTGGAGGGCTACTAATCCTGACTTTGCCAGAGGTCTTCGAAGGTCTTCGTATCTTGATTGCAATTCTGGTTATGATTTCGACTGAAGCAATTTCTCGAACAGCACCTGATGGACCACTGGGCTCACGGAATCCTGTGTTTCAGCAGGTGATTGATAGAGATGGTCGAGGGCAACGAATATCCTTAGTAGATTGCTCATGTGAAGGCGCCTGTCCTTCATTTAACAGGGATTGGCTGGGCCAAGAAATTGCAGTTTTACAACCGCGTGCTCTGTGCTTGGATACAAATGAGCAAATTGCACTGATAGAGCTCATGAGACGTAATGGAGTCAACCGTTTGACAATTACTGGATGTAATGGCAATCCATTACCGTCTAAGGTCCGTACTTTTCTAGATTCAAATAATACTCAATTGGATGGACTTAATTGGTTGGACGAACCCAATTCGGGAGAAGATGCTTGGAGAAGGCAATCTCTGCAATTCTATTCAGCAGATTATCGAAAGTTGCCATGAAATTGAAAACTATGAAATTGAATCATTCACAGTTCAATAATCCGTTCCCTTCAAGGGAACGGAGATTCCCGTTGTTGTCATGAGAGCCCTCAGAGCGGTGCTCGCGGCGCTATTGTTGCTAGGTGCTCTGTCAGTCTATTTCAATTCCGATAAAGTAGACGATTGGGCCTCTAATCAAGCAATCGGTGGAGACGATGAGGGTCTTTCTCTTCTGGGTATTCAGACAGAAGAAAAATGGTTAGTATTGCAAGTCGAATTTCCAAATAGCCCATTTTCATCTGCAATGGCTTCAAACCTCCTAATTGGAGACGGTTCTGCTGAGGAATATATTGACCAGATGACAGCAGGTGAATCCACACTATCTGTTACATTGTTTGATGAAGTCTGGCAAGCCCCTCACGGAGTAAAAAAGTGGGGTGAAGACGTTGCAGATGAGAGGGACCATGGTGCAGATGGTAATGGAGCTGAGACTCTGATGCGAGAAATCGCCGAGGATCAATTACAGAATGAAGACCTGTCAAATTGGGATTTGAACGGTGATGGTGTAATTGACCGAATACTCATTCTCCATTCTGCACAACCACAGGAAAAAAATGGAGGAGCTAATTCCCTGTGGAGTCATTTCACGAGTATGCAAGAACCGTTAGAAATCGGTGATTGGACCTTTGAACATTTCACAATCGCCTCAGTACATTCGGGATTAGGTACGGTTGTCCATGAAATGCTACATCAGATGGGTGCACTAGACTTGTATGATGTCCATAGTGACTTGCCCACGAGTAATTGGAATGGAATCGGTGATTGGGGAATAATGGCCAGTGGCAACTGGAACGGCAATGGTGCAATGCCAGCTATGCCTTCCTCTTCTACAATGGATTTGATTGGAGTTGAAAGGGGAATCTTAATCACACAAAATATCGATTCTACACATAACATTACTGGAATCACCAATGGTGGTTCGTATCTAGAGGTGCCAATTGCGCCAAATGAGTGGGTACGCTTCACGCTTAGGGTCGATTCAGGTTTTGACTCAGCCCTCCCTGGTCATGGTGTTTTAGTAGAAATTCAAGACAGAAATAATGGTGATGAGAGTAACAATCTCGTCAACACAGATCCCGATACCGCTTGGCTGAAGATTATCGAAGCCGACGGAGATGCGGCTTTGGAAAGGGGGAGAGACAGTGGCGACCCCGCTGATGCCTTTGTAGAAGGTGGTCAATTAGGAGCCAATGGCATGGAAATTCGGGATAGCCGAGGCCGATTGGTTCAATGGGCGGCTACTATCGTCTCAATGAACTCTGAAAGTGCAACAATTAGTTTTGATTTCCCAGAAAGCCCAACCTCCGTCGAAGTTCTTCCTCCTCGAGGACCATTGGAAATACTTGGCCTTGAATCGGTTTATGCCACAGTTGTTGCAGAAAACCCATGCCAGCTAAATGTTGATGTATATACTTCGTCTAACTCTGATGGTGTTGCCCCAAGAGTAATTTCAATCGAGGAGGGGGTATCCACAATCGAGTTAGTTTCCCCAAGCCAAATGGGTCAAAGTTCAGGTTACCTGAGGGGCTCAGTTGGGTGTGAAGGTGAAGAGACATGGCAAATAGATCTCGATTGGTATTCAATTGGGCACAGAATTACTTCCGAGCACCTTACTGCAATCATTCCATGGGATGAAAATTCTCAGGTAACTCTCTCAACATCATGCTCTGGCGAGGGCTCACGCTCTTACTCAATCGCAGTTGAAGGCGCTCTTTCCCGAATAGCTAGTGTTCCAACTCAAGGAGAATTACAGTCTTGCCCTAATATTGTTCTCGATATTGCCCCCGATGGATTATTGACTCCTGGAATGATTGCCGATGGCGAACTTGTTTTTGTTGACTCATTTGGTCTTGAACAGAGAGTGCCGGTGACTCTTACCGCCCAATCATCGTTCAACGGAGACAGTCCGCTTTCTTGGTTAGTGCAACCTAGTAATGCGATCATGCTCATCCTCATCTTACTTGCAATTTCATTGGTAACAGGATCTACCCCTAAACCAAAGACAGAAAATTCACCCGTAAAGGATGAAGATGAATTTTGAATATGTTGAATAAATCAACGTTTACTTGGGTTTGACCAACGCAAATCAGCAGGCGGTCTTGTTATTGCTAGGTAATTCCAAGAATCTCCTTGTCTTACAGGATGTAGCCAAATTTTATTCACCCCAGAAGCAAGCCTAGAGGCCAGACACGCCCCAGCCCAATCCCTTGGAGCGTCTTCTGGTAAAACAACGAGGAAAGGAGCATGATCTTCGCCTAGGGGCTTGTCATAACATCTCCATCGACTTCCATACTTGAACCCAGGACGCATGACGAGACCTCGATTTAGTAAATCAGAGAGAATCATTGCACCCTCCGAAAGTGGAGTTAATCCTTGTACAATTTCGCAAGCGATTGAATCCAGATGAATACCTGCTTCTGTTGGAACTCCTAACTGTTCAATATCCCAATTTTTGGAAGTAAATAGCATTCCATCAGCTGATGATATACCTCCTGATAAACTTGCTAAAGATTCCAATGCTTGGTTGCTTTGAAACGAACCGCTAGGCGACTCATCAGATAGATGGTAAGTGACTACACTCAATTCTTCATCTACAACCAATACTTCTGGTATCCTTGCAGATTTTCTAACTTCAATCGCCCAATTATGTAGTTCCGTAGCATCCAGTTTGTCTGACTCATGAAACCACCTTACTTCAGCAATAGCTTCGCTATTTCTTGGATGAGTATTTGAGGGCCATCTGGCAGCCCATGATTGTGGTTGAATATTATGGGGAAACAGTTCCATATTTCGCATAAGCACAATTTTGTTCCCTGGAACTCTGAGGGCCTCTAGTACAGAATATTCTTGCAACAGCAAAGAGTTCTCTGAAAGGGCATTTATCATCCAATCACCAGTGGGCAAATCCAAATTTCTATGGTGATGAACGAATATTGTTTCAACAGGAGATAATTCTAGCGAACCATCGTTTAAAGGTCTTCCAATAGCTGATTTTTGCCACAGCCTTTCGGCGGCAGAGCCGTCATAGATCCAACTCGAAGCAATACCGACCATACCCTGCCGAGTGAACTAGTTCGCTTGAGTTCGTCGGTCATCATTTGACTTTGCTACACCCCCAAAACTCATTCGTGTCCTGTTCCACGAAGGAACATGACCATTGACGAGGATACAGTCTCCCGCACCGAAGAATTGCGTCGACTACGCTCCTCTCTAGATGCTATGAAGGGGACTCAAGTGACACTTTTGGGCGATGTGATGTTAGATAGATATCACCATGGATATGCAAATAATCTGAATTCGATAGCACCAGTTCCAGTTCTCAAGATCTTTCAAACCGACGAGAGTCCAGGTGCCGCGGCACATATTGCACGTGGTCTCAACTCCATTGGTTTGAATGTCGATTTCCACACTTTTGTGGGAGACGATAGAGAAGGCAGAGCGATTGTCGATATGTTGACCGAAGACGGAATTTCAACTAGTGGGATAGAATCGGTCTCTGATAGGCACACACTTGTGAAGATCCGTTTCTTTGGGAGTAGGGAAAGCCTACTCGATGACAGTCAAATTTTACTACAGGCAGACAGAGGCCCCCTTGAACCAATTGACAAATCAATGTCTGAGAAATTGACAAAAAATGCAATGAAAGCATTGGGTAATAGTTGCGCCTTAGTAATCTCCGATTACGATAATGGGGCGGTTACGGTGTCTAGTGCATCAACGTTGATTTCTGCGGCAACTAAACAGGGTATACCGGTGATAATTGATCCGAAATTGACTGGTTTAGAACGTTCTAGAGGAGCAACGGTTGTACTCGTCGAAATGAGAGGCATGGAATTGATGCGTCGCCGATTGGAGGCTACAGATTCCTCAACTGCAGCATCCGAACTTATCTCAAGTTACGATTGGGATGCTTTAGTTGTGTTAGGAGGTATCAATGGAGTTACTCTCTATCAATCAGAGGGGGAGACGCTGCATTTTGATTGCTCAGCATCCACACCTAAGCAACAAATTGGGTTACACGATGCAGCCGCAACAGCTCTTGCAGTAGCGTTGGGTAATGGTTTGTCGATGGAAGATGCAGGATTACTTGCGGCGGCTGCTTGCGATTGCATTCTGACCGCTGAAGCGAGTCAAGAATTCGTAGATATTGATACATTAGGCACTTGGTTAGATGAAATGGCTTGGCAAATGCAAATTTCCGAAAGATGACTTGAACACACTTGCATGAGGTTCAAGACGGTCTGGCTTACCCAATCCAATGATGAAGCGGCACTGGGTGGCCATTTTGCTGTCTCTGACAGCATTGTTGCTGGTTTGCAACGGTGTTCAATCTAGTCCCACAAACAGTGGTGACCCCGCCCTAATCAGTATAGACATAGAAAACGGTGAATATTCTATGGATTCAATAATTTTTTCAGGAATTATTGAGGAGGATGTCGAACCAAATGAAGTTTTTTGGCGAGTCTCAAAGGATGGCACAGTGTTTGATGGAGGCGATTTGACCATTTCACTCGAAGAAATCGTTTCTACGAGCAGTCGCCCACAATGGAGCTGGTCATTTGAGTTGACATTTTTAGCTACAGGTGAATGCGCTTGTTATGTTAGCGTTCATACTATCGATGAAGATGGTATGGAAGTAATTGAAACCAGAGTAGTTTTTATGGTCCAGGAAAACACAACTGAACTAATCGGATTTTTGCTCCACGAAGATCAATCGGGAGCTCTAGTAGATTCTATGATTTCAATCAGCGGTTGGCTGGGAACTTATCCTGAGGGGGAAGTAGGTGTAGAAATCTCTGGGTCATTAACTCAGGGATTAATTCAATCCCCTCAAACTCCCCAAGATTTTCAATGTGAATACTTAGACTTAGACGGGGATCAATCTACTACTTCCTCAGAGCTTTGGTATTCTGGTGGAAATTTTGAATTGGATTGGGACATCTCAGAAAAGTTAGATGGTTGGTTGGAAGTTCGGGTTTTGGGTTGTTCATTGGATCAGTATTTTGATGATTTCGGAAAATCACACAAATTTTCAATCCGAGTAAACAATCAACCACCGGTAATCAAAATCTCTGGTATAGATTTTGCAATAGAAGACGATACATGGCATACTTTCGATGCGACACTGACAGAGGATCCTTATTGGGGACGAACGGATATGTACTATGTTTGGACACTTAGACGGCCATCTCACACAGGCTCTTTACCAATAGATGTGCAAATGGGTGATGACTTGAACACCTATTCAATATCCGGTACTCAATCAGGAAGTTACACTCTTAGCCTCACGGTTTATGACAAAGGCGGACTGTCTTCCGAGCAAGTAGTCAAGTTTGATATTGAAAACACAATTCCAGTTGCATCCTTGATGATTGATGGGGAATCAATTATTGATGGCCAAGAGGTAAGATTGTCAAATCCATCGAATACGCAATTAGATGCCACTGACAGTACGGATACTATCAACGATGCAGCCGGTTTGCGATGTATTTGGCTACTAGATAACGTACCACTTTACGAAGGATGTGAACGTTCTTTTTCTTGGGTAGAAGGTGATGATTACCGAGCGATATTAACTTTGGAAGTGATTGATGATGATGGAGGGCTTGCGACTCTTTCAGTTGAATTAGTTCACCCTGACGAAGTCAAACCATTTCCAATGGCTTTGGTAATATTTGCATTAAGCGCTTTATTTCTAACTTATGCTATGGTCAGTAGAATGCGCGGAGATAATGAACAGCGTATACCGAAGTGGAAGCCGTAAAATCTCATCTAAATATTGTCCGATTTTTCTATCCCACAGTCCTAAGAACACCTTGCTTGTCGCAAAGGCGTGAGTAGTATGGCTAGCCTGCCTTTTGAAGAGTCTGAATATAGAGGACGACAGTCTCGTTTTCTTGCTCAGATTCCACAGGATAATTTGGTTTTAATTCCAACAAACCCAACTTCCGTGAGGTCTAATGATGTCCACTATCCCTACCGTGCTAGTTCATACATGCTCTACCTTTGTGGTTGGGCAGACTCGGGCTCTGTAATGATGGCAAAACACAATGGAGATGATTGGATAATTTCACTTTTTGTCCAACCCAACGATACAACTTCAGAGATTTGGGAAGGAAGACGAATTGGAGTTGACGATGCGGCTTCAGGCTGGCCGATTGATGCGGCACATTCCTTATTGGAATTGAAGGAAGTCGTTACAGAATCTTTGAATGAATCAAATGGAGTATACTTGATTCAAAAATCAAATGACGAAATTGACGATTTAGTAAACGATGCATTGACCTCAAAGAGTAGGCAAAGGAATACCTATGGGATGGGCCCAGTTAGCATAGTTGACCCTTCATCAATTCTAGATGAAATGAGAATGTGTAAATCACCAGCTGAAATTGAAGTAATGCAAAAGTCCGCTGATCTCGCCTCACAAGCCCATATCCTAGCGATGCAAAAGACTCAGGTTGATGTCGGCGAATGGGAGATTCAGGCCATAATCGAGGGATATTTCTTGTCTCAAGGATTTCAATGGAGTTACCCTTCAATTGTTGGCGGCGGCGATAATGCTACAATTTTGCATTACCATGCAAATAACCAAACCGTTGTTGATGGGGAATTAATTCTAGTTGATGCAGGATGTGAGGTTGATGGATATGCATCGGATTTAACCAGAACTTGGCCGGTTAATGGCAAGTTTACTGATTCACAAAAGGAAATTTACAATCTTGTTCTCAAGGCTGAGTTAGCGGGTATAGAGGCCTGTAAAGTCGGAGTTCCTTGGAATGCCTCTCACAAAGCTGCTATGGAAGTTATTTCCAAGGGTTTGATTGAACTAGGCATTCTAGATTGTAGTTTTGAGGAAGCGATGGGTGAGAATTTGGATGGAAAAACACGCCAATTCTTCATGCATGGAACCAGCCACTCTTTAGGACTTGATGTGCATGATGTTGGAGTTACCAGACCTGGTGGTGAGGGTGATGGAAAATTGCTAGAAGAGGGTATGGTGTTAACCGTTGAACCGGGTCTGTATTTCGCATCTTGGCGCGATGATATTGAAGTCCCAGAGAAGTATTCAGGCATCGGAATCCGAATTGAAGATGATGTGCTTATCACTAAAGATGGTCCGATTGTTTTGACTTCCAAGTGCCCTAATGAAATTTCAGAAATCGAATCATTGGTTGGCTCCGGAGTGTGATTGCTTGGCCGATTGGCGAAATATTATCGAGAGACAGTTGAGTGAATATCCACCTAGGCTCTCTCTAGAGGAAGCCGCAATACTTTACGATGATGCGGACCAAAACGAATTGTTGCATGCTGGATTGATGATGCGCAGGAAACGGGTTCCCGGAAACAAAGTTACCTACCTCGTAGACCGTAATGTCAACTACACCAATGTATGCACAATTAATTGCCAATTTTGTTCATTCTATCGTCCACCAGGACACGAGGAAACTTACACTCAATCTACCGATCAAATAAGCGCCAGATTTTCAGAGTTAGAAGCAATTGGTGGGACTAGGGTTTTGATGCAAGGTGGAGTAAATCCAGATTTGCCGTTGGATTGGTATTTGTCGCTAATTGCAGAACTTAGGGCTCGGCATCCTTCTCTCGCTTTGGATTGTTTTTCCCCAATTGAAATTGAAGGAATTGCCGATGTCTGTAAAATTTCAACCAAGGAAGTGCTCAGGCGATTGAAACAGGCTGGAATGCATGGATTACCTGGAGGTGGGGCGGAGATGTTGGTGGATGAGATTCGCCTCGATGTTTCACCAAAGAAAGGTAGCTCAGATAATTGGCTTAGGGTAATGGAAGAAGCACAGGAACTTGGATTAACTACTTCCGCTACAAATGTAATCGGTTTTGGGGAGAGCAATTTTCATCGTGTTCAACATATGGAGGGAGTAAGACAACTACAGGACAGAAGTTTGCAAAGGGGTCTAACTGGCTTTACTTCCTTCATTGCATGGCCAGTGCAATTAGAAAACAATTCATTTGGAAAGAGAAATAAGGGTCAAAATAGAATAGAATTGGGTACTGGGGTTCATGAATATCTTCGTCATGTGGCTATTGCCAGATTATTCTTCGATAATATTCCACACATACAAGCATCTTGGCCAACAATGGGTATGGGGGTTGCCCAATTAGCACTCTTCGCTGGCGCAGACGATGCTGGTTCAACCATGATGGAGGAGAATGTGGTTTCGGCATCCGGAACAACCAAAACCTTGGCAGGAGAAGACGAATTGCAACGAACAATAATACGGGCCGGTTTTGTCCCTCAAAAACGGGATTCAGATTACAATAATCTTCGAACTCAAATAATTGAGGAAGGGCTTTTACCTTGCGCTCCACCTATACAACCTGTTTAATTAGTCTCCAGATTCCTCAGATCTAGCAGCTCTGAGTGGTAATTTGCTGATTATTATTTGCTCATCAGTTTGTGGTATAATGATGGGATTGACCCATCTCAACCTCATTCCTTTCCAAAGTGCATGTATATGAATTTCCCAGTGCAATGCAATAACAGATGAATAAATTGTACCGGGCCACCTTTCTTCCGGCCCGTTGAGTCTAATTGGGATGTCCGAGCTAGTTTCGTATTGTCCTCTGGCTCGTACTCTCATTGGCTCTAGCAATAGGATACGAGAGTAATCAACAGGCAAAGGAGTAGCTTCTCCAACACCTGTTCCATGTTCTTCTCCACTGGTCAATCTCTTTTCTGGTAATGCAGTTGACATGCCGGGCGGAGGTTGCCCTGTCTCTGGTCGGTTTGCGGAGTTGAGCATAGTTTTCCTCTCTGGAATTGCTACCCCAGTTTGAATCCTAGTCCCGATAAATTTGACACTCTCAGGTAATTGCAAACTTTCGATATCCACCCATCCATCTCCTATCGTTAAGTCAATTTCTGGGTCAGATATTGGAGAATTAATGTAGGTGTTCTGTCGGTTAATATCTCTTGAATTTGCAATTATTCGAATAACAATCGGCAGTACAAAAATTGGGAATGTTATGAAAAGTAATTTAGGATAATCCAAAGGTCCGATTTGATACGTCCCTTGGGTAAGCCAAGAAAGAACTGGAACCTTTTCTAACGCTGGCGCAATTGCGTGTAGAAATAAAGAAAAAATGAGTAAAATCACCGTTGGGGCGATTAATTTCCTCGCTAAAGTGTGTAACGGATCTGGCTCAATATACCAACCATTTCTGGTGCGCATTAAGAAAGGCAATGTCGCCGTAGTGGTTACTGATTGAATTCTCGGAAGATGTGCGTCATCTTCGGTAAGGTTTCTCCATTCAACTAGCCAACCTGATTCCGTTCCAATTTTGAAAGGCGTAGGTGGTGGGGAATTGGATTCAACAATTATTTCTGTAATCGGCAACGAACCGGGGTCAATATTTGTGTGATCGAATGGAGGATATCTAATTCTTTGAACCGAGTCCATTTCATTCAACCCCATATTAATGCAGTAGCTACTTTTGAGGCCAAACGTCGAAATTCAGGCACCTCTTTCAGCATTTTTATTCCGAGAGGAATGGGGTTATCTATTTCTCCAATTTCATTGATTAATTCAATTACATCTGGTTGTGCCCAAACCTCAAACAACTCATCCAAATCCTCGTCAGTTGATTCGGTTAGGAACACATTTCGCAACGCCCTAGACTTGTTTTGACTCCTTCTGAGACTGGAAATTGTTGTATTCAACTCCTGTATTGTAGTTGGGCTGAAATCGTTAGTTTTGACAGCTTCAACCAATCTCTCCAACATCAAATCTACTTGGTCGAAACCTTTGCCAATCCCTCCTCCAGTAGTTGGTTTGCACAACCCTGCTGCATCACCAAATACTGCAACTCTATTGATCACAGGTTTGTGAACCAAACCAGATGGTACAGGTCCACAATACCTACCAATTTCTCGACAATTAGAAAATCTGTCGCTCCAAAGTGGAGATGTCATGAGTGTTTCTAGCAAATCCTCACAGGATCTCTCACCTAATTTGTCGGGCAAAGTCCAATTTCCAATTCTAGTAGTTGTCCCAGATGGAATCGCCCAAGCAAAAAATCCAGGGGCTATATCCTCACCTGTAAATAGATCCAATCTCCCTTCCTCCCCCTGATATCCTGTAACTTCAATTTGGAATCCAATCATCAATTCCTTAGGTCGCCCCATTTTGAACGTACGGCGAACCCATGAATGCGCTCCATCGGCTCCACATAGTAAACGGCATTCAAATTGTTTTATTTCGCCATCGACATCTATCGAAATCTCGACGCCGGAATTCTTTACATTTGCATTTATTGGTTTAGAGGATAGTAGTAAATCGACACCCGAATCCAATGAGAGTTTAACCACACGTTCATCGAACAACTTGCGACATACAGACCAGGTTCTTGTTGTCTCAGGTTTACCGATTTGGATTTCAGTCCCAGATGGGCTATACATTCTAGCACCCCAAATTCTAGTCAGAACAGTATCTAGCGCGCCTACTCTCTCCATTGCCGATGGATTTACCATTCCAGCACATTGAAATGGTCTCCCAATTTCTGAATGTTCTTCTAATAAAAGTACGGTTAATCCATGAGTTTTTAACTTCCAAGCAAGATATCCACCAATCGGTCCCGCACCAATTACAATCACATCGTAATTGTCGTTTACCAATCTCCACACCGCCTTAGTCTTGGACTCAAGATTATAGCGTCGTGTCGAACTTACAATATCATTTCTTTTGTTGTCGCTTTCGTGATTGAATCATCTTCTTCATTCGGTCAATCAAGCCGCTAGCCTCATCCTTTGTGATTTCTTCAATCGTAGTGGTATCTGCTAATGCCATTGCGTCTTCAATACTGATTTGCAAGTTTTTAGCCATGGATTGAATTGTAGCAACTTGCTTTTCAGTTGCAGGAGAATTTTTGTCAATTTGAATCAATTCATTGATGACTGCACTAGCAGTTCCATCCCTTCCGCCGGTTAGCTCTTCTAGATCTTGAAGGTCTTTAGAAGCTAGGAGTCGATCTAAATCTACCTTGTTTTTGTCTACCAATCTTAGAATCAATGCCATCTGCTTTTCACTGGGTGGAATATCTCCATTATCTGAATTGTTGAGTTCTTCAATTATTCTTCTTGCATCCTCGCCAGTGAGGTTTTCATACTCTTTTCCATTGAGCAACTGAGACACAGTTTCTTCTGGCATACGGGATAGTCTACTCTTAATGAAATTCATTTGTTTGATTGTAGGTTTTTGTTTGCGTAATTCTAGTGCATTGTTGTGCATATTTCGAAAACCCGATACAAATTGATGCCAAACAATTGCTCCACTGGTATCTCCTTCCTCGACTTGATCTAAATTCGCCTCCATGAGAGCCGTAAACCTCGGAGTGAACAAACCCTCGGCTATTGTCCCTGAAGAATTCTCATCGGAACCATAGAACGGGACCACATCTATCCACAATGTACGCCCTTGCTCTGTAGGGATTAAGGATGCTCCATCCTTGTTGACATAATCTCGGTCGACAAGTTTGCCAACCGTAGTAAGATATGTCGAGGGTCTACCAATATCAGCGTTTTTCATCTCTCGAATAATCGAACTTTCAGTGAATCTTCTAGGTGGTTTAGTTTGATCTGAAGTTAGTGATGGATTCTCCTCCGATTTGCTGAATAACCAATTTGAACCTATTTCAAATCCAACTTGTGGTGGCTCTGTTCTAACCTCTTTCTCTTCAGAATATACCGCCTCCCATCCAGTATGAATTCGCCATGAACTTGTGCCATATAGCGGCATTTCGACATTTTCAACTGTTGCAACTATGTCCCTTCTTTCCCTAATCGAATCAGACATTTGACTTGCAGCAAATCTTCCCCAAATCAATCGATAAAGTGATTGCTGATCTGCATTGGTCCCTGTCAGAGTCTTTACTTCTGGTTGAGTAGGTCGAATCGCTTCGTGTGCATCTTGCACATTGCCTGCACCCTTTTTGACATCTGAGCCTAATACTCCTAATCCAAGATGGTTAGTTCCATACTCTTTTTCAATTAACGAACGAATACGGTCTCTTGCTGCTTTACTCGTACGGGTCGAATCGGTCCTAATGTATGTGATATGGCCAGATTGGTAGAGTGCAGTTGCCACTCGGTTAGTGCGACCGATTGACCAGCCCATGCGACCATTAGCTGCTCTGAGCATAGATTCCGTGGTAAACGGAGGTTGAGGTTTCCTGTGATTCTTCCCTTCGTTCACCGAAGCAATCGTTAATTGACCTGCGTTTTTTATCCGATCTAAGGTCGATTCGGCTAACTCTTTGTCGAAAGTTCTGTCTGGGTGGTGCTTACCGTCATCATCTTTCCAAGCGTTTTCTTCATCCTTTTCATGAAATCTGACTTTGAAAGAAACTCCATTAGAATCGCCTTTGATTGAATGGTAAGGAATTGGTACATGCGCCTCTCTCTCTAATTCTCGGTCCACGATGAATCCGAGAGTAGGTGTTTGAACTCGGCCCATTGAAGCGAGATTCCATGAGCGACTAAATCTTGAACATCGAAATCCTACCAATCGATCCATGAATCTACGAACCTTGGCGGCGTCAACTAAATCCATGTCAACATCCCTTGGAGAGGAAATTGCCTCCTGAACAGCGGAATTAGTGATTTCATTGAAAGAAACTCGATGGATAATTTCGAAGTCGCTGAAGATTTCTTTCAACCGCCAAGCAATGAATTCCCCTTCTCTATCTGGGTCAGTTGCAATGTAAATCTCCTCTACGGAATTGGATTCTGCTTTCTGTTTGAGTTTGGAAATAGTATTCTCTGCTCTATCTGTCCAACTCCAAGGAGGTTCAGGCAATTCTCCTTCCTTGGATGACCACATTGCTTTGTTATCTTGCTTAGAGCCACCACGGTTTGGTAAATCCTGAACGTGCCCGTTACAAGCATCAACAATCCAACCCTTTCCTAGGTATTTCTTAATGGTACGAGCCTTTGCTCCGGACTCTAAAATCATGAACTTCAATTAATCACTCTCATTTCTAGTCTCACTACGCGATGTTGGCGTACCACGTTTCGCGGTGGCGACATGAACCCTGTATAAACGTGAGTAAACTTAGGGCGATGCAAGGCGCGCGTACACGCGTGCCTGTGGCGCGCGCGTCATGTGTACGCGCGCGAGGGAATACTGGAAAATCTCCTCAATCATCTGACTGTTTTCCGAATAATTTCCTTATCGATATTTCATCCCAAGGTGTTTCAGCGTCTGGCCCACCACAACCGGTGCAACCTGGATATCCTGCAGATGCGAGTTTCATTAATTGAGAATTCAATTGATCAAATCCAATTTGCAAATCCATTGGTATCCAAACTTCGGACTCATCTGGGATATTAGGCCCAATAACGCCGCCAAATCCACCTATGTTCGTTACAATAATTTCTTCCTCGGGGTTGAATTTGAACTCAATACCAAAATACAAATTCGGTGCTAGGTCTGAAATTTGAATTGCCAGATTTTCATCAGCAACAATTTCCATTGGCAATCTAATAATTACTCCCCTTGAACGGAGCATCCTGCGAGCAAGTTCCCTCAAGGACCGGCTACACAATTCTACGCTCATGCTTCGCGTAATGGACACAAGACTTGAAGGATGCCTCATCCGCCGACTGCAGGATGGGCTTGCCATATCGCTTACTAGTGCGTCCCTCTTTGCGATTTATAGATTCAGAAAAGGCTCACAATCTAAGTGTAAACACACTCACCAAATTAGCAGAAAATCGTGCTGCACAAAAAATTCTCAACTCCGTATATCGGACTCCTAACCTACCAATAACAGTATTCGGACGACTTTTTCGACACCCACTAGGTTTAGCCGCTGGATTTGACAAATCAGCTCAAGCGCTTGGTGCCTGGCCAGCTCTAGGTTTTTCCTGGGTTGAGTATGGTGGAATAACTCGTTATCCACAAGAGGGTAATCCAAAACCTCGAATGTTCAGATTGAATCAGGATAATGCATTGATCAATAGAATGGGATTCAATAATCCCGGTGCCCAAAAGGTACGCGAAGTTCTCTCCAAAAGACAAAACGCGGGAAAGTGGCCCAACGCTCCGATTGCTGCAAATATTGGTCGTTCAAAGACTGTTAACAATGATCGGGCTCCCAATGATTATGCCGAGACATTCGATTTATTGTACGACTTTGCTGATATATTCGTGCTGAACGTATCTTCACCAAATACTCCCGGATTAAGGGAATTACAAGAGGACTCCCACATTCGGGATGTAGTTAGAGCCTGTTCATCAGTAAGAGAAAGAAGGTCAGGATTGAAACCCATGCTTCTGAAATTCTCTCCGGATTTAGAAAGAGACGACTTACTATCTTGTGCGGGGGCGGCATTATCTGCTGGAATCGATGGTTTTGTTGCAACAAATACAACGATTAGTAGGCCACCACCTAAGAATACTAGTTCTCGAAACTTCTTCGCTGAACAAGGCGGCTTATCTGGCCGACCTCTACATGATAAATCAATTCAGATGATTGGTGACTTGTACGACACCATAGGTGGCAAAGTCCCGATAGTGGGTTGTGGTGGCATCGAATCTGGAGAGACAGCATGGAACGCGATAAAAAATGGATCTTCACTAATACAACTGTATTCCGCAATGGTATTCCAAGGCCCATCAGTAGTGGGTAAGGTCACTAAAGGGTTGAAATCGAAAATTGAGAAAGAAGGATTTAGTGACCTGCAGGAAGCTGTAGGGTACAATAGGAGCTGAAATCATAGTTCAATGCCTTAGGGTAAGCCTATTCAATATCATACGGGACGAAGTACTGTGAACACAAGTCGAGGGGCACGTCTTATGTATGTCGGAGCAATTATGCTCGGCCTTCTGGGATTGATGTTTTTGTCTGTAGACCCTCAATTACAATACACAGTCGACGAAGTTATGGATTATCCAGAGGACCATGATTCGGGGCAGGTTCATGTTCGGGGAATAGTACAAATCCAATCTATTGATAATTCATCTTCGACATTTATCCTTGAAGGAATTGATTCACAAATTCAAGTATCATTCGCCACAATTGCTGTTCCAGACGGATTCGAAGAAGGGCGTATGATTGCAGTGAAAGGAGATTTACATCAAGAAGATGGAGTGTGGAATCTAGACGCACATGAGATTCAAACCGGTTGTCCCTCAAAATATGAAACTGAATGACATGTTCCTGCGATTTTCGGCACATTTAGACAAATATAGACAATCGTTTCGTTCATAGGTGAGTGCTACCCGCGTGAATTGGGCTAGGGGGAGCGTTGACGTGTTCTATCATCCACAAATCGTCGAGAATGGTGGCCTGAAGTCTGAGGGCGGCGAATACGAGCCGACGATGACCCTGCGGTTGACGTCGACGCCTCGCCCCCAAGAGATCCAGGTTGTCGGAGAGCGCTTCCGAAGGGAAGCGTCGACCGTCTCA
Source organism: Candidatus Thalassarchaeum sp. (assembly GCA_022449345.1). Classification (GTDB taxonomy): domain Archaea; phylum Thermoplasmatota; class Poseidoniia; order Poseidoniales; family Thalassarchaeaceae; genus MGIIb-O1. Next base: position 5,491 of record JAKURL010000016.1, on the reverse strand, counting down.
CGCCCGGGAATCAGGTCAGGCGCGGAAGCGAGCAGCCCGACCGGGGATGCTGGATGCCTTGGGATAGCGGGGCTGAGGAGATCGTGGAATTTTCATCGCTGGTGACGATCGTCCACCGAAGACATGCCCACTCAAAGAGTAGAATCGTCTAGTCCACCCATTTGGCAAACTATGGCAAAATGTTCTGCTGAGACTGGTTGCACCGATAGACGCTGTCCTCGTTGTAGTAATGGCATCCCCTCCAAACTAGGATTAGCCCTCAGTTCAGGAAGCCCAACTGATTCCATCTCTGAGATAGCTTCGATGTCAACCATTATCCAACGAGGATTATCTGGTGATGCTTTCTCATCGAAATATTTTGAATTTGGATCTTGTGCGGTAAAATCAGGATATCCTTCTTTGCAAACCTTCGCGACGCCCGCAACATGAGGAGGTTTGCAATTTGAATGATAGAACAAAACCCAGTCTCCAATTTTCATATCATCACGCATTATATTACGTGCTTGATAATTCCTTACTCCATCCCAATGAGTAGATTTATCTTCCACTAATTGTGACCAAGGATATACGTGTGGTTCACTTTTCATCAACCAATAATTTACCATGAAATCACCAAGCATCCTCAGAACTCATTACCAGAGTAGAATCCATGATGTTTCCTTCTTCCTTAGTTAAAGTCCTCCGAAGTCCTGCTGCTTTTGCCATAGTGTTGGAACCCCCGGTTAACGTGATGTTGGCCTTAACCAGTAATGTATAGATTGCAGGTAGCAAAATCAATGCTGAAATCGCGGCTAGGATTAGTAGAATAATAATCACCTTTACGAATGGTATAATCGCAGGAATAGGAATATAGAATGCACAGCACAATCCAAGTACCGTAACAGTAACCGCCTCAGTCAAACTCATACCAGTGCTTGCACATGCAATCCGTATTGCATCAAGAGATCCGCCTAACTCCTTAACCCGGTTTGCAATATGAATTGAGAAGTCTACTCCGACACCAACAAGAATCGACCCTATCATCACCGTAACTAGTGATAATGTCACATTCTCTTGATCCATAACCAACCATTGCATAAACACTGTAAACGCTACTGGCATTGTTGTAAGAATGGCGTAGCGGGCGTCTCTGAATACTAGGCCCAAAGTTAGGATTGTAAATAGCAAGGCAACTCCCAGCGATGTCCATTGGGTACTTACTATGAGATTATTCACCTCAATAGTTACTGAAGCAACTCCGACGAGTCTTGTGGAAGTGATACCACCACTGGTATCTTGTGAAGCATAATTATCAATTTGTGAAACAGCAGCCTCTGTACTCTTTACATCCAAAAAGGGCATATCGATATAGATCAGACTCCTCTTGTAGTCATCTGAAATGAATAATTCCCTCATTTCTTTTGTCAGACTGTTATAGAATACATAGATTAGGAAATTTTGGGATTCGGTGCCGCCTTGTTGTTGATCTAGAACAGCTAAACTCCACCAAAAAGAACCGTTTCCTGAAACTTCTCGGTCAAATATTAGTTCAGCGACATCCCTTATTTGTGGGGGTGTGTCGTCAGGTAAAAGATCTAAGATAGGATCTCCATCTAGAGTTTCACCAACTGCTATCGCTTTCATTAAGAAAACAATTGATACAGCTGTTGTTTGATTAACCAAGTTACATTTTCCTTCTAATTCTTCTATTCCTTTGAGATTATCATAGGGGTCGTTTTGATTAAAATCTGTACTGAAAAGATCTGCAGAAGCACTAAGATCACCATCAATCAATAGGAATCCGGGTTGGCCTGCCTCAAATTCATTGGAATAAGTGCCCATTTTCTTAACTGCCCCGATATCTTGAGGAGCCATCTCTAACAGGTCAACATTTTCTTCGACATTCGGTCTACTATATCCTGCTGAAATTATTATCAATGTTAGGAAAACCGCCAATGTCAACTTGGTCCAGTTTATTGGAACGCTAACAACAGCCACGAAGGCTTTGGGGGGAGGGTGTGAAGGTTTCTTCAAATCAAGCATCATCGTAAGGTTAGGCACCATGACCATTGTCATAATGTAAACAACTAATATTCCACCAGCTAATGACCACCCCACGGTTTGTATCGGTTTCATCTCTACAAATGTTAACGAAATAAATCCAATAATCGTTGTAATTGCCGATAGCAGTACCGCCCTACCGGTTGATTCTAGGGCTTCGGCCATTTTTTCTTGTGGCGTTCCATTAGATTCCGCATATCGATTAGTAATATGTAATCCATAGGAAACACCCAGTGCAAGAATAATCGGTCCAACAATGATTACTGTCATTGTGACTTCATAATTCGTCCAACCGATAATTCCCATGGTTATGAATACCGAACAGAGAGTTGGCAATCCTGTTATCACCAGCACCTTAATTCCTTGGACAAACCTAATCCTTCCGGTCTGCAATAAATCGCAATGGAAAATAAACAGACCAAATGCAACAAACGCTACACCTCTAGGAAATACGCTCCAAAATAAATTGAATGATTCTTCTGTAACTGCATTTGTAATAGGTACTGGGCCAGTAAGCGTCATTACCAGACCTTTAGACTCCCAACCGTTGTCCTCTGCTAACTGATTAATTTGGTCTTGTGTATCTTCAATGAATTGAGAAACTGTAATGTTATTTCCATTTTCATCCCTCAATTCGTCAGATATTCCTATGATAATTACTCCTCTATTCCATCCGAAATCTGACTTAATGTCTGTTTGCTGATCTTTTTGCCAGATTCCTACATCTCTAACCAATTTGTCAAGTGCATTGGGTGGCATTTCCTGTAAAATCCGGTCTACACGATCTTGTTCATCTGGTATTGCATAGTTACCCAATGCGTCCTGATTTTCGTCTATAGTTTGGTTAACTTGTTCTGAAAGTTCCTCGTTCCCAATCGCTTGGGAAACACCCGAGAAGAATGATTTCACGACTCTTCCGGCAGAGGAATTAACTTCTTTTATGACTGTAGAAATCGAGAGAACATAGATTACGTTATCAGCACCTCCATCATTTTGTTCTGGGTTCAGTAGGTTTTCTAATTGCTCTATTTCCTCCAATACAGGAACACTGGTAATATTTCTGCCAGAAAGCGGCTCATCTTCAATAGCGTATGATTCGACATAGATTACCATTACGTTGGTGGTCCAATTTTTTTCAACTTCAGCAATTAAGGCAGTAACTTCGGAGTCTCCTGGAAGATATACCTCTAAGTCTCCATTTACATTCATCGATGATTTTCCTTCAATGGGACAGAATCCGTCTCTACAATCGACTAATCCCGATTCCCAAGAGAAAAATCCAGTAACTAATAGACAAACTACAACCGTAACAACTGGGAATTTTGTTAGAATATTGGTGAAATTTAGGTCTGAAGTAATCCTTCGGAATTGATTTCTAGAACGTCTTCCATAGCTTTCTAGAGTGGATTTTTTTAGATCTACATTGGATAGAACTTCTCTCCCTTTTTCCGTTGCCTTTTGGGCAACACGTGAAGCAATATTGCCCTGATTATCGTCATCCGGCAAGCCTCACCAACTCCAATATGGGTTCACCGTCGCGAACGAAGGTGCTTGAACCCGACGGCTATTGGCTAGACAGAATGTAACATTCTGTATGATAGTGATAGTTTGGGAACGGTCAAGAATGAGATGTTCTAGGAAGGGGTGGAATTTGCGGAGGATGAGTATATGGTTGGCCCTTTGATAGAGGATAAACGCTGGTCAATCGATTTAGAGAAGCGGATTCAGGAAGAGCACTACGCAGATTCTGAAATGTACAATCAAAGATATGGATTCAACCCTGCATCTGGTAAGGAGATATTCGTAGTAGATACACCACCACCATATCCCAGTGGTACATGGCACATTGGTGCAGTTGCACAATATTCTATGATTGATGTGATTGCTCGAAGTCAGAGGTTGTTGGGCAAGGAAGTTTTCTTTCCGTGGGGTGTCGATCGGAATGGAATAAACATCGAATTTACTGTCGAAAAAATCACAGGCCGAAAAATGAAAACATTTGAGCGAGCTGAATTCCTTGACCTTTGTCGAAATACTATTGAAGAATATACTCAAGCAATGAGAGAGACCGCAGCTAGAGTAGGGTTATCTTGTGATTTTGAAAAGGAATACCTCACTGATTCCGATGAGTACAGAGCAGTATCTCAAGCGATATTCGTTGACTTATTCAAAAGAGGAGATATTGTAGAAGATCTCAGACCAAATATCTACGATCCTGTCGAAGGTACAACAATCGCTGACGCTGAGGTTGAAAGACTCCAAAGAAAAACCAAGTTAATCGATGTAAGGTGGACAACGGAAGACGGAACTGATGTGGTTATTTCCACCACAAGACCAGAATTGATTTGTGCCTGTGGAGTCGTAGTAGTTCATCCAGATGATGATAGATACCAAAATTTAGTCGGCAAACAGATTGATTTACCAGTCGAAACAAGTGGTAGGACTAAGTCTGTAGAAATCACCACACATCCCTCTGTAAAATCCGACTTTGGTTCGGGAGTTCTCATGGCATGTTCCTTCGGAGACCAAAACGATGTCGCAGTATTCAGGGAACTTGGACTGACTCCTTTTCAAGCAATTGATTTGGAAGGTAACATGACAGAAGTTTCCGGTCCTTATGTTGGAATGAAAGTAATAGAGGCGAGAGAAAGGGTGATTGAGGACTTAGAAGCCTCTGATAGGATTGTAAATATGATCGATAAAGAGCAGGAGGTTCCAGTCAGTGAAAGGGGTAAAAATCCTGTTGAAATAATCTTACTCACTGAATGGTATGTTAGACAAACCCACATTCAGGAAAGAATGCGCGAATTGATTGACCAGATGCAATTCCATCCAGTCAGAAATAAACAATTCTTGTTGGATTGGATGGATAATATCAGCATTGATTGGCCTATTAGTCGCAGAAGGTGGTATCACACTGAGGTGCCAATATGGTACTCTGAAGATGGCAGCAAAATCATCACCCCTCCCGCAGGAGTATACGTCCAACCATGGAGGGATTCCCCTCCAAAAGGGAGTCGAGTTTTGCAACGCGATACCAGAGAAGATGTCGGTAGTTGGGATGATTTATCTTCGACCTTAGGAGATGTATTAGGGGAAGAAAAAGTATTCGATACTTGGATGGATTCTTCTAACTCAAACCTATACGTATCGGGTTATCTTTCTGATCCGGATTTATTCGAGAATGCTTTCCCAACTGGAATACGCCCTCAGGGTAAAGAGATTGTCAGAACGTGGTTGTATTACACATTACTCAAGAGTGCACTATTGTTGGACTCACCTGGATTCCAACACGTCTGGATTGATGGTTTGGGGATGGACCCATGGGGTCGAAAGATGTCTAAATCACTAGGCAATGGAATAGATGCAGATTCGGTTCTTGAGTGTGGAGCAGGTGGTCGAACCGGTTCTTGGAAGATTCGTGGGCCTGACAAAGTAGTTAATCTGCGAG
>JAKURL010000015.1 GCA_022449345.1 Candidatus Thalassarchaeum sp. | reverse complement strand
CCAGGGAAGGAACTACGATAGCAATGTATAGTCGTCTCGGAATTTTCGCACTAATCCTTGTCGGATGGTTCGTTGGTGTATGGAAAAGATTGGTCCGGCTAGAGAAGGATGTTGACAGAGCTTGGTCAAATATCGATACGCTTCTTCAACAAAGATTTGATATGATCCCTAATATGGTAACGATAGTCAAGCAGTACGCAGATCACGAAAAGGGAATTTTCGGGGAGCTGAACGAAGCGAGGAAGACTTTCTCTGCTGCCTCGAAGTCTGGCGATGTAAGTGGAGTAATGGCGGCAGAGGCAATGGCATCTCTAGCCATGCCCAAATTGCTGGCATTGTCTGAGGATTATCCTGACCTCAAGGCGAATGTTAATTTCGCTGCTCTACAAGACGATTACAAGGAAATCGAGGATTCAGTTACCGATCAGCGCCAACTGTACAATAGTTCAGCGACTAATTTCAACACGGCAATTGAAATTATTCCAGACAGCATTGTTGCCTCAATTAAGGGGTGCAAAGAAAGAATCCTCTACGAAGCAGATCAAAAAGCTCGCGGTTCAGTAAGTATCGAATTCTGAAACCAATACAACCAGCGAATCATTCTCCTTCGTATTCTGTGACTCGGATACCCAGATTGCCTCTTCTTGCTTTTCTTTGCATTATTTTGTCCATTTTTGAATGGAATTCGGATTCTAAATCGACTTGCATCGCAAGGGAATGACCAAGTATCAAAATCAATAGATCTGCCAGTTCTTCTGAAGCTTCTTGTTTTGGTTTTCCTTTGGTAATTGCTGCAGCAAATTCACCTAATTCCTCAATCGTAAGTGCTACACGATAACCCATATCATGTCCGTTATTTTCTGGATTAGCAAAATCATGCTTACTATGGAAAGCAGCAACCCGAGCCATCATCGTATTCCATGAACCATCAGGCTTCGAATTCCAATCCACAACTTTCCAATCATCAACGCTCAATAGGCGGTCCATGTATAGGCCAATAATCGGAGAACCATCAAACTGCCTGATGGTAGCTAGAAACGACCGCCAGGGGGAGGTCTTGGGTAATCTGTACCTGCTGGGAGCAGATAGGCAAGACCGATTAGGGACAAAACAATGGATGAAAATAATACTACTGAAAATACTCTCATTCGAGAATTCGCTTCATTTTCCAATTCAGCACACAATTCAGCATCGGGTTGTGGGTTATAATTTGGAAGACATTCTCGCTCATATTCCTTGTCCGCTTTATCCCACCAATCCATTCTATCCATCGATTCAACGAAGAGAACTATTGAGACTATTAATAGAACTAAACCTAAGCGCTGACTTTGCAACTCAATCCCTCAAAAATTAGTTATTAGAGCCTCAATGCAATCACGAACTCGGGCGCGTAATGTCGCAGCCATTGTGTCTACTGCATGGTGGTCAATTTCTGCCGAAGGGTCTCCTGGGGTTCTACCCGCAGCCCAATTAGAAGAGCACGAAATTGCAACGTGAGGTATTCCTGTCTCCGCAACCAAGCGAGATTCAGAACCCAACGTCATACCCACAACATCCGCTCCTAAGCGAACCAATGCATCGATCTCTGAAGGAGACTCAAATTGAGGGCCAACGCATTGGGCAACTACTAAACCGGTTGGTGTGTATTCTTGAGTTGATGACAAGGCTTGCAAACAAATCCGACTTGCTTTTTCGTCAAACATTGACGTTCTATCAGCATGAATTGTATCATCATCGTGGAAAGTCCAAGGACGAATTGCCAAATCAAGGACATCTCCAGCCACCCCTATGATTCCAGGAGGGAACTCTTCAATCATCGTACCAACCGAATTTATGCTGAGTATCAAATCTGGGGCAAATGACTTCGCTGCGTGGACATTTGCTCTATGCTCAATTTCGTGTGGGGGAGTTCTTGATTCTCCTTCACGATGGTGTCTGTCAATTAACAGAACCTCACCATTTCTTGTTTCAACTACTATAGACGGGACTTGACCCCATCGTGAATCAACACGGATTTCACTTGAAGTTGAACTGCTACTTGATAATTCATCAACTAGGTCCGCCATTCCAGTTCCGCTGAGGACTGCTACCCTAGCCATACTGCTCACCTCGGGTTTCCGTAAATGGGCTTAGTGGCCCCCCAATGGAACCTCACTCTTGCAGGCGTGAAATCAATTCTGCCTTTTTTCCAGAGACCGGTTTTCCTGCTTCTCGGAGTAGTTCTTTCAATTCTGCAACGGTCATTGATTCGTAATCCACTTCAGAGGTGTCATCGGACTCAGGTGTCTCGTATTCAACCTCTTCAACATCTTCTGATTCTTCGGTTTCTTGCTCAGAAGCATCGGTTTCCTCTTCATCGAGGTCGGTCTCGCCTACCTCTGACAGGTCCGCAGATGCCTCGGCTGCTGCTAAAACGTCGACCTCCTCAACTTCTGATGCTGCCACTGCCTTCTCCTCAGCATGGATTTCATCCAAAGTTGGACCATCCTCGACAACAACTCCACTTTGGAGCAATTGACTACGTCGAATTATCGCTGTTCTAACTGGGCTAACCTTGGATACTGCCTCTTTAATCGCAGCCTCCATAGTTCCATCCAGAATTGCCCTTTGCAATAGGATCCACGTCGAGGTAGCCCCAATAGAAAGGATGGTGTCTCGAGCCTTGGCTCTCATTGCTGACTTCTGGCTCGACTTTACTCGTGATCGAGAAATTAGTAATGGCTTGAATCTGACATAGTATCCATCCTCTGTAACGACATCGATTGTATCGTCAATCTTGCCTCGATGTCGGCGAATCTGGCGGCGGATGTGGTCTTTCAGGACATTATGTCCGACGAATTCAGTTAGTGCATCTCCTCCAACTGATTCTGTGATTCGGAAAACAACCTGAACATGCATCTTCGAAAAGTCGCCATCAAGTTCGTTTTGCATGATGTCATAAGTTCGTCCGATTAACTGCTCAGGCTCTTCAGCAAGGGTCTCGCCGATGACTCGGAACGACCATGGATTACGAGGTGCTCGAATTGTGTACCAGCGCTTTGCCTTCCACTTGTCTCTCTGCTTGCGTGCCGCCGCCCTTGCTTTTGCGCCCTTAGCCATGAGAAACACCTCGTATCGGGGGCTACCCCGTATGCGAGCCGTGCCACCTACCTCCAGTATATGAATGAAAGCCTTGAAGTGATAACTTACGACAGAGGCGCAGCGTGGTCTTCAAGGGCTGATTACTCCTGCCAAAGTCAATGAGCCTACATAGCGTATCTTGGAGGATACACTGTAGCGCTGTCGATGATCTAGAAACTATCGAGCAGGCAATGAAGCAACTCTCGGCGGTAAAAACAGAGTTGATACGTGAGAAATCCAAGTCGTACCATGGGGCACCTCAAACTATTCTTGAAATGCGAATCAATAACAAAAAAGCTGCAACGCATAGTTTTCTGCTACTCGGAGATGAAGTGTTGAATCAACTAGTTGAGAATGGTCTCAATTCACATATCGATGATGACAAGGTATTACATGTCCGCCTCTCATTATCTGCCTTAGTTGCTGGCGAAATGCGTCTAGCCGAGGGTTCTGAAAGAAAATCTGCGGCAAAAGGACGATTCAAGGTCGAATCATACCCAGGAGAAGAACCAAGTGAGATTTTGCTTGGATTATTGTCTAAAATCGAATAATTTCTAACTAGATTATGTTCTATACACATGCTAAAGAATTGGACAAGGATTCTTATGCACCAGCAATGACGGAAGGGTAAGTGATAGCATGACCCACGTAGTTACCAGTGCGTGTGTAGACCACAAGTACCAGGATTGTGTAGCGGTTTGTCCCGTTGAGGCTTTCAAAGAGGCTGATACATACTTGGTAATCGACCCCGATGAGTGCATTGATTGTGCTGCCTGTGTAGCGGAATGCCCTGTCGGAGCGATTTACGCTGATACTGATGTCCCAGACGAAGAAATGGAATGGATCGAGAGAAATGAGGCCGAGTGTCTTGATCTTGAGTTAGCAACTGGGGATTCTCCCGTGCTTGCTGATGGATGATTCACCCTCTAGTGGACCTAGACATAGATTGATGAGGAGAGGCCGAGAGGCTTGACTATGGCTCAGCGAGTTGACCTCAACCAGATGCGACATGGTACAGAGTTGCTGAAGAGAGGCTTCGCCAAAATGCAGGAAGGCGGAGTCATCATGGACGTCGTAACCGCTGAAGAAGCACACATCGCCGAAGATGCTGGTGCCACCTCGGTCATGGCCTTAGAAAGAGTCCCCGCAGACATACGTTCTAGCGGTGGGGTAGCTAGAATGAGCCATCCGGATTTAATTAAGGAAATTATCGAAACCACTTCTATTCCTGTGATGGCTAAAGCAAGAATAGGGCACGATGAGGAAGCAAGAGTTCTAGAAACACTTGGTGCTGACATGATAGATGAGTCAGAGGTTCTAACTCCTGCTGATCCTTTCTTCCACATCGCAAAAAACAACTTTACTGTACCTTTTGTATGCGGATGTACAAACCTCGGTGAGGCGGTAAGAAGAGTCGCTGAAGGTGCAGCAATGATGAGAACGAAAGGCGAAGCAGGGACGGGAAACGTGGTTAGCGCTGTACAACATGCTAGGTTAGTTGCAACGGAGATTGCACATGCTCAATCAAGCGGTGCTGAAGGGAGAGAGGAAATGGTAGATGTGATTATGCAAGGATATCATCGTATAAACAAGGTATCTTCCTTCAAATTAGAGCCGGATACCACTCCATTTGGAACAATGGAGGAAGTCAGGAACGAAGTCACGTCAGTACTCGAAGATGTTACCCGTCTCGGACGTATTCCTGTGGTGACTTTCTCCGCAGGTGGGATTTCTACTCCTGCAGATGCGACATTGATGATGAAACATGGAATGGATGGAATATTCGTTGGCTCTGGAATTTTCAAGAGTTCAGATCCAGTTCAGACTGCTGAGGCAATTGTATTGGCCACTCATCACTTTGAGGACTCTTCGGTCGTCGCTGAAGCCAGTGCGATGATTGGGGAACCAATGCCAGGGTTAGAAATAGAAACTCTAGATGTTCGCCTTGAAGACCGAGGCTGGTAAACTCAAACTTTGCCTCGAGTCGTGCCAAATTTTCGCTTCTTTGATTTTCGTTGCTTTGTCCTTGGTGTCTCAGTTTCTTCATCAACGCCGGTACCACCAAGAGTTAGTGAGCCACTTTCTAGGAACATTTCTTCCAGTGAACCAGCTAATTCCTCACTTTCAGACGGAGATCTGATTGCATCACGTACGGATTTGTTATGGTCTCGAATTGCCTTCTCACGTTCTTCACGGGCGGCCTTGATTGAATCTCGAATTTCGTTGACTTGGTCAAGAAGTACTTTCATCTCTGAGTGAACTTCGTCGGCGGCTTGACGTGCTTCAATAAATGCATTATGTAGCCTGTCACCTTCAGCACGAAGGAAATCTCTCTCCTCAAACAGTGGTTTGATTTCTTCCCAAATTTCGTCGGCTTGATTATGACAATCGACCATTGCTTGATGCTCTGCATCAGCCTCTGCCTTTAGTCTACTAATCGATTCATCCATATCGCCTAAATCGATAGTTATCGCTTCGTGGTCCTTTACCGCAGGAAGCAAATCATTTCGTTTTCCAATGAGTTTCTTGAGTTCCTTTAAGAGTTTATTTTCATCTTCTAATTTCAATCTACCATCAGTTTCCAAACGCCTCTCAATCTTCTCGATTTGGCTTTCGGTTTCTGACAATTCAATGACTACGGATTTGGAGCCCCTTTCCTCGTCTCTGCGTCCGCGTTTCTTAGAAATTAATTCCCGTATGTGCCCTTGTATCTCATCTCGTCTAGCTTTGTGTATGCGAGCCTGATCTCGAATTTCTTTCTGTTTGGATTTCATATCGTCAATGGATTCGCGTATCCCTTTGGCTTGTTCCTGAACTGCATTTCTCGAATCAGCAGCCCTGCGTGCGTTCTCATTGTGACCATTTCGATTGTCACGCATACGACGTAGTTTCGTCTCCATGGCGTGCAGACGACTGCGCAAGTCATCGTCTGGGTTGCTAGTCTCATCGGACACGGCCGGCCCCCGCGCGTTTGCCTCTTGAATGGACCTGCTGTATGTCAGAGACCCAGAACAGAACCAATGAATGGCAGAACGGGGGATAGAATTGCAATGATTGCCCCCAGAATAAATAGAGCACCGGTTGTCATTCGTAGGCGAGTAAACAAATCATTACGAATTTGTACGGTGAGCACTCGGCCTGAAATTAGGTTGCCATCTGGGTCTTCAAGGCGGATTGTAACAGTGGATTCACCTGTACCAGATGGCAGTAAACTCTGCCAAATGATTCGAGTAGAATTAAGCAGGTTTGGTAAAGTATCAATTAAATTTACAGAAATTATACCATCAAATGATGCCACTTTGTGCGGTTGAATCCTAAGTCGGTATTCACAATCATTTGGTCTAAAATCGGGGGTTTGTACCCTCAATATTAGGTCCTGTGATTCATCCGTTTGATTGAGAATGAATGCGAATAGATTGGCTGGACCGACAACCAGATTCTCCATATCCACGTCAAACCACACATCACCAGATTTACCAGTTTGCTGTCGCATATGCAAACGATCGTGAAGGCGGAAAAATGGAGTACAATCTACCATCGCTCTTGATAGAAGTCTATCCCAAGTCTCTTGACCTAACTCAGGGTGATCAAACAGTCGGTCGATTGAACCTGAATCTATCATCGATGCAAGTGCGGCTCTAAACTCATTTTCATCGATTAATGACCTCCTCCTCAGGTGCAACAGATGTAGAAGAGTTTCTTGCATTTGAGTCATTGAATGACCTGGTTTCATTTCGGTTTCAACAGCCCGTAAGTATTCTGAGATTCTTACCGCTAACAATGGATCAATATGCGCCTTTATCACATCAGAAAATGGGCGACGAAGTAATGCTGGGTGAATTGGAGGCGAGAAGGCGTTTAGCATTCCCCAAGGCTCATTTGCATTAAATCGTGAATTATTGGAAACCAAGAATGTTCCATGACCGGCAAGTAGAGTTCCGGTTGAAAGGGCAACTAGCCTAGAGGATAGGTTTCCATCTGGAGCAAGCCATAGAGCAATTCCAAGAAATACAATGGCTAGAAACAGGAATGTAATCGTAGCACCCAACTGTCGTCTTGAACCATTTATGGTGGCACGCATTTCTGCATAACCATGTGAACTTTTGAAGGTCAAGCCCGCGGTTGTGAGGGATTCTGCCTCGTGTTGGAAAATCATCCTAGTGATGCTTAGCAAACGGAATAGAAGTAACAGCAAAGTTATGTTTGCAACTAAAATGAATAAGGAAAGGAAATGTATTCCGAGGTGCATTTCAACAGGCGCAACCTCTTGCATATGATCCAACCACCATTGTGGCGTAGTATTTCTGTAGGAGTGAGCGAGACCGAAATTAACTACTACAATCAATGGCAGAAATAGTACGAATCGAATACCACCGCTGATTAGTAGCCTATCTATTCGAAGGAAGGTTCGTTCTTGGCTTCTCAAACTATCAATTTTTGAGGTTGCTTTCTTTGCAGATTCGACCGTTCCTTTTGTTTTTTGAGGAGTTCCTGATTGGATTTGATTTAGATTTGATTCGTCTTCTAGAACTTCTTCGGCCAAAGAACTTAGGGCATCTTCAAGGTTGGGAATGTCTTCATTTTCCAATTCTATTCCTCCAATCTAACTAATACCTTATTTGCCAAAGTATCTGAAATTAAAACAGGATTTCCTTCTACAACAATAGAAGATTGAGATTTTGAAATTGCATTTCCAATAGTAACTTGAAGAGTTTCCAATGTTTTGACGTCTTGGCCTGATAAAGCAATGAATTCGATAACCCCCTTGCTACCTTCAGGCATATAGGAAATCGGAAGTAATAGTGAGTGGACATTAGCCTCAAATTGCCGTGAAATCTGAGGCACTCTCTCACCTAGGTGAGTATTTTCAGGGTAACCTAAGAGGCGATCAATCGATGCCTCCAATTCATCTGTGATTGCGTGTTCCATTTCACATGCGACTGAATTTACGTCCCCTTCAAATCCGATTACATCAGTTAGGAGCATTTCGATTAGTAGTTGACGACGTTTGATTTGTCCAGCGATTGCAAACCCTTGAGCTGTTAATCTCGAGCCTTTGTAAGGAATGTAAGTTACCAAATCTCGTCCTGCTAATTTTTGGATCATTTCTGTTGTTGAAGCATCACTTACACCCATCGATTCGGCCAACATCGAGGTCTTGACAATTGCATCGGGTTGTTGAGAAAGAATCTCAAACATTCGTTTGAGGTACATCTCCTCAAACTCGCTTAATTCACTCAATAATTCACCTCATTTTGGGATAATCACGACTCGCCTAATTCAGCCAAGAATTCCGAGCGGCAGGCGGGGCATCTAGCCATGACTGGGCGTCTTTCAATCGGAACTTTGAGCGACTGGTCACAACTTGGACAGGATAACAAGTCAACCATTGAACGAGCGATTAGATCTGTCGAAGTTGCTGGTTCTTGTGAGTCTGATTTAGGCTTTGGAACCGCTTCTTGAGAATCAGACGACTGGGGGTTAGGGGTGATTGCCTCAATGGTAAACCTCGCGGTACAAGCGGGACATTTAACCGCTCCAGCATGAGTAGTTGGTATGCTCAAACGTTGGTCACATTCAGGACAGGGGATTTCACGTTTTTCAGCCGCTGCTGCCTTTTTCTTCTCACCACGTGCTACTCTTAATCGATTGAATCTCGATGCCCCAGTGTTTTCTACACTTGTAGATACGGTCCGGTAGAGGACTAGAATGAACATGACTAGAACTAATCCGGTGACCGTTCCATAGATTGCTGCAGTTAGATCGAATGGCAATTCTGCATCGGCATCAGCATCAGAAAATGTTTCTATTTCCAAAAGGCTACTTTCTGTTAATCCGCTGGTCATCCAAATAATTTCTACTTCTACTACTTTGGAATCAGGCCAAGAGTCAATAGTAAATTCTCCATTCAACGAGCCTCCGGATTCAACAGGATTGGTGGGTTTAGTATCAAGAATCATCCAATCTGAGGTTCGCACCACCCTTACTTCGCCTAGAAGTGTAGGTGTGTTTCCATTATTGCTTAGTGAAAAGGGGAGAGTGACAACATCCCCAGCCTTCGGAGCACTACTTATGCCATTGGAAGACACTTCTAGTTCTAATACTGGAGGAGTCAAAGCCGTTTGAACCTCAAGTTCTTCAGACGCAGTCCAAGAAACAGAATTTACTCGAATAATTAACGAATCTGCAGAAGGATTACCGAGGGCTAAAGTCATTTGTCGACGACCAGGGTTCATGGTAAGTTGGAAATTTTGCAAAATACTTTCTATCGTTTGATCGATTATTGCAACTTCTATTTCTATCTCTCTTGAACGGCCCTCGCTAAGGTAAAGTGAAATTTGTGAATTTAAGCCATCGACTAAATTCCAATCTGACGAGTCAATTACTAGATTTATTGACTGTGGTTCTAGTACTTCGACAGTGGTGCTTCCATTGAGTTCTCGCGCTACTCCCCCGGTACTTGAGTGAACCCTCCAATCAAGATTTATTGGGCCCGATGATGAAGGTGAGAAAGAGGCAGATACCTCCCTACTAGAACCAGGGTTAATCAGTATTGGTTGACCTTGAATAGTTGCAGAATCTTCAGGTGTTATTTCTAGACTAACATATTGAGGATTTTGACCTTGGTTGTGAACCAATATTGAGGCTGTCAGAGAATCTCCAACATGGGCTGGTTCACCAATTAATGCAATCTCGGAAGAACCTGCTGCTGTGAGGTTCAAAGGATTCGGTTCTACCTGTAAAATTAGGCTCTCACTCTGACTTGAAGAGTCGATGCCGAAAATCAAATTCAGTACTCCTTCGGGTAATGGACCGAATGAAATGTTTACAGTTACCGTCCCCTCTGAGCCTTCAAGAAAACCGGTAAGTTCTGGGGTGATTTGTCCATCTAATTCCATTACGAACCACCACTCATCATGACCTGCACTTGTGTCACTATTCGAGACCTCGATGGAAAGTTCGATTCGATCTCCAGTAAACGCAGATGAGTTTTCCGAAGGCTCGGAAGTTGCACCATCGATTAAGGTTGTATCCCAATCTGCAGAATTTTCTATGGTGAATCTATCTTGAGCGCTTACATTCAGTGAAATTAGTGTTACGAGAAGGACTGAGGCAGTTATCACAAGCAAGTTGTGTCGGCAAAGGCCTGCAATCATTGTTTAGGCTCGGAGCAGGTCAACGTATCAAGGAAACCCCAATTCAAGGTCACGTAGTGACCTTTATGGTTGATTCCAATTTCGGCCGCCTACATATGGAGTCAGACGGTCTCCTCGCGGTCTCGCCAGAACAACTGGCGCAGGCGTTGTTGGACCGAAGAACCCTATTGAAAGACCAATTGCCAAAAGTAATTAGGACTCTTGAGGCAGAAGAGCAGAATCTTGCTCCAAAGGTCTCCCGTGCTGTAGATAATCACAAACAAGCAAATGAGATTGTTGCGAAATTGAAGGGAGAACGGGACGCTGCTCAAGTCGGGGCAAGAGAGCTCATTCCAAAGGTCAAGGAACACCGAGATGTTTTGGTGGATTCTGGAGGCATGGTTAATCTAGACCCAGATTGGAAGAAAGAGAAATTGTTGGAAGAATTGGATGAAATCGAAGAAAATATCCAAACTTCTGCTTTGGACCACAAAGCTGAGAAGAAGATGATTGAACGCAGAAAGAAGTTGATTGATCAAAACGAAAGGTGGCTCAAGGACAGAAGGGATTCAAACCCTGAAATGGCTGAATACATTGATTCTCGACGAGAGATGTCACATCAATTTTCTATCGCCAACAAAGGTCATCGAAACATGATCAAGGCTGTAGAAAAGGCACAGCCTTTGCATGATAAGAAGGTTGCATTACAAGCTGAGATTCGCGAGGTGCGGAGGCAACTTGACCGAGCCAAGGAATTACTCGCTCAATCTGACCACGCTATCGAACATTGGCAGCGTCGTTTGAATGATGGATTTGCTGAATTAGGAATGGGGTTCCCAGACTTGCTTAGAGACATGAATCGAATCCGAGAAGGTGGCGATTCTAGCTTTGCTCGAAAGAACAAGGCAACCAAACGGAATCAAAGTAATAAGAGAATGAAAAGTCAACCAAAATCTACTGATTTAGGAAGTGAGGAAGAATGAGCGATAGCCTATTCGATGACCTTGAGGAACTTTCTCACGAGGAGATTGAAGATAAGGCCAAAGACCTAGATAGGGAATTACGCTCTTTGGATGATGAATTCAAATCACTAAGACAAGATCGCCGTTCCCAAGTAGACCTTGTCAAATCATTGAGAGAAGCTGTGGGCGGAATCGAAGAGGCGAACAGCGAGCGCCGAAGTCTATTACGCAATTTCCATGAGATAAAGAAAAAGGCCGACAAGGAAAGGAAACTGAGAGACAAAGTCAACAAGTCGATTCCCCCTCCTACCTCCGTACTCGAAGAATGGATGACCGACACACACTCGAAACTAACCACCATCGATAACGATCTAACTGCTGTTCCCACACTAAATCGTGAGTTGGAATCATTTCGAAGATTCTTCGAATTGCAAGCAGCGATAGTCCGCAAGAGGGAAGCCGAAGAATCTCATGCTCGTTATGTAGGACAAATCGACGAGTTACGTAAGGTGACCTCGAAATTAGATGCAACAAAGAAGGCTCGGGAAGATACTGCTAAGGATGCAACCAAGGATACAGACGTTGATTCAGATAAATTAACTCGCACTGAAATTCGAAAAATGAGTAAGAGAATTAGTGGGATCGATAAGAGGCTGGACGTAATTAAGTCCCAACGAAAGGAATTGCGAAGAGAAGTGGATAGGGTGCGTTCCTATCTCAAAATAACCTCCGGTAGAGGAAGTAAAATCAGACTGACGGATGTTAAGGAAAGGGCTAGTACTGGAGGTTCACTGAACGCTAATGAGTTGTCAGCGCTACTCGATTCCGGAGGTTTAACTGGAATCGCTACCGACTCAAGCAAGCCTGAAGAAACAAAATCTGAGTCCGCGAAACGCAATAGAACTGGAAAGAAGGGGATGCGTAGGCTAGGAGTAACTCGAGGCGGACCAAGAAGGGGTAACTCTGCAACTCGTAGAGAATGAGAAAATTTCAGTTCAAATGGCCTTATATGGAAAACTCTCGACGAAAATTTACGGGGGCAGGATTGAATGAAAATGGAAAGCAAGGAAATTCACGGCATTCTTCGGCCTCTTTGTGATGATATTCAAGAGCAAATTTCCTACAACCGCGACGAACGAGACCTATGGAATTCCAAAGTCCGTAAGTTACTAGATGAACGGAATGAGTTGAATAGACAGGTCAAGGAATTGATTACAGAGGTTCAGAATCAAAAAGCCCTCAGGGATGATGCAAATCAAATAGTCCGAGAATTGAAAGGTGTAAGAGTCGAAAGGACTGAAATAATGAGAGAAATTAGAACTAACTTCCGAGAGAAAATTGCAGAAAAGGGGGCTGAAGAAGCAAAGGAAGAAAAACACAACAAAACGCGATCCCCAGGTAGGATTCAAGCCGAAATAGATAGGTTAGAAAAGAAATACAATGAAGGCCAATTCCTCGGAAAGAAAGAACGAGAATTTGTCACGAAAATGAAGAAATTGCATCAAGAACTAAGGGATGCGAAGGAAAAGAAATTAGATGGTGGCATCAAGGACTTAAAGATTCAACTTAGAGATGCCGAAAAGAAACAGGAAGATGCCCACAAGAAGGTAAAGCGCGCTGTTATTGGCGCCCAAGAGGCGCATGATTTGATGGCCGAGTTGTCCGAAGAGGTGGATCGGCTAAGGGAAAAGGCAAACTCGGCTCAGTCTGGAGTTACCCGAGCGAAAAGGGAAGCAGATTCACTGCATGGTAGATACATTGTATCTCTAAGATGTATACATTCCATGCAGGATTTGCTAAAGGCATTGAAAGCAAGAGAAGTTGGCTCTACTGAAGAAGAAGAGCAGGTTGAAGTTGCAGATCTAATGACAAGGCTGATGTCTGGAGATACATTGTCTACTGACGAAATCATGGCCCTCCAAAGGAATTGATTTCGTAGGTCCGTCCATTCCTTGAATGGAGTAATTCGATTCCACCCCCGTGGTCAAGTAACCAACCCGGTATAGCAGATGGGATTTCTTCGAGAATTGCACCATTTGAGTCGAATGCCCAACGCTCAAGCATTGTGCTCCTAACTGAACTTCCATCTACCGTCTCCTCCTGTTTTTGTCTTCTAGTCTCCAGAATCCCAACCAACATCACTCTCAAGTCAGAATCGCTCAACCATTTGTTTTCTACCGCCTTAATTATTCGAAGATTTGGTGAATTTTTGAGAATCTCACCCGTGTCATAAGACTCCAAACGGTCTGCCCAAGGATCCTCCAAGACCTTCCAATTTCCTTCCTCCCTATCTCCTTCTGGACTCACCAAGACTCCCGAAATATTCCAAATCCGAGCCTGCAATAGTATTGGATTGGAATCGACAAATTCTAGACCTCTCTGAATACACCACTCATCAAGATCAACTATAGCAGGTAAAATGACCAATTGATCCGGCTCTTCAACTGTATTTGCTTCTTCAATTGGATTTTCTGACACAGTAGTTTCAGGAATATGAGCATGAAGATCTCCACGTAAAACCGCTTCACCAATCCAGCGACTCAAGGTTTCAGGACTCCACAATTCGATTTTCAATTCGGACGATAGGAGGTTGCTAGCTTGGTCCTCGAATTCCCTTTCACTCAATATCCAATGAGCCCCACTCGGTGCATCAACAAGCCACCTTTCGGCCTCTGCAACACTAACTGAAAGTATTGCTTTAGGGATATGCCAAACATGGACTGATGAGCCACTTTCTTCTTCTATTCCTGGAATTTTTTCAGCGATTCCAAGACAACGAAACCCTACGGTTTCGACAATCTTTGTAGCCTGTGTTAGCCTAACGCCGCGAAGATTGAGTAAATCCCCGACGGTATCATCCATGGCTTCTGGTAGTCGCATATACCTTGAAAGGAATCCCTTCAATGTACCATATCAATACCTAAACTGAGGGAGAATTGAATTCGCCATCAGAGGTTAGTGCTTAATGTCAAGAGGTCGGATTGACCAGGGTCAACAACACATAGTGCACTCACTGGAAATGGCTTTGCACATGCCGCACCCAATTGTCTGTTGACCATAATGACTCGATGAACCGGGATATCTGGATGGCTGGTGGTAAGATTTGAGATGTAATCTTCTGGGCAATTTGCTGCCACCAAAACCAGCCTAGCATCTCCCTTATTGCAGGCGCTGATTGTCTGGCGCTGGCCGAAAAGTACGGTTCCAGTGCTAATTCCTTGTTTCAATTGTCTTGCTATATCCATTTGAAATCTCCCCTCAAGCACCGGTCTCTTCTGGGATGTAGAACAATTCGACACTACCTGTTCCTAGAGCAACAGGCTGTCCGACGATAATATTTTCAGTAACACCTCGCAAGTGATCTCTTTCTCCGATAATACCTGCTCTCAATAGATGATTTACAGATACTTCGAAAGCGGACCTCGCCAAAATACTGTGCTTGGTTCCGCTGACTCCATGTCGTCCAATAGCTCGAACTTCACCTTCGCTAGTCATTACATCTGCGACTGTTAGCAGGTGTCTGGTGTCTACATCCAATCCTGCACCTTCCAGAGTATCCTTCATCTCATTGATAATTGCTTGTCTAGCCGCTTCAACACCAAGGTATTGGTAGATTTCATTGATGTTATTTGTGTAGGTTCGACCACGGTCAATTCCATCGAACATACTGACCTTAGAGAGATTTGAACCGATAGTTGCAATGTAATATTCGCCGGTTTCCTTGTTTGGACCCTGAACGTTTGCTCTAACTATATCAGGCAGTCCCTTCAACCTTAGTTTCTTGACCTTGTCCTCAAGTTGCAGCAATGCGGTGTATGTAGGTGGATCGTTAGCCAATTGTGCCAAATCAACCTCCTTAGTAACGCCTGGGATTACTTTGAGGACCTTGGGTCGGTTGTCATCATCTGCCTGAATATACAGACGAAGGGCTCTTTGCAGTTTATCTCGGACCTCTGCTCCTGTCATCTTCTTCAAACGCAAGTTTGAGGCTTTAAGATCCAGATTGAGGTGTCTTTGTGCAACGTCAACATCGATAGAAGCAATATCTCGAGTCGTAGTTGTTTCAATAGCCGCAGCGATTGCCTGAACCTTCTTCTCATTGGTTCGTAATGGCTTCCCTTTTGCGTCATTCTCATCTAGGTAAATCTTCATTGTAGGAGTTTTTGGAACCTTTCTAGCATCTACGATTTCGATTACACGAGGGAGACCTTGTGTTACGTTAACGGTAGCTACACCCGCATAGTGGAAAGTTCTCATAGTCATCTGAGTACCTGGTTCTCCTATCGATTGTGCGGTGGTGATTCCTACTGCCTCGTGTGGATCTACACGAGCCATTGCCATATCTGCAGTGGCGCAGGTCACTACCTTACGCGCCTCTGCGGCTGTCAATTTCTTCTTTCCTCTAGAAAGCAATCCATTAACTAGGTCGTTGATTGTCTTAGGTGTAATTCGCATATTCTCCTTTGCTGCTGCATCCGAAAGGCTAGAGAACATTGGGTTCTCAATGTCCATGTCACGATGAATTTGACGCATCTTGTCTTCCGAATCGTACTCTTGCAATGGAAGAACGCTCTTCTTCCTGCGTCTAGTAGCTACTCGGCGGCGAATCAGTGTCTTTTCGGCGGCTTTCTGTTTCTGTGCGGCTTTAGTAGAACCCTGTATGACCTCAGATATTTTTTGCGCCTGTCCTGAATCTGTTGCACAAATTTGGGCAATCTCTCCAGCAGTGAGTACCTTCACATCATCCCACTTACGATCGTCCGCAAGTCGGTGAGCGAATTCCTCAGCGATTCCAAGATCCATGAGCTTCTTCTTGGTTGCACTCTTGACTACCATTACTCATCACCTCCAAGAGCATCGTCGAGAACCTTGGTAATATCAAATGGTAGACCTTTGCGGCTTCTTGCAGGATCGATTCCATCCTCACCATACTCAAATTGGATTATCCTATTAGCAGTATTACGGACTGAACCGTTTTCATCTTCTGATACCTTGAGGTCGTCCATAGCGTTAATTAGACGTCGTTGCATGTATCCGGACTTAGAGGTACGAACCGCTGTATCAACCAGAGACTCTCGACCCGAGACTGACAGCATGAAGAACTCAGTCGGCTCAAGTCCCTGCTTGAATGATGAAGAAACGAATCCCTTTTCTTCGGCACCCTTTACTCCACGAGGGAAGTGAGAAAGTACTCGGTCTTGGTATCCACGCTCTAGACGCTTTCCACGCACCTTTGGTTGACCTATTGAACCTGCCATCATGGCTAGGTTGTCCATAGAACCACGAGCTCCAGAGGTTGCCATAATAACGGCCGAGTTATCCTCTCCTAGGTAGGACTTTGCTACATTACCCGATTCTGCTTTTGCTGAGTCTAGAATCTGTAGGATATTCTCCTCAAGAGTCTCCAGTGGTGTTCTTCCTGGCCGCGTCTCGTAGCCTCGTCCATTTTTGCCGAACTTGGCCAGTTCAGCATCTACCTCATCACTAGCACGAGCATTGATTTCAGAGATTTCTTTTATCGCAGAGAGAGGTAGGTCTTCGTCATCGATTCCGGTAGTGAAACCCAGTGATGTACAAATTGCAATTGTCATCTTTGTCATGCGATTGAGGAACTCTGCACCACGATCTGTGCCATGGGTCTGAACTACCGCATCTAGTAATCTGCCGTCCTCAGCACCGATTCCACGTTTGTCAATCGTACCACTAACAAGTCCATTTGAAGTAACATTGACTTCATCCCCACTTCTACTTGTGTAGTTAAGTTTGAATCCTGCAGGAACGATTAGACTGAGAAGATCTGAACCTCTGTATCCTACAACCCCATCCTTGGTGTTTATTTCCTCGGGCATATCGCCATCCCAACCTACAGACCCTAGAACTTCCATGGCCAATTCCTTTGGTATAACTCTCTCTCCATGAGTTAGGAGGTAGGCACCAGAAATGTGGTCGTGAATTCCACCGATTACGGCACCCCCGTATCTCGGTGTAATGATATGTTCCTGAACTCTCATCAAAATCTTCGCTTCTGCCCTTGCTTCCTCTGATTGAATGACGTGAAGATTCATCTCATCACCGTCGAAGTCAGCGTTGTAGGGTGTACAATCTGCTAAGTTGAAGCGGAAGGTCTTACCAGGCATTACACGAACTTCGTGCACTAGCATTGACATTCTGTGAAGTGAAGGTTGTCGGTTGAAGATAGCAACATCTCCATCAATTAGATGTCTCTCTACAATAACGCCGGGGCGAGGGTTGCCATCTCTATCATAGACCGATAGACGGTCCTCGACCTCAGTTCGGTAAATCTCACCATATTCGTCTTCTACAGAAGGACTGCCACAATGTGGGCAGTTAACTTCCAGATGTTCAGGCAGGTATTCGTCAGGGTTGTTCTGTTCCCATACCCATCGATTATGGATAATGGCGCGAGGGTCATCCTGAGTGAGTGGTCGACCATTTTCGTCTTCACCTCTTAGGTTGGATATGGTGGTCTCAAGGTCAACAGACCAAACATCTTCTAGGTCTCCAAACTCACTTCTACGCATCTGCTTCTTCAACTCAAGGCCAGGTAGGAAGTTAGGTGCAGGAAGTACTGTGTTGAGATCAGGACGGTAACCTGCGTAAGGCTCATCATCGCCACCTGAGTGACAATCGACATTTAGGCAGCGGAATCCAGCCCAGATGTACTTGGTTCGATCAGTAATTCGTACACGGAAGCTATCACCACGAATGATGTAATTTACGCCAGGGTGAACATCCGGTCCACGCAGAATCATTCTGCGCAACTGTTCTCTGTTCCTGCTAGTAGAACGGATTGGTACTGTCAATTCTTTAGCTGTTTGAACAGGTACGCCAACCTCATTGATTCCTAGATTTGGATCTGGGCTGATTACAGTTCGAGCACAGAAGTTAACTCGCTTTCCGGATAGGTTGCTTCGGAATCTTCCTTCCTTGCCCTTCAGACGCTGTGATAGAGTCTTCAAAGGCCTTCCAGAGCGATGTCTTGCAGGTGGAATGCCACTAGTTTGGTTATCGAAATATGTCGTTACGTGGTATTGCAACAACTCCCAAAGGTCTTCGACAATCAGTTGCGGGGCTCCAGCGTCACGATTTTCTCGCAGCCGCTGGTTAATTCTAAGAACGTCAACAAGCTTGTGAGTTAAGTCATCTTCTGAACGGTCACCGCTATCTAGAGTAATTGACGGGCGAACGGTAATGGGAGGTACTGGAAGAACCTTCATGATTGACCATTCAGGTCGGCTTGAAACGCTGTCCATACCGAGGAAAAGTAGATGTTGATCAGGTATCTTTTCCAGCCATTCTCGGATATCTCGAGCGTTGATCTTATGCTCACCCTTGTCGGCTTTCTTCTCCTTGAATGTGGTTGGTTTATCAAGCAAAATCTTTCCTTGTTCTGAACCGCAGTGCATACAGATTGCACGCTTAGCGCTGGAACACTCCTTCTCGATTTCCTTGATAATCTTCTTGAATTCGGTTGAACCCACTCCGTGCTTTCGCATTACATCGTTTACACGGTCTCGGTAATAATCCTGCTCCGACTTCTCAGGATCTAGAGGGTGGGTGTCGGTTGCACTGTGCAGTAGGATGTGGCTGCAGTCGTTACAAGTCGACTTTAGAGAGGTCTTAATCAAGGCAGTAAATCCGATGTGCATTACTGGAAGTTCAAGTGCAATGTGACCGAAATGGCTTGGGCACTCATCGTGTTTGTTTCCACAGGTTTCACAACGAATCCCAGGGTCGATAACACCCATTTTAGGGTCCATAAGTCCCTGCTTGTAGGCATGTCCATCATCCTTGTAGGTATCAGCAGTCTTAACTTCCACAGCCGACATTTTTCGGATCTCATTTGGATCCATTAGACTGAACTTAATCGAATCAATCCTCTTAGGGATTTTTGCTACTCCACGGGCACTCATCTTCGGTCCTCCAGTTCAAGGCGCATGGCCACTCCAAGACTCTTCATTTCGTCTAGAAGCAACTTGAATGCGTATGAGGTTTGTACCGAGTGTACGTCTGCGCGATCTCCACAGACTGGACAAACCGGTGTTCTTCTCTTCCAATCGTAATATGCGATGTGTCCGCAGCCACTGTTGTTACAAACCATCAGTGGCCAACCATCAGACTCGTCTAGTAGTCTATCCTTGATGACCATAGAAGCACCGTGAGCAATCAGACAATCTCTCTCCATTTCTCCAAATCGAAGAACACCTTGTCTAGCACGGCCTTCGGTTGGTTGGCGAGTCAAAATCTGCACACGACCACGACTACGTGCGTGTAGTTTGCTGCTGACTAAGTGGTGTAGTCTCTGATAGAAGATAACTCCAGTGAATATATCGGCATGGAATGCTTCTCCGGTCTCACCGCTAATCATCGGTTCACGGCCGGTATGAGCGAATCCATTTCGAAGAAGCCCTGAACGGAGAGAGTCTTCCTTCTCACCGCTAAATGCAGTACCATCTATTTTACGTCCTTCCATTGATCCAACCTTTCCACCAATCATTTCCAGAACGTGAGCGACAGTCATTCTGGATGGAATCGCGTGTGGATTGATGATTAAGTCAGGTACGATTCCGTCAACTGTGAACGGCATATCCTTCTCGTCTACAAGTCGACCGATTACGCCCTTCTGGCCGTGTCGACTTGCGAACTTGTCACCTAGTTCCGGAATCTTTTCGGTTCTCAGTGTGATTCGACAAAGTAGACCTGAATCTAGAGACTCAGTTACGTAGACATTGTCCACCCATCCTGATTCGCCATTACGAACCATCATTGAAGACTCTCGGCGTTCCTGAGCTTGTAGGAAGTGTCCATGAGACTCTTCAAGGAATCTAGGTGGGCTTGTCTTTCCGACTAGAACTCCGGTCTCAGCACCAACACTTGATAGATGAGTTTCCGGGGTTGGCAACCCATCTCTTTCAAGGTGGGTATAACTCTCCCACGACTTCAAACCCTTTACTTCATCAAGTCCGGTTCCTGGGATCTCGATCTGCTCTTTCTGCCCACCTGGAAACTGTTTGTTCTCAGCATTGTAGGTGCGGATGAACGATGAACGCGCAAGTGACCGCTCTACAGCCGCACGGTTCATCACAACAGCGTCTTGCATATTGTATCCGTGATGGCTTAGAATCGCCACTACGAAGTTCTGGCCACCGGGTCTTTGTGCAAAGTTAGTGGTCTTCATCGAACGAGTTCCTACAATCGATTGCTGTGGGTAATGCATTACGTGCATTCGTGTGTCTGGTCTTAGGCGATAGTTTGCACTAGGAAGGCCGAGACTTTGCTTGACCATGGCTGTACCACCGGTAACTCTCGGTGTGGAGTTATGCTCTGGGTATGGAACAAGAGAAGCACAAACGCCGAGGATTAATTGTGGGTCAATCTCGACGTGAGTGTATGCGAGTACTGTGTTTTGTCTCTTCTGCTTTCGTTGAATACTGTCTAGGTCCTCTTGGTAGTAGTTCAGAGGGACACTGAAATTCTCAACCTCAACATCTCCATTTGGCATCTTGACTTCAACTCTCAACTTGGCCTTCTTGACCTGTGATTCTCCAAGGTTAACCCATTCCACAGCGTCTGGGTTGATTGGTCGGCCGTGCTTAGGGGAAACCATTGGAAGGTCGAATGGACGTGGTGCAATTAGGAGGTCTTCCTCCTCTTCTGCATCGACCCATTCTACCACGCCATTCGTGACTAGGTCTGCGAAGGTCCATTCGCCGGATTTAATCGCTTCAAGATGGTCCTTCGATAGTACCAAATCTCCGTCTTCTAGGACCAATAGTGGTCGTAGAATTCGTCATCTGTCGGTATTGATGAAAATGTCTCTGTTTGCACCGTCGAAACGGATGCTTACCTCTGATCGAATTCGACCTTGTCTACGACGACGTTTGAATTGGTTGACTAACTTTGACGCATTCTTATGCAAGCCGAAAATATCTCCATTTACGTGCACTCTGAACCCCGATGCCCAACCAGAAGGAGAGGAATCGACCCCAGCCTCGCCAAGAAGTTCCTTGACATCGTGCTCATTGACTTCCTCCGAGACGTCAATCATCTGTGCCGCATTCTTTACCAAACCGCAGTTTTGGCCTTCAGGGGTTTCGTTTGGACAAAGCCTACCCCACTGAGTTGGGTGTAGGTCACGAGCCTCAAAGTGTGGTTGACTTCGAACTAGAGGGCTGGTTACTCGGCGCATGTGGGATAGAGCAGCCAAGTATGTAGTTCGATCAAGCAGTTGGCTAACACCACTGCGCCCGCCAACCCAATTTCCTGTTGCAAGAGCGTGCATGATCTTCTGAGTCAGAACATCTGGGCGCAGACAGGCATTGATGCGAAGTTCGCGCTTTCTGTTGTGGTGGCGCTCGAGTTGGTACTTCAGGTCTCGAGCAAGTTGCTGAAGACTTACTCGGAACAAGTCCTCAACCAAGTCTCCGGCTAGTCTGACCCTCTTGTTTGCATAGTGGTCTTTGTCGTTAGGGTCCATGTCTGTAATCGCCATCTCGAGGACTTGACGAACGATTCGACCGAGGAAGATAGCCTTCTTTTCTCGGTTTTCAGGAATTGAACCCAAGTGAGGTAACAACTCCTTATCGAGCAAGTTCTGAATTCGTGCCTCACGGTATTCTTTCTGCTGACCTGCTGCGAACTTCTTCTCCAGCCACTGTAGGGCTTCCTCGGATGTTTCAACGTTGTATTCCTCGTTGTCTTTGACATCGTTAAGGTTAGCGACGGTATACTTCATCGCTTCAGCAGGGCCAGCAATCGCTGTGAAAATCTCCTTGTCATTCTCCATGCCGAGTGAACGCATTAGCAGTACGACTGGGATAGGAGTTGTTCCAGCACTTGGAATCTTGACCATCAGCATTCCATCTCGGCGCTTTTCGATGTTCAATGGCTTTCGTACACCATCCTTCTGAGAGAAAATCTTAGCGACTTCGGTCTCGTGAGCGTACTTCTTGTTCTTCTCAACTGTTACACGGTTAGGTGCCAAGTCTTCCATTGAGATTAGCACGCGCTCTGTACCGTTGATGATGAAGTAGCCACCTGGATCGAGTGGGTCCTCTCCCGCTCTGCGAAGCAACTCTGTTAGTCTGTCTGCATCCTCTGTGGAAGTCTGAGGTGATAGTTTCCTGTCTGCGTCACCGCATAGATGTGAAATGTGGTTTGCGTGAAGGTTACACTGGGCTGAGCGAACCATGATTGGTAGATTTCCGATGTGAACTCTCTCCTCGACATCTGGGGTTGGCTTGTCGTCCCGGATGATCTGGAAATCTAGGTGAACTGGTGAGTAGTAGGTCAACTTACGAAGCCTGCATTCCAGTGGAGTTCCAGGGTGCTCAGCACCGTTGGCTTCACGGATTGTCGGGCGGCCAAGATGAATATTCTTCATTCTGATGACAATCTCATGGTCGAGAACGTCGAGTTTGATTATTCCACCATCATCGTCCTCGATTGGTTCGTCGGTTCCGATGCGGATGTTGCGAACGATTTTCTCCATTCGACTTAGTTTGCCATCTGTTGATGGTATACAGTCGTTATAGGAGGCTAGTTGGTGGTTAACTAGGCTTCTTTGTTGAAAATAACTCTCTACAATTTCCTTCATACTTTCAACTCCTCAAGCGCTCTCCACGATTAGTCTGAATGCGGTACTGGAACCAGCAACTCGGCTATATCGAACCACACGAACTACCCTGTTAGCTAGCCATCCGGCTGGAAGATCATCGGCTTCAGCCTCAACCTGTTCTTTGAGGGCCTGAACTGCAGGATCTGTAATCAAAATCTTTGGCAATAATTCCTTGGCGATTCGAACGCCTCCATCATTGACAGGAGTCTCCAGACCCCAATGAGATAGAACGGCTGATTCGTCCTCTGGGTCAACCAATTCGTGATGGGGGACAAGAAGGTGATTTAGGACATTGAAGCGATAATCGCCTTGAGGAATGTCGTCGAGTTCCAAGGCTTTGCGAGAAATAGTGATTCGCCCTGAACGACTGCGTCGACGGGAGGTGTTGTGCTCCCTAATGATGGACATGATATTCTCGAGGGTAGCGTCGCTCATTGCCACACCAGTCTTTTCCGAAACCTCCTCAACGGTCATTCGTTTGATTGCATCCATGTTTGCGTCGTCAGCGAGTTTGTGAGCATGTTCCGCATCGATGCCCAACTCGATTAGACGTTTTTTGGTTGAACTCTTCACTGCCATTTACGCCGCCCCCAAACCCAGAAAACCGCGTGCCTGAGGCTTTGTCAGGCGGGCCTGGAGGGATTCGAACCCCCGGCCACCGGGTTAAAAGCCCGGCGCTCTACCTGACTAAGCTACAGGCCCATGGCTAATGCTGGGCTACCCGCGGACCGAAGGGGTGTTTAAGAAACTGACGGTCTATGCGTAGCATAGGCACGGCTAGACCGTTTGCCCTCCAGGGGGCCCGAGAGAGCAGAGAGAAGTAATGACTTTCATGAATAAAGGTTTGCGAAAATTAGGTGAAATTATGGGTTCGGATGGAATTTTGAGAGAAGTTGAGTTATCTTCATCGTCCCAATCAATGATTCATGATTTCAAAATTAATGACCAAACCACCATCTCATTGACTGTTCCTCCAACCGTCTATCCGCCACGCCGAGATACTGAACTGATGCTAAGCGGATTAGAAACTCTGAAGGTTCAATCGGGTGGTTTGGTTGAGATTGGATGTGGCTCTGGAGCTATCTCAATAGCAATGGCGCTGGCAGGTTGGAATGTCACAGCATTTGACGTCAACCCACTTGCTGTCGCGGCAACAAGAGGCAATGCTGAGTTAGCAGGAATTGGAGGGAAAATTACTGTAGAAGAAGGTGGAGTTGGGGAAGAAAATTGGTCAATTCCATCCGAAGCAGACATCCTTGTTTGGAATCTGCCATATCTAAATCCAGATTTCAAAAAAAACACTCTAGGTCCAATGGAGGAAGCTGCGTTATCTGATGAACCAGAAATAGGTTGGTTGAAGACTCTCCTAAATCTTGCCGAAGAAGAACAAAATCATGGTCGAGTATTCATTTTACTATTGAATACAGATTCGAATTCTAAGAGTTCTCCAAAAACTTGGGCTATGAGGGGATGGGCCAGAAGAACTTTGGCTTCGGAAAGAGTAGGTGATGATACTCTAGAAGTAGTAGCGTTCTGGAAGCCAGGATTTTCTTCGATTCCAGCATACAAGGAAACATCTGAATCGACTATGGATGATGCGCGGAAATTACCCTTGGAAGGTTGGCAAAGAATACGCGCAGGAGAACAGATTTCAGGCAGGGGTAGGCGGGGAGCAATATGGCATTCATCCGAAGGCGACATGACCGCCTCTTGGAGCGTGAGCATTGAAGTGTTGAATCGATGGACACCGGGGCTATTACAAGTAGCGATTGGAGCCTCAATCAGCGAAGCATTGGGTGTTGAATTAAAGTGGCCTAATGATTTGATTTTCGAAGGTAAAAAATGCGGGGGAATTCTCCTTGAATCAAGCACCGCTGACGGGCGCGTCAGAATAGGTGTTGGATTGAATAAATATAGAAGAGAATACGAAGGAATTTTCTACTCGGGATGGAACGAATATATGGGTGAAAAAGATAGTGAAGTTATCTTCCAAATTATCGATGCTTCAATCGCTTCAATCTTGGATCCTTCACCACCAATTCCTACCTCAGATGTAGATTTCTGGAAGAGCAAATGTTGGGATTCATTGAGTAGAAATCTCTCAAGGGGGACATTGACAGAATTCAACAAAGAATATGTCAAAATTGTTGGCCTTTCAGATAGTGGAGAATTGAAATCAATTTCCAAGTCCTCGATATACGAAATTCACGATGTTGGTGAATTTGTCATTTCTTCCTAATTGGCCTAGGAAGTCCCATCCGTTGCCTTACCAATATAATCTTTCCAGAGGAAATTAAACTCTCTAATTCATCAGTTTCATCCAGCCTTTGTCTAGCTGAAGAATATTCTTCAAGAGATACTCGAATAATTACCGATGTTGATGTCTTTTCGGCTTTGCAATCGAACAAACTGAAACTAAGGTTATTCATGACTTGATGGATTAAAGCCTCGGCTGAATCTCGAGTTAATCCACCTTGGTTGATTCTCAAACCAATCCACCGATGTTTGCCACGAGCGGCTTTGTTCGACCTAGGCATGTACACGCGAGTAGGTCCGTGCTTAACGAGTTCCCGCATGAATTAATTTGGTTCTAGCCTGTTTAAGTGGCTGTCAAAGTCCACTTACGACCGCTACTAATCTCAAGCGCCCAACCATTTCGTCGCTCGCACGGGCGCCCAAAATTACTTGACAGTCAGGATGTAATGTACTAACCAAAGATTCACTCAATTGGTTTAGGTGGGCCAAAGTCATATCTGGGCCACCTTCAACTTGAATCAGACAACCTCTTGCACCAGAAACATCGACTTCAGTTAGAGGTGAACGTCTAGCAACCTCGACAACCTGAGAGGGGTCAACAACAGTGCCAGTTCCTACGATAAGAGTCGCACCTCCCTGATGCTCAACTACAGTTCGAAGATCCATCAAGTCGAGATTTAATTTCCCAACCTTCGCCAATGTTGTTACTAAGCCTTCGACCAAATCTTGAATCCAACCAGAGCCTGACTGCCATTCTGCATTTCTGGCTCTAGCGTACCAAGCCAGTCTTTCCATGCTAACGCGTATACAGACATGTGACTGCTCCTCCAGAGCAGGTAGAGCAGTGTTAGCGATTGCGCACCTAAGTGGCTGCTCTGCAAATGGGAGACCTGCTATTGACAATACAATGCAATTTCTTGCCCGTGCAAGTCGCGCTAATTCATTTGCAGCTCCAGAACCAGTACCTCCACCTAGGCCAGTCATTATGAATACTAATTCTGCCTTTTCCAGTAAGGGTTCTAGAGCACTAAAACCCTCACTCAATCTATGTGCTGCAAGATTTGGAAGAGCGGCTGCGCCACTTCCATCGCCAACTGCATCTAGGTGCAGACAATGTGCTTGTCCAGAACCTCTGAATGAGGTCTCGTCAGCATCGATCAACAGGAGGTCGGACAAATCCGCACATTGTTGGTGAGCAGCGTTAGCCCATGCGCAACCTAGACCGCCGACTCCAGCGATGAGTATCGCACCCTCGTGCATATCTGCCATTGAAGCACAGACGCGCCTTGAAAGTGCGGGTCAATCATAGGTAAGATAACGGCGATACCGCCTTCTTTCATCTCTGGCCCAAGCGTTGTCCGGCTCTATCTCAAGAACCATATCATAGTATTCAACAGCCTTTTCAAATTCAGATAGATATCTTCCATTCATGTGGCCTAGATTGTTCAATACGGGAACGCATTTTGGATCATCTTCCAACATCCCAAGAAGGATCTCTTCGGCCTCGGTGATATCCATTATTTCCATCTTCTCCTCAGCCTCGTCAAGTGAGGCGATTTGCTCGTCGCTGAGACGGTAAATGTTCTTCCAAACTGGACCCGCCATATTACCAACGAAGTAGTGGCTTGGTTTGAGTTTTCGCAGGTTTGGATCATAGTACATTCACAAGAAAAATAGGACGACCCCGAAGGGGTCAAACTGAAACCTTGATAGCCCTCAGACGGCTGGAAAGGATTGACAACAGAGGTCAAAAGATGAGAGTACATCAACCGACCTTTCCTCGGCTTGTAGTTCTGGGCTGTTTTGCTCTACTATTAGCTGGCTCGACTCAAGGATACTCCACCGGTATCGGAGGAGACGAAAACGGCGATGGAGATGTTGCACTAGCTGGTTGCACGTGTCATAACGAACTACCAGATAACTCTGTCACTGTAATTTTAGATGATCTTCCCTATCACTATTCAGCAGGGGTTTCTTACACACTTACTATCCAATTAATAGGAGGTCCTGATATTGACAGTAGTTCGAACACAGGTGGATTTTCAATGAGGGTCACCTCTGGGACTTTAATGGGCGCTGAGGGATATGAAAATCTAGTCCAGAATTGGGAAGAGGATGTAAAAACCCTAAGCCATGCTGGCTCCGGTGTAGAAACACCTGATAGAGCATGGATGATTGTTTGGACTGCTCCTGAATCGGGCACCGGACCAGTAACCTTCTGGTTGGCAGGTAATTCCGTTGATGGCGATGGTTTACCTAGTGAACTCGACAGATGGAATAGGTTGTCCGTCTCCGTAGAGGAGGGCGAAGACTCCGGTGATACTAGAACCGTCTTCAGCGGTAATGGAGAGATTGAGCCTCCAGCACCTGTCGAAACTCACGTGGATCTTCACCACATGGGTGCTAAGCTTCGTGCCCACTGGCTCGGTGTGCTTGGATTTACTGCGGTAATATTGGTGATTCTATTCTGTGGCTTCTTCCTTCGATATGGGTTCTCCCGCCACTATGTTGGGAGGAGCAATTTGCTAAAGTTGCGAATCAAGCATCTTCGACGAGGCGATCAACTATGAAAGATGATGTTGTTATGACACTTCTACGCGAGGTAAAGGCCGGTAAAGTCAGTGTTGAAGATGCTCGTGAAGCTCTTTCCAATGTTGAGTTGAGTGAAGATGCATACCAGAATGCTGTTGATCACGGGGTATTCAATGACCCTGAACCAGGAACCATTATTCGCGCCAGTATCTCACCTTCCGGAGATTCCTGGCTAGTAATCATCTTCGCAATGTGGGGGGTTCTGTGGACTCTCTATTGGGCTGGAACACTATCCTATGGATTATTCAATCATTGGGATCAACAGCAGTTATCCTTCCATCTAGCAATGACTCTCCTTACCGTGATACTCATGGGAATAGTTTACCTTAGATTTGTAATGCCTGATGTCATCGTCGTCAAACATCGACGAAACAAATACATCACGCCCAACGACACTGATGGATGGAAACAATACGAGGTGTGATAGATGGCGCGAAGATTCCGATTGCGGCCCCTGCCCGGAGAGGAGGAGGATTCTAGAGATTCTAATCCTGTTATTGACAGAAGGGAATTCATGCGCCATTCATTCAACACCGCAGCCGGAGTAATCACAATGGCGAGTCTTGGTAGCATAGGCTTCGCTTCCCTACTTATGGGTGCCTCAGAATCCTCCGGTGGAGATTCCGCTGTCAGGTTCTGGGTGCCAACGGGTGCAGAAGATTCTGCCTGGTATGGTGACCGGCATCTAGAGCCGATGAATTACTCCGCATTCGTTGATGCTGCGGCTAACAGTGCAACAGGTATGTCTGGTGCTCAAGGAGTTTGGTCGGGTATGCCTGTGAACGTAATCTACGTCCCTCACGAAGAAAACGTAGCTGAAGCAGCAACTACCAATGTTCCACGATTTCAGTTTATGGAGGGGTATACCGAAAGTGGAAAATATGTTGGGAGCGGATACGAACTCGAAGAAAACCCAGATTATGCATCACTTTCGATTCATGACAATCTGATATTGATTTTCTCCCGATGTACACACTTGTGCTGTATACCGGGCTGGCAATTGGTCCGGAACGATTTCGCCAATGATCAATGGACCCCTGGTGCTGTAGACGCAGGTGGAAACAAATTATTCTGTATTTGTCACTCCAGTAGGTTTGACCCCACTGCGATTGAGAAAAATCGCAACAGAAATAGATCTACAGGGGCAGAATTCGATTTCATTGGAATCCGAAGAACCGGTGGCCCTGCGCCAATCGGCCTACCTCTGATCCCTTGGGTAAAATCTGGAGATATAATCGAGGCTCTGCCCGAGTTTATCGATTGGTACACATATTGCGACTGAGGTGAAAAGATGTTACAATTTTGGTTTCTTTGGCTTTTCATCGCTTTGATTGTGGTGCTGGTTGCATTCACGCTCCGCAAGGAGCGCGAAGATTTGCCCCGCAAGGACATACTGCGGGCTGTCGAAACCAGCGCAGGAAGTATGGGTCTGGCAGAGAAAACATTTCTCTGGGCATTCTCATGGTTAGATACTAGGTTTAGAATTCAAGATTATTGGGGCATGAGTAGGGATGCGTATTACAGCGTGCACAGACAGATGCCGCTCACCCACGCTGAGAAATACAAACTTCGAATTATCTGGTATTGGTATCCGCTTTACTGCCTTGGTGGAATCTCCTTCCTCGCCTTCGTGATTCTAGTAATCACTGGAGCGATTCTAGGACTATACTACGTCCCGGGCGGAGAAGGCGACCCAACTCCCGCTTACTCTTCGATGGAATTCATCATGACTCAGTTACCATTCGGTTACATCATGCGCTCAATCCACCATTGGACCACTCACTTCATGGTCGCTGCAGTGTTCCTGCACATGTGCAGAGTATACTTCACTGGAGCCTATCGAAACCCACGTGAATTGAATTGGCTCATCGGTGTAGCCTTGATGTTTTTCACTATCTTTTTTGGATATTCAGGATACCTTCTGCCCTGGGATAGCCTAGCCTTCGGGGCAGCAACAATTGGAATCAACATGGCAAACTCAACTCCACTAATCGGTAGTTGGATTGCAACTGCAATGTTTGCAGGAACTTCCCTATCCGGACAAACAGTTACACGAATGTATTTCCTACACGTATTCATTTTACCTGTTGTAGTGACTGCACTGATTCTGGCTCACTTATTCATCGTCTGGGTGCAAGGTATTGCGGAGCCACATTGATTGGAGGTTTATTATATGGGAATGATCGATAGATTCGGCCGCATAGCAGACACCTATGTTCGTGAGAAAAGTAGTCTTCTCGAAGCAGAACAAGAACGTAAGCGAGTCCATATGGGACATGCATTATGGCCGACAGAAGTTCTTCGCGATTCAATCATATTTGCTGCTATGATGATGGTTTTGTCTTTCTACTGCTGGTTAATTCCTCCTCCACTACACAGCGCTGCTGATCCGTTTGCCCAAGCCGGATTCGTATTCCCCGATTGGTACGTTTTGTTCTCCTATGGTTACCTGCGATGGGGCGAATACCTCCCTCAATTCGTGATACCAGCGGGCCCTATTGGAGAATTCTTGGGTTCTCCGGTAATCTCTTGGAACGCTGCTTGGTGGGGAGCGGCTCTGACAGGAATTCCAGTTGGTATTCTAACACTCCCACCATTCCTAGGTGGACGTGAGAAAAGAGGCGTAGAAGACCCATGGTTTGCCACTGCTGGAGCTGTCTACTTGGCCCATGTTTGGTTCATCTCAGTCTACTCGATTAACATCTTCCTAGAACTATACGCCAAGGATAGGACGGACTACTGTTGGGCAAATTCTCACCATGTATTCGATTGTGGAAGACAGGCCCCTTGGACTGCTGAAGTATTCAACGCAGTTCCATGGATTCTAACGGGTATTTTCATCTTCGTAGTGTTATTCTTCACTATCAGATGGTTTCTTGTCAATTCAATTGGCTCAAGATTGACCCCCAGTATGGGTAAGCAAGTAGCAATCGGATCACTTATTCTTGCCGTGTTAATTTCCGTTGTAACTTGGCCGATTTACGAAGGAGGATTTTGGGATTATGGAGGTCTTGGTGCTATGGATGAGATAGAGGAACTGGAAACTATGCGCGGCCAGCCCTCCGACACTCTGGTTTACTATGGAAAGGGAGATGATTGGGGCAACTGGGGCGATGAATGTTTGACTTTCTCGCAATCTTCAGACCTCGGGGTTTGGGAAACTCTCGACGATGATGAAGACCTAGCTAAATGGTGTGTAATTCCGGCAATACATTGGTCTAATTGGGGAGTATACCAACCAACTCAGCGACTCGTCATTGATTTTGAAGGATTCAATGATCATTCCTACAATGGCAAGAACTCTGCTGGTGAAGCAACCGAGTATAATGGAACTACCGATGATTCCAGCATAAGCAATTCTTGGAGCGATGTAATCGAGATTGAAGACCTCGGATTATCCTCGGTCTTTGTTGATGTCGGTTGCAATTTCCGAACTACAGTCCGCAATGCTGGAAGCCACACGCAAGACCTGACCTTGACAAATGATGCTGGTAAGTTACTCTGGTCGGCCGACGGTTCTTGTGATAGTACCACACTCAAATTGACACCCGGTACTTATCGCCTTGATTACCACGTCACTTCCAGCGGAGTAAACGAAACAGTCACCATGATTACCGACTATTCTGCGCTGGCTTTCCAACCACTTCTACTTGACGAAAATGGCGCCGCTTCGAATCGGGCTGACCTTCCCGTCGACGCTGAACTTTCAACAATGACTTTGAAAAATCCAACTTTTGAGAAGAACCCGAAGAGTCTCGATGCTAAATTGACCTATTCGATATTCGTACCTTGTTTGGGAGTGGGGGCAATCGTGTTCATGCTCATGCGGAGCATGGCTCGAGGATACGAGTGGGAAATGAACAAGTGTTACGGATGTGATTTGTGCGATGATGCTTGTCCGGTAAGATTGTTCAATGCTGGTGATAAACTCAACATCATTTACAACACTTGGAACAATGAGGATGACGGAGTTCCTCTATATTCTTGTTTGACCTGCACTGCGTGCACAAACGCTTGTCCTCAGTTGGTCGACTACGACTCATATGTTGACATTCGACGCAACTTGGTGGTCGGTGGACCTCCAGCCGCAGAGATACCTCACACTGTCCTTCAAGCAGTTCTAGCAGCGGAAGCGGAAGAGGATGCCGATGTCGAATTCATTCCTGTTGAGGAATACCCACTCGACTCTAGTGTCGGATACTACCCTGGTTGTGTAGATTACATCGACCAAGAGATGATTTTCAGCCATGTCAATGAAGGTGAGATGAACCTTGGAGAGACTACTTCTGCTGCTTTCACAATCTTCGAGGAGATGGGTAAGGATGTCACTTATCTTGGTCGTGATTTCCTTAAGTGCTGTGGACACGACCAGAAGTGGCAAGGAATGACTGAGGTGTTTGAGAAGCTCAAAGCATACAACCAAAAGAAACTCGGTGAGAGTGGAATAGACACATTGGTTACTTCCTGTGCAGAATGTTTCCGAACTTTTGCAATGGATTACGAACTCGATGAAATGAAGGTCATGCACACAACAGAGTACCTAATCGAAAATGGATTCGAAATGGATTTAGCGACATCTGAAGATGTAACGGTGACATATCACGATCCTTGTCGACTAGGTCGTCAAATGAACATCTATGATGAACCTAGAGACCTAGTAAAGGCAGTTGACGGAGTTGACCTTGTAGAGATGGAGCACACCGGAGAAGATGCTCTCTGTTGTGGTGTTTCAAGCATGATGTCTTGCAACGAAAACAGCCGTGCACTAAGGCTACAACGCTTCGATGAAGTAAAGGCAACCGGAGCTGAGATTATGCTCACAAGTTGCCCGAAGTGTGTCAGTCACTTTGAATGTCTCAAGTTTGAAGGTGATCCAAGACACGATTTCGAAATTCTAGATGTTGTATCTTTCCTCGCAAGACAGATTGAGGCAAAGAGGCAATAATTGCATCAAATCGTCTAACCGTAGCCTTGAGAAGTCAGAGCCGGTAGCATCGATTAGAATGACTGATATTCCCGACCTTGCAGCCCGTCGGGCACGTGAGCAGAAACGCATTCGCATGATGATGAATGCAATGCGGGCTGAAGAACGAGCCAAACTGAAGGGCGGAGAAGATGCAGTCGCTTGGGTAAAGGAAGAGTTGTGTATTGGCTGTGATCAATGTACAATTGTATGTGACGATGATGCTATTGAACTATACGATACACCACTAGCAAGCCCGATAATGGATGTAGACGTCAATCGTAAGGCACGGGTCTTAAGAGACCCTTGCACCGGATGCAAACTATGCGTCCTTGCATGTCCTACTGATGCAATAATCATGATCGATAGGTGATTGAATGGTTGAAGATGACCCGATTAGATTTGGTGCCGAATTCGGACCAAAGAGAACTGAGAATTCAACAGGAGTATCCCTTTCCACATTCAAGAATTTAGTTTGGATTTCTAATTTAGGAGGCCTACTTCTGTGTGCAATAGGACTTGAATTAATTATGGTGCAACAACAATTCTACCTCGGTGTTGCTGCAATCATTGCGGGAGTGGTAGTTGCCCTATTCCCTTCCAATTACGAAATCGTTGGAATGGAAGCAATACAAGACACTGAGGGGAATTCTGAGAAATCTGAACCAAACGATAATGTCAAGGACTCAATAGAATAGGAAATCGTATGGCCCGAGATTGGATGACAACTTCCATCGGGCCAATTAATTTTGAATCCAACCAATACGGTTTGGTTAGAATCGGCTGGGGTGAAGTGACTCGGGTTAATTCGGATGATCCCCAGCTTGAGATCACAAAGAAGTGGCTTTCAGATTACTTCGGAGGAAAAGTCGGAGAACTCCCCACTTTGGACGAAACTGCCTTGACTAAGTTTCAAAGCAAAGTCCTCGGTTATTTACGAGACAAAACCACAACCGGCCAGACCATAACCTACTCGGACCTTGCTACTGCTGTGGGTCATTCGAATGCCAGTAGGGCTGTAGGTTCTGTAATGGCAATGAATCCATGGCCTCTGCTAGTCCCTTGTCACAGGGTTGTCTGTAGCGATGGGGTAATTGGCAACTACAGCGGTGAGGGAGGATCTCTGACGAAAACTCGTCTGTTATTGCACGAAGGGCTGAAGTTCGACTCACACGGAAAGTTAGCTCATTGAGGCCAAGGACCAACGTCGTCAACGACATCTAACAAATCCCCTTTTCGAGGATTAGGTCCTGATTCTGTCAGATGCATGGCGTGGAATATACGCATGCCAATTGCCATATCAGGCTGATCTAGCAATTGTTTACTCAAACTTCCGTACTCCTTTGCCCAATCCTTTGCTCGGTCTGATAACTCATCAATTACTTCAGAAACTAAATTTGGACTTGTGGCCGTGCCTGCCGGTAATTTCGGCCTTCTAACAATCTCTTTAGGTAGAGATGTCAAATCGGCAGCAGCCCTTAGGGCCATCTTCTCATCGTCGGCTGAAAGCCGCCAAGACATCGGCAATCGATTCGCAAGATTGGCATGTTTCATACCTAGAAATGGAACTCTGGCTTCTAGTGCTTGGGCCATTGAATGTCGATCACCGAGCCGAAGTTGGAAATTCGACATCTGACCTCTACTTTGTTCAAACTCAAGAGCGGTTCGGAGGTCGTTTAGATTATCTTCAGGCAAGATACTTTCAGAATTCCAAGACTTACCTAAACCTCGATCATCAGATGATATTGAAATTGAATCGTTTAATTGCAGTCTATTCTGAATCAGTGCAGAGTGTGAGGGTAAATCACGATATCGAGAATATCCAGCATGCAACTCGTCAGCACCTTGACCGCACAAAGCAACAGTGACTTTGCCCCTCATTTGCTCAAATACAGATTGCCAGAACATTACGGTGATGTCCAAGTCTTCACCATTCCAAACGAACTTGGGCAATTCCCTCCACATTGTATTCTCATTCATTAGGTGCACATGATGGCCCAAGTCTTGGTTTTGAGCAACCATAATCGATGCCTGGAAATCGACATTATCTTCACTGTCAGCCACTGTCCAACATTCTGGAACGGGTTTGCCAGCAGAATCCGCAGCATCGTGAGCTAAGGCTGCCATCAAACTGGAATCTAATCCACCAGACAATACGATACCAACTGGAACGTCTGACATGAGGCGATCTTGTACTGATAGACTCAGACTCTCCAACAAAGGCGAAGCGCTCGCTGAAGGACTCCAATCATCGGTTGAGCTAACTTGGGGTTTCCAATATCTTGCAACACCAGTCAATTTTGCCTTCCCTTCAATTATTGACCAAGTTTCGACAGTTCCAATTCCTACCGAGGTAACTCCTGAGAAAAGGGTCGTTTGATCTAATGGATATTCATAGGCTAACCTAACTGCAAGAGCAGATATATCTGGTGCAGCAACGAATTCTGGGTGCCCCCTAAAGGCTTTGACCTCTGAACCAAAGAGCAGTGTTCCATCTGATAATTGGGTTCTAACTAGAGGTTTTATTCCGAATGGGTCGCGGCAAAGAATTAGTTCTTCAGCAGATGGATCCCATAGAGAAAAACCCCACATCCCATCGAGTTTGGAGACCCATTCAACATGTTTCTCGGCTGGATTATCCTCTGACGACTTGTTCCAAGCAAATTTCCTATGCAAAGCCAAAATGGTCTCAGAATCACCTCTAGTTCGAAATGAATAATTTTGCAAATTTGATTTGATTTGTTGGTGATTGTATATCTCCCCATTGACCATCAATACACAGCCATGGTCGCTGTTAATCGGCTGAGGAGAGTCCTCTAAATCGATTATTGAAAGTCTAGCATGTGAGAACGCAACTACTCCCTTGCCTTGCTCAACATCTGTTTGGTAATCGCCAGAACCATCTGGACCTCTATGCCCAATCGCTTTGGCCATTGAATTAGCATCGTCAAGACTGCCACTACCAAGCAAGCCAGCGATACCACACATATTCACACGACAGGGGTGCGCACATCATGAAACTGATGTGGCATTTAGAAGAAACCTTAGTAATTCACAGTCAAACTGGGAATGCGATGAATATCGCGAATGAAGCCACTGAAGCCAAGGCCCAGACAAATAGGTAGAAATTTTGTGATAGAGGAGACTCAACAATTCCCTCGGACTCCTCTGACTCGGCCATACTATCACCATCTCGCAGATGAAATCGGGTTGTAAATGTGACTGTTATTGAACCTGATAACGAAGATTCAACTTAGGCCTTCAGAGTATTGGTTGCATCAATAATAAAGCGATTAACGGGAACAAAATCATCGTTGCATTATCATCAATCCAACTAACCCGAGGAACCTCTCCCGCTACGGTCAGGGGTGAGAGAATAACGGCAGCAAGGAAGGGTGTGGAAAATAGAACTACAGATGCCATCCACACGGTATAAGAAACTGCAAGTCCTGCGATTATTGCTGCTTGCATACCTTTCTTGGCTCGTTTTACTTCCCCCATAATTGGGTCTACAAAAGTCAATCCACAAATCAGAGGAATTGTGAATTTACCGGCCTCCAAACCATCACCCTCCTGAGGTGCTATAATAAGGGCTAAACAAACTGCGAAAGCGCCCCAGCCCAAAGCACTAATTTGCTGGGCTTCGTATTCTCTTTGTCCAACAATTACGATTCCAAATTTAACACGAATGGCTTCCAAAACAACAAAGAAGCCTAAAACGGAGATTACAAATTCGCGAGGAGTGAGATTGACTATACCTGCAATTTCCTCACCCCATAAATGAAAGGCAAATGGAATTATACACATTGAGATATGAGTCCCTCTACGAAACCAATGGCCCCCGGCTCCACCGACTGAATGCTTGACGTGGTCGATGTCGACTGGTATTTCACTCATCACTCAACCTTCCTTTCTGATGCAATCAACTGCTTCCTGCAGAGTTATACTTCCTTTTTCAAGTTCTTGCAACGTATTTTCCAATTCGTTTGATGTCAAGAGGGTTGAATCCCATGCCGAGATTAATCGCTCACGTACCCTCAAGCGTTCTCGGTCAGGTGAAGTGGTTGTGTTTGCTAGTGCATCGACCATTTCTTCAATGCCTTCTCCTGAATGTGCAGATACCAGTAATACGTCTGGTGTGGTTTCATCTTCGCCAACAGATAGGCCTGACTTCACCGCCTTCGCGGCTCTTTCTGCCTCAGGCAAATCTGACTTATTGATGACGATTAAATCTGCAAGTTCCATTATTCCGGCTTTCTCGGCTTGGATAATGTCACCTCTATCCGGACCATCGACGAGTAGAATCCTGTCAGCAAAAGCCACCACTCTAATCTCAGATTGGCCTGCACCAACAGTTTCGATTACGATATTCTCCCAACTACATTCTGAGAGAATATCTACCATGGGTGTCAAACAATCCATTAATCCGCCAGGGTGTTTTCTAGTCTCAAGTGTTATGATGAATACTAAATCGGACGAGTCTGCATTTGTCATTCTCATCCTATCTCCTAGAAGAGCGCCGCCGCTTCTAGGAGATGAGGGGTCAACCGCTAAGACTGCTACCGATTCACCACGGTCAACCCAAACGTCAATCATTTTTCCAATCAAGGAAGATTTCCCCACTCCAGGTGGACCAGTAATTCCCAGAGATAAACCAGTACCACGTTCAACAGGAGAAGGATTTCCCTCCTCAACTAATGTTAGAAGTTTGGATAAAGAACGACGATTACCGTCTCTAGCCTCTTGGAGTAAGTCGATAGAATCGCTCACCAGTGCCACCCTGCCTCTTCTCCAACCCCAACAGGTTCTCCTGATTCTGAGCGCTCATCTAAGGTTGACAAGAATTCAAGAATTTCTGTTGAAGTTGTACCCGGTCCGAAGATAGCTCTAACTCCAACGTCATACAAACTCTGACGGTCGTGCTCAGGAATTATTCCGCCTGCAAATACGATTACATCATTTATTTCAGCATCTCTAAGTCCATCACAAACCCGTGGAATGAGTACAGAATGGGCTCCCGATAATGAAGAAAGACCGACCGCTGCGGCATCTTCGTCAATAACGATTCGAACAATCTCTTCAGGAGTGCGTCTAAGTCCGGTGTAAATCACCTCATGCCCTCCATCACGCAGGGCTCGTGCGATTACCTTAGCCCCCCTATCGTGCCCGTCTAGGCCGGGTTTGGCCACTACTATCCGCATGCTTCAGTCGTGCTTCGGACAACTCCGATGCCCTTCAAGCAACCGATTGAGGCATTCTGCGCACTGCGTTCTGATTAGGAATGCTCATGGGCGGCTTTGGCTCGTTGTGGTTTCATCCATGTCAGGCGTGAAGGAACGCATCGATGACTTGCGCCGCCGTAAGGCACAGGCCGAGGCCGGCGGCGGACAGAAGCGAATCGCTGCACAGCACGCCCGTGGAAAGATGACAGCTCGTGAGAGAGTTGAACAACTATTGGACGAAGATTCTTTCGTCGAAGTTGACGGTTTAGTTGAACACCGATGCCGTGATTTCGACATGGATAGAAATGTCATTCCAGGAGATGGAGTCGTTTGTGGGCATGGCACAATCGGTGGTAGAACGGTCTATTGTTTCGCCCAAGACTTCACGGTTTATGGTGGGTCATTGGGCGAAATGCATGGCCTCAAAATCTGCAAAATACTCGACATGGCACTAAAGACAGGGGCCCCGGTAATTGGGCTGAATGATAGTGGAGGAGCACGTATCCAAGAAGGAGTTGCAAGCCTAGGTTCCTATGCTGAGATATTCTTCCGAAATGTACGAGCCAGTGGTGTGATTCCTCAAATCTCAGTTATCATGGGTCCATGTGCTGGTGGAGCAGTATATTCTCCGGCAATTACCGATTTCGTCGTAATGGTAGACCAAACCGCTCACATGTTCATCACTGGTCCAGAGGTAATCAAAACCGTGACCAATGAAGAGGTCAGCTTCGAAGACCTCGGTGGTGCATCAACTCATGCAACCAGATCTGGTGTGACTCATTTTACCGCAGAAAATGATGATGAAGCACTAGAGCTAGTTCGGGACCTTGTTGCAATGTTACCATTGAACAATCTCGAAAAACCACCGATAAAGGCCACATCTGACCCACTAGATCGCGATTGTGAAAGTCTAGATGATTTGGTTCCAAACGATCCAACTACTCCCTATGATATCGTTGATGCAATCGAAGCAACGCTAGATGATGGAGCATTCTTGGAAGTACAAGCAGAATTTGCTGGGAATATTATTGTCGGCTTTGGACGATTAGGAGGTCATACCATTGGAGTAGTTGCCAATCAGCCAAAGGTGTTGGCTGGCTGCTTGGATATCGATGCCTCTGTCAAAGCCGCAAGATTCGTGAGGTTTTGTGATGCATTCAACATTCCATTGCTGACATTCGTAGATGTCCCCGGATTCCTTCCAGGAGCCAGTCAAGAATGGGGTGGGATCATCCGTCACGGTGCAAAGTTGCTCTATGCTTACGCAGAGGCAACCGTTCCAAAATTAACCGTCATCACTCGAAAAGCATACGGAGGCGCTTACGACGTCATGAGTAGCAAACACATCCGTGGCGACTACAACATTGCTTGGCCATCGGCACAACTTGCAGTTATGGGGGCAGAAGGTGCAGTCCAGATT
The DNA here is from genome assembly GCA_022449345.1 of Candidatus Thalassarchaeum sp. GTDB lineage: Archaea > Thermoplasmatota > Poseidoniia > Poseidoniales > Thalassarchaeaceae > MGIIb-O1. Next base: position 3,716 of record JAKURL010000015.1, on the reverse strand, counting down.
ATTCATCGACGTAGAATTGGAGTCGCTGGTGATCCAGAAGGAGAGCGAAAACGGTTAATCGATGATTATGAGGACACATTTGCAAATCCATATCGCGCCGCATCTCTCGGCTACCTCGATGATGTAATTCAGCCGAGAGAGACTAGGGTTAGATTGACCAAGGCTTTGGGTGCACTTCTAGAAAAAGAAGAGATTAGGCCTGCCCGAAAACACGGAAATATCCCATTGTGAGGTATAGATATGGCGCGCAAGAAGGATCGCTTGAGGGCTGCGGCAATCCTCGCCGTATTGCTGGAAGAGGCGAAAGGTCAGGCCTTGCAGGCTACTGAAGGTAGAGATGGAGGTGCTGCTTGGTCGCATGACCATCGACGTTCTCTTATCGGTCGACGAAATCTATTTCGCGCGCGCACGCGTAGGAGCACGACTAGGTGATCTCATGCCGAAACGCATAGTCAAGGTCGACGGTGAAGAATACGAGGTTGAACTCGAAAAGCAGGATGGTGTATGGAATGTCACCGTCGGAGGGAAGAGTTTCAACATAGAAATTGAAGGTGATTCCGTCGATGAATCTGCGGGCAGTAAACGAAAAAAATCAGGCAGAGCCAAGAAATCAGGGGTCATTTCCTCAACCATTCCGGGTAAGATTGTCGCCATCTCAGTCGAGGAGGGGGGAGTTGTTTCGGAGGGGGATGTAATAATGATTCTAGAAGCGATGAAAATGCAAAATGAGATTCATGCACCACTATCTGGTATCGTATCTGCAGTAAATTGCAAACCTGGAGATAGTGTTGAAGCGAATTCGCCATTAGTAGTCATTCAACCCGAAGAAGACAAAACTGAGTAATGTTTGAGGAAGACCCATGCCGACCTGCGACTACCCGGATTGTGAGGTTGAAGGGGAGAAGATTAGCCGACTTTCTCCAGATGGTTTCCTAGTTGCAACTGGCAAGAAGGCCTATTCGTTTAGAGAAGCATATCGCCGATTCCATTACTGCAAGGAACATCATGATGAATTGATGACAAATGTCTGGAATCGTGTCCGTTCCAAGGACGATAAGGAAGACGACCACGTCGCTCCGACTGCAATTTGAGTCCTCAGGCTCGGCATATTCATTTGTCTGACTCGAAGAGCCAAGTTGATGTCAAGCGATTTTGTTGCCCATCTTGAATGCGCATATACCGGTGAGATACTAGAGAAAGGTAAGCCACACACACTTTCTCCATCAGGTATGCCCTTGCTCGTTCGATATGATCTCAAAAGCTTAGCCAATGAAATTAGCAGAGAAGAAATTGAAAATTGCTCAGAACCAGGTTTTTGGCGCTATTCACCCCTATTACCTGTAACAGAGGAGAAGTTTAGAATCTCACTCGGAGAGGTGGTAACTCCACTTATTCCACTAAACAAATCTGTAGAACATCTTGGATTGAAAGCCGGTTCCATCATTGTGAAGGATGAATCTCGTTTGCCGACTGGCTCATTCAAGGCTAGAGGGCTTTGTCTGGCGGTCTCCATGGCCAAACAGTTTGGATTAGAACACCTAGCAATACCAACCAACGGTAATGCTGGTTCCGCCCTAGCAGCTTATGCAGCAAGGGCTGGAATGAAAACCACAGTACTGTGTCCAGACAATACTCCGCCAATCAACACCTCAGAAACTCTAGCACAAGGTGGTGATACCTATCTCGTCAACGGATTGATTGGAGATTGTGGCAAAATAATTGCAGATGGAAAACAAGACCTTGGATGGTTCGCTGTTTCCACTCTAAAAGAACCATACAGAATTGAAGGAAAGAAAACCATGGGATTAGAATTGGCAGAACAAATGGGCTGGGATTTACCAGATGTTATCTTTTACCCAACTGGAGGGGGGACTGGCCTCATTGGAATGTGGAAAGCATTCCATGAGATGCTTGAATTGGGTTGGATAGACTGTAAATTGCCAAGGATGGTAGCGGTACAGTCTACTGGCTGTGCACCCATGGTCAAAGCTTGGCAAGAAGGTTCGGAACATGCCGAATACTGGCAAGATGCAGAAACCGAGGCTAGCGGGATTAGAGTCCCTGCAGCCATTGGTGATTTCCTGATTTTGCGGACTGTTCGAGAGTCGGGAGGTTTCGCTATAGCGGTAAGCGACGAGGAAATCATGGCTGCTCGGGATAGAGTTGGCCGGGAGGATGGATTGTTGCTATGCCCAGAAGGAGCGGCTACCTACGTAGCTTGGGAGAACGCACTCGCAGAAGGGCTGGTTTCTAAGGACGATAGAATAGTATTGTTCAACACCGCTACAGGCTTGAAGTACCCACTTCCAGAAGTTACTGAAAGGATTGACCAGAATTTACCATTTGACGCATCGCGCTTCAAATGAGACCGAGAGCGTCTTCAATTCTGTTTAGTTCAGGGCCGGTAGAGCCAGCTCCAACTAGAGCGTGGGTGTTACTCGCAACACAACCTGCACCGACGTAGGGGGAGCCGAAGCAAACTGTGCCAACCATCACAGGCACTTGCATTACTTCAGCAATCTTCTCAGCTTCTTCTGTAGAAATATCTGGATGTGAAAGGATCCCTTTGTTATTTGCTACTGTCAACGAACCAACGGTTTCCTGACTGGCTACCTTAGAGCGAATGGTATCGACCTTCAAGACCTCGCCGATCATCTCCGCTCCAGGTCCTGGGATAACTGGGCTGACAATTGCACCGTGGTCATTGCAAGTCACTAGATTCCCAGCGGCGTTTACACCACTCTCAAGTACGACAATATCACCGAAGCTTGTCAATTCATCGAGGTCTGCTTCGGTAGCGATATCTGCTACCGCTAGGCCATGTTGATTTCCTTGGACTAAAGACCCTAGAAGGGCAGAGCCGCCAATTAGACAAGGAAACAATTCCAAATCAAAAGCGGATTCTAATTCTTCGATTGCAGGTTTGTCAAGCGAAGCAGGGTGAAACAAAACGTCGCCAATGACGCTCAGATATACTCCAACTTGGGGTTGTCCGAGTATGTCGCCGGTAGATATTCCCATGGGCTCACCTGTGTCGTTCTGTATGGATGGCTTCGCCCATAGGGGATGAATGTTGATGCGGGGAGGTGAAGGAGAGTGGCACAGCGACGCAATTTCCCGTGGGCTCTCGCACCACAGTACCGTAAACGACGCAGGAGGACTTGACTTCCGGGTTCGATATGAGACCGGGTATTACCCCTCCGCTGTGGCCGTGCACAACTCTCCTTCGAATGTGATTGGTGATAGAATCGAATCTGCCTATTGGACAGAGGCCCACACAAGCATGGTGTGGGCAAGTAGAAAGATGAATGCTCGGGGGGTTAGTGCAGCTGGGCTGAACACCTCGGCGAACCTCGGTGCTTACACCCGCTGTCTATCAAACTCGTCTTCTACGAGTCCCCTGAGATGCCTCGTCTTTCGGATGACTTCGAGCTTAGATGCTTTCAGCTCTTATCCACTGGAGCGTGGCTACCCAGCATTGCCTTGCCAGACAACTGGTAAACTAGTGGCTCCGAGCCCTCGTTCCTCTCGTACTAAAGGGCCCTTCCGATCAGGCATCTTACACGCTTCAACCGCAAAGCAACAAACCTGTCTCACGACGGTCTAAACCCATCTCACGATCCCCTTTAATGGGCGAACAACCCCACCCTTCCCAGCTGCTGCACCAGGAGGTTGGGAAGAGACGACATCGAAGTAGCAAGCCACCAGGTCGATGT
>JAKURL010000014.1 GCA_022449345.1 Candidatus Thalassarchaeum sp. | reverse complement strand
CCAAGTGTTCACGTGTCTGTGGTTGAGGACACTTCTCGGTAGCCGATACTAGCAGAAGTGCTCCATCCATAATCGACGAGCCCGAGATCATCACAGCCATCAGCGTCTCGTGTCCAGGAGCATCGACGAAGGACACAACTCGAAGCAATTCCTTCTCTTCGTTTTCCTTACCATCAGGGCGCTTGTCCTTGGGGTAGTATTCTCCTTTCTTGGTCTTGTAGAATGCAGTGTCGGCATAGCCGAGCTTGATACTAATTCCCCTCTTCCTCTCCTCCGAATGGGTATCAGTCCAAACTCCGGAGAGTGCACGAGTTAGAGTGGTCTTTCCGTGGTCGACGTGTCCGACCATGCCGATGTTGACAACAGGCTGGCTAGGTAATTGGCTTGCCAGACTCATCAACTCCTGCCGATTCACTCCTCTTCGTCAGAGGGCGTCTCGGCAGCGGCCTCTTCCTCGAGACCGAAAATCACTGGTAGCGAGCGCTTTCCTGTCTCGACGACCTTCAGATTGATTTGACGTGTGTCCTGACTAATGATATTGCCTCGAAGATTCCTTCTTCGGCGAATTCCGTCATACTTGTAGACGTATTCTTGGGCGTTTTTCTTGACATATTTCTTGCCCCTGTATCCAACACCAGGCGAGACTAGAACTGACTTCACTCCAGCACCATCTATGTCTGGGCGCATTGGTCGGCCAGTGACATCTGAACCACCGGTGATTTGCAACTTGTATCCACTCAGTGTTTGGTCGCCGTCTCCAACGAACATCCCATCGACTGAATCACCGATTTTCTTGCCCAAGAAATGGTTGTAATTTGCACCAGTGATATCCACAGCATATGCTCGATGGTCAGTGGTTCCGTTAACTACCGCCTTGAAGGCCTGTTCTCCTGCCATGATGTCACCCGAACGGCCTCCCGACAAGAGACCCCTATAAGAGCGGTTCGGAATTCACCTACGGTGATTGCTAGCCCCTCAGTAACTCTCTTTCGATTCTGCTTTCGATAGTTGCAGGTGCAGTATTATTCATCGTGATATGCTGAGTTCTGCCTCTTCCGACATTGGTCTTAGCAGACCTAGTTTCTATCAGCCCCTCGGTCTCCAAGGTCTTCAGATGCTTCCAGAAAGTGGTGTAACTACGGGGTTTAACTTCGTGTTCCTCGCAAACTAGCAAGTAGAGCTTATGTGCATCTCCACTAGAGACTTCTGTAGCCTTCTTCAGACGCCTACAAATGCCTAGCAGAGCCAACTTTTGGTGCTGCGATAAATTGTCGACCGAACTGGGCTCCAGTGATGCTTTTCGCAGCGTGCTAGGTCGTACATCATCAGGTAGTACTTCGCCACGCCCCTCCATTTCGGTTCGGCGAATGGCGGCGTCGAGTAGTTCAATCGCCATCCGCGCATCTCCTGATTCAGCCGCGAATTCGCCAATCTTTGCCAGAGTTTCATCGGCGACTGATCCTGTCCTGCAGGCAACCGCTACTCTTTGTGCGGCGATTCCGGTCAGAGTCTCAGCATCGTAAGGTCGCATCTCGACAATATTCGATTGACCCAATCGTGAAATTATTGCAGGCTCAAAGAGTTTCATCAGCGATAAGTTCTGACTGACTAGAATCATCGAAATCGTTCCTTGATTTTCCTTTCCTTCATCGATACGCAGTAATTTGTAGATTAAATCTGACTGATCGCGATTAACCAATACATCTGCTTCGTCCAGAATCAGCAGAAGATGACTATCATGTGAAATAAGATTACGTCGTATGGATTGGATGATTTCACCAGGACTGAAACCTCTCTCTGGATGTCGTTCATCTAGGCTTAGAGCAATTTGTTGCAATACTTGAGACCCAGTTGGATGATTGCGGCAATTGACGTGTGTCATCACAACTTTCCTTCTTCCTTCGAGATGACGTTGGATATCTTCTGCAAATCGACGTGTCAACACGGTCTTTCCAGATCCTACGGGCCCTATCATGACGGCCTGGCAACTAGTTTCATGGTTCTCAATTTGCGAGAAGATTGCCGCCATTTCTCCCAATTCATCATCTCGACCGACCAAAGATGGTGGAACCCAGTCGTAAGACAACGGAGCCTTGTCAAGCAGGACTTTACCTGCTCCGATGCGGTCGAGGTATCCAGTCATTCAGGGGAGTCATCATCTCGCCGTTCTTAGATATATTCGCTACAAAGCGCATACGTGAGAATTCATCCAGTCTAGATTACGGAATTTCATCGAATTGGTAGCCGTTCTCCCACTGCTTCTCACCAAGGGCCACTTCCAATTCGAACGGTGTGATTAGTGGCTTAGCATATTTCACCGAATCATCGATTGCTATTCGTGGGCAAGCGGTATTGACGAAGGCATCAACTGGGTAGAAGTCGATGAGTTCAGGACCGACGTGATCGAGTGCCAGAAGGTATCCCTTAAGACCATGTTTTTCGAGAAGTCGCTTCATCCGAATGGCTAGATTTCGGCGCATTTGCCCCGGCTTCTCACCAATTAAAATACCAAATGACTTAGCCTGATCAACGGAGAAAATCAATCCCATTCTCTGTCTCAGAATACTTTCAATTCGTTCGAAAGATAACTCGCTGGCATCTCCCGTGTAAGGGTCGAGTAATGCAAGAGGTTTGCCAGTGTGCATGACTAATCCAATCGGATGGAAATCCCCTGATCCGAGGAAAATGTAGTGCCCAATTGAGGGGTCATCTCCTGAGTAATTGCAACCTAGAACCTGACCTGGGAATGTTAGACGAGCCCCGCCTACAGGAATTTCAACCTCGAATCCAGCATTCTCGAAGCGCTCTTTGTATTCTGGTAGAAGATGCAGGTGTTGGATAGAGCCGACTAGCCCTAGTTTAGTTCCCGATAAAGGTGCAACTCTGCCTACCGCATCGAGAAATCTGTCTTTTGCTTCGTCCTCACTGAGGTCGAATGGAGTTGATGACTCAGCCAGCCTTGCCTCAGCAATTGCCTTGTGTCGAGCTAAGATAGGCACAACAGGGTCAATCTCAGGGTCTCCATCGTAGGTTACCGGAATGAAATGAGTTGGCATTCCTGAGTCGATATTCATTGCACTATGCCCCATGTGCGCGACTAATTCGACGCCCATCATGCGCATTTTATCGTGCACTAAGTCGCAGGCACCGTAGCAAGGATCTGCAGCCAAGACTACCTGTGCTTCCGAATCCTCTTCAATTGAGTCCATCATCTCAAGAGCCTGCATTTTCAGACCCTCTGGAACCTGCAGAGCCACTAGGCGGTGGTCGTTGTCTTTGATTCTCTCGACTAGGTCGTCGAGTTGGAAATCATGACGCTCTAGGTCCATGGATAGCAATCCCCTACCCTAGAGCGAGATTCACTCCACTATCTCGACCTTTCCATCGATAATATCGATTCTCGCCAGAGATCTGATTGGCCAATGTGGCTTCTCTCGATTCAATCTCTCTCGCCCTTCGCCCTTTTCGATGGCGATGACAATATCTTGCAGGATTACTCCCATGTCCTCAAGTTGCTGAATAAGAGGCTCTAGAGTTCCTCCGGTTGAAATCACGTCATCAACGATAACGACTCTTTCTCCCGTCTTGATATCGTTGATGTAAACGGTTGATTGTGAATAACCGGTTGCAACATCCACGCGGGTTTCTCCTTCCATCCCATATGAGCGCTTGCGGACAACTACGGTTGGCTTCCCTGTAGCATCTCCAACCGCAGCAAGAAGCGGTAGTCCCATCGCCTCTACACTGACGATTAGGTCAACTTGTGACCAATCTACACTGGAGACAATCAGGTCGCGGGTTGCACGAAGTACATCGGGATCCATTCGAGGAATTCCATCAGAAATCGGGTGGATGAAGTAGGGATACTCTCCCTTCCAAATGATTGGCGCTCCGCGCAGTGAATCTTCCAGAATTGTTAGAGGATTTGCGGGCGTCATACCCCATAGCCTCAGAATAATCCCAATTCTCGGAGTTGCTCGTGGCCTCTCTTAACGCGAATAGTGGTAGAACTTGGGAACTTCATTCCAGCCTTGCGTAGTGAGTCGCGAGCAGCGAGGTAATGCTCTGGAGATGTGTGAACAGAGACAATTACGTCATTTTTCTTGACACGAGCTGCAGTTCCGACATTCTTACCGAAGGACTGCCGCATTCCCAGCGAGACACGGTCAGCACCTGCACCGGTGGCCTGCTTGTTTTCTCGCAGGATGTTGTGGGGGTACTTGTGGATCCGAAGAGCATAGCCCATTTCTCCAGCTTCTTCTCTAATGGTTGAGTTTGAGACCTGTCGAGCAGCCTCAAGAGCAGTGTGGCGGATTTGTACAGCGTTGTTAACAGTAAGTTCGACAACTACCTCAAATTCTCCTGCTTCTGCGGCCTTTCGGTTGCCCATGTGATAGCGGAGAATTCTGTTATTTGGGACACCGCCAGTATACTCACGGCGGGTGTAAGCTTGACCCTTGACCTGACGGTACATCTTAGCAGGCTTGCGTGCCATCTCAACTACCTCGGGCTCGGCCGACCTACCGACCATATATAATGCTGAGTGCAGCCCCTACGGGGCTAGGTGGCTCACTTAACCAGTTCTCAATCTCTCACTTTCGCCTTGAACCACTCGAACTCCCATGACGATTAGAACGAATCCGACCAGAAGAGTCCACCCGACCTTCTCGTCTAGCATCCAAACGCCGCCCAGCACTCCGAAGACAGGAACTAGGAAGATGTAGGAAGCGGCGGCGGTCGCACCAAGTTTCTCAATTCCAATGGCAAACCAGTAGTAAGCCAACACCGTTGATAGCGCTCCTAGGTAGATGATGGCATACCAATCCGTAAGGGTAGGTTCTGGTAGTCCATGCTGCCAGGTTTCCCAAGCTGCCAACGGTGTCAACATGACCGTTCCAATCAGTGAATACCAAACCACGATTTCCAAAGTTGTTGCTTCCTGTTCGCCCTTTCTTCTCTCCATCATTCGCTTTGTGTTATTGGTGGTCATCGCCCAATTCAATGATGCTAACAAGATCATCAAATCACCAAGGATTCTGTCTTCGAATGGAATGTCGGTATTCGGACTCCAACCAGTAACAACTACCACTCCTACAAAGCCACAGGCTAGGCCAACGAACATTTTTCGCGATATTGGTTGGCCGAGTAAAGGAGCAGCTAACAAAACGGTAAAAATCGGATTGAAGGTGATAATCAACGAGGCATCGCCGGCTGCGGTCAATTGCATTCCATGCATGAAAAATATCTGATATCCTAGAACTCCAGTTAGTCCAATAAGAGTCAGTGTTTTCCAAGATTGTCGACCACTGGGAAGCCAATTGACTTTCTGACCTTTCAGCGCACGTGCAGCGAACCATAGGTAGAACAGAGCCATTGTGACGATGTACCGAAGCCAAGCGCCAGTCATTGGAGGAAGGCCGAGTGCTAGAATTCTGCCGACGGCCCAAGACAATCCCCAGATGAATGCGACTAGAAGCATCAACCCATGGATGCTCAACTGCCTTCCATCACTCATCACAAGCGCCTATTGCAATCCGGCTTGAGTCTAGGTCAAATACTGTCCTGAGATTACAACAGGTGACTTACAACACGTTCCCAAGCCATTACCGCAAAGATAGCAATCGATGAAAATAACCAGAGATTGTAGACAGGTTTCGGAACTTGGAGTTCCTTTCCCTTGATAATCCTCGGAATTATCGAACGTAGCGCGAAGTAGACAAATGCGAGGTAGACGAGTGGAGTTCCGAGGTTGAAATCGAGGGCCGCTTGAAAGTCAAAATGTGTCATCGCTACAAAGCCTCTAGTCATGCCGCAAAATGGGCATTGATGTCCAGTCAAATGGAACCATGGGCAAAGATTCAGACCATCCACTTCGCCGTGTGGAAGAATTGCAGAAGTCAGCAAAGCACCGGAAGCAATGGCACCCTCAAAATCTTCTTTTGAGATTGTAGAAAGTGCGAATTTATTCATTATTCCAAACCTTTCCCCTAACTATTCCCCAATTTACAAGGAGCGTAATCCATGGTTTAATTTAAACACCCATCCAAGATGCGGAGAGTCATGGAACAAGAAGTGGAACAAGAAGTCTCAGATGCTGATTTTATGACAATATTGCTAGTCTGTATATTGCCCGCCCTCATTGGAATCAATGGAATCCACAGATTCATGACAGGAAAGGTGGGAACTGGGGTTTTGATGCTCCTCACCCTCGGCGGTTGCGGAATATGGACTCTAATTGATCTAATCATGATCGCGACAGGCTCGTTCAAAGATGGCGACGGTCGACCAGTTGTAAACCAATGAACCGCTCAGTCTTAACAGGACTGGATATACACTTACCAGAACTAGCGAGAGCTGGGTTTTCTGAATTACCTAATTCTTCCCGAAGGGAAGGTTAGCACAGGATTGCTTATGCACCCTCCCCTCACAGGCATAGCCCACGCGCAGCGTAAGCGATGGAGGAGTCTGTTATGGCGAAGCGATCTATGCTCGACCAATTCGCTGAGATCAAGGCACAGCACCCCGATACTGTGCTGTTTTTCAGAATGGGCGACTTCTACGAGATGTTCTACGATGATGCGGTGCTAGCATCCGAGGTTTTGGGAATCACTCTAACCAGTCGAGACAAGAGTGCTGACGACCCTGTTCCTATGGCGGGTGTTCCTTGGCATTCAGTTGAGACCTATCTGCAAGGTATGCTACGAGCGGGGCACAAGGTTACCCTTTGTGAGCAAGAGGAAGAATTGCGCCCCGGCTCGAAAATTCTCGAAAGAGTCGTCACCCGAGTATACACTCCTGGCTCGCTCTATGAGGAGGATTTGATTGGAGAAGATGGCTCAAGTCTGCTGGCCGGCCTCGTCACCCGCGGTGATGGTATTGGTCTGGCAATTCTAGATTCTTCTACAGGACGAGCTTGGTTGCAGGAGCATTCTGGAGTCGGCCGATATGAGCGTCTGAGGGATGAATTGCAGAGATGGTCACCGAGCGAGCTTGTGCTCGGTCGACGTGATGCAGAGAGCGAGGAGTCTCGCGCTTTGTTATCATCACTTGACAGCGTTACGATGAGTGTGCACGAAGGCGGTAAAGAACAACATCTTCAGGTGGTCAGAGACCACTTAGAATTGGTTGACCTTGGTTCGGTCGATTTAGATCGCAGACCTCTTGCGATGGAGGCCTGTGGTTTAACTGCGGGCTATCTTGCCAAATTACACCTCGTTGATGTAGTACCTCTAAGAGAAGTCCACTTCGATGCCGACGATGGCCATCTTGTCTTAGACCAAACCACACTTCGCAACCTTGAGTTGACACATACGCTTGCTGGTGAGAAAGAAGGCTCACTCGTTCAAGCGATTGATTGTACTCGAACTTGGATGGGACGTAGACAACTCAAGGAATGGATTCTGCGTCCTCTAACAGACTCGGAAAGAATAGCTGCGAGACAGTCAGCAGTTGCTAGTTTGATTCGAGCGCCTCGTCGCTTGGATAACATTCGTGAGACGCTAAAGTCGATGCGTGACTTGGAGCGTCTATCCACTCGCTTGGCCTATGGTAGGGCAAATGCGCGAGACTTAGTCGCAGTCGCGGATTGTTTAGAGAGAATGCCGCGACTGCAGGGATTGCTCACCGAAGGTAATTCTGAGCTACTCCATCAGTGTGCAGAAGGATTGTCGGATCTCGACCCTCTAATGCACCACATCGCCTCAAGGGTCGTTCCCGAGCCGCCGATGACAATTCGTGAGGGTGGTATTTTCCAAACCGGTGTAAACGAGAAGTTGGATAATCTGCGGCAGAAGGCGGGTGAAGGCACAGACTGGCTGAAGGGATTCGAATCCAGAGAGCGAGAAAGACTTGACATACCAAGTCTCAAGGTCAAACAGAATCGGCAGTTTGGATTCTTCATTGAAGTCACCAAATCCCATCTCGCCAAGATTCCAGAAGAGTACCGTCGAAGGCAAACCATGACCAATGCCGAGAGGTATACCACCGACGAACTGAAGGAGTGGGAAGAGGTCATTCTCACAGCCGATGATAGAGCCAAAGCCCTAGAGCACGAACTGTTCTTGGAATTGCGTCGAGAGGTGGCATCTCAAGCGGCAAAACTCAGTGAATTGGGTAGAAAAGTGGCCTCTGCAGACGTCCTAACCGCATTCGCGAGCCATGCCCGTAAGCATTCTTGGAATCGACCCGACATCAAACATGATTCAACTATGGAAATCGTAGCTGGAAGACATCCTGTTTTGGAAGATGATGGGCGCTTTGTCCCTAATGGAATAAGTTTCGACAAGCGCCGAAGATTCCTCCTGTTAACAGGGCCAAATATGGGTGGTAAGTCGACTTATCTTCGACAGACTGCACTAATTACAATCCTTGCTCAGGCTGGCTCATTTGTTCCTGCTGAGAAGGCGAAGATTGGTATCGTCGACCGCGTCTTCACCAGAGTCGGGGCTCACGACGACCTACGCCGTGGTCGTTCAACATTCATGATGGAGATGATCGAGGTTGCCCATATCCTACGTAGAGCCACACCTCGTAGCCTTGTTTTGCTTGATGAAGTAGGCCGTGGGACATCTACTTTCGATGGCCTTGCAATCGCTTGGTCGGTGTCTGAGGATATCGCTACTAGAGTCGGGGCAAGGACTCTCTTCGCAACTCACTACCACCAACTTGTTGGCTTGGCCGAGGAGATTGATGGCTTAGTGAACATACATGTTCAGGTCGCTGACGTAAATGGTGAAATTCGCTTTTTACACACCGTTGCCGATGGTCCTTGCGACGATTCCTACGGTGTACAGGTCGCCGCCTTGGCTGGATTACCAAGCGGCGTTGTAGAACGAGCCCGTGATCTGTTGATTTTCCTTGAAGGCCAAGCCCAAGGAGCTCGAGCAGGTAGTGAAGAGACCCCTGATGCAAGAGAATCCGGTCAGTCCAGTTTGTATGGTTGGATGCTATCTTCTGGAGCGCAATCACCGACTCGAAGCGAGACGATTTTTGATGCAGAACCGGCGAAGGAAGTAATTGTCCAAGACGACCCAATTCTTCGTGAAATAGCTGAGAGGCTGGAAGCCCTCGACCCAGATACCTTGACTCCACGTGAAGCCTTGGAGGCTCTCTACGCCATGCGAGCGGCCTTGAAAAATACGGTTGATGGGAAGGATTTGGAGGAGTGAGCGTGGCCAAATTAGAGAAGCCTGATAGAACCTCAATCAAGCAACTCGACGAGTTGACGATTGGCAAGATTGCAGCAGGAGAGGTGGTTGAACGTCCGGCTCAGGTAGTCAAGGAACTCGTCGAGAACTCAATTGATGCGGGCGCTGATAGCGTTCGGGTTGAAATCGAAAGAGGTGGCTTCGATAGAATCACCGTAATCGACGATGGTCATGGTATTCCTAAAGATGAACTACCGTTAGCAATCATTCGACACGCTACCAGTAAACTCTCCGGCCCAGATGATTTGAGTCATATCGAAACCAAGGGATTTCGCGGAGAGGCTCTAGCTTCAATCGGTGCTGTTAGCGAGTTAACCGTCGCGAGTAGAATCAGTGATGACGATGGTGCTCAAATTCACGTCGACAATGGCATTGTTGGAGATGTCGAGGCAGCGGGTATCGCACCTGGGGCTCGAATCGACGTGCTCAACTTGTTTGCCAAAGTCCCCGCACGTCTTTCCTTCCAACGCCGACCATCGACCGAAACCGCAGCCATAGTCGATGTAGGGGTGCAAATGGCATTGGCAGAGCCTAATGCAGGTATACTGGTCGAGGTTGATGGAAGGAAGGTGTTGAATTGCCCTCCGGCGGAATCAGCCGAGGACAGATTGTACGATTTGTTTGGCTCAACATCATCCCAGTTGATTCCATTGACATCCTCTGGAGTAGACATCGAAGCACCCGGTGAGGAGAGATGGTCTGGATGGATATCACCGCCCGGACTAACTAGAAGCCGATCAGATGATATTCACATTCTGGTAAATGGGAGGCCGGTAGCGCCTGGGCCATTCCTTCAATCGGTCAGGCGCGGCTATCATACACGACTTATGGTTGGTAGACACCCGATAGGTGTCCTATCCCTCAACTTGCCTCCAGAAGAAGTCGACGTCAACGTTCATCCAACAAAAAGAGAGGTTAGGCTGAAGAATTCGTGGCGAGTTCTAGAGCGACTTGAGCGTTCGATTAAACACACACTTTCTCAAGTCGCAACTAGACCAGAAGCGAGTGAGGCCACAGTCCTTGAGGGCATAGCGGAAAGGGCTAGCACAAGCCCTTCAGCGACACCATTCACTAACTTACCAGAGTGGGCTAGCGCCGCCAGTGAAAACCCAACCGTCCAGACCCGCTTCTCAAGCATCAGAACGTCTGTAGAAACTCCGGTTCGCAAACAATCCAAACTCGGTTCAGAATTTACCACCGAACAAGACACTCTACCTGGAATGGATGCCGAACCTACGGCTCCATCCCTATCCTCTGAGGAGAGGGAATTACACAGACACGCAGTCGGAGAATCCACATCGCCACTGGACGAGCCAGTGCCCGAAACCGCAGTCCTCCCTGAACTTCCAAAGATGAATCCTTTAGCACAATTGGCCGATTCTTACATCCTTGCAGAGGGTGATGATGAGTTATTCATTATCGATCAACACGCTCTACATGAGCGTATCCGCTACGAGAGATTACGTGAGCAAATGGTTAGTTGGCAGGGGCAGGATTTGCTTAGCCCCATTACTCTCTCAGTTGGTTCAAGGCAGAAGGTAACGGCCGTCGCTAGGAAGTCAACATTGGAGAGTCTAGGAATCGGTTTTGAACTGCAAAACGACAGTCTGCAAATTACTCGAGTTCCCGAAGTTTTAGTGGGTAATGATTCGCTTGAAGGATTCCTACAGGATTTACTTATCGAGTTGGTCAGCACTGCGGACGGAACTGAGGAATTTGATGCGGTATCAAATCTTAGAGATCACGTCGCCTTCATGCGATCCTGTCGAGGCGCAGTGAAGGCAAACGAAAAGCTGAGTCTTCCTCAAATGAGGAGATTACTGGAGGATATGAGAACCGTTCCAAACCCTTGGGCTTGCGTTCATGGCAGACCGACAGTGCTTCGCTTAACCATGAATCATTTAGACCGACACTTTGGCCGTCATGGTTGAGATAACCCCAACAATTGTTCGATAAATCCAGGGTGTGAAACCTCGCAAATCTCTGCGTCGACTATCTCCGCTCCAACTTTGCTTGCCAGAATCATTGCGACCATCGCCAATCTGTGATCCCTGTGTGTCTCAACCGCCTCCTTTGGTGTGGATGGAAGTTGTCGACCTTGGACAATCAAGCCGTCATCAGTCTCCTTTGACTTCATTCCAAATGCTTGTAGCAGTTCTACTGTACGGAGTATTCTATTCGATTCTTTTCCGCGTGCATGAGAAATTCCGCTAATCGTTCCACCCTCGCTCAATGCCATCCATACTGCTGCTGGTGTAACCAAATCGCTAGCATCTCGCAAATCCACTTCGCTTCCATTTGCTCTATCTATTGCATCGAATGCCATCAACAGAAGTGGGTCGTATGTTGCTAATTCGGTCTGCAGACTCAATCCCTCATGTAGTAGTTCTAGCAGGATTGCCATCGGAAAGAGACTCAGTTCAGGTGGAATATCTACTTCACTGGGAGGACTGACTTTCCAAGGTTCAAGGATTAGTTGAGAACTCATTTCCAAGGGGCAACCACACTTCCTAGCAATATCGAATGTCATACCTAGATATCCTCTGCTAACTGCTTCACCTTCCGTATGAATTTCGATGGCTTCGGTCAAGTTCGGTGAAGCGAGAATGAGGGAACTAAGTGGTTGACTGGATTCTGAAAGGTCAACGGTTGCAGTGCCTTTCATTTTCCCATGTACAGTTACAGGTAAGGCATCGTTATCAACTTCTATCCCGAGGTCTCGCAACACCCTCCCTAGGCTGCTGCTTCTCGCTCGCAACGACTTATCACCGTCTATTCTTACTTCTTCATCCATTGTCGCTGCCAAAGCACTCAACACTCTCGCTGCGGTACCTGAATTACCACAGTTAAGAACTGTTTTCGGGGCACTGAGACCTTGTTCCGGAGGTTGAACAAGCCAACCTCCTTCTCTTTCTTCGACCCTCAAGCCCATTGCTTGTAGGCATTCAGACATCGAATCAACGTCAATCCCAGGAGACTTGTAGAACTTAATTAAGCATGCAGATTCACCTTGAGCAACCATAGTCAACCAACGAATAATGTGACTTTTTGATGGCGGTAATCGCCACTCGCGTGAGCCGAAAAGTCGCATCTGAGGTATTCTGACCACAACCTCTCATAGAGGCTAGACAATTCAACCCAACGATGCGAAATAGAGCGTTTGAATCAAAGCAATCTAGGTTCGGATGATATCTCCAAAATCATCTTCACCATTCCAAGCCTTGGCCTTTTCATCGATTTCGCAAGCAGCTAGAGTTTCTTCCAGAGTGCCTTTCATTTCAATCAAATTTGCACGCTCGAGCATCTTCGGACTCAATCCGGGCATCAAAATGGAGATTGCCTTTGGAACTCTTTTTGGATAGACTTCGTTGACATGTCTAACGATATTTGTCGTGCAAGTATTAGTGATTGTATTGTACCACTCAGGATTTGTCGCTAGATCATTAGTTCTCTTGAGATAGGATTCTAACATCCTCCTCTCATTTCCAGGGCCTAAGACTACAGCTTTGAACAGGTGTGTCTCTGAGTACTTCCTGCAGCGAGTTCGAACCCCGATTACATCCCTCTCAGTCGCCCACACATAGATTAGCTCGTATTCTCGAAATAGTCCTTTAATGGGATGATATCTCTCGCCTTTCTCCCTTCTAACCTCTATTGAACAGGCGAGACGTCGTCCATCTTCGAACTGGAATGAGAGAATTGTATGGGCCATTTGACGATGTTTAGGGTCAAAATATTCCAGTGCCAGCCAAATTGATTCTACCTGACTTAGGTCGTATTCATCATTTATCCATCTCTCATCGTAATCTTTCGTGGTTCGCCAATTAAAATCGCGAATATTCTTGATTTTTACAATGTCACCATCGAATTCTATCTTTGCATTACGCGAGTTGTCATTTACCCATGAACGGTCATTTGAGGGCCTCAATCTGTGAACTCGAATCCAAACTGCAACCAGAAATAGGAATCCGATTACAGTCAATACGGAGAGGCCCACAATCAACCAACTAGCTACACTCACGGTGTCTGAGATGGACTACCAAATCATGAATCCTCCTCTTGCTTTTGATGGCGCGACAGGGGAGATTTGAACTCCCGAGGTGAAACACCACTGGATTAGCAATCCAGCGCAATGGCCAGGCTATGCGACTGCCGCAGTGTTCCCGCGACCTTAGATTGCGGCTTAAGGCGAGCGGTTGGAATCATTCTTCCTCGCTCGACCCCTCAGAATTCTCGTCATTTCCATCGATTAGTTCCGCAGGTAGACGTGCTACAAAGATAATTTCGTCAACGTGGGACTTCTTGTCAGAATCTCTCAATTCCATTATTCTAGTGCCCTTTGTAACCTTGCCCAAGGTCTCCTTGGTCTGGGTTGCAGGCATGCGGATCATCATACCACTGCCAGTTAGCATGAATAGCTGGTCTGATAGCTCCGGGATTTGCCTTACTCCAACAATTTCATCCTCATTAGAGAGCGCCATTGTTCGAACTCCTTTGGTGCCTCGGTTGGTCTTTCTGTAGCCATCTCTTTCCATTACCGGCTCGCCTTCGTTATCGAGAACTTGCGAGCCGTCTTCGTTAGTCACAGGAACCATACTTCCTGAGCCTAAGCGGCTACGCTTTGCCATTCCATACTTGGAAATTGTCAGAACACTGGTATCGGCATCATCGGTTACAATCATGCCAATTACACTATCAGTGGGTGAGAGTTTCATTCCACTTACACCTTGGCTAACTCTACCTTGAACTCTGACAGTGTGAGTGGTCTGAACTTCGCCAGAGGAGGGGTCGGTTCTTGTCTTTACTTCAGACGGCAAGAAGCGGCAAGCATAACCTCCGGATGAGACTAGGACCACGTGATCAGCATCTGTTGCCGGCCGAACTTGTACCAAAGAGTCGGTATCGGTTGCAAATTTTAGAGCGTACTTGCCATTTCGGTTGATTCGAACATATTCGGAAAGACGACTTCGCTTGATTCTGCCTTGACTTGTTGCGAAGATAAGGTAATGTCCTTCTGGATCCTCAATTAATTCTCTGTCCATAGGTAGAATTGAGATAACTTTCTCATCATCTCTAATTTTTTGCAGTAAATTACGGATGTGAGTTCCTCTTCCATACCTACTTGCGAGAGGTGTTTCCCAAGCACGCAAACCGTAGACTCGACCTTGGTCAGTAAATATCAGCAACCTATCCTTAGAGAAGCAGGTGACGATTGCAGCCGGTGCGTCTTCATCCTTGGTTGCAACTCCCTTGAGGCCCTTACCTCCACGGTTTTGTAATCGGAATGCCTCAACAGGCAGGTGGCGAATGTAATTGTCTTGAGTTAGTGAGATTACTAGGGCACGTTCTGCAACTAGGTCTTCTCTATCCATGGATAATGGAGTTGGGTCGATGTGGCTTCGTCTCTCATCTCCGTGTTTTTCTACAACATTTTCAAGTTCAGAAATTAGAATCTCTAATCTTCGTTTACGGCTATCTAAGATTGACTTGTATTCCTTGATTGCCTCTTTGAGTTTCCCGAGTTCCTCCTCAACTTCCTTTACGTTGAGTTTAGTAAGTTGGTATAGTCGGCGCTCAGCAATCGCCTTTGCTTGTTTTTCTGAGAAGTCGAATCGCTTAATCTTTGGATATTTTTCATCCCCTCTTAGATATGATTCAAATTGATCGCGAGAATCGGAATTCCTTCCGACTTCAATAATCTCGGTCATTCTCTTCTGAGCGGCCATTAATCCTTCAAGGATGTGAGCACGAGCCTCTGCCTTGTTGAGTTCGAATTGAGTTCTTCGCTCGATTACGGATTCTCGATGTCGAACGTAGGTGTGTAGGATTGTCGAGAGATCAAGTTGTACAGGGGCTTCATTCAGAATCCCCATCATATTTGCAGAATAGGATTCCTGCAATCTGCTAGATCGGTATAACTGATTCAAGATAGCGTGCGGATCAGCGTTATTCTTTACCTCGATAACTACACGGATACCCTCCTTACTAGACTCATCACGTATGTCACGAATACCCTTGATGATTTCTTTAGTTACAAGTTCAGCGATCCCCTTCAGCATACCTGCTTTGCGAACTTGATATGGAATAGAAGTGATGATTATTTTCTTGCCCGAGGAGTCATCTCTAACCTCGGCATCTGAGCGGATATGGAATCTTCCCTGTCCAGTTCTATACATGTCTAGAATTCCATCAATCCCATAAATCGTGGCCCCTGTAGGAAAGTCTGGCCCTTTGAGGTACTCCATGTATTCAATAGCGTCACTCTTAGGCGGCTTGTCCAATGAGCGCTTACGATCTTCTTCGATTACCTTCTCTGTGTGGAATCGCACTGCTGCGGCGACTTCGTTAAGGTTGTGAGGTGGGATTTTTGTTGCCATTCCTACTGCTATTCCGTCGCTTCCATTTAGTAGTAGATTGGGTAGCCTTGAGGGAAGTACAGTGGGTTCTATTTCACTATCATCAAAGTTAGCAACCATGTCGATGGTGTCCTTGTTGATATCATCCAGCATATGAGAGGAAAGTCGATCCAACCTACTCTCTGTGTACCGCATTGCGGCAGGAGGGTCTCCGTCTATCGAGCCGAAATTACCCTGGCCATCGACCAATGGATATCGTAATGAAAAATCTTGAGCCATTCTCACCATTGTATCGTAAAGGGCTTGATCTCCGTGTGGATGGTACTTACCCATGACCTCACCTACTGATCTAGCGGACTTACTGTACCCCTTTTCGTGAGTATGTCCTGCTTGGTGCATACCCCATAGGATACGCCTGTGAACCGGCTTTAAGCCATCTCTAACATCTGGAAGCGCGCGACCAATGATTACACTCATGGCGTAATTGATGTAACTTTCTTTCATCTCATCGGAGATGAATCTTCGTTCTAAATCCCCACTCATTTCCACACCTCAAATATCCAGCGACGTCACCTCTGACGCGTGATTTTCGATAAACGCTCGACGGTCTGGGACGTCTTCCCCCATTAGAATCGAGAATAAATTGTCAGCAGCTTCTCCATCCTTAATATCAACACGCATCATTCGTCGAACCTCTGGATCCATGGTGGTCTCCCATAGTTGTTCGGGGTTCATCTCACCGAGACCTTTGTATCTTTGAACAGAGATTTTTGCTGACCGAGCTTCTTTCTTGAATCGCTTGATTGTAGCATCAAGCTCTTCTTCGCTATGCACCCATTCAACGTGGTTTCCTCTGCCAACTGAAAATAACGGAGGCATTGCAATGTAGACATTGCCATTCTCTATGGCTCGGCGCATATATCGCCAAAGGAAAGTCATAATCAGAGTGCGAATGTGTGCGCCATCGATATCAGCATCACACATGATGATGATTTTCCCATACCTTAGTTTCTCAGGGTCGAAGGCACCTTCGTCGTCAACGCCATTACCAACTCCTGCACCAAAGGCCCTAATCATACGCTGTATTTGTTCGTTGGTGAATACTTTAGCATCATTTCCTCGTTGCCTTTCGACATTCAGGATTTTACCTCTGAGTGGAAGAACTGCTTGTGTGCGGCGATCTCTAGCAGTCTTCGCAGAGCCGCCCGCAGATTCACCCTCGACGATGTAGATCTCGCACTCATTTGGGTCTCGAGATTGACAATCCGCCAATTGACCAGGCAGACCGCCTCCTTCTAACACTCCTTTGCGTCGAGTTAAATCTCTCGCCTTACGAGCCGCTTCCCTCGCTTTACTTGCTAATACTGCCTTATCGACAATGGCTCGAGCAACAGAGGGGTTCTCCTCAAAGTGCTCACCCAATTTATCGTTGACAATTTGCTCAACAATTCCTGCAACTTCACTAGTTACAAGCTTGGCTTTAGTTTGAGCATTGAATGAGGGGTCTGGGTGTTTAATTGAGACTACAGCTCCAAGCCCCTCGCGAACATCATCGCCCGAAAGACTACCGAGATTTTTCAGAAGTTTTTTGGATTGAGCGTATGAGTTCACGGTTCGGGTGAGTGAACTTCGAAGTCCAGACATATGTGTGCCACCGTCTACATTGTGGATGATGTTGGTAAAACAGTCGATGCTTTCGGAGTAAGAATCAGTCCACTGCAAGGCTATTTCGACGTGAACTTCTCCTTTATCTCCCTCTTTTGAACCGAAGATATGAACCACGTCATCGTGAATTTTATTCCTCTTTGAATTCATCTGAGTGACGTATTCCTTAAGTCCACCGTCGTAGGTGTGATCAATTTCTACAGGATCTTCTCCACGAAGGTCTCGCAAGATAATCTGTAATCCGCCATTTAGGAATGCAGTTCTCTGCAATCTAGTATTTATTTGCTCAAAATCAAAATCGATTGCATCGCTAAAAATTGTCAAGTCCGGTTTGAATGAAACCTTAGTTCCGGTCCCATCCGTTTTTCCAGTGGACTTCAGTTTGGCCTTTGGAGCTCCTTGGTGGTATCTTTGTTCCCAGACCTTTCCATTTCTATGAATTTCAAGGTGCAGCCATTCCGATACGGCGTTTACAGCACTAACCCCAACTCCGTGAAGACCTCCAGCTACTTTGTAGGCCTCATTGTCAAATTTACCACCGGCGTGAAGTTTTGTCATAATCACCTCAGCCGCGCTGACGCCTTCCTCTGGATGCATGTCGACGGGTATTCCGCGACCGTAATCTACGACACTAACCGAACCATCGGCATTCAGGTAGACTTCAATCGTAGGATTGTGACCAGCTAGGTGTTCGTCAACCGCATTGTCAACGACTTCCCAAATACAGTGGTGCAAGGCTGACCCGTCATGCGGGTCGCCTAGGTACATCCCAGGCCGTTTTCGTACCGCTTCTAGGCCTTCAAGGACCTGAATACTATCTGCACTATACTCGTCAGCCACGATTTCATCTCCGGTCGTCTGAGGGTTCCCTTGAGGGAACCCTCAGGCCTTCTAATAAAATATTACCTATGGGGGGTTAATCAATACTCCTGAGAGAGGGTCTGATAAACTTCGAAAGTGGAAGTAAATTGAGCCCTCCACCCCTCCAGAGGAGGGGTATTGCCTCACAAATATGGTTAAACAGACCCCTCCGGTCGCCGAGCCGATGCGAAGACCGACCATCTGTGTGACCCTCACGGGGTGCTCGGTGGAGGAGATACTCGCAGATGCAGCAAGGGCTACTGCGGTGGGTGCAGACTTGTGCGAGGTACGCCTCGACAAGCTTTGGGTCGTCGAGAAAGCTCCTGAACCTGTTGAAAAAACCGATTCTAATGACGAGCAGGGCTACAGGAAGCCTGTTTATACCCCTCCAGAGTATATTTCCCAACCATACGATTCCGTCGATTTAGCAGCTGCTCTAGCCGCTTTCAAGGACGGCATCGATTTATCGGTGGTTCTAACCTGCCGCCCAGAGAGGCAAGGTGGTTATTTTCCAGGAACCGAGGATGAGAGAATTACAGTTTTGAGGGCAGCCATCGATAGTGGTGTAAGTTGGGTGGACCTTGAGGCCGATATAGTTTCAAAAAGCCGTTCTGAACTTATGCAGATCGCCAAAGGTAAGACCAAAGTAATCGCATCTACTCATTTCTCCGAAGAGCCGATCAGTGCCTCAGAAATCATCAACGACATAGAAGATATGGCAGATTCTGGAGAAATTATCAAGGTATGTTACAGTACCAATGGAAGAAATTCTGGATTGAAACTATTCGAGGCTGCTTGGATACTGAAAGAATCCGATCAAAAGACTGCAATTATGGGACTGGGGGTTGGTGGCGATTGGACTCGAATCCACGCTCCATTGCTGAATCAGGACCTTGTTTATTCTACCATGGAGACAGGCTCACACCTTTCCTCTCAGGGCAGAATTAACGCATCCGACCTACTAATCGCTTGGGAGATGCTCAATTACGATTGATTCACTGTTCAAGCAGCGGAACCAATTCTTGCTTCTCCGAGCTTTCACCTGCTCCAGTAGAGTGGTATTTTGAGTGAAGAAGCATAGGTACAATTACACAACTAAGTGGTAATAATCCAACCATGATGTAAGCTGTGAATCTTGGTAGTGTCAATCTTTCTTCTACGTCTATCCAGACTTGAACAATCATATCACCGTCTACAGAAACCGCATCGTTGGGCCTAGTGTTATTCCAGTTATCTAGAGCAAGGAAGTATTCTGGATCACTATTGTCTCCAAACCAAGAGATGAAGGCTTTGTTGTCATTGTCTAAAGCGGTTGAGAAGCTAGTGCTACGCTTTCCCTCGTAGGCATGGGTGTCTCTGAATGGAAGAAATACGACCATGTCTCTCCATTCGACAGGAATCATATCCATTACCTCTTCAGGTGTTTGCCACCCTTCAGATACCATCTGGTAGTCTGATTGGTACCGATCCCAATTTGCTGAAGTGAATAGGTAAACATCGCCTTTTGGGTCATTGGTCGGAGGGTTGTCAGGATCAGAATGGAACTCTATGCAAAATGTGTAGGAATATCCAGGAATCAATTCCAAACGTAGTGCTTCCGCGTAATTTTCTTGCAGTTCGATTTCAACATATAGATCAGATATCAATGGACTTAGGTCATTTCTCGGGGCATTTCCCCACCAAAATCCTCCTTCTTCCACTTCCACTACCTCTGCATAGGCGGCATTGAACCCTACATCAGGAGCAAGATTACAATCATTTCCCGATGCTACTACAGGAGTTGTTGAGACCAACAAAATTGCTAGCATAGGAGCCATAAACCCGAGACTGAATCCTCCTGCAAAGAATTTCTTGAGGAAATCACGCACACTTAGCGCCTCCGAGTTCTGATTGGGCGGATGTATCCGGACTCCTTGTTCCTTCGCTCGTCAACCGTCAGATACTTCGGTTGTGGTGGTGGAGTGTGTTGATCCATTCCGGGTAGCCCGCCTTCCGCTTCTACTTCCTGTACATCGTAGGTCTCAAGCCTTTCCTCAGCATCAATCTCCTCTTCGTCCTTCTGTCTCATGACTAACCAGCCGAGGATAAGCACTAGGGCCACTAAGGCTAGAAGGCCGCCACTCTCCTTATTTGGAACAAAATCTCTCCAAGTCAATTCATCCCAAGACTTCTGGCGGCTTTCTTCTTCTGCTGATAGTACACTGATAATATAATCCTCTGAAGTGCAGACTCCTACACCGTCGCAGACTTGCAATACAAGACGGATCTCTCCAGTTTGATGCCAAGTCATGTTGCCCCAAAGGAAGTCGTTTCTAGGGTCTCCATCTTGGTCCGAGTCGACCAGTGCATTGAGATCCCAATAGACGGAAAGCTCAGCGGTCAGGCTGATATCTCTGTCGTTGGTGGAGATTCCGTCTCCATCGCTATCATAGTTAGCATCGAAGTCCAACCATGCTTCTAGCCCCTCAATCAAATCTATGTCGTAGGCGCTGTGATTGAGAAGTACTAGGTCACCTTCGGTAACATAGTCAGAATCAATTGGGTCGATAGGTTCGATTTCAGGTGCTCTTGAGACATAAACTGTAATTGAGGTGGTGTTAGTATCTCCACCTTCGAATCCATCGACAACGGTGAGGGTTACAACGTATGTTCCAGGACGATCCCAAGAGTGCCAAACAATCGGTCCTTCGACTTGAGGAGTCGCGTCTCCGAAGTCCCAAATCCACCGAGTGATTCCATTCCATTCTGTGTTTTCTGGGTCTGTAGAGTGCCTTCCGACAAATCGTGGGTCGGCATCGTAACTTTCTGAACCATCCAGCCGCAATGGGCAATCTGGAGCGATGAAGGCTCCTCCATCTACAGCAAAAGGAACCCACCAAGTAACGTCTTCTTCAGAGTTAGGAATTGTGTGAAGTGCGCTTCCATTTGCACTCGGTTGCATGAATTCAACCATTGGAACAGGGAGTGGGTTAGCGATTCGAATCTGATAGGATTTGGTTGCTGATTCTGCTCCACGTTCATCAATAACGGTCAACGATATTGTGTACAAACCAGGATCGGTGAATGTATGGTAAACAGTAGATGAGTTTTCAATTTCATTTTCCATTCCAGTAATGTTCCATCGGGTTTGTAATAGTGATGTATCACCATCGGGATCAAAGGACAAACTTTCGAAGAAATACTCGGTTTCAACAGTACCATCAGAAGGTCGGTCAAATACAGCAACTGGTCTTTGGTTTAGCACCCTAACCATTACAGTTGCAGTGGAGACATTTCCGTCATCATCGGTGACCTCTAGAGTTACTGATTTGAGACCAGGAGTATTCCATCCCACCACAGGATTTCGGCTTACCGAAACGGTCCCTGAAAAGTCAGAAGTCAGAGATATACCCTCACTAGAGAAATTCACTCCCGAGTCAAAGTCCCATCGATATTCGACGATAATTCCATCATCATCGGTGAACACATCGGGCAACTTCAAGGGTGTTAGCGTGTAAGTTTGGAGCTCTTGATCGAAAATTTGCCGAGGAACTCGATTCAATACTCGAACGTACACTTGATGTTCTACAACAAATGTCCCGTCATTGATAGTTAGAGTCAATGTGTAGACTGTTCCATCAGCGCTTCCATCTACGTAGGCATGGCTGGCTTCAACAAGTCCAAGGCCGCTTTCATCGCTTCCATCCCCCCAATTCCAAGTGAAATCTATTTCTTCGTGTGGAACATTATCTACAGTACTTCTTGCAGAGAACAATACCCTTTGGTTAGTCAATAATACAACTTCATCTGTAATGGTGATACCATCTACGCGAATCTCTGGAATCGGTTCGGTAGTGTCAGCCACACTAACCGTCCAAGATTGTGTTTCAGAGTAGAATCCTCCTATGTCCTCAACGGTAAGTGAAATCGTATAATTTCCTGCTTCATCGTAAACATGTACAGGGTTCTTGAGTCCAGATGTGATATTGTCTCCTAGATCCCAATTGTAAGCCACGGGTGTTTCATTATGGCTGAATGACCCATTCAATTGACCGAATCCCCACACATCATAGCCTCCACCAAACAGGCTGACTGGCAACCATGTTTGAGTGATTGTAGTGGAGGTGGAGCCACTTGCAATGGGTTTCATGTTGCCAATTTGTATTGGTAGAGTAAATGCGGTATCTGTTACTTCGCCACTGATATCTCTGATGTCAACTCCAAAAGTCCAATCACCGGTTTCTGGTGGTGTGAACCAGATTGTTTCCTCGGTTGGAATACTATTTCCTGCTGTCATTGAGAAAGTAATGGAATCACTTAACGTGTTATTGACAAATGCCTCAAATGTCACTTCAATTATTTCGAAGAACGCGTTTGATGTTACTTGGAGTTCTATTTCTACGCTATCGTCTAGATTGTCTTCGTCGCGATCGAATTGAGTGACCGCCATGATGTCTACTTCTGCCGGATCGGTAATGAGGCCAGCTTGCACAACGATATCTGTGGTGGGGTATGAGCCAGTGGTTATGCCACAACTGGCGAAGTTGTAATCACAATCTGTCACTTGGGATTCATACCATGCAATTACCCATACCTCGTCAGTGGTATTTCCAAATCCATGTACCAACCCAGTTCCTGCCCCAGTAGCCGAATCTATTCTCAGTTTACTCATGGTCCAAGTCCCTGTTGAAGCATCTTTTGCCATCACCGTTCCCGCGACACCGAAATGAGTTGGTTGCACCATTAGATTGAGGGGTGCCCCAGTTCCTCCGGCGAATTTGTAGGCGCGCATCCCCCAGCCTTCAAGTTCATGTGTTGGGCTAACCCATGTCGATTGCCACTCGTCGCGATATCCGCTCATTTGGACTCGGCAAATGTATCCTGTTACACAACCGGCCGTCATCGCGATATTTGAGAAACCAAATGCACCTTGAGCGCTATCCAAAGCCACGGCTGCGGTGAAATTAGCGAAAATATCTGACATCGTGATCCCGATTGCCGTTGAACCTGGTTCGGGGTTGCGTGCCAAATTCTCAATTCCTATTCCTCCGGTAGCAGTGTCTGCCACTAATCGGGAAATTGCAGCCCCCCCTCCTAGTTTGTCGGCCAGATACATTAGGAACATGAATCCGCCACCGTAATCCGCAATCCTCTGATTCCACCAACGTACACTCATGTTGGAATTCTGAGACCATTCGTTGGCATGTCCAGACAAAGTATTGGTTACTCCGAAGCAAAGGTAAGCAGCCATATCTGCCGCCCCCTCATCGATCCAGAGGTATTCGTATGGGTCTCTGGCGTTGTGCAGAAGGTGCTCCATTTCGTGAGCCAAGATGGTATTTCTCCAACTCATGTCGCCAGAATCGACGAAGAGAATTTCTCGCTGGCTGACTACATTTGGATCGAAGTAACCTCCAATTCCACCTCCACCGTCAATTTCGAAGATTAATATCTCAATCTGGCAATTATTGTCGACATCGGGAGGATTCCCGAAGTATGTGGTATCTGTGGGGAAGATAGTCGATTCCCAAGTTGAAGTGATATCGTTGAGAGTGGTTGAGGAAATCACCACCCCATCCTCGACAAATATAGCCGAGTTTGTTGATATTTTCCTGACTGTCGCAGAGACTTGGCCGCTAGATGTTGAGAAAGTGTCTGTGTCATCTACTGCCCAAGCATTTTCACAGGGTGTGCTACTTGATTTAGTGTTTTGATAAGCTGGAGAAAATGGATCAATCAGATTTGGGTAATCGTTCTCAATCCACTGTTTTTTTAGATAACCAAAAGCGGAGAATACCGGATTATCATCATCATTGTAAATGTAGGCGTGGCCATCATTTACTGGATCAAAATCACTGAGGTCTCCGGCGATAACCGTATTTTCTTCACTGCCAGATTCATCGCTTGCGCTGGCTAAAGGTAACATTACAGAAGCGAGCATTAGCCAGACCAACAACAACGAAGTTGTTGACTTGCTAGAACTGCTTGAAGTCCTCACTCGTGCTCACCTCAGCAATAAGACAGGTTCAAGCCCCGCTCCAACCCGCTATAACATCGATGGAGCATCGTTCGGACGCATCCGGCCCGAAGGGCCGCTTGCTTAGCCATCGGCCAGAATCAAGCATTCGAGCTACGGTGGCAATTGTAGTATGCCTCCTCGCATCTGCAATTTTCCCACTTACAAATGCTTCCGAGACTCCTGAACATTGGCAAGTCGTGGTTATCGAACCTGAGTTAATCGGCGTGATTCCACATGATGATTCAGCCTTTACTCAGGGCTTGGAAATCCATGATGGTAAGCTCTACGAAAGCACTGGATTATACGGCGAATCTAGTGTTAGAATCGTCAATATGGAAACTGGTGAAATCGAGGCGCAATA
Source organism: Candidatus Thalassarchaeum sp. (assembly GCA_022449345.1). Taxonomy (GTDB): domain Archaea; phylum Thermoplasmatota; class Poseidoniia; order Poseidoniales; family Thalassarchaeaceae; genus MGIIb-O1. The sequence goes on along the minus strand of JAKURL010000014.1, from coordinate 20,167 downwards.
CAACCTTTCAGAGGAATATTTTGGCGAGGGATTAACAATTTGGAATAACTCTGTAATCCAATTAACTTGGAGGGAAAATATCGCATTCATTTACGACATAGATTCGCTAGAACAAATTGGTAGTTTTTCTTACCAAGGAGAGGCCTGGGGAATATGCAATTCAGAGGAGACCGGAATTTGGCTTTCCGATGGCTCTGTTCGATTACAAAATTCTGAAAACTCGAATATTAATTTCACCGATTCTATCGAGGTTTTGTTAGACGGTGGCCCAAGCGATCGCTGGAATGAATTGGAATGCGGGAGTTCCAATGGTGACATACTCGCCAACAAATGGTATGACGATTCAATTTATCTGATTCAAGCCTCAAATGGGTATGTCTGTCAAAAGGTAGATTTTAGTTCAATTAGAGATGAATTTGAACCCGAATCATCAGGTGTATTGAATGGAATCGCAAAGGACCCAGTAACTGGCAATTATTGGATTACTGGGAAGAATTGGTCAAATTACTACGAGGTCAGTTTCGAGTTCGAAAACATACAACCGAATTGCCAAAGCGAATCCTCGATAGAACCTCCAACCGATTGCATCGATTGTAAGGAAGGTTTCAGTTCAGAATTGTTTCTAATGGCTTTCTCAATAGCGATTACTTGGCTCATCTACGCATCAATTTCAAAGCGGCAAACTGAGAAGCCGCCGATTATCAGAGAGGATGAGTAGGAGAGCGGGCAGCATGTCTGATGGCGACGAATCTAGTAGAACTCGCTTTGAGTGGTGGCTCAAAGATCTCTCTATTGACCCTGCCACAAGAGTCGCCGGAGCGGTGTTAATCATCTTTGGAAGCATACTTGGAGTGCTAACTGGTGGTCTTCACATAAGCGCCGATATCGGTGATGTACTGAGCGGCCAACTTGACGATTCTGGGCTAAAGGCTGACGTAAATGGAGCGGTATATGCCGCGCTCATCAATAACTCATCAGGAGCCGAGGGAATGGAAGATGTGACGGTAATCCTCTACGATGAAGAAAACCTAGAAATCGGCCGAGACATAACAGACTCTGGCGGCCGATTTTCTATTCAAGATGTAACTCGAAGTTCCGCTACATTGGTCGTGGACCATCCTGACCATATTACACAACGAGTATTATTGGTGCCCGGAGATCATGCCCAGATTGTTATCACTCTAACCGAGGGAGAAGGAGTTCAGGAAACCGATATGCGTGGGGAGAGTTATCTCAGCGAGTCTGTTCTAATTACTACCCTCATTGGTGCATTTACTCTGCTTGCAGGAATTGCGGGTGTCATAGGAGGTGTAGAGGCATACAATGGAAAGAGTCACCTCAGAACTCAATTCCTAGCCTATCTTGGTCTTTGGAGTCAGGGCTTGATGTTCATTGGCCCTCTATTCATATTGATGGGAATGGGTCTAACCTATCTGAGTCGCGGACAGTTCGGGTTGGCGGAGGCTTAACGTGTACCTAATTACCATCGAAGGAGGCGACGGCTCCGGTAAAGGTCTTGCAACCAAGGTTGTTGCTGAGGTGCTTGAAAAGGAGTTTTGTTTCACTTCGGTAGAGATAACCGGCGAGCCTCGTCGAGACCACCCTCTCGGTAGGCTCGCCATCGATTCTGTGAGACAAAATACCCATACACCAGAGGAAGAAGCCGGTTTCTTTGCTGCAGATCGAGTTGACCATTCTCACGGCTGGATACTTCCTCGTTTGGAGGAGGGCAGAATTGTAGTCAGTGAAAGGAATGTCCATTCATCCTTAGTCTACCAAGGAATTGTCGGTTCACTAGGGGTTGAGCGAGTGGCTCAGATTAATTCTGCAGCGCTAGTTCCCGATCTATGTATCTGGGTCGACTGTGACCCTGAAGTCGCTATGAAAAGGATTCAATCGGGAACCCTCCGAATGATGTCTGACAAAGCAGAATACTTTGAGACAACAGAATTGCAAAATGCCATTCGAGCCGGCTATGCATCATTGCTATCTGGCGAAGTAGAGATGCCTATTCCATTCGATATGGGTGCCATAATTGGTCCAGTATCCAACGAGACCACAGAGCGAGAATTCCGTCGAAAATTAACCCTTCATGTGAGAAAGTTCCTGCACTCTCGCCCAGCTCCGCTAAATGTCGATACTGAAGCAGTCGAGCGCTTCATGCTCAAACGCCTAATCAAATCGACCATGGGCCAAACCGTCCTAGATGGGTTAGGCGTTGAACCCGCTAGGACTCTAAACGATTGGTTAGATGGTAAGACTCCATGGCGAGTCCTTCGAGAAGCACAAGAGGAGCATACTAGTGCTCTTCAACAGGTTTCGGAAGATGAAAGAGTGGATGTCCCAAAGTCGATATCGGCACACTCGATTTCTGCGATTTGTGGAACCTTGGCTCTACTCCCCTCAGCCGATGTAAATGAATTGCGTGAAGCACAGGGTCCGGTGAGGGCAGTTTCCGATTCTCACACTCACAAGGTTTTGCGTTTCCTCGCCGACCGAAGCAAATGGGTAAACCAGCACAAATCCTTGTTGGGCCGCGACGCTGCTCGAAATCAATTGAGAGATGAATCCCATGCCTTTGGAACTCTTTCACTGGTGCTTTGGCCGCTGCGAAAGGCTCTGTCCAAATGGCTTGCAGTGAATCCTGACACTCATCTTCGATTTGCTATGGGGCAAATCGTTCGCTCGGGGGAACATCCTCGTGCAGTCCGAGATACCATTGAGAGATTGGCGATTTTAGGCAATGGAAGATCCGACACCTCGCCACCAGCCGGAGCGAGTGGATTGGTTAATTGGTGGCAGGGGAATTAATCCTCAAACCATGCGAAGTTTTGCATCGGCGGGAAGAAGAACCGATTCCGAGTTTTCGAATTCGTGTGGTCTCGCAGAGAACATCGCAGAGAATATCCAACCACCCACAAATCCTGCTGGAAATCCAGTAAGTATCCTCATCAGGTTCGTCGATTCATAGGGAGAAAGTAACTGAGTGAATCCATCTATAGCCATCGGGCCGAGTCCTATTGCAATAATTGCCATCATGGCCAACATCCTCTGATCGTTGTAGTAGAATCTCTCGATCGATTCATCAGAGAAAATCGAGAGGAATGTATCTCGGACAGTCCACCGATTCAACCCTCGCTGCCGCCAAATTAAACAACAAACAACAAATCCGAACAAGATTCCAATGTCTCGTACACAAACCGCCAATTGATTGCCATTTATTTCCCAAGACCGGTAATGTTTCTGATGGCAATTCAAGTCTCCAATGGCATAAACGGTCGCGGCAATCGGATTAAGGTCAGTCCAAGCAAAGGGGCCGCCATTCGCATCTTGGTCGTGCCCAGCGTGTTTGTAATCGCTATTGTCCCCATTGCCCCACGACCACATCTCATCAACGGTTGCATAATCAAAGCGATTAGCACGTCCGGAAAGGTCTGGGATCGAATCGGTTGGCATAGCTAATGGTGTCAAAAATACTAGAATTAGGTAGGTTCCCGCGATTGCAGCAAGGTTACGACCAACCTTGGATTCTCGCACCCTATCTTTACACCCGTTCTTCAACAGACTCCCATCGGCCTCACCCATCGCTCCGTCGGTGGGTTCTATCGCCATCAACCTATCCGCCCCCTATGGTCAAGGTCGGTGTGCGAGACGCCTTCGCCATCTCTGTCGTCATCTCTTTGATGGTCACCGTCATGGCTTCGATGATGGCTTTCTTTGCGACTGGAATGGCCGAAGACGGTATCGAACCGGCCTTGAGAACTGGTCTTGTTATAGGTTTGGCCAGTGGAGCAGTAGTGCTGATGTTTGCTCTTGCCAGAGTTCGCGACCATGCTCAGAAAGGACAAGCAAGAGAAGAGTCGCGTGCTGCCGAGGTTACCGCACTACGTGAAGAAATGTACTATCTTTCTGATGAAACAGATGGGGTATGGGATGTTGAAGATAGAATTCGCCGAGAGAGAGGTGTGTTAACCTTCGACATGCACGGATTAGACGCTCCAATGGCGGCTGGTGCTACTGAGAGATTGCTTGGAATTCGGAACAGTCTGAAGAGGGTTAGGCTGGTTACTGGGAGAGGTCAGATTATGCATGAGAAATCTGCAGACCCAGGAATCAGACCTGCGGTTTTACAAAGATTGAGAATTGAAGCAGAAGCGGTTGATTGGCAGGTCTTGGAAAAGGCGGGTTCAATCACCTTGAGGCCAATGGGAATTCCTCCGACAAATGCTCAAAAGGCTCGTAGATTCGCGATTTTCGTAGTTCCTATGTGTACCGTTATGGGCTTCACTTTCCGCGACCTTGCGGGCTCTACTATGGAAGAACAAGGTCTAGCATTCGGCGTAGTCGCAGGAGTCCTCCTAACCGCTCTTCTCTCAAGTTACAGAGACCGTTCCGGCTGATTATTGGTAGTAATCTGGAATTCCCTCACAACAGGCTTCAACAACTCTTCTACAACGTGGACATTCCATATGTTGCCGCATAGGAATAGCCGCTCCACGAAAGCCACATTCGCAAAGAATTGCCGAGCAATGGTCGTGGTCCATAGCAGGTCTGGAGTTTTCTCAGCCCAAATTGATTTCTCAAGACTTGAGGTCTTCTAATTCATCTTGTAGATGCTCAGATAGCCAGTGGTGAAGGGTTTCGCTGCCCATCTCAACCAACGTTGAATTCAGGAAAGCCGCAATTAGAGTATCGCGTGCTTCCTGGGTATCGAATCCTCGTGTTTCAAGGTAGAACATCTGTTCCTCATCTACTGGTCCGTTTGCAGTACCGTGACCACAGCCGACAACATTGTGTTCACTAACCTCTAATTCGGGAATTGAATCTGCTTCCGCCTTCTCGGAAAGTAGAAGATTGTGGAATAGTTGCCCAGCGTCAGCACCTCTAGCGCCCTTTGCGACCCGAAGCATTCCGGTTCCGACAGTGCGTGAGTTGCCTCCGCAGGCTGAATGCCAGTCTAACCGGCTGAAAGTTTCTGGAGCATGGTGGTGTATTTCCACGTGATGGTCTAGGTGCATATCGTTAGCAGACAGAATCGATCCAAGCACGTTTAGATGTCCGCCGGTTTCCCCCATCTTGTAACGTAGGTCTGCCTTTGTCCTATCACTTCCTGAACTGACCGTTCCTGCCTTGACCTGTGCATCGCGTCCAATCGCAATGCTATCGACTCGCAGAAGTGTTCCGGAATCGGTGTATCCAATAACAACATCGTTGAGGATACTTCCATCACCGATTCTTCCTGTGCGAAGGAATCCAGTCCAAGGTGCTGCACCACTAATCTGCGTGATTAATTCGAATTCACAATTTCTGCCGATATCTAAAGTCAGGTGAAGAGCACAAGCCGAATCACCTGTATCGATGCCGAGAACTATAGGGGAACTTGCAATGAAATTGTTTTCGACACGTAGGGTATAGACCGCCCTGCCGGCAGCAGCTCGAATGAAAGAAGCAGTAACTTCGTCAGATTCGGGCAATACCTCAGCCCCAACGACTGCCTCTTCCACTGAGATTCCGACTAGTGCGACACCATCCTCCAAACAAGTTAGGGTTATTTCAGGGGCGGCTACACTTGGGATTTCGTTTAAATCACCGCTAGGATGAACCCTTTTCCAAGGTGTATATCGCCAAAGGTGATCGGCCCTGTCCGGCTCATCTAGAGACTTGTACAAACTCGCAGCATCCATAGTTTCACCCAAATCAACCGATGCTGCCTTCCATCTCGAGGGCCATCAGCTGGTTGAGCTCGACTGCGTATTCCATCGGTAGTTCGCGGACGAATGGCTCAAAGAACCCATTGACAATCAGTGCAAGCGCCTCGTCTTCTGAGTGGCCGCGACTCATCAGGTAGAACAACTGGTCATCACTCACCTTGCTGACCGATGCTTCGTGTTCGCAGCGACAAGACGGGTTTTTGATCTCCATCGTAGGATAGGTGTCAGATTGGCTTTGCTCATCGAGAATGAGTGCGTCACAGACGACGTTCACCTTGCAGTTTTCTGCTTTCTTGCTAACCGACACCATGCCCCGGTAGCTCCCGCGGCCGCCGTTCTTGGCGATGCTCTTGGAGAGGATCTTGCTGGTGGTGTTCGACGCTAGATGATGCACCTTCGCCCCAGCGTCCTGGTGCATTCCTTCGCCTGCGTAGGCTACGGAGATGACTTCGGCGTGCGAACCCTCTCCCTTGAGAATCACTGCTGGGTACTTCATCGTCAACTTTGATCCGATGTTGCCGTCGACCCATTCGACAGTCGAGTTCTCGTGTGCGATGCCCCGCTTGGTGACCAGATTGTAGACATTGTTCGACCAGTTCTGGATGGTGGTGTAGCGTATGTATGAACCGGGCAGCGCAATGAGCTCAACGACGGCACTGTGCAGTGAATCGGTCGAGTAAGTCGGGGCCGTGCAGCCCTCGACGTAGTGGATCGACGACCCTTCGTCGGCGATTATCAGCGTGCGTTCGAACTGACCCATGTTCTTGGCGTTGATACGGAAGTAGGCCTGCACCGGCATCTCGACGTGAACCCCCTTGGGGACGTAGATGAACGAGCCTCCCGACCACACGGCGGTGTTGAGCGCGCTGAACTTGTTGTCTTGGTAGGGGATGATGCTGCAGAAGTATTTCTTCACGATGTCCTCATGCTCGCGGAGGCCACTATCCATGTCGAGGAAGATGACGCCCTGCTTCTCGAGGTCCTCGCGGATACTGTGGTATACGGCCTCCGACTCGTACTGTGCTGTCACTCCCGAGAGCCACTTTTGTTCGGCCTCAGGTATGCCCAGTTTGTCGAAGGTGTTCCGGACGTCCTCGGGAACGTCATCCCAGTCATTCTCCGTGCCTTCGCCCGAGCGTAGGAAGTAGCAGATCTCATCGAACTTAATCGAGTTGAGCAACTCGGTGGAACCCCATGTGGGCATAGGGCGTTCCATGAAGTGATGGAATGCCTTGACGCGGATGTCGGTCATCCACTGCGGCTCCCCCTTGATCGCCGAGATTTCTCTGACGACCTGCTCGGAGAGTCCGAAGTCGAAGCGGACAGTGGAATTCTCCGGATCGTGCCATCCGGCCTTGTAGTCCCCGACGGCCTCCCGCGCTACTTGGTTGGCTGGCATTATGCTAGTCCCTCCGCTTCTTTTTCCAACCACTCGTATCCTCTCTCCTCCAACTCAAGGGCTAGTTCTGGGCCGCCTGACTTGACGATTTGTCCTTTGATTAGAACGTGTACTTTGTCGGGCTGGACATGCTCAAGGATTCGGGAATAGTGGGTGATAATCAAGGCGCTAGAACCGGTTCCACGAACTGCGTTGTTAATCCCCTTAGCGACTGTTCTAATTCCGTCGATATCCAGCCCGGAGTCGGTTTCGTCTAGGATTGCTAACTTGGGTTGAATTAGTAAAAGTTGCAGGATTTCGAAGCGCTTTTTCTCGCCTCCACTAAATCCATCGTTGACATATCGGCCCAAGAATGAGCGATCAATATCTAGTTGGGTCATAGCATCCTTCAGTTTCTTTCGGAACTCCGCGCCCTTCGCTTCTTCCTCGCCTCGAATCGCTGCGACGGACTTACGGAGGAAGTTCCCAACCTGCAGACCAGGAACCGCTTGTGGATATTGGAAAGAAAGGAAAACTCCGGCACGTGCTCTTTCCCAAGGTTCCATCTCCAACAAGTCTTCTCCATCGAGCTCAACGCTACCCTTAGTAACCTCAAAGTCGGGATGACCCATGATGATATTCGCAGCAGTGGTCTTGCCACTTCCATTGCGACCCATGATGGCATGAATCTCTCCTGGAGGTATGTTGAGGTCTATTCCGCGAAGTATCGGTGTATCATCGATTCCAGCATGTAGTTCGCTGATTCCGAGGACTGGTGTGTCTGACGTCATTGTTTTGCCTCGATTGTTGCCACCAACCCTCCCTTTTGAATGCGACCGTCTTAGACGGTCGTTGCATCAAGCCGGAATAATGGTCAATCAGAAGTAGGTGAGGCATCACCGGCTGAGCGTGAATGATGGAGACGAACTCGCTGAAGCATATCGCTTGCAGGCCGAGGCGATGATGACCAAGGAAGCAGAAAGGAGGGTATTGGAAGCACACGATCCAGCAGAGCTGGATCGACTTCGCTCACTTTCGCTACTAAAGTTGGTCAAAAGTAACCACCCTGACCTTATCCCTGCCCTGATGTCTAGGCTCGGTCCGGTTAGGGCGGCCCTCGATGGTCATGGAGGGGGTCTTTTGGTCGCTAAAGTCGAGATCGAAAAAATGCATTCTGGTGCTGATGCCCTTTCCTTTGTCATCGATTTGGACGGTAGTTGCGTTTCTTGTGGTGCCGCACCTGGTACTTTGAAAGGAATTCAGGAGGATTTGTTGATGGACGACGAAGTATTAGCGGTCCGCTTTGCGGCTCAGATGTTGGAATGGTTCGACGAGTTACAGCGAGAATTCGTCCTCAAACATGGTGGAGTGACTTTTGTCGAGGTGTAAATTTGGACGCTGAAAGGCTCGACGCACTTCGTTCAGCTCACGAAGCAGATGGAGTTCGCCGTTCCAAGCGCCATTCGGTTCGTGTAGAAGATTACCTTGAAATTCTGCATGAATTGGAATTGGTCGAGGGTCGGGCAAAACCTGCTCGAATTGCCGAGTCATTGTCGGTTGCTCGCCCTTCTGTAACCAAGATGTTGCAAAGGCTGGACGAAGAGGGCCTTGTCGACTACAAACGCTACCATGGCGCGGTGCTAACTGATGAAGGCAGAACCGCTGCGATTAACCTACGTGATAGACACAGCCTTCTCGTCAGATTCCTCCGTGTTCTCGGTGTCGATGAAGAGACTGCACATATCGACACAGAAGGCATCGAGCATCATTTCCATGACAAGACTCTCGATGCCTTGAGAACGTTGGTCGAGAAAGCCGAATCAGACCCAGATTGGTGGAATTCTCGCAATCAATGAGATTCTACATCGATTCTAGAATTTCAATCGCAGATGGTGCAAAACCGAGTACAGTAACCGCTTCGCCCTCTATTAGTTTAGCATCTTCAGAGGCCGCTCCTGCTAAATCATAGGCTCCAGCCTTGCCTTTCCAAGAGCCACTGCTTACCAATTCTAATAGCCGTTCTTGCGATAAATCGCTGAATTCTACTATAGAGGATTCTGTCCAGATATCTGCCGTCCATCCACCGTGTAGTGAATGTTCGCCTCGACCATTCGGTGGGTAAACTAGGGCTGTCGAGGACCAAACCCTATGGCGGTTTCCAGACAGTCGAAGCAACATTGCCATCGCGTGCTGTTCGTCATCGGGTTTACCCATCGGCATCAAAGGGTCATCTGGGTCTGCAACAATCGTATCTGCAACAATTACAACTTCAGCAACTTGTTTTCCAGCCATTTGGCTGACAACACCTTCTCTAGCTGCTGCTTTTGCCTTAGTCGTACAGGTAAACTCAACCTGCTCATTTACCGGAGCGCCCCACCTAGGTTTTGGCTCTTCAATAATTAGTGGGGCAGCACTGAGTTCGACTTCATCTAGCCTATCTTTCAACCAAGCCAAACGTCTTTCGGAAGCAGATGCTAGGTGTAACCTGCGCATACTTCGACCTCACAGATCGATACGCAGGGCACAAATTGGACAACGCGTCATCTTCAGGTCGAATGCCACATCAAAGCGACTTGCGCATTCGGGGCAAATCACCGGCTTATTGATCGCTGGTAGACTGGGCATCGCCGGTACATCTCCCATTGGGGGAGGCGGTATCATCTCAGGAACGGGTAGAGGTAGTTCTGCCATCTCTGGTGTAGAGGCTCTTCGTTGTCGGCGTTCGCGCCTAGGAGAACTCACCTCCGCATTCATCTCGACGACTTCAACAATCGAAGAGGTATCAATCGCTTCAACGGGGATATCATCCTCATCGATGACATCCACTACATCATCTTCCAGCATAATTACGCCCTCTGCCTGCTTTCGTTTACGACCTCCCATCCAACGTATGGCTCGGCCTGACATTACTGCCAATACTATGGTACAAAGTAACAGAATTGCAATAGCTACTCCACCAAGTAGAATGTTGAAACTCCCTTCATCCAAGCCGAGGGTAAACCGCAGTTCTTCAAGGATATCGTTTGGTCCGTTGTTTGGCTTAGTATCGTCAATTACAGACCTGATGATCCAACCTTGACTTGAGGTGTGGATAATTACAGCCTCACCTCCAACAGGCGAGCGACTTACAGAATGCAGCCATCCGTCAGAAATTCGATTAGAGATTGCCATCCAAGAATCCTCGGAATTGATCATTCCATAGTGAACCTGTGGTCCACTAGATCCTACCATATCGTGCATTACCTGAATGCCTCGCAAAGTTTCTAGGAAGACAATCTGAGACAGTCCCCTAGCAGAGATTGTCATAGAATTATTTCCAATGGTTTCGAAGGTATCATCGACGATACGGGTGATGAGTTGGCTATCGATTCCTGAACCTTCTTTCCATGCCACTACCAGCCTATCTTCATCATCGATTGTATGCACTTTCATCTGTGGCAATGATGCATGGTCACCGACCACCTTCTTGTATGTCCAAGAGGATTGCTTGATTTCTCCATGAGCATACCAAAGACCTAGCCTGTCGTTTCCAGTGGTATCGTTTCGCATCGATTGGTAAAGGATGTGCCCATCCTCTTCTCCATACTCGATTTGTACGGGGTCGGTGTATCCGGCAATCACATCGATGTCAGCAATGACGTTCGGAGTCAATCGCCAATCATTCGATGAAGTAGGTGCGTCAGCTTCCAAGATGAAAATGCTGGTCAGATCCTGATAGGTTCCTCCGGTCAGTAAGTCTCGATGGTATCCTGCAACTAACAAATCCGTGCCATCAACATCAATGTCGATTCCCCAGTACTTTCCATCGGACAGTAGTATTGGATCCATCAAGTCTTGAATCGGTCTCATTTCACAGGCTGAGTCGATTGTAGAGTATGATACAGTCTGCTGTAGGTAGCCATTGGTGTCGAGGAATCGCCGCGTCCAAACTATGTGTGCGACACCATCCGATGTCGGAACAGCAGCAAAATCTCCAGACCATTTTTCTTCCAACATATTGGAGCAAGCGGTCATTCCTTTGTTTGAATTGAGTCTGTAGAGTGCTAATCCTCCATCCTTTGAGGTGACCACTATACCTTCACCGTCCAAGTCGATTACTTCCACTGGAGTCTCACCAGTTTGGAAGTTGAGCATACGTCCTCCAGACACGGTGCTCTTCTCAATTAGAACAGTCCATTCCGCTTGATTATTCGACCAATCAATATCGGATAGAATCGGACCGCTTAGACTGATGCGGAATTTGAATGCCCCACTTTCCTCGTGAGTTTGGGCGAAGGAAATGCTCTGAGCGCCTGCTCCGTCTATGGATGGAATTGTTGTTGAGGAGGTTAACTCCCACCCTTTCTCGGTGTAAAGGTGGAGTTGCGCATCGATTTGTTCGGCAGTTGATGAACCCAGATTATCGATTCGGGCGTTAATTTGGAACAATTCTCCAGGCCGTGGAATCATTGGAGTAGTTGTGAAAGCTCCATTCGCGAAAGCCAAATCGACGCCTTCAGGTCTCTGAATTACATCGAAGTCGATACTTTGGTCATTATTGGTTTCATCAATTTCCAATATGGCGTCTCCAGGGTCTAGAGCAATTGTTACTTCGCGTTCACCAACCACCAAAGGATTCCAGTAAAGAGTGACCTCTACAATATCGCCGGAGTCAATCGAAGGAATGGTTAACTCGTATTTTCTTGTTCCTTCCTCTAACAGATAGATTACCACATTTGTCGCTGATTGGTCTCCATCATTGCGAATTTCAACACTCACATCGACAAATGAATTAACATAAGTTTCTGACAGCGGTATGCCCCACTCTGAAACCGTCATTCCACTTCTAAACATTAAGTCAGGAGCAGGTGGTTGGTTGTCTATTTCTAGAGTTACTCTGACTTCCTCAGAGCGAACCTCAGTACCGCTAACGAAGCGCAAGGAAATTCTATGTGAACCATCTGGATGTTCTGTAGAATCCCAAATGAAATTGAACATGTCCGTAGTTCCACCAGAACCTGCGTAAGTTCGTTCATCCACCCATTCTTCCTTCCCAATTCGCCATTGTAGAGTGCCACCGTTCACGGTTTCATATTCACCTTCAAATTGGACGTCACCCACTACTGAATTTTGTCCACTCGGGCTTTCGAGGGTAAGGTCAACGCGGCCGATTTCATGGTTTTGACGTTGAATATCACTCCATTGATCCCACTCATTACGCGCCTGTACTGCAATCTTGATTTCTAAGGCGTTTATCTCATCCTCTTCAAAGTCCTCTTCAAAGTCAGGGATAGAGAATTCAGTGGTCCAATTTATTGTTCCCTGTGCGGTGTGCCAATCGACAAGGATTTCCTCCTGAGTCGGCGAGCCCTCAGGTTTGTGAGTGTAGGTAATCTTCACTTGAACCTCTTCAACCGTGCCGTTAGTCTCAGCATCTTCGTCGATGTGTCCTCTAACCGAGTAAGTCTCTCCTTCGACTAACCAAGAGTCCTCTATTGGCTTTTCAAAGACTAGCCAATCTCCTTCTCCAGGAGGTGGTGGTTCGGTTTGATTTCCACCACCACCACCACCACCACTTCCTAATAGGGCGGATAGAATAAGATTGCCTTCGATTATTCCGAATCCATATTTTTCATTCCAAGTATCAGATACATCTGGTTCGGAAGCCTCTCCCTTTGGTTCGGAGTTTTCTCTTAGTAATTCTTTGACTTCTGCAGGGTCGAGTGAGAGGCCTTCTTCCTCACTTATTTGCAATATGACCGCAACAAATCCGGCAACTGCAGGACAAGCCATACTAGTCCCACTCATCTCTACATAACTGTCTTCGGCTAGTGGTTTAGGAGTTCCAGGTAATTGGCTAGAAGAAGCTGCGTGGGCGGCAGAAACAATGTCTGAACCAGGCGCTACTACGTCTGGTTTGAGTTCTTCTTCTTTGTCTTCATCACCATCATCTTCTCTAGGGCCTGAGTTGGAGTATGAGGCGATGGAATCGTCCCCTCTATCGATTGTATCCTTGTCGTCGATTGCCCCTACTGTAATCGCTTGATCAGCAGCACCTACAGAGGTGACTCTTCTTCGCCCATCGTTTCCAATAGCTGCTACTGGAACTACTCCGGCCTCAGCGGCCTGGTTTACCGCACGTGCATCGGCCGCGGATCCGTTGTCTCCAGGGTCGTCGCCATTTGGATCACCTAGACTTCCGAAAGACATTGACATAACTTGGATACCTTCGCTTGAGTCATTATTCCCCCAGTCGGTATCGACGTTGGCGGCGACCCAATTAATTCCCTTCAGAGTAGCCGCAGAATTGGTCCCTCCTGTATCTGTCATCACCTTGACATCTACGAGGTATGCGCCGGGGGCATATCCCTGATTTATTCGTCTTGAGTCGCCGGTACCTAGGGCAATTCCGGCGACGTGAGTTCCGTGTCCGTCTCCATCATCGGGGTCATGGGTGCCATCGTTATTGCAGTCATTTTGGTTCAACGAAGTGGCATCACAGCCGGCAATCCACTTAGGGTCTGGAAGGTCATCTGGGTCATTCTCGTTGTCTGTGTTGTCATCTGAAAAATCGTCTAGGGAGAAGTGTTCGTTATCGACTCCTGTATCTAGAATCGCAATTACAATTCCAGACCCATCGTAACCAAAGTCGCGCATAGTTTCATCATATCTTTCTGAGTCTCTAACCTTAGATCCACGAGGCGCCGTATCAAGAATCGGGACTATAACATTCTGCTCCTCGACCATGACAACTCCGTCTAATTGCCAGATTTCGATTAGCGCACTAACCGGTACATGGTCGAGAACTATGCTGTCTAGGATATCCATTTGGAAGAACCAAGATCCCTCTTGCTCCCATCCATGAGATTCGAGAACTTCTCTCAGCGCCGCAACATCGTTAGGGCCTGGATGCCAAGCGTAGTCGACAACGATTGCAACCGTCGGCCTACTATCTAGTCCAATGATTGCGGTTTGAGAAACCGATTCACGCTGACCCGCAATGATTCTCTGCAATCGGTCATCCATTCCGTCCGAATCAAAATCATACCAATAGCCGAACCACCAACCCTCTTCCTCTACTGGGAATCCAGCATTGAATGGGGGTGAGCGGACCGAGCGGTCTATTGGTTCACACTCTAAATCTCCACACATTAGAGCAGGCGGCCAATTTTGGGGCCTTTCTTGAGTTTGTAAATCAACGATTTCCGAGCTATTCTGACCTTCTAATTCTCCATCTTGGATGTTTGGGAAAGCAGAAACTCCCATGCTCATATCCATGACGAGAATCATCGCAACCAGCACTAGCGGGGTGAGGTCTAGGCGTCTTCCAGACATGGCTCTGCAAGCAGAGCCAGTCTAAGTCGAGGTATAAGCCGAACCCGTCAAAGAGCTTCAAGACGTCGTCATGGCCACCTGATGTGTTTACCCGAATGTGCACATTTCAGCGAACAATTATCTCCAATTATCACCGTATGGACCTCTCCATCGCATACCGGACAGATGACCTGCTCTGACAGCTCCTCTAACCATGCTCGGCGCGTCTCTAATTCATCGCCCTCTTCTCTCAGTCTCTTGAGAATTCTAGCCGCCTCCCCTTTGAGCTCTTTTCCTACTTCCATCCAAGGGTCAGAATCTAGACTTCCCATCTTCGCAGTGGCTGCATCTCGGGTCGCCTTGGATGCGGCTGAACCAGCGATTGAGATGTCGCTGGAATCGTCCAAATCTGACGGCGCACCTCTTGCGATTGGCCTAGCCAAAACCCATGCCAGCATGAAGCCGCCAACGTGCGCCATATGGGCCACGTTTGTTGCAGACTGACCGGCTTCAATTTGGTACATATTCCAGACTTCTAGACCTAGCCTGAATGCTGCAATTCCCCAAACCGGCCAAGCGCGGATGAAGAAAAGTAGCGGAAATTCGATTCGATCATTCGGCCAACAGGCCATGTAGGCACCCAATAGGCCGAATGCAGCCCCACTAGCGCCGAGGGCAGGGCTTATCGAATCGGGGTGGGTCAAGACCCAAGCAATATTACCACCCAACAGACCTAGGAAGTAAACGACCATCCAGCGGAATTTACCCATGCGTTGTTCAAGGGGGACACCAGCTAGTGCGATTACCAGAATATTCCCAAGAACATGTATCCAGTTTGCGTGTAGCCAAGCACAGGTTATGAAGCGATGAATCTGGTCTGGATGGTCTGCTATTCTCGGAATTAAGGATAGGAAAGTAATCGGTGTGAAATCTAGGAAACCCATGTCGATTACCATCTGATAGAAGGTTACCAATAGTAACGACAAAACGGTGGCTAGAGCGAAACTTGTGTCCTGTTTCCAAGCGACCACGTACGGGGTGATTGCAATTGTTAGAAATAGGCCTAAAGCCACCAAGTCAGACCCTGTTAGGTCAGACCAAACTAACTCATATTCCACTGCAGCCAGTCCTCTCCCTCAAGCCTTGACAGGACCTCTCCATGAATAGGAACTTCGATGGAACCACTCAAACGCAGGCTGCTCGTGGGTATATCGTGAGCGCGCGAACTCTACTCTCAGCCCAAGGGCTGGTTGTCGACCGAGGGGCACGCAAGGTGCTTCGAGGAGTTGACTTTTCCATTTCCGAGGGAGAAGTGGTTGGTTTGCTAGGAGTCAACGGCTCAGGCAAGTCTACCTTGCTAGAATCTCTGGCCGGATTACATCCAATGGCCGCAGGCATTGTTTCTAGACACGACAGAGGAATAGAGGCCATCGTTAGAGACGCAAGCGGGCAGCGCGGAGATATCTGTGGATTTGGCTTGTGTTTGCAAAGCGAAGGAATGTGTGGTGATGAGACAGTATACGAACGAGTTCGTGGGGCTTGCCGAGTCGCTGGACGAGCGGATAATCCAGCAACTCTGCAGCAAATAATCTCAGATTGGGGTCTCGAACATAGAGCAGAGGACCGAATTTGCAAACTCTCTGGAGGACTTCGTAGACGAGTAGCAGTTGTTTCTGCTTTAGCCCCAATCGTACTGAATCCTGAGCCCTCAGTGATCCTCCTCGACGAGCCATCTGAAGGACTGGATGAATCATCTCGCGGTTTATTGCTCAGATGGTTGAGATCGCTGGCAGGTCGCGGGCACGCCATACTGGTTGCAACCCATGATCCAGAATTGGTTACCGCTTGTGACAGACTTCTGATAATTAGCGAATCCGAAGGGCTATCAAATCAAGAGCAGGAGTCAATTGTTGATTCAGCGCATCTACCAGAGCCTTCTGGAGCTGAACTACATAGGGAATTAGCGGCTTGGGCTTGGAGGCTCGAAAGACGTAATCCAATCGATACAATCGGACGTGGAGTCCCTGCTTTGGTAGCCCTATTGCTAGCCTTTACCCTCTCTACCGACGTTGTTCGTAGCAGTGAAAATCACGATTTATTGGCTGCTCTAGTCCTAACTCCTGCTTTCGTCACAGCTATTGTTGCTCCCGCCCTTATCAAACGCCTTGCAGAAGAAAGAACAGGTGATTGGTGGAGGGCTATGACCGGTGCTAGCTCACGAGTTTGGTTTTCTATAATGGGAGTCTCTCTGATTCTACCATTACCCATAATTTACCTCTCATGGTTTGTACTTGCAGATGATGCAGGCTCAGCAATGGACTCTGACGTGATGCTTTGGCTGTGGTTATTCGCTTTCGTAATCATCGACCTAAGTGCAGCCGCTTCTGCTTTGCATCTGATGGTGTCTGATCTCAGTAGAGCAAGCGCAGTGGCTGGAATCTTACTGCAACTTGTTCTAATCTGGCCATTCCTTCAGATGACTAGCGCTCTGGCTTCGATAATGACCGATGGAATGAGTTTTGAATTAGCCCTTGGTGAACCGATTGCTGACATAGGGATAGCGTGGTTGACTGTGGTTCTGTTATGGGCAATGGCGGTCATCATCCCAGAAGATTGAGTGGTGTAAAGATGAATTTCCGAGACTCGGGTTATGCTTTGACGTATCTTGGGCTGGCCGGAATTTTATTTGTTTCAATCATTGGACTGGAGTACGCTCCGGGGCTCAAACCATGTACAGGTGGAGGATGTTGGGGTGCTCCCGAAGCTTACCGAATAATCTATCTTCACGTACCATTTGCTTGGTGTTCATTCTTATCTTTCTGCGTTCTATTTTATGGCTCATTAATGTGGTACTTGAATCGTAGTGAAGAGGCTTGGATTTACTTTCAAAGCGGTTCCGATCTAGGCTTGATTTTTGGTTTAGGAGTGATTACTTCCGGTCCGATTTGGGCATCTGCAGAGTGGGGAGTTCCATGGGATTGGGCAGACA
This sequence comes from Candidatus Thalassarchaeum sp., assembly GCA_022449345.1. GTDB lineage: Archaea > Thermoplasmatota > Poseidoniia > Poseidoniales > Thalassarchaeaceae > MGIIb-O1. The sequence continues at coordinate 2,796 of JAKURL010000014.1, read as the reverse complement.
TGAGGCTCAATTCATTCGGATTACTAACTGCTATTGCCGTGTTTCTGGTATACTCTCGTCAATCTCAACCTGATACTCAACAGAATCGAGATACTCTAGCTGCAATTGGTTTATTCGGATTTGTATTAGTTCCGATTACTGCAGGGGCAACTAAATGGTGGCAGACAACTCATCCGCCGCACTTAGTGGTCGAGTCAGGTGATACAGTAGGAATGAGTCCGGAAATCCGCACATTTCTGCTTATCAGTTTTGGACTAATGTGCATACTCTTCACCGGTTTATTCTTACTTTCAAACAAGCGATATCGACTCGCTGCTGAGGTGTCATCGAGAAAGAATGAGATTGATCAGGAGGCGATATCTTGAGCGGAATTACAGAAGCATACATTGCCTACACAATCATGCTCGGTTTGGTTATCTGGTTCAGTCGAGATGTATTGACATCAATCTTGTCTCTAGAGGATGAATTAGAGGCTCTATCTGATGAAGAAGTGACTGCTTCAGAGGAGGAATAGACCGCTTCTCTTCCCAATTTCGGCCCCGAAGGGGGCCGAATCAGCCCCCGACCGGCTCACCAACCCTTCAAACGGGATGGGCCTGCCGGAAGGCGGGGGAGCAGCATGGATGGCGCAGCGTTTTGCATCGCTTGTGGAGCACCTCCTCCATTGACTTCAGACCGTCTTTGTGAAGAGTGCCTCAGAACGAGGACAGTATTTTCTGAGGTGCCAGAGCGTATTCAGCAGCACCGCTGTGCAAAGTGCGGATTGCATGAGGTCGAGAAGCGCTGGGTTCGAATCGAAGACGAAGAATTAGGTGAGTTGAGACTGAGAGAACATCTCGGCGTTACAGAAGGCGCATCTCCCGTTGCTGTAGATATGGTATATCAGCCGATAGATGAGCGAACAGCTCGGCTGCATGTTACTGTCGATGGACAATTGGAAGGTCATCAATTCACTGACCAGCATGAGGTCCTATTGCAGACCAGTAATGCGGTTTGCCCAGCCTGTACTCGAAAAGCAGGAGCGTACTTTGAGGCAACCATGCAACTCAGGAGTGCAGGTCGCAGATTATCTGATGAGGAACTCAAGAGTCTCAGAGGTACTCTCGATGAGTTACTCAACGAATCGGAATCCGATCCGATGTTTTTCATCACCAAAGAGGGTCCAGTGACAGGAGGTTGGGATCTACAGTTCGGCTCAAAGGCACTAGCCAGAACTTGGGCTAGGAGACTTGTTCGTAGATTCGGTGGAACCACCAAGGAAACCTCAACTCTAGTTGGTATGAGAGAGGGCGCCGAGGTTACTAGGCTGACCCTCAGTTATCGCAAGCCGGCCTATGGGATTAGTGATGTAATCCGTCTAAAGAGAGAGAATTGGTTAGTCTCATCTTGGCAAAAGGACGGTCCTACTCTCAGAAGGCTAGATCGTAATGAGCGAACCGGAGCTACTTGGCGAGACATGGAGAAGGCGACTGTGTTGAGTAGTTTCGTTGACCAAATTGTAGTCGATGTACTGAATCGCGACAGTTCTGGTGCTGAGGTAATGGATCCTAACGATTACCGAGTGGTAACGGTCGCTCTTCCATACGATGATGATGGTTCTGCACCTAACCTGCGCATCGCCTTCATAGACGACTCATGGGTGGCATTACCAGGACATACAGGAGATGAATGACCATGTCTGAGTTAGATTTCGAAGCGCTACTCGCCAGTCATGACAAATCCGACATGGCTGGATTCACAAGAAAATTCGTCGATGACTTAGAGGCAGCTATGTCTTCTGATATAGAAATCGAGGAAGATATGGATTGGACTGGAGTCGTCTGCCTAGGAATGGGCGGCTCGGGTGCTGGAGGTATTTTCCTCTCAACACTCGCCGACCAATCTGGAGGTGTACCATTCGTGGTTTGGAATAACTACGGTTTACCTTCTTGGTGGGGACCGGATTGGTTGGTCATAGCGACCTCCTATTCTGGAAATACCGAGGAGACTCTTGATGGTGTTCGCCAGGCGCTTGAGGCAGGTGGAATAGTAGTCGGTATTTGTTCCGGAGGAGAGTTAGAAGAATTGCTCTCAGAAAGTGAAGATGCACTCTGTCTTTCAGTTCCTAGTGGTCAAATGCCTCGCTCGGCTTTCGGCCATCTATTCGGTACTCAACTTTCGGTTTGCTGGGCTTTAGGAATTCTAGCAAAGCCCTCCGATGAAGAAATCATGCAGATGTTGGATCGATTACGCTCAGCCTCCGAGTCAGCAAATATCGTTGGAGGTGATGGCAGAGTTGCCGCAATGGCAAATGGAATGTCGGAGCGGGATATTGCAATCGTATCTTCAAGTGAAATGTCGTCTGCAGGAGTTCGCTTTACCAATCAACTCAATGAAAACTCCGAGCGATTTTCACGTCCTGTAGCTTTACCTGAAATGAATCACAATGAGATTATTGCTTGGAGTCGACATTCCTCGTCTCAAGCTTTGCTATACCTCGCAAGCCCATTCACTCACCCTCGCGTGCGCGCGCGTATGAATTGGATGATGGAGAATGTAGAAGCCGGTGATTCTTGGCTGCTTGAGTGTGATAGCGAAAGCCTAGTCGAAAGCCTGCTAATCGCTGCACACATTACCGATTGGGTAAGTATCGCCCTTGCGGTAATGAATGGTATAGACCCCTCTGAAATGACTGCTATTGTAGGTCTCAAAGCACATCTCTCTACCCTTCAGTAAAGAGCTCCTAGAACTAATCTAGGATCTGGATAAATTTGCAAAGCCTCTTCTCGGTTATCAGGTGCAACAACCACAGGCATA
>JAKURL010000013.1 GCA_022449345.1 Candidatus Thalassarchaeum sp. | reverse complement strand
TCCATTCAGGAAGGTGCTGACTCGAATCTACTTCTGGATCTAATCGACCCTAGTGAGAAGTTGCTATTCGACCCTCCAACTTGCACGCATACTGCATGCACCGACTGGACAAATTCGACGGCTTGAGTGCTTGTTCATCGACGATGCTTGGCAAATCTTCAAGGTATGCTGATTGGTATTTTCATTATGACACGGTGAACCGGTCAAGAGATGTTGTTGAGACCTCTTTCTAGGTCGGCGATGATGTCCGCGGCCTCCTCTATTCCAATCGAAAGGCGAACCATCCCTGGTGTGATTCCAGACTTTGCCTTGTCCTCATCCGACACCAATCGATGAGTCATCGACGCTGGATGCTGAACCAAGGTGTCGACATTACCCAAGCTAACTCCTAAACCACACATTCTCAAACCATCCATGAATTGCCCCGCTCCTTCATAACTACCGATTTCAATGGAAATCATCGCTCCGAAATCGTCCATCTGACGAGCCGCCACCTCGTGTCCTTGATGACTCTCTAAACCCGGCCAGAAGGTCATCTTGACCTTCGGATGTGCATCTAGGAATTCAGCAACCGCCCGCGCATTGGCGCAGTGCTGGCGCATCCGAATTGATAGTGTCTTGAGTCCAATATTGGTCAACCAACAATCGAACGGGCTCGGTACTGCTGCTCCCAAATATCGTTGCTTCATCCACGGACCTTCTTCGATCCACTGTCTGTCAGCACTGACTACAACTCCACCGATGACTGTTCCATGGCCGTTGATGTACTTCGTAGTGCTGTGAACCACAGCATCCGCTCCGAATGAAAGTGGTCGCTGTAGTGCTGGTGAGGCGAATGTATTGTCGACGACGACCTTGGCTCCGTGTGCGTGGGCGATTTCGACAGTTCGCGCAATATCGATGATGGTCATCGTCGGGTTCGCAGGGCTCTCGAGATAAACTGCCTTGGTATTCGGGTGCTTGGCTAACTCAGCCTCTAATCCAGCCGGCTCAAGACGTGGAACACGTGAGTGGGAGATGTCGATTTTTGGGAAGTCAGCACTCAACAAATGATCGGTCGAGCCGTACAAAACCTGCTGCGTGATGATATGGTCGCCGGCCTGACAAATGCTGAGTAGTGCGGCGTTAATCGCGGCCATTCCGGATCCGAAAAGAATGGCCGAGACCTCATCCGCATTATCCATGCCATAGCCCTCGAGCGCTGAGATTTTCTTGGCTAGAACCTCCATCGTGGGATTGTTCCCACGGGTGTAGATGTAAGCCTCGCTCTCGCCACGACCCCAGCTCTCAATTGCCTCTGAATTCTCGAAAACAAAGGTCGATGTTTGGTGAATTGGATTGATGTGAGAACCAGCGGGGTCGTGTACTTCTCCCGCGTGTATAGCTTTGGTTGCGAACCCATGATTCTCAGTATTCTCTTGCTCTGACATTGGCATGCCTCGGATACCCGAGGTCATTGCTACATATTATCCTGCCAATCGTTGAAATTCTCTTCGAAGCTATACAGATCCTAAATAGATCGTATCCCGACTACACAAACCAATAGGTTTGATAGTAGTTTTCGCGTATGGACAGAAAATTACTCAATTTTGCGAACATTGACGGCATTAGGCCCCTTAGGTCCCTCTCCAACTTCATACTCAACGGAATCTCCATCTCGTATGTGTCCTTCGACCTGACTCTTATGGACGAACAGGTCCTCTCCTTCTTCTTGTTGTATGAATCCGTAGCCCTTCGATTGGTTGAACCACTTCACTGTGCCTTCTGCCATAATCCCAGCGCGGATAATCATACTACTTGAGGTAGCAGGTTTGAGATTCAGTCTAAAGTATCGACTTTACTTGATTCCGCCCTTTTCATATCGGCGGGTCCACTTTAGCTGGCGTGGATTGCGCTTGAGCTTCAAGTGGTTCTTGCGGGCCTTACTGTCTTTGAACCAAAAGACAGTTCCATCACGCTTGATAAACATCATACCAGTACCTGGCTCAATCTCCTCGTGGGTGAAGTTACAGACTCTTCGCTCTGGCATCTAAATCACCTCATCGAGCGCTTAGGCGGCGCGCCTCACGGCCCGTGTCCTTGAGCATTAGGATATCACCAATCCTTACTGGGCCGACTACGTTGCGAGTAATGATGCGACCAACGTCGCGTGGGTTAGGTGCATCATTAACGCGGACCTTGACTTGGGTCGCCTCTCCGGTCATACCGGTGCGACCGACGATCTCGACGACTTCTGCGGGCCATGCATCGACTTCTGCCATCTCACTCCCTCCGTTAATCCTTATTCAGTCCCTTCAAGCAGAAAGCGTCTCGAAGTGTCCCTTGACTTCGTTGAAGCGCTCAGTGCCATCCTTGCCGACGTCCATTACTGCGATTGCAGCGGTGCGGGTGCCGGTTGGCATTCCTGCAGCCTCAGCGAGGTATGCTTGGTCTTCTACGTAGATGAATGGGATTTCCTTCTCTTTGCAGATCATTGGGATGTGTGCTAGAAGCTCACCCGGGTTAACTTTCTCAGCCATTACTACCATTTGCGCTGTTCCACGCTCGGCAGCCTTGGTTACTTCGTTAGCGCCTTTCTTTAGCGCGCCGCGTCCATCCTTTCCTAGGGCCTTTACCATCTCGTAAACCTGCTCTTGCACGTCCTGTGGGGTCTCGTATGCTATGTGTACACTCATTGGATTCACTCCTCATGTGGGGTAGTCCGGCGCACGGCGTGGCTGATATAAACGCAGCGGATTACCTCTGGTAATCTATCAGTGCAGTCATACCATGAGATTCTGGAGGCCACGAGCGAGGGCGGGGGCTGAACTGACTACGGCCCTCGGGTTTGGTAAGGAATCTGTACTGTGAACTCCATCGACGTGATTGGAGAGGCGAGATATTGCACCAGCAGTGAACAAACCGTGTGTGCAAGCAGCGTGGACTTCTGTTGCCCCTTGCCTGTGGAGGGCGTCGCTGGCGCGGCAAATTGTACCACCAGTGCTAATCATGTCGTCAACAATGGCGACTACCTTGCCGTCGACGTCGAGATCTTTGGGTGTATGTTCAATTGTATGAGCGTCTATTCTAGTCTTCTCGAGATAGCTGAAGTCCCATCCACCAATCGACGCTACCTCTGTTGCTCGATCGATGGCACCCTTGTCTGGACTTAGGATGAAGTCTGGGGCGACATCGCTGGCAAGTCTTGCAGCAATTTCCGGCATTGCGCTGACAAACTGAACTGGAACGGATAAATCCTCGAGAATAGCAGGAGCGTGTAAATCCAGAATAGCAATGCCATCACAACAGCGCGCTAGCATCTCTCCAATGACACGCGCACTGACCGCCTCGCCAGGTGTGAATCTCTTATCTTGACGAGAATATCCAAAGTATGGAATTGCCAAATAGATACCAGGGCCAACATCGGGGAGACTTTGTGGCTCCTCTCCTTTGTAGTTTGAGAGATCTCCAGCCCGTACCGAAGCAATAGCCTCTAAGAGCAGGATTGTTTCTAGAACACCAGAGTCTGGATAGGTGTTTGAAACCAAAACAACAGGCTCGCTGCGCACCGATTCTATGTATTCAGTAGGGACTCTAACGTAGCCCTCACCATCAGGAAATCTTCGGCTGATTAATTCAACGTGTTCCATGTTCAATAACGGAGACAAGGCCTCTGCTATAGCTCGGCCTGAGGAACCACTCACAACCGGCATGAGTGAACTGCGCGAGCGGCGAGTCCTTCATGACTTCTCCGATGGCTAAACAACCCGGAAAAAAGCCGAATGGGCATCTTCAAAATGGGAACGCTTCTCGCGAGTTTGCTCAAGGGCGTGTAGCTTAGCTTGGCTGGAGCACCCGGCTGATAACCGGGAGGTCGCAGGTTCAAATCCTGCCATGCCCACCAATTCGACTTTCTTTAGGGGAGTATGTTTCAGGCAAATTCACTCAGAATCGCCATTTAATTGGAGATAACTGGGCAAGGTAACCAATCTTTTTACAGTGCAACGTAGAATCAACTCATCCAAGAAGGCGGTTGTTCTAGCCAATTGTTTGACCGGAATGATTAGTTGTTCTGGTAAGTTGTACTTACGTCGCAAAATAGAGTGGGTATTGACCAGGACTCCTCGATAGGTCCGCTTGACTTTGACAAAGCCTTCAACATTACCTATGTCGACTCCATCGTTATCCATGACAGCACGATCGACTAATTCGTCCGGTGCCCAGAGTTGTTCGTCTATACGGATTGTATTCCGCCATCTGCGCTGTAGTTCCCTCATCGACTTCGAGAGCTTGACCCCACCGTCCGGCCTAATGCTGTGGACCAGTTCTTTCGATAATGGCGCTCTCCCTGCAGGCTTACGCATGTATTCGCCCGCGACATCGTCTACGACCTCAAGCCGCATCGATTTGACGAATTCATCTCGCGGGTGAGATCTCTCTCCAGTTATTACGCCAACTAGTGTATCACCGACGTACACCTCTCTCTGAAGTAATTCCTGTATACGGTATTCTTCGCTCATTTAGTTCCCTCAATTTTGGTTGGGTTAGTGCATCCCCCGTGCTTGTCCCTAGGCCATCTTGTGATGATTAGCACTTATACTATCTGTTAACTAAGACTGATAATGCAATTGGAAATTTCACTATAAAATAAAAATTTCAATTGAAAAATTAAAGTATATTTGATTTTTTGTATGATTATCAGAACTTTAAATTTACACGATTCGAAGCCCTTTAGATTGGCAAATTTGGCCCAAATCGAGAGTTATGCAGAATCATAAGATTCTGAAATTTAAGGAATAATTGACTGAGAATGTTGATGAGCGAGTGCTCGTTGGACAATCGATGGCTGGAGCGTTTGACCTACTTGCCGAGATTCGTTCAAATTCTGGAACGCCTCGAACTGTAGGTCTTGGCGATTCAGTAGTTCGAGAGTTTTGCAACAACGATTCTGACTTAGTTAGAGCGATTTCGGAAGCACACCAGAATCATTCTGCTTTGAGTGATGAAGTCGGTGCGGCTACACTGATGCTAGATGAAGCCGACTTAATCGAGAAACTTCAGGAGGATTACGTCAATTTCTACAGGCCAGAGACGGTTAATCCATACATTCCAATAGCAGCTCGTGGACCTTGGATAATAACAGCCCATGGTCGAGTAATCCACGACAATGGTGGATACGGTATGCTTGGAGCCGGTCACGGTCCTGAGCAAATCATCGAGGCAATGAGCAATAATTGGGTCATGGCGAACGTTATGACCCCTTCATTCAGCCAGAAGAGATTGGCCGATGCCCTTCGAAGAGAGATAGGTCACACTCGAGGTAGTTGCCCATTCTCCCGCTTTGTATGTCTAAACAGTGGTTCGGAATCGGTTACGATCGGTATGAGAATTGCTGATGTGAATGCCAACCAGATGACTGGTAAGGGTGGACGCCATGAAGGTAAACCGATTAAACTCGTAGCACTAAGGCAGGCTTTCCACGGCCGAACTCAACGACCAGCATCGATTTCAGACTCCTGCAAAGATGGATATCGAGCTAATTTGGCAACATTCAGAGAGGACAACGTAATCATCGTTGAGCCGAATGATGTTGCTGACCTGCAAGCCACCTTCGCTAGAGCAGATGCAGAGGGATTCTTCATCGAAATGATGGCAATGGAGCCGATTCAGGGTGAAGGTAGTCCTGGTCAATGCATTACTCGTGAATTCTACGATGAGGCACGCAGACTAACCAAAGAGCACAGTTCACTTCTGCTAGTTGACTCGATTCAAGCAGGCCTGAGAGGTCAGGGTTGTCTCTCAGTTGTCGATTACGATGGATTCCAAGACGCCGAAGCCCCAGACATCGAGACTTGGTCAAAGGCACTCAATTCAGGCCAATTCCCCCTCTCGGTAATCGGTTTGAGTCAGCGGGCTGCTGAATTGTACGTCGTCGGAATCTATGGCAACACGATGACAACTAATCCACGTGCATTGGAGACCGCTGTTGCGGTATTAGATCGAATCACACCAGAAATGAGGCAGAATATTCGTGATTCAGGTGAAGAATTTCTCTCCAAACTGAAAGACCTGCAAGCGGATTATCCAGATTGCGTTACCTTAGTTCAGGGAACAGGATTACTGCTTTGTGCAGAACTCGACCCAGAGAGATTCCCAGTAGTTGGCTTCGGTGGAATCGAAGAATGGTGCCGTGAACAGGGCCTAGGAGTAATTCACGGCGGTCAAAACGCCCTTCGGTTCACACCTCATTTCGGATTGACCGGTCCAGAGATTGACATGATTGTGTCAATTGTTCGTAACTGCCTTGATCACTTCATTGCAGCAGAGCAGGCAGCGGTCACAACGGCTTGATTTTGCAGCCATCAGAACCATGAGGACCCGCCCCTACGCTAGTTTCAATGACAAAGGTCGTGCACCTGCTCGGTGAGACTGACGTGGTCTATCGAGCGATTGCAGACAAACTACAACGATCAGGTGCAAGTTTAACTGACAAGCGTGATTATGCAGACCTCGTAATCGCGGTTGGAATAGTTGCTCAAACCACTTCCGCCGCAGACATTGCAGTAATCCCTGCTCAAATGAAAAATCCAGATGCAAACCTAGTAGTCAGGATACACGATATCCTAGTTCCTGAGGGAGTAACTGGCTGGGGTAGTGAAATTCTGAATGATTGGGTAAATTGGGTTAAAGATGGGTCAAATGGTATTGCTCCACCAGATATCGAAGCACGTCATTGGGTTCACATCCGCGATGCTACAGACGCAATCTCACTAATCGCTTTGGCAGATGCAGATGTAATTTCACACGGCGTAATCGACCTAGCCGGTCGCCGAGCTTGGAGTTCTAAGGCGATGTTAGAGGAGATGCGTCTACTTTGGGGACGATACACTGACGCGTTGAACCTAACTCACACAATTGAATCTCTTACCAATGTACCTAGTCCCGCCTCGAAGCAATTCTCGGGTGAAATTCCACGTCCAGCCCTTGGCCCCTTGCACGATGCTATGCTAGCCGCAGGTAGAACAGAGGGATGGAGACCTCCAACCGCTATGCGTGTAGGATTGATGGAATTGTTCGCTCATTCGCAAATCGAATGAAACCAAAAGATAGGAATCTAAGGTTCAGGAACGGTCTGCTTGGACTTGCTTGCGTACGTCCTGTGCTGCAGCCTTGACGCTCTGCATGGTCTTGCGAACCCTAGTTCCGGCTGCGTTTACACCCTTGTCATGCTTTGTAGCATCTTTCAGAGCGTCGGTCAATTCATCAATCATATTCTGCAACATTGCCTCAACGGACATGAACCTCCGCGCACCGCCGGCGCCTCTTAAGCAATATCCCGTCATTTGCTGGGCTCAGCGACTCGTAATCGCAGATTCGAGTTCGCCGAGCAAGGAAATTAGCCGAATAAGTCGGCGCCCAAGAGGGGTAGCAAAACACTAGCATCTCCTTCCACCACAACGTGTGGGGCCTCTGGTCTTACTTTGCCCCAAGAAATCGCTTCTTTTAGGCGAGCGCCCGATAGAGAACCATCGTGCTCGGGCGCTGTAGTGATGCCAACAGCTGAATCTAGACCATCACGATACTGATTCCACCAGATTACATGGTGCTTTGAGATACCGCCGCCGACCATCAATGCATGAGATTCGCCTGCGGTCCAAGTTAGGTCCGAAAGGATTTGCTCGTCGGCGAGGAAATCGACCATGAAGTTTGGATTCTTTTGTCTGTGCATGAATAGTTGAGCTCCGATTGAACCATCGGAGAGTCCAGGGATGACCATCGGGATTCGATGTTTGGCGACCCAGTGTAGAAGGGAACTCTCGTCTTCGATACGGTCACCCATAGCCCAGCAAAGTTCCACAGAGCCGAATCCGAGCCATGGATTGTCTGGCTGCGCAGCAGACCTTTCCTCTTCGATTTCATCTAGCCAAGGTAGTACCACTCTTTCGAGAATTTCTCCGTAGCATTCGTTGGGCACGATGACGTTGCCCAAACGATTTAGCCCCTCCTCACCCAGAGCGATGTCGTCGAGGTTGAAATCCCCGTGGAAGTAATCTTGGTAGGTTCTAGCAATATCGTGATCTAAGGTTCCACAGGTCGTTATAATGACATTGAATGCCTTTCTCTTGATTGCCTCAAGGAAAAATCCTCGAGTTCCAGTTGCGCAAAGGCAGGCGGGGAACGAGAGCCAGTTTAGCACGCTATCCTGACTCATTTTTGCCATCGAATCTCGCAGTATATCGCGTGCGTGCGCGAGCTTGGTTGCTGTGAAGCCACCTGCTCGCGCCATTTGGTCAATGAGTGCGCGCGGGCTATCGGCAGAGCCGAAGTCGTAATCCTCAACTGGTGCCGAGAAGTCGTCGCGCGAGTAGTTCGTCACGAACCGGTCGGCTCACTCTTTCGTATTCAATTCGACGAATGCAGTTCCAACAGATTCTGAGTAGGATTTCGATTATTCTGCGGTCTGAATCTGGTAAATTCGATCACGCAGTGTAGCAGCCCGCTCGAAATCTAATCTAGCCGCGGCTTGCTTCATTTCTTTCTCAAGCCGCTCAATCAATTTGCCCTTCTCGCTATCGTCGATTGGAGTGTATTCGACATCATCCTCGTTCAATACTTCGGAGGCAGCCTCAACCCATTCCGGCTGGCTGATGTTGTCTAAAACGGAATCAGTTGTATTCCATGAACCAGCCCCAAGGCCGAATTTCTTGACGATTCCATCGAGTCCTTTTGTTCCAGGCTTGCGAGCGACCAATCTTCGCCCCCCTCCCTTGCCTTTACCTGCGGCTCCCGCCATTAGGTCCTCGACTTCTGCACCCATTACTGGAAGTGCCTTTCGAATGGTGGTCGGAACAATTCCATTCTCTTTGTTGAATGCTTCCTGTCTGCGTCGTCTTGCATTTGTTTGTCCAATCGCCGCTTCCATAGACAGCGAGACCGAGTCGGCGTAGAGAATTACTTTGCCATTCTCATTTCGGCTTGCGCGACCGATGGTTTGCAGTAACGAGCGCTCATTCCTGAGGAATCCTTCGCGCTCAGCATCGAAGATTGCAACCAGCGAGACTTCTGGAATGTCTAACCCTTCTCTCAGTAGATTGATTCCGACGATTACATCGATGTGCCCTAGCCTTAGAGCCTTGATTATCTCAGTTCTCTCAAGTGTATCTATCTCTGAGTGAAGATAGTGCGCCTTGACGTTCATTTTCAGCAAATACTCAGCAACTTCCTCGGCGAATTTGATTGTCATCACTGTTACCAATACTCTCTCGTTTCTCTCTACACATCGATTTATTTCACTAAGTAAATTGTCGACCTGCCCCTTGGTTGGTCGAACTTCAATACGTGGATCCAAGAGTCCTGTCGGCCGAATTTCCATCCTCACAACTTCTGGCAGGTCGGCAAGAATCTCTTCCATCGGGTAGCGGCCAATTTTCTTGTCCACATCTGCCTCTCCCGCACCTCCCGCCGCCGGTGCGTGTAGCAATCCTTCGTGGACTGGTTTTTCAGAAATCTCTGCTAGATGGCGCAACTCCCTCTCCCCGGGGGTTGCGCTGACGTAGAGCATCTGTGGAATCAGCTCTTGGAACTCAGAGAGTTTGAGAGGGCGGTTATCGTGAGCGCTACGGAGTCGGAATCCGTATTCGACGAGGTTGGCTTTTCTCGACCAATCTCCACCAAACATTCCACCAACTTGTGGCAGAGTAACGTGGCTTTCGTCCATGATTACTAGATATTTGTCGTCGCCACCATGGAATGAGTCAGCACAATAGCGGTAGAAATCTAACAAACAGTATGAGCGCTCACCCGGTTGCCTTCCATCAAAGTGCATCGAGTAGTTCTCAACGCCTTTGCAGGAACCGGTTTCGTGCAGCATCTCAAGGTCGAACTTGGTTCGTTGCTCAATCCTATGTGCCTCTAAATCTCGACCTTGCCGTTCAAAGAAATCGATGCGCTGATCCAATTCATCCTCGATATCTTCCAGTGCTTGGATGAATCTCTCTTCGCTTGTCATGTAGAATTCCTTGGGGTGAATCCATGCCTCCTCAAAATCATCCAATGGTTCCCATGAAACCGCTTCACAGACAGTGATTTTCTCTATTCCATCCCAGCCGAATCGAATCCTAATCGGGTCATCTCGGCTGGGCATCCAGACATCGAGGACCTCGCCTCGAAGTCTGACATCACCTCGGGCAATATCGCCGGTTGTTCGGCGATATTGCATCTCTACCAGTTCGCGCATAACATCCTGAGGTTCACGCACTTCACCGACTTGCAGATGCAGATATGATTCTTGGAAAGCCTCTGGAGGATTGAGGCCGTAAATCGCGCTGACAGTTCCAACGGTGATTACGTCAGGGCGAGTGACAAGGCTGGCAACCGTCGAAAATCGCTCCTGTTCGATTCTCTCATTCATCTGCATTTCTTTGTCGATGTAGAGGTCGCGATTTGGCAAATATGCCTCTGGTTGGTAGTAGTCGTAGTAGCTGACGAAGTATTCTACTGCATTGTCAGGAAATAACTCGCTCATCTCTTGCCACAGCTGTCGAGCGAGGGTCTTGTTATGAGACAAAATCAGTGTAGGCAAGCCCAATCGCTCGATGATATTGGCCATCAAGAAGGTCTTTCCCGAGCCGGTCACTCCCATCAGTACACAACGCTCTTGACCGGCTTCGATTTGCTCCATCAATCTAGAAATCGCTTTCTCTTGGTCGCCTGCGGTATCATATTCCGAATGCAGGCGGAACATGCTGACATCTGACATTGGCATCACCGGAGGGAATTCGTGCTTATCGAGGGCGTTATTGAACTCTCATGTCGGATTGAATCTCTTATTGTGTTCCGCTAACGCTTGGGTCGTGCATGATTAACGCTGCAAGCAAGACCCAGCCAGTTAGCATGGAGACTCGGAACAGAGTGGTTTGGAAATCGGCTAGCTTTTCTTTGGCGATGATTACAGCGATATTTGCAATCGCCATAATTCCTGCAGCCGCCAAGAACCAGATTTCATGCATCGGATCAGCGATTGCAAAACAAGCGAACCAGAGAAGCGTCAGTTGGACTGAGGTACGTGTGGTAGCTTGTTCAGAGAATCTTGCCGGGAAGGACTGAATCCCTTGCTCGCGATCACTCTCAACATCCATTCGAGCGTAATTGATGTCAAATGCAGCAATCCAAAGCGCAACCCCTAGACTGATGAAGAATACAGTTGGATACCAGTGGTAATCGAGAATAGCATCCCACTGGTGAACATCTGCTGATAGAGCAAGCCAAGCACCTGCAGGAGCCAAACCAAGGCAGAGACCCAACCACAGGTGACAGCCCCAAGTGTAACGCTTGGTGTAAGGATAGATTACGAATGCGAGGACCGGCAGCCAAGCCATCATCAGAGCTACTTCATTGAGCTGCCAAGCACTGAATAATAGCATGATTAAGAAGACTACTGCAAGCCCCCAAGCGGTTTGTATCGTCACCGAGCCTCTGACTAGGTGTCGGCTTGCAGTACGTGGGTTATGTGCGTCTATATCACGGTCTATGATGCGATTCAGAGTCATTGCCAGTCCCCTCGCACCAACCGCCGCGATGAGAATCCAAATTATATCGAAAGAGACCCAACTTGAGTCGCTTGAAAGTTCCTCTAGGAATTGGTTGTGAGCGTGAATGTAGCCAATTAGAATGAATGGTAATGAGAATAGAGTATGCTCAACTTTGACGAATTCGAGAATTTCCTTTACCCCCATGAATCCACCTCAGAGATTATTGTCTTCCATCCAAGCATCGACTTTAGCCTCTACTTCTGGGTCTTGTAAGGTTACTCCCGGCCAACGCCTGACAGGATGCGGACCGCTGTTGCTGGGAATCGGTGCGGTTGCATCCCAAGCAAGTCGTGAACGAGTCTCGTCGAAATGCAAGTCTCGTGCAACCTCGAACCTACAGAAGAACTGCCAGAGCAACTTTCGCCTCCAACCTTCGGCAGATAGGTCAACATCGTCATCGGTGATGAATAGCCAACGAAGATTCTCAGAACCATTCAGCGACCAAATTTCGTCTCGTAGGCGAGCGATATGGGCGCGTTGTGCCGCAGCCCCTTCATCGTCTACGGTTTCCACCGATTCTTCTGGTCTTGGACCACCTTCGATGTGCGTGGTCACCACCATCATCGAAGGACGCATCATTTGAACCGCAGAAACCCCTTCAATTTGGCTGACTGAATCGACTAGAGATTCACCTGGTCCAGCGGGAATTGTCAGCCCGAACATTGGGTCGTCGTGGGTTGGGCTGGCAGCATCGATTACCATCTTGTCGTGCACATTCAGGTGAGGCGAAGCATGAGCCAGTGTGTCCGCGACCTGCCCTTGTAGAACCTGTATATCGCCAGCGATGTCAACTTTGGAATCTAGTGCGTCGAGAAGGGCTTCTAGGTCCTTGACTGGATGATCTGGGTCGCAAGCAACGATGGATTTGAGGAACATCATGTGGCCCGCTCCAAGCAATCCTAACGCGGTCTTGCGAGCCTGTCGAGGATAGCGTTGTTTGCTAGCAACGATTGCTAAATTGTGGAAACCGGTCTCTAAGGGAAGAAAGAGGTCTACAACATCCCTGTATTGGAATTTCAGAACAGGAAGGAAAGCGTCACCTACCGATTCACCGAGGTATCCATCCTCCATCGGTGGAACGCCAACTATTGTTGCTGGAAGCACTGCGTTGCGCCTGTGGGTAATCGCAGTCACGTGCAATACAGGATACTGTTCAGCCAAAGAGTAGTAACCAAAGTGATCCCCGAATGGGCCTTCGAGTCTAGTTTCTCCAGGAACCGTATATCCCTCGATAACGAAATCCACCTCTGCTGGAACATAGAGGTCATTTGTCAGACACTTTGTCAGTCGCAGGCGGCTTCCACTGAGCAGTCCCGCGAATTCGAACTCAGACAGATTATCTGGAAGTGGAGAAATCGCTGAAAATACCAATTCAGGCGGCCCTCCAATACAGATTGCTACCGGCATTCTTCCATCTCCAGAATCGGCAGCGTGGTCGGCTCCATGCTTGTGTCGCTGCCAGTGCAATCCGACTTCTTTCGGGCCGAAGATTTGTCCTCGGTACATACCCATGTTGTGAACTCCTGTATTCGGATTAGCCGTGACCACCAGTGGTAAGGTGATGAACGGGCCACCATCCTTTGGCCAAGTGGTCGGAATCGGTAATTTGGTCACGTTTGGGTCGGCCATGCGAACTTGCTGACAAGCCCCTTTTCTGACCTTCTTTGGAGCCATAGACATACCTTGCAAGGCTAGCGGAATCCCTTTCCATGGCGCTCTT
Source organism: Candidatus Thalassarchaeum sp. (assembly GCA_022449345.1). Lineage (GTDB taxonomy): Archaea > Thermoplasmatota > Poseidoniia > Poseidoniales > Thalassarchaeaceae > MGIIb-O1. Next base: position 32,127 of record JAKURL010000013.1, on the reverse strand, counting down.
AGGATTCCACCGATATCCGGCTTCATCAGACCGACCATTCGCTCACCGATTTCCGAGGGCTTTTCCACGCCTAGGGCCCGATTGGTTCGTTCATAGGATCCAAACAGATTCATCGCTAGCGGAAATTCACTGATTGTACCGTCCGCTAGCCTCGGTTGTTCAAACAGAACAGCCGGCCCATTCGACTTGACTAACTTGTCAGCGATAGTCGCAGCCTCGAGGTGGCAGTCGATTGGTTCGCTGACTCTGTGTAGCTCTCCTGCGCTTTCCAACGCGTCGATATAACGCGAGAGCCTACGCCAAGTCATATCCTCGCGTAGCGATTCACCGTTGAATATGTTCGTCAGGCCGATTAGGACAAATTAGCCGACGGTTTCATGTCCTGTCCCACTTCGCCAACCACTGTGGCGGAAGACATCACGACGTGCGATGTGCTCGTTGTCGGGGCCGGCCCCGGTGGTGGTAATGCAGCTCTTCACAGCGCCAGAAGTGGTCTCGAGGTCATTCTGATTGAAGATCATCCTGAGATTGGTACTCCGGTACACTGTGGTGAGTGTATATCCGACATTGCTTGTGAAAATCTCAATCTCGACCTTCCACCTCACGTAATCAGCAAGCGAGTACATGGTATTCGGGTAATTTTCCCAGATGGAACAGCAAAGAAACTGACCGAGGAAGGCTACGTTCTGGAGAAGCACCTATTCGAGCGCTGGATTGCAGACGAAGCTATTGCTGAAGGTGCTCAGTTACACCTCTCTCAAAAACTGCGAAGCATGGAGAAACAGTATGACGAATCCGGCAAGTTCACCGGTTGGCTTTGCGATGGTAACGGCGACCAATTCCCGATTCAAGCAAAGGTAGTCATCGACGCATCAGGAGTTGCCGGAGCGACCTCTCGAATTCTCGATCTCAATCCAAGAGGGAAAGTTATCGCTGGTATGCAATACGAGATGCTTGAAGTTCCAACCGATGATTATCTTGACTTCTACATTTGGCCGGAGTACGCCGAAAAAGGCTACCTTTGGATGATTCCAAAGTGCGATGGTAGGGCCAATGTAGGACTGGTCACTGAAGACAAGCCTCGAACCAAGAAAGCACTCGACGAATTCATCGAAGTCACCCATTTCAAGGATCTAGAACAAGTGCCTCCTCCTTGGAAAGATAAGGGCAATCCTGCCTTCGGTGGAACGATCCCAATTTCCGGCCCATTTGAATTGACATACGATGACGGATTGATGTTGATTGGTGACGCCGCCGGCTTCACCTCACCATTATTCGAAGGCGGCTCACACCTCGCTCTCAAGTCAGCCGCCTTCGCCGCGGAAGTTGCGACCGAGCAGATTGCAGCCGATGACCTGTCGGCGAGCCAGATGTCCCGATATCAGAAACTCTGGAGCGATGAATTCCCTCCTTATGGCAAAATTTTGCGAGGGAAGTCAGCGCTATTCAACCTCAGTGACGAGGATATGTCGATCATGGCTCAGTGCTTCCCTGATGAAATGAGCAATATGGGTCCACACGGCAAATTAGCCGTCTGCCTGCGCCTATTGATGCGAAGACCAAGCCTTTACGGCAAGCGGATTATCCCTGCAATGCTTTCATTCGGTTACTCGAGGGCGAAGTATTACGGTTGGTGATTCGATCCTTCCCACTGTTGGAAATCTTCTGATGTTGCTGGCGGTAGTTTCCAGCCTGATTTGGTGCTTCACTAGACTACCGGCTGGCGAGCCTTTGGCTCGACACACAACGCTCGCCGCACAGGTCGCGCCGATGGTATTCTTGACGACAGCTTTCATCTACGATTTCGAGGCGCTAGATCTTGTCTCGAGGTACGGCGGAAACGACTTGCCACTGCTCTATCGTATCTCCGCCGTTTGGGGCGGCAGAGCCGGCCCTCTTCTGCTTTGGGCAGCCCTTATGGGAATCGTCACGTGGTTCATGTCGGGTCGAAGTGTATCGAATTCAGTTGAAGTTAGACTTATGCACGGTTGCACCGCTACGATAGTGGTAATATCTTGGATTCTCTCACCTTTCGCAGATTCAACCGGTTGGGGGGGTACTCTCAACCCTTTGCTACAAACCGACCTGATGGTAATCCACCCTCCGATTGTATTCGCATACTATTCTCTATGTCTAGCAGTAGCTAGTGTAGCCCTCGCCGGACTAATTGAAGGTCGCGAGGCGAAACAGGTGCACTAGAGCCAACTTCACTGGGCTCGTGCAGGATTCCTAATCGGTGCAGTAGGGATTGGTCTAGGTGGATTGTGGGCCTACACCGTACTCGATTGGGGTGGATATTGGGCTTGGGATCCGGTCGAGACCGGTTCGATTCTACCTTGGTTCGCGTTATTGATGATAATTCACGCTCGCGCGCGAACCGATTCACAACGAAACTCAGCAATCATCGCTTCACCAGCGCTAGGAATGCTTGCTGGCGCGCTGGCAATCCATGCCACCTTAGTCACGCGTGCAAATGGAGTTTGGGCCTCAGTGCACTCTTTTGTCGGCAACGAAGAGGGAAGAGCCTACGATGACCCCTATCTGAGAATTGTACAACTATTCGATGACGGAGCGGCGGGCCTCGAAGTTGCAGCCTATTCCGCAATCATGCTCACACTCTGTATCGCTGCCTTCTGGTGGCTGGTAAAACAACAGAAGCAACTGCTTGAATCAACTGGAAAGACTTCGATGCTTGAGAACAACCGCCAGCTTGCTTTGACACTGCTAATCGTCACACCTGCTTTGGGTATCTGGATTGGTTCCACGGCGGTAACATTGGTCGGTGTCGCACTGATGTATTTGCTGATTAGTGGAGATGCCGAGAAACCTCCAGCAACTTGGGTCTTCGGTGGAGTCTTCCTGATGCTATTCGCTAGTTGGTCGTGGGCCGCAAGTCTGCAACAAGCGATTGTTGGAATGCTTCTCTTCCTCGGTCCATGGCTAATGTCGGCGGAAGAAGAGGAGTCGCTGCTGCCCAAATTGTTTAGCGACACTTCGATTCGGTTGAAGGTCGCTAGAGCAATTCCTTGGTTTTCGGCTGCGGCTTTCCTTACCCTCACCTGGTTATTGCTCGCAGCCGAGATTGATGGAACAAGTCTGGCGGCTCACGAATTCTATGGAGCCCCAATCCTAGTGCTCGCAATTCTAGCGATTACACTCTATTCTCTTGGAAAGAGCATCGATGCAAAGCGAGGAAATGGATTCATGGTAACCACACTAATTGCCTCGCTAGTATTCGCTTACTACTCCGAACAATTCTCCCTTCCAGGCGACCCACAATTGATGCTGACGGACAACATTTCGCGAGGCGCTCTAGCGATGTTTATGCTAACTTGGTTATTCGTTGCCCTTCCCCCAACGGCAAAGGTTGCATTCGATACAACTCGTAAGGTAATACCCAAATTACGAGCAGACGGAATAACGGCCAAATCAAACACCGCTCGTTTGAGATTGATTGGTTCTCATCTTGCACACTTAGGACTCATCCTACTTCTCTTGGGTCACGTCCTAACTACGACGCTCGTCGACCGTGCCGACCCTAGCCATCTAATCACACTCGAGAAAGACGCTCCAGTCGAGTTCAATGAATACGAATTCACCTTCCGTGAGACGGTATTGTGGGGCGAAGAAGACTCAGAATACGACTACAAGATTGGCGATGGATTCGCCGGCTTTGTAATCGAGGTTACAAAAGACGGAGAAAAGATCGACGAAGTCACCCCTGGAATCCTTCGCTTTGGTTGGCAGACCAGCCGCTCGGAAGTCGATAGAATGATCCGACCGAGCGGTGATATGATTTTCATTCTCGATCAACAACAGGCGGAAATCAGTTTGTCATCGATGATGCGAGGTGAAATCAATGAGGTGGAAGAAATTCGTGTCACAGTACACGATTTGAAGGGTTCTCACCTAGTTTGGGCCGGTTGGAGTTTAATCATGCTAGGAGGACTTGCAGCCATGCTCAGCAGTAGGCCTGTGACCTCTGAAGAATAGGAATAAGCGGAAAATTTCTCCCTGTGGGAGAACCGTTTGTATCAAAAAGGGAAGATAGGTCGGCGGGTCGCCCTCAGGAGGCTAATCCATGGACAACGGTGCTATCGTTCACATCGAATACGACCTATACAACGCCGAATCTGGCGATCTTATTGAGACTACAAGAGAGGAGATTGCCAAGGAGCACGATGTTTTTGACGACGCTCGCACCTACGAGCCGATGATTACAGTAATCGGCGAGGGCCGTTTGATAGGTGGCTTTGAGGCGCATCTCGCTGATGCAGATGCAGACACCGAGTACACTTTCGACATCGAGCCAGCAGATGCATACGGCGAGCGCGATGCCTCTCTAGTTGAGACCATCTCACAGAATGTTCTGCTTCGCAGTGTTGGCGACCCAAACATGCTTGCAATTGGCGCTCCGGTCGAAATCGGCGGACGCAACGGTATCTTGCAGATGCTGCGCGCCGGCCGCGCTCGAATCGATTACAACCACCCACTAGCAGGTACTGCCCTCCGTTACACCTACACCATCATCAAAGTGGTTGAGGACCGCGCTGAGCGCGTCGCAACCCTTCTTCAGATGAACACAGGGCGCTCTGACTTTGAGGTCGAGTTTGATGGCGACGATGTCACCATCACCCTACCTGATTCAATCGCTTACGACCAGAACTGGGCATACGCCAAGTTCACCCTAGTTCGCTCTCTGCGTGAGCATTTAGAGGTTGGAACAGTAGTATTCCGAGAAGTCCACGAGCCACGTGTGGCTGCTGACGAAGAAGAGTGATTTGTGCCTCTCGGTACTCACAGGGCACGTCAACGCCTTACGGCTCAGTTGACCCTCTTGTCGTCATTGAGGCGCCTTTGCGAGATACCCATCGGTCATCAATGTAGTAGTTTCCAAGGAGAAAATTCCGAGGCACAATTGAAGGTGGGAAACGTCTTCATCGACCACAACTGAGGGTCTTGAATGGAGTTTCCTGTAATGATTCTAGGAATTCACCCGCATTTTGTTTTCGAGGCCCTGGGATATCTCGTCAGCATGCTGGCTATGCTCTGGGCGTCTTCAAAGGGCAAGGATCCGTTGGACCCAGAGCAGAGGCATCCACTAATTGTAGCAGGTCTTTTGGGTGCAATTATCGGAGCCAAAATCCTAGCTTGGGCTCAGCACCCTCAGACGACTATTCTAATTGCTACCAATGAGCCAGCCCTCCTCCTCGGCGGAAAGACAATCGTTGGAGGCCTCCTTGGCGGTATGGCTGGAATCGAGTTGGCAAAGAAGGCCATGGGTATCACAAAACGAACAGGTGACGTTTTGGTTATGCCATTGCTTCTCGGAATGACACTTGGACGAATTGGTTGTTTCCTCTCCGGTCTAGAAGATGCTACCTATGGTATTGAGACGAGTCTACCATGGGGGATAGATTTGGGCGACGGCATTAGTAGACATCCCACTGCCTTATACGAAATTATAGCAATTTGGTGTATTTACTTTGGAATACAATATCGAGTAAATTCGAGTATTGTTCCTTCCGGTTGGCAATTTCGAACTTTCTTAATGTCATATCTTTTCTGGAGAATTTTTGTCGATTGGATAAAACCAGCAGATTGGGAATTGATATTTCTCTCTCCAATCCAGATAGCTTGCATATTGGGCCTAACTTGGTACATGATTCTCGGAGTACTCACGGAGGAAGAATGGGCGACGGCGCATAGTTCAAGCCATGACGCTCATTCTGTAGGTGAGGACTAGCATGAGCGGTAGGGTACGAGACTACCTATTCTACGACACCGCTACCTCGGTTTGCTCAGAATGCCTTCGAAGGGCAGACGGCAAGATCATCATCAAGGACAACTCGGTTTTCATGGACAAATTATGCTACTCTTGTGGCAAAAAAGAGAAGGTTCTGTTGGCTGATGACGCTGAGTACTACCGAAAGAGCCGAGAGGTCTATGTCAAGCCCAGCGAGATGCCAGAGAAATGGAACACTCCGCTCAAGTATGGTTGCCCCTATGACTGCGGATTATGCCCCAGCCACGAACAGCACTCTTGCCTAACTCTAATCGAAATCACCGACCACTGCAACCTCAGATGTCCAATATGCTATGCATCATCTGGTCCAGAAAGACATCAAGACTACAGGACCTTTGAACACGTAGTCCAGATGCTTGACGCTGTGGTCGAGAACGAAGTAGAACCTGATGTCATCCAAATATCTGGGGGTGAGCCTACATTGCATCCAGATTTCTTCAAGATTCTCGACGAGGCCAAGGCCCGCCCCATCAAGCACATAATGGTCAACACCAATGGAATCAGGATTGCTAACGAACCTGAATTTGTAGCAAGACTGGCAGATTACATGCCCGGTTTCGAAATCTATCTACAGTTCGATAGCCTCCAAAAAGAGCCGTTGATGAGGCTTCGTGGTGCTGACCTTAGGGAGGTCAAGAAGAAGGCGTTAGAAAACCTCAATGCAAATGGAATTTCAACAACTCTCGTATCTACCATCAGTAGAGGACTAAACGATGATGAGATGGGTGATTTAATCGAATTCGCGCTAAGCCAACCTTGCATAAGAGGGATTACTTTCCAACCCATTCAAGAGGCAGGTAGATCCGATGACTACGACGCCTCGAAGGAGCGTCTAACTCTAACAGAGGTTAGAAGGAGGATAGGTGAACAGTCTAGCACTTTCATTGTCGACGACCTGCTTCCGGTACCTTGCCACCCCGACAGTTTGTCGATGGCTTATGCGCTAAAGGCGGGTGGTACATCGATTCCTCTAACTAGGTACATCGACGACGAAACCCTCCTCGCAGGCCCTCGCTCGACAATTCAGTTTGAGAAGGACCCCGCTATTCGCGAGGCGATTCTAAACCTCCTCTCAACAGCTCATTCTCCACAGACTGCAAGTCACTCACTAGCCGAACTATTGTGCTGCCTCCCCGAACTCGTCGTTCCTTCGGAATTCTCCTACGAGAACGTATTCAGAATAATCATCATGGATTTCATCGATGCTCATTCATTCGACCTTCGAAGCGTCAAGAAGACATGTGTCCACATCGTTAGCCCTGACCTGCGTCTGATACCCTTTGACACCTACAATATGTTCTACAGGGGCGATCTTGAGCAGACCGTACTAGAGCCAATTCGGAGAGAGTTGGCTTTGGCAGGGCAAGCACTCCTAAGCAAAAGTGAAAGGGCCACAATCTTAAGCCCCCTACCGGTTATACAAATTGAAGAAGAGGCAGGTTGCAAAATCGAGGAGTTGGCGGAATGAGCGAGGAGGAGGAACAGCATTCTTGGAAAGAGTCAGACGATGTGTTTTCCCAGATGGACGCCGACGGCGATGGAGTCATCACTAGAGATGAGTTCGAGGCTGCCCAGAAAAATGGACCTACGCTCACCGGCGACGTAGCATTTTTCCAAGAGGAGGATGAAGGCCCTGAAACACCCGATGATAGGCCTAAGGAGATGATGAACAAAAATCTTCAATTCTTCCTAGGAGTATTGGTATATCCGATTGTTGTGTTGATTGTGGCCTTCGTACTTTCCGAGATGGCATGGGGAATCTCCGGTACCGGAGATGTTGCTGGGCTGGTTCATATGACTGTAATGGGTGTCGGTGTGGTTGGTGGAACGGTTCTTGGTTTCACTACTGGTCATCATTCATTCGCATGGGGGGTCCTAGCCTCAATCATTGTAATTCCAATGTTGATTTTTGCACTATTGTTTGGATTCTGTATGTTGGTGATTTCCTCTGGTGGATTTTAGGATAAATCCACTGAACCAAAAACCCCAAGAATACGAAAATCAACGACTCTACTTTCCGTTTGTTTGAAGACTGAGTGTCGACCCAGATTGGATTATGCAGACGCGGCTGACAGTGCTCAGTTTGCTGCTGATGCTCGTATTTTCGACCATTAGTGCAGGTTGCATGGGCCTGGTTATGCAACGCGAAATTATGGAGGATTTACGCGAAGAACCGTTCCCAATCTCAAAGGACGAATCCTACTTCTGGGATGTCACCTTTAATTCGGATACTCTTGAATCAGTTCAGTACACCAATCAGACACAAATTCTCTTTGATGACACTGTCTCGAAACTGACAATTACCTTCCGTGCTCAATTCCCCTATTCGAGTATCCTAGAGGACGTAATTCCTAACGGAACCAATGAGTATCGCTACGTCGATGCGAAGATTTGGGAACCCGGAGTAAAGGAATCTGGCGGCAACCCATATTGGGAGGTGCGAGCAACTCAGGATTATCCATTGGAACGGTTCGAATTTTCAGATCTAGTAAATGGCAATTGGTTAGTCGAAATCGAAGCTCGCGGATATGGCAATGATCTCATCGACGTCGCCTCGTTCCACGACCACTTCGATATGACAGTGACTATTACCAAACCATGCGTGCACTTCGAAGAAATCCACGAAATCGGTGAGTGTACGGATTTGTCGGAACTTCAAAATCGCTGAATTTGGCTTTCACGCCCCTTTGGGGCGATGCGTAGCGCTTATGAGGGAAGGTCAGGTCGCCGCGCTGCTGAGGATACACAATGAGTGAGAATTCGTCACCCCTAGTGCCGTACGATGTCTATGAGACGCATGCGGTTCACATCGGAACTAATCAGAAGTCCTCAGATATGCAACGCTTCATCGATACCGATAGAGCGGACGGTAGCGGACTCCATCTGATCGATATCCATCAGACCGACGATCGTATCAGAACAGTAGCTAACTTCCTTTCTCGCTATGACCCCGAGCGAATTCTAGTTGTCAGCGCCCGACAATACGGACAGAGGCCTGCACGAAAGTTCGCACAGGCAATCGGTGGAAAGCGCATCGTCGGCCGCTTTATTCCTGGCACTCTAACTAATCCTAGACTACGAACTTACACCGAGCCTGAGGTATTGTTCGTAACCGACCCAGCGGCAGATTCACAGGCTCTGTCTGAGGCTGTATCCACAGGTCTTCCAATCGTGGGAATTGTTGACGCAAACAACACACTTCGAAATGTCGACCTTGCACTACCTGCAAACAACAAGGGTCGACGCTCACTGGCTCTGATTTACTGGCTTCTTGCCCGCGAGATGCTAACAGCCCGCGGAGTCACAACCTACGCTGACTGGGAGCGAGCCCAAACCGTAGAAGAGTGGGAATCAACATTCTGAGAATTTCTTCTATCGTTGGATTGATGATGAGTGGTCTGCCGGATTGAATCATGGTAGAGCCAGTCCCGCTGTTCCTCGCACCGATGGCCGGGGTCACCGATTTGGCCTACCGCCTACTGGCTCGTGAGACTGGCGCAGACCTCACATTCACCGAATTCACCGCCGCTTCCGGCCTTTCGCGTCACGCCAAGCACTCTTGGCTCAAGGTTGAATCCGACCCTAGAGAATCGCCATTCATCCCACAGATTTTCGGCGGAGATATCGATGAGATGGTTCAGACTGTGAAATTGCTGCAAGACCGTGCGGACATAATCGATCTCAACTTCGGCTGTCCCGCTCCGAAAGTCTGTCGTAACGACGCGGGTGCAGCCTTACTTCGTGACCCAGATAAGGTAGTCAAAATGGTAAGAGCCTGTATCGAAGAAGCCGATATTCCAATCACCGTCAAGATGCGACTCGGAACTGGAAGTGGGCCGAATACCGCTTTGGAGATTTGTCAGAGGTTGGAGGCTGAGGGCGTTGGAAGAATTTGCGTGCATGGGAGGACACTGAGTCAGCGCTACGCTGGCGAGGCTGATTGGTCGCAGATTCGCAGAATAGTCGAGGCTGTCGACATCCCAGTCATTGCCAATGGGGATGTCGTCAATGCTGCGAGTGCTGCTGCCTGCATCGAAGCAACCGGTGCGGCCGGCCTAATGATTGGTCGCGGAGCAATTGGCCGGCCAACAATTTTCCACGAGATCAAGAGAGACTTGGGTTGGACTAAGGAAAAGGCTCCTTGGGGTGAAGATAACCCTGCAGTAGCACGTTCTTGGTGTTGGCAGCGTTACCTTGAATTGAGTAGAGAGGTCTACGAATCTGGTCAATGCAAGAACCTCAAGCGACACGCGGTTTCATTCACTAAAGGGCTTCCGGGAGCCTCAAATATGCGTGTCGAACTACACTCGATTCAAGATCAAAATATGCTCGGCGAGCGGGTGTCTGAATACCTCAGAGAACTCGCCGATACTACAGCACTGGTGGTCTGATGCACGATTCTATCAATGTCCTCGGCGGCGAATTGGAGTCGTGTTCTCTAGCTCCGCTGACCGGTTGGTTCCGTGATGGGTGCTGCAATACTGATGCTCGCGATCGAGGCTCACACACCGTGTGTTGTATTCTGACACAAGAGTTCCTCGAATTCGCCCGCTCGCAGGGAAACGACCTGATTACACCGGCCCCAGAGCATGGCTTCCCCGGGCTCAAACCCGGAGATCGTTGGTGTGTCTGTGCACAGACTTGGCAGGATGCTGCCGAGGCTGGGGTTGCCTGTCCAGTTGTGCTCGAGGCAACCCACGAGGAGGCATTGGTGGCTTGCGATATTGAATTGCTACAGGCCCATGCCGACCCTGCTGAATAGATCTATTTGAAGACACGATTACTCAGTGACAACGGCTTCGTCGAGTCGCTGCGCGACAGTTTTCCAGCGGCGCAGAGTTCTGTCGATATTGATCATCACCCGCTCGGCGATATCAGCGCCGTTTTTGCCAGCGATGCGGTAGCCGTAGGGCATGCGGCCACCGAGGGTGTTGAGCAATAGACGCTGGGCATCAATGGAAACCGTAGCGAGAATTTCCTCGACTTTCTCAATACTCATTTTGTCTTTTCGAACACCCTTAATCAGAGCTGTTGAAATATCTTCATCGAGTCTGCCAAGGCCTCCTCTTCCCATCAACCATTCTTCTCCTCTAGCTGAGTATTGACGCATCAAGCCGGCGTAGACATCCATTGCGATACGGTCGCGCATTGCAACTCTGTCAACGATTCCCGCCTGCCTGAGTCGCTCGACCACACGTTGAGCACGAGAACGAGTCTCTTCCGTCCTGTCGGCCAATGTTTGCAGGGTCAGTGGCCTCTCACTACTTGCCAACTCGTCGAATACTTGGCGAGTAACCGTATCACCCTTCTTGACTCGGTCTCCGGTTATTCCTAGATCAGATAGCAAACAATCGAGCCTGTCCGAATCTTCCGGTGTCGGTCCAGGCTCGGCAATATAGATTCTGAAAACTTGCGATTCGTCCTCACCTGCCTCAACCATTCGCGATTCAGAATCGGAAATAGCATCACCCAATTCTGCCAATCTCATCACTGCAATCGCGCGAGTTTGAACTGCAATCAATTCAACCGCTGATGCCATTGAGCCTCCACGAAGTACGTTGACGTGCCACCTTCCTTCCAATCGAGAACTGATTAGACCCACTTCGCGCAATTTGTGCATCTGGTTGTGAACCCCTGTTTGAGAAAGTCCGGAGAATTCCGAAATAGCTGCATTATCCCATCCTTTCAGTGGCTCTTCGAGAAGAGTATGCCTAACCATTCGATGAATCGCGCCCTGCTCTTCGTCCACCGTTGCACCCTCGGTTCGAGAACGCACCAATCCCATCGAATCTAGCAACCAAGCAAGCAGCACATCTGGGTCTTTCGAACCTGTAGGCATTGGCTGCTCTACTAAGCGGATGCGGAACATACAACCACTTGGCGAAATTCAATGTGTAATAGCATTCTGTAATCAACTCAACTCAGAATGCCTAATCTCCAACATTTTGGTGATTACGAGGACTATTCCACATCCCAACTTTCCTGGCCCTTATCATACTCATCTTCATTTTCTTCATTGTTGGAATCAACCTCAACTGAAGGGTTAATTTGTATCTGAGTCTGAGGCTTGTTTCCACCAGAGGTTACTGCAAGAAGCCCTCCAACTACCATTATCCCAACCCCACAGCAAATACAACTAATGCCTCCACCTATTCCAAGTATGCCTGCTAACAACCCCGTCACCAATTTTATGATCAGATCTTCCGAAACTGCAGAGAATTCATCAGATGTTGTAATATTATACGAAACACCTTGCTCAAGATCGTATATCGCACCCATGTGATACCAACCCTCTGGGTCATCTCCGTGACCAGCAGGCATTGAGCCATCCTTGGTGCAATCATCATGTTTGTAGCCAACCCGACTTTCTTCTCCATCTTCCCTAACTACTTGCATATAGAACTCATCACATCTTACTTCATCACTGACAAAGATTAACACAATATCATCAGAAATTTCATGGACATAGATTCCAGAATCCCCTGTCCACACTCTGTCATCTTCTACGACGAAATCTTCTAGTCCAGATGCACTATTACCGCCTACAAATGTCAAGCCAATTCCAGCCAACAAAACAAGTGCACCAATACCAATGGTGATCTTCGTTCCACTATTCATAGAGATGCTAGACCACCTCTATTAATCAAACTAAGCCATTTCAGCACGTAAGTCTAACCAATTGTACTCTAATCGAGAAGTTCTAAGGCCATGAAGGTGGTCTGCCAAGCACAAATCTCCATCGGTCACAATCCCTCTTGTTCTCAAGACTCCAACTGCTGAATGAACCGCGGAACGAGACCTACCTAGGTCTCTAGCAAGAGCGGCTTGAGAGCGTGGGGCATCTGAACGAGTTAGGCGGGCTACTACCGCCTGTTGTAGTTCAGATAGTCCAACAGGTAGCATAGATGCGGCACGGGCATCATCGGTAACTCCGGTGCCGATTATAATCTCAACTTGCGCAGGTGCACCAGCGTAGTAGCAGGTACGTCCATTGACTGACATAGTGGTCACGGACTTCTCAGCGACGAGGACATCTAGATGGTGTCGAAGGGTTCCATTTGCTGCATCTAGACGTCTCTGCAACTCACGGAAATGAATTCCAGGCGAGCGGTTGAGAGTAGACATAATTCGAGCTCGAACCGGATGTTCCCAGTTTTCTCTTGGGGCTGATAGAGTGCCTTGGGCTGCTGGAGGAATCATCGCTGGAAGTAGTGCTCCAAGTCCAAAAGCCCCGCCTGCTAAAGCGACAAGCCCATCGACGACGATAGAACGCTTACTGCGCCACTGTTCAATCAACGCCATAGGTCAAATCCATCTCGTTCACCCTTTGAAGGATGCGGCTGTATGAATCAAACTTGCATCGTATTTCTGATGTGTCGAGAGAATAGCCGAATTCGGTAATTATTCGGATTCAATCAATTCTTTATGCGTCTTCATGTAAGCCACTAAAGGTCCTAGTAGACGGCCACAGGTTCGGCCGTGGCTGGTCAATCTGTAGGTTACTCGAATAGGTGGACCTTCTTCGACCACTCTATCCACTAGACCATGCTTTTGACAGGTCGTGAGTTTGTCAGAAAGTGTGCGTGAAGAAATACCCCTCAGTAATGTTCGCAATTCATTGAAGCGCCGATCTCCAGCGATGTATAGTGCAGCGAGAATCTCAATTGTCCAGCGAGATGAGAACATCTCAAAGGAATCCACCGCCGCATCCACTTCCCAACCAATGTCTACTTCTTCGTCATAGTATGCGGCGAAGATTTTGCGAATCGCCCTACCGCTTCTTTGGACTTCAACAATTGACTTCTGGACATACCTGAAGTCCTTCTCAGTCAGTACCATAGGTTGACGGCTCATGTGCGACAGGTTACGCACCCGGTATCTAGTGTATAAAATGCACCTTAGTGCATCCACCACCTCTTCCGGATTCATATATGACTGCTCATTCCCTCAGTGTGAAATTTGCACCAAGATGCAACATTACACCGGAGATGAAGAAATGGACAAGTGGCTAGAAAAGTGGGTTGATGAGATAATGGAGAACTGGAATGATGAGGTGATCTCTTGAGCTGGAAAGAAGTTAGAGAGCAACTAATTCGTGGCATGGCGGACGTACGCGCGCCTGCTTGGGTTCGTTATCCAAGTCGTCGATGATCTCATTGATTTGTGTAGGTGGGCCTACGCCCCTCGATCAGAGCGCTTAGGCCCTCGAGGGCATCCGAGGTCGCAAAAATCTCGTGAAGGCGCTCAAGTTCCAAGGCCAATCCTTGCTGGAGATTTTCCCCAGTGGCTACTGCATCATCCAGTAGCGAACTCGCCATGGAGAGCGCGATTGGTGATGTTCTGCTCAATGATTTTAGTTGGCGTACAACCATCTTATCCTCAGAATCGAAGCCTTCTGGGTATTCGCCAGCCGCAAGTGCAGCCATGTTCGCATCGCTGTAGAAGGCGAGTGCGAATGCTGTGGCTGGATGAGATTCATCAGCAGGTCTTGCAGGATACTTGTTGCTTGGTTTTCCAGAGTTAGAAATCAAGTTCACGGTTTGGTCGACTTCGCTTGGGTCTACTAAATGGGTTAGAAGTCCTAGAGCTGCAGCACTACCGGCATCTAGGAAATTACCAGCAAGAACTGCGAATCTCGCTGCCTCAATTCCACATATCCTCGGCGTACGCTGTGTTCCTCCTAGTCCAGGATAGATTCCGATACTGGTCTCTGGGAATCGAAATTGTGTGCGCCTAGTTCCAACTCTGTAATCGCAAGCGAGTGCTAATTCCAATCCTCCGCCAAGTGCCAACCCGGTTGTCAGAGCGATTGTGGTTTTGTCAGAATTTTCCAGTTTATTCAGTACCTCATGCCCAGTCGCTGTGAACTCGTAGATGTCTGGAAAAGCATCGGCTCGAATCTTGTCTACGAAGAACTTGACATCCGCTCCAGCTACGAATGCTTTACCAGCTCCCTCGAGAACAATCGTTGAAACATCGTCGCGAGAGTTGAGAGAATCAAGTGCTTCTCCTAATTGGTTAACAACAGTCTCATTGAGAGCGTTCATGGCTTCTGGCCGATTGATTATCACGGTTGCAATTCCATCTTCAACAATGGTATCGACATAACTGAACTCTAGAGGTTCAGTCAATTCTGCAAACCAATTTGGTAAATCGAATCCGGCTATATCTGAATAGGACCGAGCCATCGAGATAGCTTCAGAAATTCCCAATCGATTTGCAATCTCAAATGGTCCTCTTGCCCAGCGGAGGCCTACCTTGGCCCCCCGGTCAACGTCTTCTATCGAGCAGATTTCCTCTGCCACTATCTGTGCCGAGACAGCAAATACCTGACCCATGAGGCGCTGGAGAATAATCGCCGCCGCCTCGTCACTACATTCGGTGTCTTCGCCAATTTCCCACATTTGGCCAGCCTCAACCATTTCTCTGAGATTAGACGCTCCGGTATATCGGGCACAATCGAGTTGCTTGGCCAAGTAATTGGTTGAATGCAAGGCGATTGTTGGTCCTGTTAGATTCATCAGAGCAAATGGCCCCATTCCGATGTGGAAAGCCTTCTCTGCAACCGCATCGATTGCGGCAGCGCTAGCAACCCCATCTTCTAGCAATAAGCAAGCCTCGTTTAGCCAAGGAACAAAGAATCGGTTTACAACAAATCCAGGACGATCTTTGCAGATGATGACAACTTTTCCCATGGCTTTGCAGTATTGTTCTACAGCAGCTAAAGCCTCAGGAGTTGTTGTCTCAGCGGGAATGATTTCGATGAGTCGGTTTTTGGCAGGGTGATAGAAGAAATGTAATCCGACGAATCGGTCTGGCCTTCCGGTCGCCTCTGCCAAAGCGTTAACGCTCAGAGAAGAGGTGTTGGATGCTAGTATTGTGTGTTCTTCACACACCTCATCGAGGGTCTCGAACACAGCGGTTTTGATGTCGAAGTCTTCGAAAACCGCCTCGATTACTAGGTCGGTGTCATTGGCGATGTTTTCGGTTCCAACGACACCGGTGATTCTTGCTTTGATTTCCTCCGCTTCAGCCTCACGGAATATGCGTCGCTCAATCGCCTCATCGAGGAATCCAGCAATAATTGACTGACCCCGTTCTACCCATTGTTCTTCGCGGTCCACCATCTGTACTTTGAATCGCTCTTGTGCAGATTTCTGAGCGATACCAGAACCCATGTTGCCCGCGCCGATTATTGCAACGCTCTCGATAGGACGCATGGCTCGGCGAGCAAAGACCCACCAATGAATCCACCGATTCCGGTCCTCCGGACCGGCTATCGTTTCCTAGACACACCGCCGAATGGACTATCAGCGCTCGCTCAGGTAGCGAGGTGTGCTTCGCTCGCGCCGTGCAGTTGCCATCTTTGTCTTAATGATGCTAATCTCATCCAGCCAAGTTGCAATCGCCAATAGCACTGGCAAAACCGGCCAATCAACCGCCGGCTGTACCTGTCATGGCAGCGCATCTTCACTTTCTCCTTCACTTAGTGGTTTACCTTGGGGGGCGGGAGGTTACACACCAGGAGCAACGTATTCTTTGAATTGGGATGGTGGCCCTCACATTTCTGGTGATGGAGGATTTAATCTCGATGCCAGCGCCGGTTCTTGGTCAAATCTTGGGCCACAAGTTCAGTTGCAAAATGGTGAATTGACTCACAGCAGCGATTCCCTACGGTCGTGGTCGGCGGATTGGACTGCGCCTGCAACTGGAACTGGAAATGTTGACTTTAATCTCGCAGTTTTGTATGCAAACGGAAATGATGCAAATACCGGTGATGATTGGGGCACAGGTACGTGGACATTGGGTGAATCTTCCTCAAGCACCAATACACCTCCAGAGGCTCAGTCAGTGATTTTCGTTCCTGCTCAACCAACCCGTGCCACTGGCCTAGCGGTGGATTATACCTACTATGATGCCGATGGAGATTCAGAACAGGGCACCCAAATTCGTTGGAAAGTAGATGGAAATAATGTTGGATCTCTTGACGACCAAACGTCCGTATCTCAGACTTGGCTTGCCAAGGGCCAAGAATGGACCTGCACTGTTACCGTAAAGGACGGCACGGACCAGGGAGACCCAGTGTCTATTGGCCCTGTTAGGATTAACAATACCCTTCCAATCGCGAGGAATCTCGAACTTACTCCGGAGAATCCAATTGATACTGATGAACTTCGATTAGACTACGAGTACTTCGATTTCGACGGTGAACCTCAGCAGGGAACCGAGATTCGGTGGTATCTAGAGGGTGCGAGAATTCCTGAACTCGATGATGAGGATAGCGTCTCTCCTCTGATGATTCGCGGTGGTGATCAATGGGAGGCCTCTGTCAAGCCCCACGATGGATATGAGTTCGGTCAAATCGTTTACACAGGAGTGGTAGTGATTGGCTCATCAAACAACCCACCAAGTGCGACAGTCTACGTATCACCCGTTGGTAACGCTCGTACTGACGACGCCTTACAGGTGAATGTTGGATGGACCGATCCGGATGGAGACACGGTTCAATCTACAGAGATTCGCTGGTTCAGAGACGGTTCTCAAGTATCTGCTTACAATGACTTAACCATAGTTCTCGCTGAATCCACTTCGAAGGGAGAAACTTGGACTGCAAAGGCAAGAGTCAGCGACGGCTTGCTTTGGTCGGATTGGGTTGAGAGTGAGGACTTGGTAATTCTCAATACTCCACCAAAGGTCACTTCAATCGAGATGTTGCCTGCGGGGACTCTAACCACATCGATGAATCTCAGCGTAATATGGGAACAAAGCGATGTCGATGGCGACCCCGAAATGAATAGCCAAATTCGATGGTGGGTGGATGGGGAATGGGTTCGCGAATACGATGGAATGACCGAGATTCTAGCGTCTGAGACGGTAAGAGATCAAAGTTGGTCTGTTCAGGTAGTTCCAGGTGATGGAGATGACCTTGGAATCTCGCTCAAAACCACTTCTAGACAGATAGAGAATGGTGCACCAGGCAATATGCAGGTGTTACTTGGGAATGGTAATGCTGGATTTACCGGAAATCCAAGTGAAATGCCTTCTCCTCCAACAACACCTGCAAACTCTCTAGAATCATTGGTGGTCCATGCATCTGCTACAGATTTGGATGGAGAACCGGTCTCATTTCAAGTCACTTGGGCGCGTAACGGTTTCACAGTACCTGACCTTGAGGATGCTCTAATTGTACTCGCAGACAGATTAGAACCTGGACAGACTTGGCTTGTTACAATCACAGCGAGTGACCCTTGGGGATTATCCTCGGTTGCACAAGCCGAAATAGAAATTGCAAATGTCCCACCAACGGCGCTATTCTCAATATCTCCAGAGCCCCCTATAGCGGGGGCATTCATTACCCTTGATGCTTCGATGTCGGTCGATCTCGATGGACAGATTACTCATTACATGTGGGATGTAAATGGAGCGAGTTTAACCGGCGAGATGGTCAAAGTACAACTCGGATCTGGGTCTCATTCGGTTATGCTTACAGTAGTTGATGACATGGGTCAGACCGGAAGCAGTGTATCCTACATTACATTTGGAGAAGTGACCACCGTTACCGGTTTGACTGCAACTCTTTCCGGCAGCGAAGTGGAACTGTCTTGGGAGTGGTCGAGAGAGGAAACGAACTTCCGTATCTATCGCTCAACCAGTGCCTTCACCTCAATTGGACACAACTCCAATGGAGAACCTCTTGTTACTGGATTGGAAGCGGTTGGCGAGACTTCCGAACTATCATGGAGTGAGACCGCGCCTGTTGCTTCCAACCTCCATTACGCGGTCACAGCAGAGGTGGGTGGACTCGAAGTACTCTGGCTATTCCAAATGGAAAATACCGCAACCGTAGATGCTTCCGATGCTCCAAATTCAGTTGATATCGAGCCTACGGGTTCAATATCCTCGATGTCTTTACCATTGATGATTATCATGGTTTTAGTCGGTTTTGCTAGTATTGGAATAACCATGTTTGGTCGAAGGAGGGATGCTTGATGCGAGGTAGAACCCTAGTCCTTTCGACAATTGCCCTTATGCTTCTAGCAACACAAGGCACAGTCGCTAATCCTGGTGGAGAGGGTGATGGAAACAGGGACTTCGTTTGTGGTGGCTCGTGTCACGGAGATCCGGCACTAAATGCTCCATCCTCGGCTATAATTTCGATTACCTCTGGTAACACTGCATTTACCGGAACCGCCTATCAATTTGACACGACGATTGAGATTCAATCGATATCCCACTCTAGAATCCTAGGTGTCTTCCTACTTTCTTCGACCAACGGAAATGGAGACAACCCGGAGGATAACGGTTGGAACATAATTCAGGACCCATCGGGTACGACTGGAAATTATGTCGAAGTAATCGTCCCCACTAGTGGGGTTGTAAGCCTAACTTGGGTGCTGAAAGCACCAGAAGAAGTGGGTGATGGGAATCTCATCGTCGCTATTCATCACGGTGCCGGGTACGAAGGTTTAGCATATCTCGGAGTATCCGACACACACTCGATTGCAATCAACCCTGTACCCGCAAATCTACCTGGTTTTGCTCCTGATTGGAGCGCGCCAAATTATCGAGTCACAGGTGATACATCTCCGGTAAGCCTTGTGACTCAAAATGCTACAGAAATTTCTGTTGAATGGAAGTTAGAAGGAGAATCATTCTCTCATCTAGCTACAGTAGAGGCAGGAGAGGATGATGAGTGGTTAGCCTATCTACCGGCAACTATGGGAGATGGAAGGATTGTCTATCGGGTTACGACTTCCAATGGGGAGTTCGATGTTGTGCAGCCTTGGCTGACGATGGGCACCATACCGCCAGAATTTGATGGCAGTTTGATGGGTGCTAGAGCACAAGGATTCGCTGGCGCATTCATGATAATCGCTCTAATGGTAAGTTTGCAAGGAATTATGCAACCCTCTGGAAGGAAACATGAGTTGGACCAAACCGAGGAAGTAAAGTCCTCAGAGGAAACCCTGCCCGAACCAGAACCAGTTGTTGAAAAGACACCAGTCAATGAGGCGGAGGAATATCGCGCGCGTCTTGTGAAGTACGAAGAACACCCCGGTTTACTTTGGGATCCAGTCGATGAAGAATGGGTTGACGACCCTGATTACGGAGGTGATGAGTGATGTTTGCTCAGACCTTACATCATCTTGTAGTTGGATTGACCACAGGTATCGCCACCCTCGCTTGTCTTTGCGCCATAGCGGCTTGGTCATCGAACTACTTTGTTGGGGCAAAGAATGCTCGGGGTCATTTCGATGCCGCCGCATACATCGCAGGAATCGCGGCGCTTCCACTACTTCCAATCGCAGTTTTATCCGGTACGGCGGCAATGTCTGATCCGGCGAGCGATGCGATGAGCTACAACAAATTCCTCTTTACTGGACTAACCACTGGATTCCTAGCCTCGATGGTAATTGGTCGCTGGCGATTTGGGCCGGGTGTGTGGAATGAATCAAGGCTGGCTTTACTGCAAGTTGTATCAGCAGTTGGAGCACTTGCAAGCATAACAGTGCTAGGCTCGATTGGCGCAAAGATGGCGCTTGGAGAGTCAACCATGGATATGTTGCCGTTTTGGCCGGCCTTCGACGATTCGATTATCGTCAATGAATGGATTTCTCTAGCACTATTCATCCTCGGGCTGGCCGCTATGGTTGCGGCATTCATGCTCGGCCCTAAGGTCGAACGAATTTCTCTGAACTAGTCTCGTGGTTCATCCTCATCAGGGGTGTTCGACTCGTCGTCCTCGTCCCACTCATCCGACTCGTCATCCTCATCCCAGTCGTCATGCATCCATGAGCAGTCCGCGGCATCTGGGCGCTCCTCGCACCATTCGTCCTCCCCCCAGTCGTCCTCGTGCTCGTGGTGATGCATGGGCACGCCCATCAGAGCGGCCATCATGTGGGTGCACGACTCGACGAGCGGCTCGAGACCGGCTGTGATCTGCCACATCGCATCGTGGCTAATCACCGTGCTCTCCTCGTTATCCTCATCGTCGTAGGTAACCATCTCGAATCCGGAGCCGTCTTCCAGCTCGACGGCGTGAGTGTTCTCCCAGAAGGTTTCGAAGACGTGGTCATGGCACCACAGCCCAGCCATTTGGTGTAGGACCTCTGGGGGAACTTGCATCTGCATCTGACCTGGGCCTCGCATGTCTCGGTCTTCGTGGCCGCGTCGCTCGTCCATCCCTCGCATGTCATCGCCATTCGCCATCATTCTGTTCTCGAGCATCATACCCCTCATCTCTTCACAGGCCTCGATGTCGCCTTCACCGTCATCGCAGGCTATCTCGAGCCTTGCCATATCTTCGTCAAGATCTTCCTCCGCCCTGTCGTTCCCAAGCCGGTCGTTATCGTCTTCACGGTCGGTTGCTGGGTTTGAATCAGCATCTTCGCCGCGCTCATTTTCATCTGATAGCCTATCATCTCCAGCGTCGCCAAGTACTCCGCTTCCCAAAATTACCGAAGCGAAAAGTAGCATTCCGACAGCAACTGCAAGTTGGCTGGCTCGTTCCTTGTTATCCATCGACTCATCATCGACCATGTTGGAATGGCGTTCCTACCCGCGGTATGAACGATTCCCCCTTGCGTGCGAGGTCAATCTAGGATTCATTGAGTTCTTTGATGACTTCGAAGATGCGCTTGGCATGAGCATCCGGAGACAAATCCAACTCGGCAATTTTCTCTCTTCCAGCCTTTGCCCATTTCTTCTTTATATCGGCTTCCAGTGCCTCGTTTAGGGCCTCCTGCCAAGCCATTGCGTCGTCACGGGGTAGGAGTCTTCCATTGACTCCATCTACGATGGTGTCTTGGAATCCTCCCTCATCGACAAAGAGGGCTGGGGTTCCGACTGCAAAAGCTTCGATCGGAGTCAATCCGAAAGGTTCTCCGTGAGCCATACTAACGATTGCAACCGAGCGGCGCATCAATCCAGTCAGTTGTAAATTGGTGAGAAGAGGGGGTGTCCACAATTTGACACCTCTCGCATCGGCGTGGTCGTGTAGGCCCTCTACTTCCTCAAATATACCTCCTCCGACGAGAACCAGGCCAAAGCCACTTCCAGCCAGCATGGAGATAGTTTCCCAACCCCCTTTGACCCAGCCAGCGTGGCCGATGGTTGTGACCCAAGGCGGGTCTGGCAATTCGTCAAGGTCAATCCACGCTTGGTTCTCTTCCTCGGTGGCTTCTGGTGTAAACTCGGAAAAATCAACGCTCGGATGAATGAATCCTGCCTCACAGCCGTAGACAGCTTGGATTCTTTCAGCACTGTAATTCGAATTTCCGTTAATTCGTGACTTAGGTCGTTTGAGAAAAGCAAAGATTACCCTTCGGTCATCGCGTCTTGCCTTGGATAGAGCAAATCTAGTCAGTGCTAGATTACGTTTTGGTTTTCCATCTACTCCTAGATGTAGAACATCCTCGTAGAGACCCCGATGCGGTTCAAGCATGTGTAAGTGGAATGGGGTTTTCTTCGGTACAAGGCGGATTAAACCGAGGGAACCATCTCCGCTGACGAGATGAACAGCATCGGTGCTGGCCAGGACTCCCCTCAGTCCTTCAATTCCTCGCCAAGCCTTTGTTGAATTTCTCAGGTCTCGATTCCATATTCTCGATAGCGCTCCATTTTTTGGTTGCCAAGCGACTTTTGGTTTGAGTAATGGAATCGAATTCTCTTTGCAACACTGTTTGAGTGCTTTACTAGACTGCAGTGTTGCCATTGTGACATCGAAATATTTCGCTAGCGCAGGTAGGTTTCTGATTAGATCGCGCTCTGCGCCTCGCATAGCTTCGAAGGTGCCTTTGGCGACGAGAAGGCTCGGCTTATCGGAGCTAGAATCCGTCATTTAGATTCCTCCAAAACTCTTCGATAAACCGCGAGGACGTCATTGGTAATTACAGGCCACATGTAGGATTGTGCTGCGCTATGGCCTGATTTACCATAATTTTGCAATTCTTCTGCAGTAGCAGAAGCAAGTCGAGACATCGCCTCAGCGAGTTCCGTCGAGCTTCCAGATTGAACAGAGAATCCTGCTTCCGGCTCTGTAACCAAGCGGCCAAGGTCGTTTACGTCGGACATAATGACTGGTGAGCTGGCGTGCATGGCTTCGAGCATAACGGTCGGTAGGCCCTCGAAGCGAGATGGAATCACGATGCCAGTCGAGTTCTCCAGCAGCCAGAGTTTCTCTCCTTCACTTACCAATCCTAAGCGATGAATTGACTGATTTTGTGCGGCATTGGCGATGCGTTCGGTTAGCCAATCGCCGAGCTCGCCTTTTCCAGCGATTGCAAGGTCAAAGCCAGGGTCAGAATTGGCAGCGAGTGAATCCCACGCGTCCATCAGCACATCTAGCCCCTTCTGCTCGCTGAGCCTTCCAACAAAAGTCAGTAATTTTCTTTCTCCTAGTTCACCCAATGTACTAGGTCTCTCGGCAGCATCTTCAATTGGTGAAAATCCGTTAGGGATAACATCGATTCTTCCCTTGACACGCTTACTTCTGAGGAGATTCTCAAAGTAATCTGTAAGTACGATACGTGCATTGCTGGAATGCAGGGTTTTCCTACCTTGTAAGGCCCATCGCAAAGATTTGATCGAGTTAGAAATTATTCCGTGTTTGATGTAGTCGTTGTGATAGGTGGTTACTACTGGAACACCTGCATTGCGAGCCATTTTCAAGGTTTTTCGAATTAACACCGGAAGGGTATCATGCAGGTGAACAATATCGAATCCATCCATCGATAAGCCATCAAGAGAAACCACTGGATCAACTCCTCCGAGTATTCTGCTTGGCGGTAGTCGAACAACCTCGATTCCACCTCGCTGAAATTGTCTGGGATTATGGCCTGGAACATCAGCACACCAGACGGTTACCTCATGCCCCAACTTGACTAATTCTCGGCCCAGCATCTCCACATGTTGGTCTCCTCCGCCAACATGAGGCCAGAACCATACATGGACGATTAGCACGCGCAGAGGCGTGCCCTCAGCCGAGGCCATCGTTCCTCTCCCTCTTCCTGTTCTGATAAACGGCGCGGAACTCCTGACACTATGTTAATCAGCCAAATCTATTCCTTTCATAGCCGCTGAGGTCATATTCTGAGGCGATTCCCTCTAGTCCATGAAGCGGGTCATCCTCGCAACTAGCGAGCCCGAAGGGCAGGAGTCCTATGGACATCTGACGATTGCTGACGCTCTCAACCGAGCTAGGGTGCCATTCTGGACAAAGGCCGCAACCGTGAGGAGTTCTACTGAGTTGGATGCAGTATTAGCCATAGGAGGGATAGATATGGTCCACTTTGTGGATCCTCAATCGGCATCATTTGCGCGAATCGATCGCCAATATCCCGCAGTAGGCTCACTATTCATCGAAAGTCCAACCTTATCTTCTCGGATGATTGACGAATTGGATTTGCTTGACTTGGTATTGGTCGAATCCGAAGAACTGTCTTCTCGCCTGAAATCTGAGACCTTGGAAATCGGCTCTTGCATAGATGTCGATGCATTTTCTCCTGAGACCAGCCCGAAATCGAGAGAGTATCTGGAATCGATTGATGACGAATCGAAAATGTTAGTCGCTTTAGGAACAGATTCCGATTTGGAAGGCCTAATCGCGGAGTTGGATTCGGAGATAACCGTCGATTGCAATTTTGTCGCGATGTTTTCCACCGACACCTCAAACCTATTGGATGAGCCCGACCGAATAATCTCCCTTCTGCAGCATTCGGAGGTCTTGTTGCTTGCAGAAGGAAATCCCTACCACCCAAACCTAATTCTCCACGCATCTGCATCTGGCTGCCCAACATTAGATTGCAACTCGGAAGATCCACGTGAATGGCTGGAACAAATTACAATAATCCACGGGGATTGGATAAGAGCCGGCAAGGTGCCTAGATTTCCCGATGAGAAAGCGATAGAAAATACACGAAAAACCAACGGATTGAGAGCCTACGGTCAAAGTTTAGCAGACGTCTACTCTAAGTTCCAAATATACAACTGATAAAATACTAAGCCTAGGTCGCCAAGGTGTGCTATCTGTAGAGGACCTTCGGAAGGGATTTGGTTCAGGTAGAAGGCGTTTAGAGGTCCTCAAAGGCATCAATCTGAAGGTCGAGCAAGGCGAATTAGTCAGTATGATGGGCCCGAGTGGATGCGGAAAAAGTACCCTTCTGAACATCATCGGAGGTCTGCTTGAAGCGGATTCGGGAAAGATTACTCTTCAGTCGTTCAACTATGGAACAAAGTCGCCCAACAGAGTTGTCGATGTCAGACGAAATGGTGTTGGGTGGATTTTCCAAGACTTCCACCTAGTTGATCGCCTCACCGCTTTAGACAACGTAGCATTCAGCCTTGAACTTTCAGGAATGTCCAGTTCGGAAGCAGAAGAGCGAGCCAAGGCAGCTCTAGAGAGAGTAGGACTTGGTGATAGAATGGATTTCATTCCTGACCAACTTTCAGGTGGTCAGCAACAAAGGGTTGCAGTTGCAAGGGCGATTTCAGGTTCAAGACCACTGATTCTTGCCGATGAACCAACCGGCAATCTAGATGTCAAGAGCGGTCAGGAAATCATTCACTTATTCCAAGACCTCTGCAAGAATGACGGAATTTCGGTCTTGATGGTAACCCACGACCCAATATTGGCATCTATGGCTGACAGGATGTTGCTTCTCAAAGACGGTGTAACCGCAGCCTCCGATATTCGCTCAGCATGGGGTATTGAGGAGGTGCAGCCGTGAACATTGAGTCAATGATTTCAGAAGTCCTCCCGACCATGATATGGGC
Source organism: Candidatus Thalassarchaeum sp. (assembly GCA_022449345.1). GTDB lineage: Archaea > Thermoplasmatota > Poseidoniia > Poseidoniales > Thalassarchaeaceae > MGIIb-O1. The sequence continues at coordinate 6,548 of JAKURL010000013.1, read as the reverse complement.
TTGGGTTTCTGTTGGATTATTCATACTCGGTATACAAGCGGCTATCAAAGCGTATCGATGGTGGTACAATCTAGCAAAGAAAGCAGCTAGTCCCAATCGAGCAGGAACATTAGACCAAGTAATGGATAGATTGTCTCCTTTAAATCGCATGAAAAGGTGGTATCAAACTTTCAAAAGTCGTTGGCTAGCGGCGCCACATAACATCTCAATGGCTCTAAAGAGTGCTTGGAGGGCTCGTGAAAGAGGTCTGGCAATCTTTGCGGGAGTATTCCTTTCTTCACTAGTCATTACAACAGTACTGGCGTACGCCGTAGGGTTGAATCAAGGATTCTTTCAGTTTTCTCTCGAGGGCGAGGTATTCGATGCTAAACTAGACTTCCAAGAAGAACCCGGAGGAACTTGGGATGGGCGGACCAATAATTCCGAACTTTGGGAATCATTCTGTGACGACCTAACCTCGATGGAGGAATTTTCTGATTGTAGTATTGTTTACGGTAGACAAGGGATAAGGGTCACTGGCTTCTTTGACGAAAGTTTCGTTCTTCCACAACCACTGAATGTGGTTTCAGCCACCGGTACGTCGGCCGATTGGGGGAACGTGAGTTGGGATTATCCCGAGGCTTTGGAGAATGGCCCTCCGATAAATGATGGCAGAACAATCAGATTTTATGGCTCTGGAATTTGGGACGGAGATCTTGCAGAAAGACATGCTAAGTCGGTAATCTTTGGAGAATGGCCGGCAAGCGCCGCCGATGCAGAAGCCAATCGTTCCGTCATACTTCCATCAAAGATTGCTAGTGCAGCAGGAGCAGAGGTTGATGAGATAATTTCTACCTTGACATTCTCCTACATTAATGGAACTTACACCTTTGACCAGTTCCAGAATGCATTCGATGAATGTCAAGGCACTTTGGACAATAATTTGGAGATTGGTCGCATTTTTTGCTTGGAAACTTTCAATGTTACAAATCTGAAAGTTGCCGCAATCTATGAGGAAGGAGATTTCGCAAATCCTACTCTACTTTATCATCCAGTAATGGTTACTGATTCAGTTCTAAGTGAGGAGCAAAAGCAGGTTCTGATGCAGAAGGATCACGCTTATCTTGGAATCGCAGTAGACCGCAATAAACTTCCTACCAGTTCGACAAGAGATGCAACAAATTGGCTTAGCAATCTAAAAAATGACTTGGAGAAAGTTCGAGCTGACATTACTGTAGTAGACCCAGTTACTAACGAAAATGTGGTATTCGAAGATCAATCGGTTCCTCGATTATTTGCAGTCGGTGCCTGCTCTGATCAAATTTCAGAGGAAGTTCTGAGGGAGGTTGCTGCCGGAGAAGCGGAAGTTACCTGTTTTGATGGCGAATTAGCATTAATTTCCGTAGAGTACAATGATTTGATTTCCGGCACCATCACATTTCTCAATATCTTCCTCGGAATCATTCAGGTATTCGATTACATCCTAGTGATTCCAATCGTTGCACTATCTTTCGTAGTACTAGGCTACGGCCTAGTATTGTCATTAGAGCAGCGCAGGAGAGAGGTTGCGATTCATCGTGTAATTGGGGGTACAGAAGCAACCTTGACGCGAATGATGGTTATCGAAATCTATGCGATTGGAACTATCGCTTGGGCTTTGGGATTCATTCTGGCATCTTGGGCAGTCGAAGTTGTCTTGCGAGCTGTAGGTTTCCTGAGATTTACCGATGCAGGAGATGTAGATGTCAATCCAATTCTAAGCTTCTTCTCAACTTGGGTAGTGGCTCTATTGACTATTGGGATCGCGTACTATCTTGGTAACAGACGGACCAAGGAATTCCTCAATATCGAAATTGATGAGGGGGTTAGAAGGATAAGCAGAGAGAGAGAGCCGTTCTATATCCTTCACTGGATTACATTTGGTCTCGGAGCTCTTGCATTCATTGAGAGTTGGATTCAATCTAACGGTGGATATGGGCCAGTGGGTAGTTCTGGATTAATTACGAATTTCATTCTCAATGCAATTCTCCTTCTTTTGGGCCCATTTTTCCTTTGGATTGGAGGCGCGCTGGTTCTTTCGCAAATTGGGGCCGCAGGACCTCAAATTCTCAATCGCCTAATGGGTTGGTCTCCAGCAATTTCCGATATTCGCAGAGGCTTGAGCGGTTCGGGCTCCAGTCAATCGGTTAGCAGATTGTCCCTAATTCTTCTACTAACTTTGTCAATAGTTACACTCGCTGCGGTCCAAGGACACACCGGAACCCTTGTCGATGAAAGAACAACCAATGCCCAAAATGGTGCTGATTTGAAGTTACAATTCGATACAGCGCTAACCGAGCAGGAAGCCCGTAGTATTGTGATGCAATCGATAGAGGCGGTTGACGATAACGACATCTCTGACGTTTCCTCAATGACTTCGCTGGGGACGATATTTACTCAGACAAAAGACGGAGGTATCCCACTCTTGACATGGGTAGTATTCGATGGCCATGAAGATACTTTGATTTGGGATATACAAGCCATTCCCGGAAGCGATATTTCAGGAATGGCTGAAACTTGGAGCGGTACTGGGTATACTGCTGGAGAGTTAGCAATAGATTCCTTGGACGACCCAATTGTCGGAACTTCGATAACAATCGTTTACACAAGTTACGAGGTCAATGAATTCGGAATTCCACAGGCTACAGACAGTTCTGAGGCTACAATAAGTTACCCAGGAAGACGCCGATGGGTTCCAGGTTATTCAGCCGCTGAAACTAACTCGGTGATTGTAATCGGAGAGGGAACTTATCGGCAATTGGTTGGGGATGCGACCGCAGATAGTTACAAATCCTCAACTTGGATGTTTGAATTCTGCGACCAAAACAAGGGTGGATGCCAAGATGCCTTGGAGACATTGAGCGCTGATCTCAAGAGCAGAGAAGGAGTTGTCTCAGCCTCGGATTGGTCGACTGCTCACGAGCAAAATGAGAGAAATGGAGGTCTAATTTTCGGGACTCCTGGATTGCTCAGTATGATGTTCGTAGTCGCGGCATTGGCTTCGATTTCATCGGCCTTCGTCTTCCTATCTTTGGTGCTGACTCAGAGGAAGAGAGAACTTGCGATTCTACAGGCGATAGGTGCAAGCCCGAACCAAGTGGTTCGCCTAGTTCTGTTCGAAATCATGTCGATTCTATTGGTGAGCATGGTCCTCGGAGTAACCCTTGGATTGGCGGTCTCAGAATCCTTCAACGGATTCTTCGGAGTCTTTGGATTCATCTTCCAGTTATTCTTAGGCCAAAGTGCTCCGATAGATCGAGATTTAGTCTGGCCTTGGTTAGAGATTATTGCAGTCAATGGACTGGTTCTAGTCGCTGTTGTAGTGTCTCTGTTATTCACTACACGCAGAGCCTTAGATTCAGACTTAGCAACCGTACTAAAGGGGGAGTGAGATTATGGATTCTGAACAAGAAATACTTCGCGCCAACTCACTATACCACATCTACGAATCTAATGCCGAAGATGGAAATGTCGTGGCTCTAAGGGGTCTCAGCATGACCATGTACGAGGGAGAAGCAGTAGCTGTGGTTGGACCATCAGGTTCTGGAAAGTCGACCCTGCTCAAGTGTCTTGGTGGTCTGATGAAACCATCTGCCGGTTCAGTTGAATTGGGTGGTACTAGGATGACCCGACTTACAGGTCCTGACTTGGTTAAGCTAAGACAGGAAACCGTTTCATTTATTTTCCAAGATGCGAACCTTCTTCCGCATCTGAATGCTATCGACAATGTCGCTCAACCTCTGATCCACCAAGGTGTGCTATCGAGGTCTGCGAGAAAGAAAGCCCATGATTTGCTGGAGAGGCTATCAATGGCGGACAGAGCCTATGGAATGCCAGAAGAATTGTCCGGAGGAGAGCAACAAAGGGTTGCTATTGCCCGTGCTCTGATTACCAATCCAAAACTAATTCTGGCTGACGAACCAACCGGAGCTCTAGATCCAATTACAAGTCGTGAAGTTCTGGATTTGTTCAAGCAATTGCACAAGGAGGAGGACGTCGCTTTCCTCTTGGTAACACACAACAGAGAAGTTGCTTCGTTCTGCGAGCGCTCTCTCGAATTGCGAGAAGGGCGCTTCATCGCTCAACATGGAACTGATGTCGATATTGGAGATTTGTCAGATTCAAGGGAGTTAATCATCGATGATTCAGGTACGATTTCTCTACCTCCTGACATCCTGCTGAAGGTCGGAGGTCCAGGCCGATTTGAAATGAAAGAAATTGAAAGGGATCTAATGCATTTTGAGCGAGTCGATGAAGAAAAGGTCGAGATCTCCTCAGAAAGTCAATTCGTTTTCTCTCCAACCTGCCCTGCCTGCAAGCACGAGTACGGAGAAAGCCAAGAGCAGCAATGTCCAGATTGTGGTTCTAGCAGACCGATGGTGCAAGCTTAATTTCACTTTAGGGAAGCACACTATCCCCATCGTTGATAGTGAACTGACTCACGCCTAGGTCCGATGGACCTAGTCCTAGTCGGCTCATTCCTACTGTTCATGTTCGCTTTTGCGGGCATTGGATTAGCCAGTATGTGGGTCAAGGAGGACACCACCGATGACTACCTCGTCGCTGGTCGTGGGATGCATCCTGCCTTGGCTGCCCTGTCAGCCGTTAGTACATGGAATTCTGGCTACATGTTCATCGGTTTCATTGGATTTACTTTCACTATGGGCTATTCCATCATGTGGATTGGTCTTGGTTCAATGGTCGGCCAAATCGTAGCATGGGTGTGGTTGTACAAATTCATTCAACAATCAGCAAATGAACGTGGAGTCCGTTCTCTTTCATCTCTAGTTTCTCAGGTCACGGGTTCACCTGAGGCTAAACTTGCTGCAATGCTTTCAATCATATTTCTTGCAGTCTATGCCGCGGCTCAACTAACCAGTGGAGGAAAGGCACTCTACGTTATGCTAGGATGGTCAGAAGTAGTTGGTATCTTGATTGGTTTTGTTCTGGTTGTTGCTTATTGTTACGCGGGAGGAATCCGTGCATCGATTTGGACCGATGCTGCTCAGTCGAGTGTGATGATTGTTGGTTCAAGCTTGCTTTGTTTTGTAGCCATGCAAGAGGTCGGCGGATTTTCCGGACTACACGATGGATTGGTGGCTCAGGATGCGAACCTAACGAGCATGGTACCAGCCGACCTAGAATTAGGTGTCAGCCTGTGGATATTCGCATTCTTTCTAGGTGGTCTAAGTGTGGCTGGACAGCCTCAAGTTGTCACTAGAGTGATGACATTGGGGACAGATGAGGACAGAAAGACTGCTATGTTGTGGTTCTTTGCTTGGCAGACGCCATTCCTAGTGATTATGGTGATTATTGGTCTAGCCAGTCGTGTAGTATTCACCGGTTCTGAGTTCGACCCAGAACTTGGATTACCAATGCTAGCTATGGAAACGCTTGGACCGTTCTGGGTCGGCTTAATTCTAGCATCCATATTTGCTGCAACAATGTCTACAGCCGACAGTCAGGTTCTTGCATGTACAGCAGCATTTACTGACGATATCATGCCAGAAATAAGCCAAGATCACAAGAAAACGAAGATTGTGACATTGGTTGTAGCTGCGTTTGCAACTGCAATTTCGATTTTCGGTTTGTATGTGCCTGGAGGCGACTCGGTATTCACGCTGGTAGTGCTTGCTGTCTATGGTTTAGGCTCCATTTTCGTTCCTATTCTGATTATTCGTTGGGCTGGCTATGAGCCGGACACCACGCATACGATGGCTATGATGGTAGCCGCATTGACCGGTGTAATTGTCTGGAGACTTCTTGGATTGAATGATGAGGTATTCGAATCAATCCCTGGAATGGGCGCGGCTTTCATTACACACTTTTTGATGAATCAATTACGCAATTCTGATGTTTCACCGTTTGGACGCTTTGAAATTCCGGACACTCGAACGCTAGCGGTTGGCGCACTGGTAATTCTAGCACCAGTTTCGGTAGTAGAGGCGACCTATGCCTTCGCTGGACCGGATTCATTGGAATCAGGCGGAGGTCCACCGGGTGATTGGCTTGTTGAGGCGACTTTCTCAAGCGAGCAATTGGCTGATGGTATTGAGTATGTGAATGATGGAGAGAACTTGACTATCGATATGCACACTGATTCTGTAGATGATGCAGATGACCTCAATATCGTCGGGGTTAGAGTTACTCTGACCTATTCAGAAGACGAAACCAGTGCCGGCCTAGGGTGTAACTTACCTGGTGCATCCAATCCCGATCCAGACACGATAACAGGAACAATGGTCCACAATGACCACAACACTTCAGCCAGCGGTCAGAACTCAGGTTCAGGGCCTTCCTCTCATCTAGTGGTAGTTGAGTGGTATAACGCATCGATGACTGGCAATGTTAGTGGCGTATCGAAATCAGATATCAACAATGGACTAGACGTGGGAGATGCTGGTTTGGGTGCTTACTCTCTAGATCTTACCGTAGTAGTAGATACCGGTGGAGGAGTTGGTTGCTCACATACAGATGATGGTGAAGAGATCGAATATTTGGTCGAATTAATCGTCCTAGATTATACAATA
>JAKURL010000012.1 GCA_022449345.1 Candidatus Thalassarchaeum sp. | reverse complement strand
GGGGAATTTCAGGGGTATTTATGTCCGATTCCGCTGGAAGTGGGGGTGGTATGGCTAAACCCGGAGGTAATGGGGGAAGTGGAAGCTCTTCCTTGGTTTCATCATCTGCATCCGACAAGGCTACACCCCCAACAATACAAGGTCTACTGAACCCACTATTCAACATTCTGTGGTTTGGAGTATCATTTTGCCTAGTCAGGGCGTTACTCTATTTGCCCATCCCTTTAGACACAAAAAGGTCGACATAGCGTCACTAACGTCAAAAACTTCACCAGTAGAACCGGAAATTTCAGTACCTTCCAAACTAGCTCTAACATCGTCTCGGAGCAATTCTACTCGACTATTAGGGCCGCCACTAAATGCAACCGCTTCCATTAGAGGATCAAAAGAATTCGAATTATCGGGGTCTAATCTTTCGAATGGTACTTCAGTTACTCTGAGCCCACATTTACCATGTAAACTACCGAGATGTCGGATTACACGCTTGACATCGACTGTAACGTTCTCATCTGTCTCCCCAGCAGTGCCTAGGACAACAGATTTGTCCAACTTTACCAGATCCCAAAATATTGCCGTATCTTTACCAAATACAGATAGACTGTGATCGGACCTTAATCTATCAATTCTTTCTTGGGATAATGATGCTTCCGCTAATGATTGAATTCTAGGTTTACTGACACCCTTGACAGAACCATTTTTTGATTTTGAATTCAATAACCCATGGAAATCGTCGAGATTTTGTTTCGAAGCATCTGTGGATTCAGCGATAGCCGACAATTTATCCAATACACTTTGGATTCCCAGTTCAATTCTTTCTCTCCAGCCACTTTGTTCACCGGATAGTATAGCATTGACCTCTAATCCTTCGCCCCGAATATAAGAAACGATTTCTCGACGGGCATAAGAATCCAACCCCATTAATGATGGATCCCTAACGTGAATGTGAAACCCACGGTGGCCAGAAAATGTGAACTGAGCAAATTCACGCTTCATATCAAATTCAGGTTCAAGAAAATCGTTCCATAAACTCCATGCTTGTTCTTGGATTAAAGATATCATCGAAGGGAAATCCGCATCAGACACACCAGGTAAATGATCCCCGTCCAAGTCAAAAATCAAATCTGCTCCTAGCCATTCTTTGTCAGTCATTTTTCGTTCCATTGGACGTCTGTAGTATGCCGTGCTGTGAAATGACGAATGAGGGCCTCTCTGTTGCAAATATGCTAATAGAGAATCTTCCGACGAAAAACTGCGATGTCTATCGACTGGTTTATCCCCCCAATGCATGAACATCCATTCTCGATTGCGTAGCCTAGGTGGGGTCCACAGGGCACTTAGGGACAAGGTACTGTAATACCTAGAGAAACGCAGGGCAAACCTGCTCCATCCTTCGGACACAGATGGAGGAATCAAAGGAGGCTGATGAACTCAACGATTCGAACCTGTCAATCGGCATGGAAGATTATATCAATCTAAATTTAGATCTTGCACTTCTTTTCCCTCGGTGGAAGGTTCTGCACCAGTTTTCTCAACATATGCTTCCATGCACAAATATTCCCCGTCCAAGATAATAGCCTCGCCGAATGTCAAGGCTTTGCCCGTAACTGCACAGACTGGTCCAAGTTGACCTGAAGCTGTGGACAGTTTGCTGGGGTCAGGCATGATATTGGGCGGTAGTAATTGCTTCTTGATACTTACCTAGAATCTGATTGTAGAATACAAGCGGTTTTCTAGTAGATGGAGATGCCACATATCATGGATTCAGAGGGACTTAACATCCGTATAGGACACTCCCCTGACCCTGATGATGCTTTCATGTTCCATGCTCTAACAACAGGAGCAATAGATACTCCTGGGAGGCATTACGAACATATTTTATTAGACATACAAACATTGAATGAAAAGGCCTTGAATAAGGAATTTGAAATTTCAGCAGTCAGTATACATTCATTCCCAAAAATCATAGATGATTATGCATTAATGAATTGTGGTGCTTCAATGGGTGAGGGATACGGTCCTATGATAATTGCCAATAAACAAATTTCCTTAGAAGATGCAAAATGTAAGACTATTGCAATACCTGGGAAGGATACCTCTGCCTATCTTGCATTGAGATTAGCGTGGGGGCCCGTTAATGTCGAAGTCGTACCATTCGACGAAATTTTACCATCTGTGGCTGAAGGTAAATTTGATGTTGGATTGATTATTCACGAGGGGCAACTCACTTGGAAAGATGAAGGGGTGTGTTTGCTACTTGATTTAGGAGTTTGGTGGAATCAAAAGACGGGGTTACCTCTACCATTGGGGGGTAATGTCGTCCGACGAAATTTGGGAGAGGATTTATGCGAAACATTGGCGAATGATGTCAAATTATCCATTGAACACTCATTACAAAATCCAGATACTGCATTAGAATTTGCAAAGATGTGGGGGCGTGGGATTGATGATGATACTAACCGAGAATTTGTCCAAATGTATGTCAATTCTAGAACCATAGATTATGGAAAGGATGGTAGAGCAGCGGTAAGACTATTTCTAAAAGAGGGGCAACGGATTGGTATGATTGACGAAAATATTGATACCGATTTAATTGAATTCATAGGAGTTGAATAATGTGAATGACAGCATACCAGAAAGATCGAAGTTTGATTCGGTTGGATGTGTTCTGAGAATTAATTAAAGATTGACCCAAATAGGTTCTTCAGACATTTGACATACATCATTGAGGAATATACGTAGCCCCTCAGTAGAAGTCTCGTCAAGGGTATTTCTTACCTCATATTCGAAGTATTTTTCCATTCTGTTTACTTCTATCCCGGTACCAATTGCGGCGTTATTTATGACTTCATTTTTCCGAGCATCGTCTAAATTAAATTGACGATAATTGGACAATAGATCTTGGTGAATTTGGGATATTTTCTCTAGGGGTGCATCTTTTCTGCAGGCAAATACACCGAACACCATAGGAAGGCCAGTTACCTTTGTCCATTCTCCACCTAAATCTAATGAGACTAATTCTGGATTTTCTTCTGCGGCCGACAAAGCTCTATCACCTATCAATAGTGCACCATCACATGTATCTAACATAGATTTCAAGTCGGGCCCGGTTTCGATACATTTCGGGTCTAAACCCCTGTGAGCTAACAACCATCGAAGCAGAACTTTTGATGTGGAGGAATCAGATGGTAATGCAATGTCCCTCATCTTCTCAATTTTTCTCGAACCAAACAGAATTACTGAACCGACTGCACCCATTGCAACTATGCCAAGGTCAGGTATCAACATCAATTCGTCGTGATGTTTAGCAAAATCTGCAGTGGGTATTGGTGCAGTTAAGCAATCTTTCCTCAAGACGTGACCAGTTAACCAAGCAGGAGGAGCTGACAAAATAGACCAACGTGAGTCAAGACCAAAGAACAACGGATCACAATTGGTGAAGGCAACTCTTCCAATTACGCTAGTCCACGGCATTGATTCTCACCCTAGGCTACCACGGGGAGGATATTAGACTCCTGTTTTTCACAATTTTCGACAAAGAATTGAGAATATATCGTATTTCTTTTGATAGGTATCTGATTTGACTCATGAATTAATTTAACCAATTCTTGCACGCCCGAATCCAATGGTGCTGTACTACCAGCAGAGTGCATAATCTCCTCATGACCAACAGTACCATCGATGTCATCTGCACCAGCAAGTAACGCCAACTGCGTCACTTCATTCCCTATATTCATCCTGTATGCTTTGATGTGAGGAATATTGTCGAGCATTAGTCTGGATATGGCTATCATTCGAAGAATTTCACTAGAAGTCGCAAGTTGGGCTTCAGGTAAACGAGTGAAATCTGGGAGGAATGGATAAGGAACAAAGCATTGAAATCCGTTGGTTTCATCTTGTAACTCTCTTAGCAATTCAAGATGTGTAATTCTGTCTTCTATGGATTCTACTGTACCAAATAACATTGTGCAATTGCTTGGTATTCCAAGATGATGAGCACTGCGATGAATATCCAAATACTCTTGAGTGGATTCTTTACCTCTACAAATTCTGTCCCGCACACTATCTACCAAAATTTCTGCACCACCACCCGGAATTGAATCTAAACCCGAATTGCGCAATTCAACAAGAACATCACACACGCTAAGATTTGAACGGTCAGCAAGATGTTTTATTTCCACCGCTGTAAGAGATTTTATGTGAATATGAGGGAATTTTTGTTTAGCACCACTATACAAATTCTTGTAATGTTCGATATTCCAAGTTGGGTGTAATCCACCGACAGAATGAACCTCATCAATATCAGTAGAAAACGGGTCAATTCTGTGTAAGTATTCTTCGACGCTAAGTTCGTAAGCATCCTCGTGTCGGGGGCCTTTTCTAAATGCACAAAATCTACAGGCTAGAACACATATATTTGTTGTGTTTACATGCAGATTTTGATTAAAGAAAATTTGGTCGCCGAATCGTGCATATTTGACCATATGTGCTAAGGAAAATAGAGCGTTTATGTCTGTTTCAAAATATAACTCAACACCTAATGTACGATCAATTCTACCTTTATGAATTAGTGAATCTAGGGCCTGTTTGAGTGTAGAATTCCTCAATATTGAGTTGGGTATTGGCATAGATATGAGGCGTTTTCTCCAATCGTTCGTGCCTCCCAGAGGTACCACTTCTTCATGCACAGGCTTGCCCTCAATATTGCCCAATTAATTCCCCATATTCAATCCATCTATAAAATGTAGAAAACTACACTCCGGAAATTTTCAAAGGCCATTGTCATTAGCAGCACTCGTGGAAGGTAGCACAGTGTCTGTACAAAGTCTAGAAAATACGGCAAAAAGATGTCGTAGGTCTATCGTTGACATGATTCACAAAGCCGGTGCGGGCCATCCTGGTGGTTCTTTGTCTGCAATCGATTTACTCGTTGCATTATATGGCACACAAATGAAGGTGGACCCATCTAATCCTGAATCGCCGACTAGAGATCGATTCATCATGAGTAAAGGACATGCATCGCCGGCGGTTTATGCCATATTGAAAGAATTGGGTTTTCTAGAACAATCCGATTTAGATGGTTTCAGGAGTTTAGGATCAGTATGCCAAGGGCATGTCGATATGAAATGGACTGATGGAGTTGATTTCTCTGCCGGTAGCCTAGGGATGGGTTTGTCTTTTGGAATAGGTACGGCCTTTGCTGCAAAGATGGATGGCCTAGATTATCAAACATGGGTAATGTTAGGTGATGGTGAAACCCAAGAGGGACAGGTTTGGGAAGCATTCATGGCAGCTAGTTATCATAATCTCGAAAATCTACACGTAATTATTGATAGGAATCGGATTCAGAATGATGACTTTGTTAATGTGCAAATGGAAATAGGTGATATTGCCGCTAAAGTCGAATCATTTGGCTGGAATGTAAAGGAAATAGATGGGCATGATATGTCACACATAGTCGAAGCATTGCAATGGTCAATCGGGACAGCGGGGCCCTGCGCGATAATCGCTCACACCATCAAGGGTAAAGGCGTCTCATTTATGGAAGATAACCCTTCTTTTCACGGTAAAGCACCTACCGATGATGAATTACAGAAAGCGATGGAGGAGTTAGCATGAGTGCTCCATCCTCTAGCGGTGCTAGTCGAGACGGATACGGGGCGGCGCTTCTCAATTTGGCTAATGATCCAAGAGTTGTAGTTATCGAGGTGGATCTTGGCAAATCAACCAAATCCTGCCTTTTCCGTGAACAATATCCTGAGCGGACAATTTCACTCGGAATTGCTGAACAAAATATGGTTATAGTTGCTGCTGGCTTAGCTTCATGTGGAAAGATACCATTTGCTAGCACTTTCGCAATTTTCACAGAACGAGCATTTGAACAAGTCAGAAATGGTCTCGTTAGGCCGGGCCTAACAGCCCATATTTGTGGCAGTCATGGGGGAATCCATACAGGTACAGATGGAAGCAGTGCTCAATCCATTGAAGATTTGGCCTTATACAGAACCATACCTGGAATGACAGTTATGCATCCTAGTGATGATATATCTGCAACCAAACTCACCGAACAATTGCTTTCCCATAAACATCCTTCATACACAAGAACCGCCAGAAATAAGACTCCTAGAATCTATAATGAGAATTCGGTAAAATCTCTGGAAATCGGGAAAGGATACGTCTTAACTGATGGTGATGATATGGCAATAATTGCAATTGGAGTTATGGTCCACAAAGCGCTAGAAGCTGCAGAAAATCTACGCCAAGACGGCATCAACGCAACTGTAATCGATATGCACACCATCAAACCTCTAGATACACAACTATTAGACGCATTATCGAGTAAAGTATCTGGAATTGTAACTGTCGAAGATCACTCTGTCATCGGAGGATTAGGCTCAGCAGTTAGTGAGTATCTTAGTGAATCTAATCCGACCAAGGTAATCAAGATAGGTGTACAGGATCGTTTCGGTGAGAGTGGAGAAAGTGAGGAATTGTTAGATTTAGTTGGATTAAATGTTCAATCAATTGAGTCCGCTGCACGATCTTTGTTGAAATTTTGAAACTTCTTCCCACATTATTGGGTTTGATTCAAGAATAGTGGGTGATGGGAGGGGAATCGTGACTCCATTGGACAAGATCAAGAACCTTCTAGATGGAACGGTAGATCCTGAAAATCTGGAAGATGATCTGGAGTTATACGAGATGGCTGAATCCATCTATGGAAGAGACGCATTGGAAGAGATGGGGGTGGAGGCCCCTGAGAGGCCATCAGAATCCATTGCTCAACCAAATGGAGATTCAAAACATGAGGTGCAAATGCCAACTAATCCAATATCTGTAGCACCACCAAATGTAGAATCTGGAGGAGGGAGGAACGGGGTAGTGTTTTTCCTAACACTATTCCTTACGGCTCTAATTCTAACCAATACCTCGATAGGATTTGGATCAGTATTGCCTTTGTGTGATTCACCAAATAGCGAAACAATTTGTGAAGACAAGTTGGTTTTATCCGAGATTACAGATTATCAATCACCAGATTCATGGACAGAGCCACTACAACTGGACCTAGTTGACGGAATATTATTAGCAATTCTAACCATATTGATGGTGTTCTCGTTAAGAAAGAAGTGAATTCAGTACATCCTTGCTAAATGTTGTTTTCTTGTGGTCATCCTACCAGATACGGCGCAAGGGCGAGGTTCTGAGTACACTTCTACACAATCACCAAGGAAGGTTAACCCAGTTGCCCTCTCTAGTACTTCCGCATCAGAATCATTTCCGTCGAAAGCTAACTCATACACCTTGTCATCTTCGAGTTCACTGACTAATTCCCATCCAATGTCTGTTTGCCTAATTCCAGGGAACTCACAAACGAATTTCTGCATGTGAACTTTTGCTCTTGCCCTAAGTTCAATTTCAGTCTCAAGCAAAGAATTTGAGACTACGTCGAGTAATTCATTTTCCTCATGATTTTCTTTTCCACCAGTCCTCAATGTAATAACGAATTGACCTGATTCGAGATCTCTAGGGCCTAGCTCAATTCGAAGTGGAACACCTTTGATTTCCCAATCATAGTGCTTTGTTCCGGGGCGGATGTCCCTATCATCAACTTTGACTCTGTAACCCGCGGTTTTCCGCATTCCAGCCATCTCATTGACCTTAGGAATTACATTTTCATCAAGGTGTGGGGCAATCGGCATAATTACCACTTGAATTGGTGCAATTTTTGGTGGGAAAATAAGGCCGGAATCGTCTCCATGCATACCAACGACAGCACCTAGCATTCTTTCGGACATTCCAAATGTTGTTTGATGACAAAATTGTGTTTGGCCATTAGCGTCCTCATACTTCAGGTCGAATTCCCTCGCCCACTGGTCCTTGTAATGGTGATAGGTCGCAACTTGTAAGGTTCGACCATTTGGCATCACTACATCAACAGCATTGGAAAACCATGCTCCAGGAAACGTATCCCAAACAGGTCTTGTAGAAACTATCGCTGGGAAGCAAAGGTCATGCAGTAGATTCTGAACAATCATTGCATCTTCCTCGATTTGTGCGTCAGCACCAGCTTGGTCCTTGTGGGCGGTATGCGCCTCGAAAAAATGAATCTCCCGTACACGAATGAAAGAACGAGTTTGCTTAGTCTCGTAACGGAAGGTATTGACAATCTGGAATGTTTTTAGAGGTAAGTCGCCATGAGACCTTACCCAGAGTGAAAACATAGTATACATGGGTGTCTCACTAGTTGGACGGAGGAACATGGGTAAATCGAGTTCATTTTCGCCAGCGTGTTTGACCCAATAGACTTCTTTTTTGAAGCCAGCCTCTTCTTCGTCTAAACGCAATTCAGAAGGATTTACTCCCTCTTCCCTAGCCTTTTTGAGAAGTGTGACTAGTTTGATTTCCTTTTCTAACAAATCTTCAGGCACTAACAAAGGGAAATTATACTCTTCATGGTTTGTACGGTCCATTTCGGCTCTGGTAAGGCCGTCGATTAGTGTCATCGCCTTCCAACCATATGGTTTCCAAACATCCATTCCCTTAATCGGATACCTCTTATCAACAAGATCTGCAATTTCGACAATTGCAGGATACCATGCGTTAAAATTTCCCTTAGGGGGAATTCCACGTTTGGCCTTGTCATGGCCCGCCATGTTGGGTGTCGCTTGCAATCATCGCTTCAATGTGACGCTAGACAAGACCTTAATCCGTAGAGATGATGCGGTGAATTGCTTTAGTCAATGAACTATCGTCTTGGATTTCTTCTACCTGACCATTTGAGTGAACTATCCTTGCCCTAATTTTTTCTGGGTCGTTCATTTCTTCCATTATGTTAGCCACAACAGCGTCAACACCATATCTCTCGATTTGATTTCTAGCTCTCTGGAGTAGTGTATCAACATCTACCGAGGACTCTAATTTGAATCCAATACGAATTGATTCTGTGACTAAATCTGATAATTCGGCAATATGTTTTGGTCCAGGACTTAGATCGATTTGCCAATTGTCAGCTCCACTCGGCTTTTTTCCGTCTTCAGCCTCGGAATAATAGTCCAATACTGCTGCTGCATGTATCCAAACTTCTGGACTTTCATTTTCGGCTGTTTTCCTACACAATTCTAGCATCCCATCTGGTGTTCCATCTCTTCGAATTTCTGGTAAATTAAATGACGGTGGTGCTGAGGTTTTTCCGGCTATGCAAATTACTTTGTGCCCCATCCTGTGAAGATACTCGGCAATTATCCAGCCTGTTCTTCCAGACGAAGCATTTTGGATTGCTCTTACCGCATCGATTGGAGCTCTGTTTGCTCCCAAAGTTATTGCAACAGTTTTCGATTGAGGATCTGAATTGGTAATGTGACAGACTTCAGCAACAATAGAAACTGAATCTGGTTGTTTCAATTTCCCCTCATCTATATTATTGAGAATAACGTGACTACCTTCCTTATTTAGGAGTTGAAGATGATTTGAGGTAACAGGATCGTCGAAGAGATCTGTGTGCATTGAAGGTACGAAACACAATTTAGCACCACGACCACGACTAGCAGATAATGCCATCATTATTGGAGAATCCATAATTCCATGTATGTGCTTAGAAATAGTGTTTCTAGTTGCAGGAGCAATCAACACAATGTCGAATTTCTCTAACTGAGACATTTCGCCACTCCATCCTTCATTGACTATCGTATCTGAGCCCCAACTAACGGCAAGTGGAGTGATAATTTTGGTAGCCTCATGACTCATGATGACAGTCAAATCGGCCTGATGCCTGCGCAATTCTCTCGCCAATCGTATAGATTCAACTGCCGCAATCCCACCGGTTATTGCCAGAAGTACGCGCTTTCCGAGCAAAGCGTCGCTGTGAATTTCGACTCCGGTGTCCTTCGTCACGATATCGTCGACATGCTTGTCGTTCAAGAGTGCGTCGCCGACCGAGTGAGTCTTACATGAATACACATCCGTCTTGTTGTGGACGGAACTAGCCTGCAGGTTATGCTTCGCAGGATGACAATATTTGGTTTATTGGATATTCTGATTCTTATGCTTATTTTTAGTTCAATTTCCATCTCCGGCAATGGTATCCTCGCAGGATTCACGCTAGGTATAGGATTGTTATTGACATTTTACGGAATTACAACCACTATAAGGTTCGCAAGGAAACAAAACAAATATGATCTGAAGTTTGCTAATTTACTGCAATTCCTCGCGGGCTTCTTCCTCATCGTAGGAATAATACAAACAATAATCGCAGTATTAGCTGGAAACCTAATTGTAATCTTTCAAGGCCTCTTGTTGATTTTACTAGGTAACGCAACACGGAAACGAGTACTATCAATCAGACATCCACAGTTTATGGAATGGTACAACCAAGGAATCAATTCACCGACCGTACTTAGGGAGGAGGAAGTCTACGCATCCTGTCCGAATTGTAATAGCCTACTCGCAGTAATCCCTAGTTTACTCACACCTATTGATCAATGTCCAAATTGTGATGGACTACTGGTCAAATCAATAGAAGAAGAGTGATTCAGTATCTCTCTAAAGCGGTTGCGATTCCCATTCCACCGCCGATACACATAGTAGCTATTGCCTTCTTTAAGCGGGTTCTTTGTAATAGAGAAGCTGCTTTGCATGTAATTCTGGCTCCAGAAGCCCCCAAGGGGTGTCCGAGAGAAATTGCCCCACCATCTAGATTCACTTTATTCAAATCTATTCCAAGTTCATCTATACAAGCCAAACTTTGTGAGGAAAATGCCTCATTCAATTCGAAAATATCAACCTCATCAGCTGACCAACCAGCCCTATCGAGACATAATCGAGTTGCGGCTATTGGGCCAAGACCCATGTAATCAGGAGCACAGCCTGTAACCGCTACAGAGACAATTGTTGCGATTGGTTTGAGTGCGTGTCTTTTTGCAAATTCCTCACTACAAACAATTGCAAAAACTACCCCATCAGTGAGTGGAGAAGATGTCGCGGCGGTCACCGAGCCATCTTCCTTGAACACAGGATTCAATCCAGCCATGGATTCTAAGTCAGTGGAATGTCGGATACAACCGTCAACTTGAATTGTATTTCCTCCATAAATAATTGGACATATTTCTGAATCGAAAAACCCTGAATTTTGAGCATATGAAGACTTTTCATGAGAAGATAGTGCAAATTTTTCTTGGCGAAGTCGATCTATGGTGAATTTATCGGCTACATTTTCTGCAGTCAATCCCATGTTGATATATGCCTCTGGATAAGTGGCTTCCAAATTAGGATGTGGAGACCAGTTGAATCCACGTCTCTTCACTCTAGACATAGATTCCATACCACCAACTAGGAAGCATTCACCCCAATCAGCAGCAATGTTCGCGGCGGCGACATGAATTGCTTGCATAGAGGATCCACATAGTCGATTGAATGTGGCTCCGGGTACTGTGTCGGGCAATCCTGCTAAGAAACCTACAAGCCTTCCAACATTGTATCCCTGTTCACCCTCTGGGTAAGCACATCCAAGTAGTAAATCATCGATATCATCGACTGAAATACCAGATCTAGACAACAAAGCGCGAGCAACTTGGCCGGCCATTTCATCAGGTCTTACGTCCTTAAGTGAGCCCTTGTGAGCTCTATCAAATGGCGAACGCATCCAATCCACAATGACTGCCTTCACGTTTGTTCGGTCTGGCATTCGCCCAATAACCATTGAGTCAAGAGCATCGAGAATGTGGCCACTTGACCGGCGGGTTCTTCAAAGAGTCCTAAGTCGCGCGAAATAATGATACGAGAATGCTCCAATCACGGATTTTACGCAGATGACCATCTTTGTCCTGCATGCAATGCTGAAGGCCGGTTCATAATGAGAACTGGTGAACGCAATAGCCTCGCTAGGAAGCTAGCTCTAGTACTCAGACACGCCCCTGAAAAGTTTGATTTAGAGATGGATATCAATGGCTGGATAGATGTCAAGGACATCATTCGTCAATTCAAGAAAGGGGGAAAGAGATATCATTGGTTAAGACCTCATCATTTCACTGCTATTGTAGAAACTGATCCAAAGGGTCGATACGAAGTTAGAGGTAATACAATTCGAGCCACATATGGGCACACTGTAGAAATCGAATTAGATCTGCCAACTGATAACATACCAGATGCGCTATACTTCCCTTGTGACCCAAAACAGACTGAGAATCTACTGGAAGTCGGCATTTCACCTAGCGGGAGGGCTCATGTCCACCTTTCTGCTACTATACGAAATGCTGCCGAAGCAGGCCACGTCCATTTCGCACTACCCACCATATTGGAAGTAGATACTGCCCAAATGTATGCTGCTGGTGAAACTATCTGGCACGCCGGAATTACGGTTTACTTGACTGAGAATGTCCCACCTCAATATTTGTCAGTGGTAGATAACGACGACCCGGAATACGTTTTAGCACGTGCTCGTTGGACCGAAGAAGAGTGAATTTACTGGAATTCTCCACAAAGGGAACAAAATTCGAGGTCTCCGGTTAATTCCGCATCACAATTGCTGCATCTTCCATTAGATGTTGTAACTGGTCCAACTTCAGATTCGTTTACGGATCTGACGGGATCTTCTCGTGTGATAAAAGGATTCTCGACGGACTGTTGAAAACTAATTATTTCTCTGAAATTGATGCATTCTTGAATGGCGTTTTGAATCCTATTTGTTGTACGAATCTTATCATCCTCTGATTCTATACTTTCGGCATCGGCCAATCTACTCTGCAACCAACGTTGGAATCTATCCAGTTCCCCGCCCTCTTCCATACCTCGCGCACAGTAAGGTGAGCAATGAATCTGACTTACGTGAACCGTCCACTAAGCAATATGATTTACAGGATAACACAAAATGTCGAGTCCCTTGGCCGAGATGAGTACAATGGCACACATCCTGATGAAATTTGGTGGCGGACTTATCACATCCAAGTCCGAGATGAAAACCGTTGACCAAGAGTCAATCAACAATTTAGCAAATCTCACGAGGGAATTGGTGGGGTTAGGCCATCGAGTAACAATTGTACACGGAGCAGGATCCTTCGGTCACCTAAAAGCAAAACAATGGAAAATTGTAGAGGGGGCACAACCAGAATTTCTCAATCAACAATTGGATGCAGTTGCTTCGATTAGGAATGATATGTTAGAATTGAATTCAATTATTTGTGACGCATTGCAATCTATTGGGGTGAATTGCAATAGTTTCCCGCCTTCAAACTGGGCCAGAGGAGTTGGTCCAAATTTTCACGGTTCCTTATCTTCTATCGAAAATTGTTCGATTGAGTCTGTTCCGATTACATTTGGCGATGCCGTAGATTGCGATGAACCGAAAATGTTCGGCATTCTATCAGGAGATGATTTAATGGTTAGAATAGGTAAAGAAATTAATGGGATTACACATTGCATTTTCTTACTTGGTGACACTGAAGGATTACTTTCTGCGCCACCGAACGACCCCACTGCAGAATTAATTGAAGAATGGAATTCACGCCGGAGTATCTCAGGAGAACATGATTCACAGCAGGATGTTACGGGAGGGATTTTTCTCAAGTTAGATTCTGCAGCAAAAATAGCGACGGTTGTTCCAAATGTTTGGTTTATTTGCGGAAGAAGATGTGAAAGGGTCTTAGAATTGGTAAATTCGGGCAACACTAGAGGTACTCGTATACTACCATGAATACAAATTAATTATCCACTATTCCATTTCGATTATATGTCGAGTGCTTCTCAACAGGTTTGGAAGACATGGTGGTTCCCGCCGCACCCTTAGACGGCCTTGACTCATCTCAAGCGGAGATGATGGAAGAATACTGTCTGTGTTTAGATGCTGAGGATAATGTAATTGATACATCTAGTAAATTGGCTACACATTATGGAGAAGGCATACGTCACAGAGCTTTCAGCGTACTTATTTTCGATAGTATTGGAAGATTGCTGGTGCAACAACGCTCCAGTGATAAAATTACATTTCCTGGGGTTTGGGCGAACTCTTGTTGTAGCCACCCAATAGACATAGAAGGGGAAAACGAAGAGGCCATCGATGGTGTCAAAGAGGCAGCAAGAAGAAAGTTGCAACAAGAGTTAGGGATTTCACGTGAGATTACCAATGAATGGGATTTCCATCATGTTGGAAGATTCGAATACAAATGCCGATGGGATGAGGAATGGGTTGAACATGAAATAGATCACGTATTGATTGTCGAGGCAGACTGTGAAGTTAACTTCAACAGTAATGAAATTCAGGCAATTGATTGGTTAGACCAAACTGCCTTACAACATATGATGGAAAGACAAGGAAGATGGAGAAGCCAACTAATTGCCCCTTGGTTTGAAGCAATTTTTCATAATTATCTATCCAATGGAAAATATTCTGTTGATGAAATTATTTCCAACCCTATTACAGATATCATCAGGTGTGGTGAATTGTCGGTTAATCACCCATCCAATTCAGCAAGCAATGTGCTTGCTGCCTTAGGGGAATACAAAGATATTGTAGAGGAAATCATTCAAGATAACCTTAGCAAGATTCAGCAAGACCGCCTGCGCGGAGCGATGTCACATCTATTCACTGGAGGTGGAAAACGGCTACGTGCAATTATACCCAGACTTGTAGGTAATGCCGTAGGGAATGGACATGAAGGCCACTATACTCTTGGAGCTTGTATCGAAATCATCCACAATTTTACTTTAGTTCATGACGATATCATGGATCAAGACCCTATTCGACGTGGATTAGATGCCGTCCATGTGGCGTACGACGATGCTACTGCAATCAACGCGGGGGACGCCATGCTGGCTTTGGGATTCGAAATGCTCGCGGATAGCCCTCATATCCAAGATTCTCAATTACGCCAAGTTGTCAGTGCCATTGGAGAAATGGTCCGCCACGTAGCAGAGGGACAACAAGAGGACTTCGAATTTGAAGAAAGAGAGTCCGTTTCTGAGGACGAATATATCGCAATGATTGCTGGAAAAACCAGTGCGATGTTTGAGACGTGTGCTGAAACAGGAGCCATTCTTGCAGGGGCGGATAGTGATACAGTAGCAAATATGGCCGATTGGGGGCTCAATCTAGGATTATGCTTCCAAATCATAGATGATTACATCGATATAACGAGTGATACCGAAACCTTGGGTAAACCCACTGGAAGTGACATAGCCCAAGGAAAGCGGACTCTGATTGCAATTCATGCACTGGAGAGTGGTGCAGATTTACCTACATTTAGGAAGTTGTTTGGAACTGAATCTAAAAATACTGATGAAATTTCTATCGCCGTTAAAGAATTACAAACCAACGGTTCCATACAGTATGCATTGGATAGAGCAATGGAGCATCATAAAATTGCCCATGATTGCCTAGACAAACTTGAGCAAACACCTGCTGTAGATCTTCTGCGGGATATGACTGATTTTCAATTAGTCCGCATCAATTGATGCTGCTAGTTCTATTGAACTCAATCTGTGTAATTCGCTTCGTCTGGAACTTCCGGCTTCAGACCTTTCCTATCTCGGATTTCGCCAACAGTCTTCTCAAAAAGAGACATTGGTAATATCTCAAACCCTGCGTTTTCGGTATTCCAAATCGCTCTACCCTGACTTGCAGCACGGATATCATTGGAGAATCCGAATGTCTCAGCAACTGGCATCTTACCTATTACTGAGGCAGTACTACCGTCAACAGGCATATCTTCGATGACTCCTCGACGATTAGTAACCTCACGAGTTACGCCACCGATTACATCGTTCGGTGCGTCAATACGAATATTTTGCATTGGTTCAAGAATTACTGTTCTTGCGCGAATAAGTGCACCTTTGCAGGCATTTCTGACCGCAGGGATTGTTTGAGCTGGGCCGCGGTGAATTGCATCCTCGTGCAGCTTTGCATCGACTAGGCGCATCATTACACCCATCATTGGCTCATCAGCTAATGGACCCTTCTTACATACCTCGTTGAATCCTTCAATAATCAGTTCACGTGTTTCGTGGAGGTTTTGAATTCCCTTTGTGTCATTAACCAAGACATTTGTTCCGTGGATAGCATAGATTTTCCTCATCAAATCTTTGTTCATACCATATTCAGCAAATCTATCTCCGATTTGCTTTGCATCCTTATTCCTGACATTACCATCACCAAATACACCTTCACGTAGTGCTTGGACAACATCTACAGACAGAGGTTCGGCCTCGATGTAGAATCGATTGTGGCGGTTAGGTGATTTACCCTCAAATGCACGACCATGGTTATTCGACTCAATTGACTCTCGATAGACAACAATTGGCTCACTTACATTGACCTTGATGCCTTGTTCTTCTTCTAGTCGATAAACTGTAATCTCGAGATGAAGTTCACCCATTCCCGCTAGAAGAGCCTCTCCGGTTTCTTGATTTGTAGATACTTGTAGTGATGCATCCGCCTTAGCAAGTCCACGAAGAGCGTCGATGAACTTAGGCAAATCTTTCATCGCCTTTGGTTCAACAGCTACAGTTACTACCGGCTCTGAATAGTGTCGAATTGCTTCGAAGGGTTCTGCGTCCTTATCACGAGAGATTGTAACACCGGCCGCAGCACTTCTAATTCCCGTGACTGCAGCAATGTTTCCTGCACTGACTTCAGGAACTTGGATTCGATCTCCACCGACCATCATCGCAACCTGTTGTACACGCTCAGCCTTTGCTGCGCCGATGGCCCAGAGTGACTCACCGTGTTTGATTGAACCGGAATATACTCTTCCTACCGCGACTTCTCCGGCGTGAGGATCCATCCAAATTTTGGTAATCATAAGTGAAAGGGGGCCATCAGCATCGCATTCCATCATGGCCTTACCTTCAGAAGTGTCAAGATCACCCTGCCAAATGTTTGGAATTCTGTATTTCTGTGAGACTATTGGGGAAGGTAGGGTTTCAACCGCCATGTCTAGGAGGACTTCGTGAACTGGTGCTCTCTTAGCGAGGGCTTTTTGATCATCAGCAGCACAATATTCGTAGATATCAGTGAAATTAAGGCCCTTTTTGTGCATAAACGGTAAGGACATTCCCCAATTATAGTAAGCAGAGCCGAAGGCTACTGTTCCATTTTGCACAGATACCTTCCACTCCTTACGGACATCTTCGGGTGCAAAGGCGTCAATCAATTTGTTAACCTTGAGAATGATCTTCTCGAACCTTTGCATCATTTCTGGACCATCGATTTGTAATTCGTTGATTAGACGGTCAACCTTATTGATGAACAAAACAGGTCTAACCTTTTCCTTCAATGCTTGACGGACAACAGTCTCGGTTTGAGGCATTGTTCCTTCAACTGCACATGCAAGGATAATACAACCATCGACTGCACGCATTGCACGGGTTACGTCTCCTCCGAAATCAACGTGTCCGGGAGTATCAATGAGATTGATTAGGTAATCATCTTCTCCGACTTCATGAACCATAGAGGCGCTAGCAGCATTGATTGTAATTCCTCTAGCGCTCTCTTGTTCATCGAAATCCAATACGCGGGATTTTCCTGCGAGGTCTTCGGACATCATACCTGCGCCAGCAATCAAGTTGTCAGAAAGTGTAGTCTTACCATGGTCGATGTGAGCTGCAATTGCTAGATTCCTTATCTTATCTCGCTGATGCATGACTTCTGTCGCCCTTGCGATGTTGTCTTCCTTACGGCCCATTCTACCAACCTCTGGTTGGGCCGGCGACCTGACATCGGTTCATAAAGACGATTGTATCACTACGTGATACAAGTCTCAATGAAGACAAAGACTGTTTCAACAATCAACGTGCAGAGGCAGCAATTCGCTCCATCTCGTCTTTCTTTCCAACAGCGAATGATGCTACGTCGCCAGCAGCGGCTTTATTGAGTTCAGAAATGATTCCTTGAGTTAGAGTGCGGGTACTCTTTGCAGTTGCTGAGGCACAACCATTTGCTAGATTACGTAGTGCTACGTCCAGTCGGCGGCTAGGAGATGAGTCCACTGCCTTAGGCTGACTAACCGCACCGAATTTGATACGAGTGGTTTCCTCGCAAGGTGCCGAGTTAACAATTGCATTGATGAGATGCTGCAGCGGGTTCTCACCAGTTCTCTGAGCAATGTCGTCTAAGGCTGCTTCGAATGCTTTAGCACAGTGTTGCTTTTTACCGCTGAACTTTCCAGTCCTCATGAGATTGTTGATGAATCTCTCTATAACTGATAATTTAGACTTACCAAACCAAGCATTGGCGTGTCGACCTCCGCTGTGTGGAGTTCCAATTGTTGTGAGATTGATGTAAGGAGCAAGCCCCGGGTCGCCACAAACCACTTCTTGCGCGTCCCACTTACCGAATACCATAGTACCAATTCCGGCAATTGGTGAAGCCTGTTGTACCTCTTCTTCTGTGTCTGACATGATTTCACCTAACCGGCTTCTCCTTGCGGCCACGAACCATTTCATCGAGAGATACTCCATTGACCTTGATAACTTTGAATCGAACTCCAGGAAGGTCTCCATACGAACGGCCCATACGACCACCGATGCCTTCTACCAAGACTTCATCGTGTTCATCGATAAAGGAAATTGCACCATCACCTGGTGCGAAAGCAGTGAGTTTGTTCCCAGTTCGAATTAGCGAGATCTTAACCGCTTTACGAATTCCTGAGTTAGGTTGCTTTGCTTCGATGCCGACTTTCTCAATGACGATTCCTTTCGCTTGGGTTGAGCCACGTAGTGGGTCGTGTTTGAGGACGCCTCCTTGACGCCTTTTAGTCTCACGATTCTTGAATTTCCTTTCGTTCCAGCGAAACTTCTTACGATCCTTCTTCATCTTTGGTCCAGAGAATAATCCACGACCCAAGTATAGCCACCTCGAAGGAACGCCCCGCCGACCTACCTTCCATATAAGAGCGTGACGGACTCACCAAAGGTGAGGGGGGTAGTGCCCCAACCTCGCCAACATTGAAGCAGAAGACGCGTCGGGTCGTTCACATGGCCTTTAGGGATCTGTTAGCTGGGGCAACAGAAGTTGATGAAGCAATCAGTGTTAATCACGATATGTTAAATTATTCAAATTCAATAGACCATAAGGCTGTTGTATTCAATAAAATCAAAGAAACCGACGGTTTGAGATCAGCGCTAAATGTCCTTGCTAGAGACAGACTTTGTGATGTTTTTGATGTTAATCCCGGAGAGTTGATTGATATTCTTGAATGGGCAATGAAAAATCCTGTTGAGCCTAAAATTGTAGAGGCTGAAAACGCACCCGTTTTTGAAAACACTCAAAACGTTGTTGACCTAACCAAATTACCCATCCCTTGGCATTACAAAGAAGATAGAGGAAGATACCAATCCGCCTCAGTAATTATAGCCCAATATGATGGCATTAGAAACATGTCATTCCATCGTCAATTCCTAAGAGATAAGGACCATTGTGTATCGAGATTTGTACCTCGTCATCTCCGAACAATGACGGACAAAGCTAGGGCCAATGGCGACGAAATTGACATCGGAGTTGTCAATGGACCAGATGCCACTGTTTTACTTGCCGCAGCGATGTCCTTCACTCACAATTTGGACGAGTTGAATGTGGCTGCGGCGCTACACCAAAGATTGCATGGTAAACCACTAGAATTAGTCACTCTATCAAATGGAATCCAAGTTCCTGCCGACTCTGAATTTGCAATGGAAGCCAGAATAACATTGGCGGACGATGACGAAGGCCCCTACGTAGACATTACAGGCACAGTTGACGATGTCCGTCAAGAGCCCGTTATCGAATACGACGCTGTGCACCACAGGGATGCAGCGATTTTTCACGCACTAATCCCTGCCGAAATTGAACATCGAACTTTAATGGGTCTTCCGAGAACACCAACAATCAAGGCAGCCGTAAACGAAGTAGTGCAATGCACGGATGTTTACATGACCGACGGAGGTAGTGGCTGGCTCTCAGCAGTTGTAGCCATAGAACCTCAAAATGACGGAGATGGAATCAAGGCAATTCACGCTGCACTAGACGGACATCGTTCGATGAAACAAGTAACAATTGTGGATGCAGACATCGATTGTTCAAACCCGACTAGAGTCGAATGGGCACTAATGACAAGATGGCAACCGGACAAAGATACTGTAATTCTTTCAGGACAAAAGGGCTCGAGTCTAGACCCATCTAGAGGAGAGGATGGACTGACTAGCAAAATTGGTATCGATGCAACACTACCACCAGGAATTGACCGCTCACCATATGAAAGTGTACTATGAGGTGAAAATATGGCCGCTACCGACATCGGTGCTCGCCTGCAACACCCACGGAGAAGTCTAGGCAATCGCCACAGGAGTCAAGCCAATAAATTTCTCAAATTGGCGGAAAGCGATAAGAACAATTTACCTTGGGCAGAACAAAGTGCTAGACAAGCAGTCCTACACGACTTCACTCACCCTGATAATTGGCGCACGATGCTTGAAATCAAACTAGCATTAGAAGATAGTGCAGGTATACGCGCTGTGCTAGATGAGTTATTCCTAATTCTAGGAAGAGATCCTGAATTACTATCTCAATTAGATGGCGTCGACTTGCTTCAATCTGCTAACAATCTCCTAGAAGGTGCATTGATGGTAGATCCTATCGATCCAGACTCATGGTGGGAAATGACATCAAAAGAGGGAGGAATAGAATCTTTTTGTAATAGAATTAGAACTTTGGATTTCACAGACCAAAGGGCGAATATTCTCTTTTCAAGGAGAATGGAAAGGTTACTCGAACATGGCTATGAAGACGAATATCTTGAGCTCACTAGGAAATTGCTTGCTCAAAGACCATCAAACCACGAAGCATGGGATAAAATGGGGAAACTGCACGAGAGGAGAGGAGAATATGATCAAGCTTGGTTCTGTTACGATCAAGCACAAACACACTCCTCAAGTATGACTTCAAGAGAGGATTTCAAACAACGGATGGAGTCTCAAATCGACGGCAAGGGGAAGATGGCATGGAAAGCACCGGATATTGCCGATCGAGTTGAGTTCCTCAGCCGTATGCAGGTGCTGGCAACTCCAGCATCTGAAGCAACTGTTGAACAGTCCGAGACACCGACAGAGCGCGAAAATTATGAATTAGAAAACGCAAGGCAACTATTCTCAGAGCAGAGGCTATCAGAAGCTTTCTTCATTGCCAGACGACTTGCAGCAGAGGGAGATTCAGATGCTAAATTACTAGCGGAACAAATTCGAGAGGTGATGTCTAGTGAGTGATGGAAATCCTTGGGTAGTAATCTGGGCAGTGCCAACAGAAGAATTAGAAACTCCTTGTTGGTTAATGGTCAGGCATATCGACCGAGGTTGGGAGTTACCGGGCGGGAGTATGTCCGAAGACGAGACTGTTGATATTACAGCCTTGAGAGAATTATTCGAGGAAACCGGCATTCTTGGCGTAGCTACAAATTATGATAGAAATCTGTTCTCAAAAGGAACCGTTGTTAGAGTTAAAATCGATGAAGAACCACAACCACACGGCTGGGAGTCAGAAGATGAAAACATCAGTGAGGTTGGTTGGTGTGTCGAAATTCCTGCAGAATTATACTGGGGTGAAGAGGAAATCCAGAAGTTGTTAGATCACGATTGGAGTACTTCCAAAAGTCTCGCATCCTGAATTTGCTCAGATTTCTCGGCTATCTTTTGTTGCCATTCTTGCACACCAAGGATATTAGAAGCATCGAGAATTAGTCCAAGATCGGTTCTTTCAACCCCTCCTACATTGCTTATTAAAATTGGTAAAATGTCTCCAATTACTTCTCTGACATCGGCTGAATTGGCAGGAATCCAAGAGGTTCCTGGCACAGAACGAGGTTGTGCGTTCTCAATCCTCTCCAACATTCTTGGAGCATCCTCAACAACTTCTTCCAAGGCAATGTCGAGCCACTCCAATGATGCAACAACAGCCTCCGCCTCCATTTCGGCATCAAGGAATATGGTACGGGCACTCCACATATGACGCATTGCAGGATCCAAATCATCCATTGCAGTTAGAATTCTGCCAACTTCTAATCGTGATAATCCCCTAATTTCTGATGGAAAACCACTATCCTTGGTGATTTCTGCATGAATAGCCATAGCCATCATTACCTCTCCATTGTTGGTATGCCAAGAGGCTTGATTTAACATTGAGATACCGTGCAACGCTGTAGTCGGTGCAATTGCTTTCAGTCGTTCCGAACACCATCGCAACTCTTGTCCCGATCTATCCGGTCCATCAACTGCTAGCAATGCTCTTTCCATTCTAATTCGAACTTCGCATTCCAAGTCTCGTTCTTCTTTGGAACGTGAACGATTGAGTAACTCCTCACTAATCACCGCAGCATTTGCGATATCACCCTCAATTAACAAACTTTGAAGACTCAAAACATCCCTTTGTAATGGACTCAACCTAGTGAGTATTTCATCCGGCCCTTCTAATTCCTCGAGTAAAATACATGAAGATAATTGCAAAACCATTTCGTCAGGTACATCGGATATAGTGATGATTCCGGAATTCAGATTCGATAGAAGTTGATGAGTATCAGTCATTCTATCAACTCCGCAGACAGGGTAGCCAATAATACCGACTCTAATTCTACCTCGTCGCAGTTCCCAGACCATCCGGCAGCACCCGGATGACCTCCACCATCTCCGCCCAATCGGAGGGCTAGCGATTCCATCAATTGACCCAAATGAATTCCTAGATTTGTTGCAGTTCTACTGGCTCGTCCTGTAACTCTAATTCCACCCGTAGTTCTCTTGTGAGCAAAACCAGCATCGGCACCAGAGGCCAACAACGCACGGGCAACCATTCCCTCGTTTGTTCCTGCCCGGGTGATCGAAACCAAAAAATTTCCAACTGCATGAATCTTTGAACGAGAGACGGCCTTGTGAATTGAAATTTTCTGGGAGCGGTTTAAGTCCTCAGATTCTATCATTT
This sequence comes from Candidatus Thalassarchaeum sp., assembly GCA_022449345.1. Lineage (GTDB taxonomy): Archaea > Thermoplasmatota > Poseidoniia > Poseidoniales > Thalassarchaeaceae > MGIIb-O1. Next base: position 27,172 of record JAKURL010000012.1, on the reverse strand, counting down.
CAATCACATCAACTGAATCCACGCCAGAGGCTTCACTAATCTCCTCAACGCGCCTATGGCAACCTGGCCTCGAATGTTTGAATCTACCAGTATCAGATATAATCGCTGCTAGGAGCAAGGTTGCGTCGTTAGAATCTAATTCAATTCCCTGACCTTGTGTCCAATCCCATACCATCTCCGCGGTTGAAGAATAATCGCCCCTCAATTCCAATGCTTCCTCCGGCCAACTATCCGATGCCGCTGAATGATGATCGACAACACAGATTGGAACATTTGGTAGTTTGAATCCAACTTGGCTTGGAGAAGCGCAATCTACAACAATAACTCCACCAAGAGAGCGGGGTAAAGCCGGCCTAGATGCGTCTATCTGTTTGTAGGCAACATCCATTCCATTGAGTATTTTTCTTGCGAGCGTACCGACGTGAATTCCGCACGCCCTAGCATTTTCTCCAATCGCAGAAGATAGTACAATCCCAGACCCTATTGTATCCATATCGCCATTGCGATGGGTGATTACAGCGATTGGACCATTCTCTGAGTTAGTGTTTATCCAATCACTCAAAGGTGTCATATCGATTGACATCTACCTTCACCACTCATTCGAGCGAATCTACTGCATCTGTATACTGTGAACGTAATTCCGATTCTTTTTCGTTCAGAGTTTGAATATGAGTTTCTATCGTATCTTTGGATGATTCCAAATCCTCAGCGAGAGCTTCTCTATCATCAACTTCTAACAAGACTCCTCCAAGCGCTCTGTATACCGCTCTATCAGGTGATTGTTCTTTCAATGCCTCAATAGTCAACGAAATTTCATTGAATTGACTGGTCAAGGACTGAATTTGTCCTCGGACTAGTTGTAATTCCTGAACAATGCTCTGAAGTTGCTGTTGGTCCATATTTCCACACCCTTCTGAGTCAGTCAACTGCTTTCAAAGCCTCGTAAGCAGCAGCGAGGCTTCTCATCACAGAATTCCAGCGAGCACGCATATCAACAAATACGGATTCAATTTCTTCAACGGTGATACAATCACCTTCGCTGATTACCTCCGCTTCAGTGGTTAAGGCAGCCTCTAAGGAACTGGCGTAGGTACTCTTTACCTTCAAAGTGAGTTGAACTGACTCACTCTTCTTCGTCGCTGACACCTTCTTCACCAGCTAGTTTGCGCTCGTAATCTAGAGCCGCCTGTTGAGCGATTACAGTCATATCGGTAGCAGTGGCACCTTCCATTCCACGCCTTACTACTCGAGTATTTGCATCGGTAGCACGTGTGAATGGTTCCCAAACTCCGCCGGAAAACTTGTGCCCGCACTTCTTACACTCCCAAATTCCCGCAACCTGACGAGTTACCTTTTGATAATGGCAAACTGGGCAGGTGTAGTTTCGAGACTTTTTCTTGATTGCTGCGCCAGCCCTTCGACGGACGCTAACACCGTATCGTGAACCAAACTTGGCGGTCGCGCCTGCCTTCTGTGTTCTCTTTGCCATTTCACTCACCTTCCAGTTTTTCGTCAATTAAATTGCGGAGTTCGGCGCATCTCGAACGTGCCTGATCCATGATTTCAGCGAAATCGGTCGCCGTGAAGATTCCCTTTAGACCCTTCTGCAATGAATGAACATGGTCGTCATCACCAAGGGTGATGTGGATTCGCTCGTCGCCTCCAAGCTCTTCTCTCTTGTCGGCATCGTAAACGAAGCGGCCCCCTACCTTGTGGTATGAGCACATGACTGGAGTCTTGGCAACACCAAGTGGTCGATCTTCACCGACTTCGAAGCGCTCAGCGGGGACAACAGCACTCTTCAGCGCGGCGATACCTGCCAGAGCAAAAGCATCGAATAAGTTTCCATCGTCAGATACTGCGAATAAGTCAAGAATGACTTGCCAGGCCTTTTCACCTGGAATCAGGCACAAATCTTCAGTGTTTATACAACCCGACTCGCGGATTCCGCGGTCGACGACGCGACCTAACTCAATGGACTCAGGGCTTGGTGGACCAGGTTCCCAGTTCCGACCAGCGACGGGGCGAACTTCAGCACTGCACATCAAACCGCCCTGGTTGGGTCGGTCTGGGTATGGAGTCATGATCTGAAACTTAACGCCTGCGTAAACGATGGTATCACCCATGCGCACCTTAGCAGAACCCTCTGCGCGTGGCAGACAGTTGAGTTTGAGTTCGGTGTCACGGCCAACGAAGCGACCGCGGCCATCGTGGCGCTGATCCTCAGCGGCGAGTTCCGCGAGGTGAGCGCGTAGGAGTTTCGGGACAAGTGGGATTGCCATCACTCATCACCTCCTTTGAGCGCGCGAACCATCTCGGCGTGAATCACCTTAGCTGCTTCCATATTGTAATCCCAGGCTTCCTGAAATTGATCGGGAGAAAGGTCGCCGTCCATTTGCAAGAAGACGAGTTCTCCGGAGTTCGGCAGAATTCCCATTGGAAGGTCTGCCTCACCGTAATTGTCCTCTTCCTTGTTCAGATCGCAGACCACAATATCGTGAACCTTGCCGCTGGCGACCGAGACGACCATGTCGCTCATTGGGATGCCAGCATGGGCGAGAGCGACGGATGCCGCTGTGATTCCTGCGCAGCGAGTACCAGCCTCAGCACAGATAATCTCGATCTCGACGCGAATCTTGCTGCGAGGATAGAGTTCAGTCAGTACTACGCTCTCGAGCGCCTCAGCAGTAACCTTGGAGATTTCTCGGCTGCGGCGGTTGAATCCTGGACGAATCCTGTCTGTCGTCGAGAATGGCGCCATATTGTAGCGCACATCGAGCACAGCACGGTCTTGACGCTGAATCTTACGAGGGTGAGCCTCCATCGGCCCGTAAACAGCTGCGATGACATCGTTTAGACCCCAGGTCATTCGAGCTGAGCCATCAGCGACTGGAACTACTCCAGTTTCAATATGTACTGGTCTAACCTCATCCTTGGTCCTGCCATCTAAGCGAATTCCATTCTCATCTATGCACTGCACATCTCCGTATCCACCCATTAGGCATCACCTCTATATTCCTCGATTTTGGCTTCGGTGAGAAGCATGTTGAGTCTGTCACGAGCATCGACGATACCACTGAGGTCTCCATCGAGCCATATCCTGCCATTATCACCAGCTATGACACGACATTCCGTGTCTTCCTTTAGTTGACGGAGATTATTGCCTCCACGACCGATAAGTCGACCAAGCAGGTGAGGATCAATGTCCTCCACGCTGCCGGTGCGAATTGCACGCAGACCCATTCCTTTCATCGTCACGACGCTCGAATGATTCTCTTCCACCTCTTGCACTCGACAAAGGATAGCGTCGCCGATGTCGAGGACCTTTCTGATACCACCAAACTCAGCCTTGGATGGTCCGAGGCTCATCGGCAGAATCGCGTTGAACGGTGCACCGATATCGATGAACCAGATATTACTGGTGCACCCTTCAATGTATCCGATCACGAGATCGCTTGGCCGCGGCACGTAAGCGGTGCGTCGCGGCTCGATCGAGACAGTACCGCCTCGATTACTCATTCTTCCTTGCTTCAAAGCACGAAGTCGGCCGTTAATGGCTAAAACGCCATGTCCAGCTTCGTACCCCCCAGAATCGCCTAGGTCGTCCCCAGGAGCGACAAGCGGGGGTGCTTGTCGGGATCTGCGCGGTCCGCCCGCGCCATTGTCTCCACTCATGTTATCGAGCCGCGCGACCCACCCACCCTTCATAACCGTATATGCTCACACCTACGGTGTGGAAAATGTCAATTCTCAATCCAATTCTTTCACATCTAGTCCTGAACTGCGTTTTGCCACTCGACTAATTAAATCTGATTTCATTCCACCGGGGCATTCGACCACACAGGCCCACGAACCATCTGAGAGCCATTCTTCACGCTGGATAGAATCTCTCAACAATTGGTATACTCCTCCGTAGTCCTTACCTTGCACTCGGAATGCCAATCGGACAGTGATGAATTGTAGAGGAATCAATGAACGGATGGCATCTACTGCATCTTGCACTTGACGCTCCACCGAAAGGAAGGGGTCAACACTGAATCTAGCCTCGGAAAGTGCATTTTCTATTCTGGTTGGCGGATGAGGACCGCGGGTTTTCGGATCGGTTGCAGTTGTTGCGATTGCGTTGACAATTTGCTTCCTCTTTTCCTCGACCATTTGCTTCCTTTGTGCGGTGGTAAGTTGAATGCTGCCTTCTTTGAGTATCTTCTCTACACAAGTGTGCAAATCAGTACTTCCGAATATATTCTCCAAGGCCTCAGCGGTTGGTCTATCCCCCGCTTTAACATCGGACCAAACTTCATCGGTGGCTAACATATCTTCAAAAACAACCGAATCATTGTCTCCCTTCCATTGTGCGACCAACTCAGGATCGACCAATATCTCATACCTATTCCCTCCCTTTTCGAAGCGGGCGATGACTGCGTCATCTAGGCTGACCATGACTTGCGAGCCTCGCTCTTGCCCTTAGAACAATCGGGATTGTAATCCTAATCAACTGAACTTGGCAAGATGAGTAAGGGTATCTTCCCTACTCATCTTATTGTAGCCATTTCCATCGACGATAGCAATCTCTACGGCCTCGTTGTTCAAATCTTCATCGATTGACTCCCTCAGAGCCTCGAGACCCATTTTTATCGCTGCGTTTTGAGTCATATTGGCCTTCCAATTGGCTTCGAAATGATCGATTACGATGGAACGTCCGCGGCCAATTGCACCGGCGTGATATGATTGGTATGCGCCGGAAGGATCTGTTTCGAACAAATGAACTCCATCAGCGTCAACTCCAGCGATTAGAAGTGCCGTACCGAATGGCCTTGCTCCACCATATTGAGTGAAGGATTGCATGTAGTCACACATTTTCTTGACCAAAGTCGTAACTGGAATAGAATCACCATAGGTCATTCTGTTGATTTGACACTGAAGTCTGGCTCTGTCGACTAATTGTCGAGCGTCGGCAACTAGGCCTGAGGTGGTGAATCCAACATGGTCATCGATTTGATACATCTTCTCGATAGAATCGATAATTACCAGTTGGCTCGAGATTCTCTTATCGACAATTAGCACTACGCCGTTTCGGAACTTCAATCCAACAGTAGTAGTACCTCTCTTTACTGATTCACGAGCGTACTCTACTTGGTACAAACGTCCATCTGGCGAGAAGGTGGAAACTCCATGGTCATATCCTCGTCCGCTCGGCTGCATAACTATCGCATTCAGTCCTAAGCCGGCCTCTTATCAACCTTGACCGCAATGTTGTCTCGTGGTTTTAGATATTGACCCAAAACCAGCAAGACCGATTTTCTATTGAGACAGTACTACGAATTATGCTATGATTACCGTACTTTGTCTGACTTTTGTGCAGGAAGAAGGAATTAGAAAAATGTCTACTATCCACCATATTCCACATCCTTGAAACGAAAGTATGGAAAGAATCCAGACCCCTACCCCCCTTCCCATATACAAGTGATGGATTCCTGCCCATCCTAAGAAAAACCACAATAGATACGCAGCTAGAATACTAGGGCCACCTGTATTAGACACGATACGACGTTGAATATTATGGGTCGTTTGGGGTTGCTGCGTAGTTCTGTAATTGTTTACTATTTCCGGCGGAGAAACGGGTATGGGCTGTACAGGCTCTTTAATTACCGTACGAGGAATTATCGGCGGAGGTGAAGGCATAGGTATTTTTGGCTCGGGAGTACTCGAAGATGGCTGTTTTTCTACAGTTTCCTTAATTTTAATGAGCTTCGGAGGTTCATTGACCTCCTCAACGATTTCTTCATCAGAATCGGAAGTCATCAAAAATGGCACTCTAATTCTGTTAATTACTCTACTCATACGGGGATTTCCTTAGAGTTGAGTTGATTGATTAGTAGACTTTCGACACAACATGCGCGTGGCTATCCTATCCTCTTCTGGCAAGGATTCCACCTATGCTTGCTGGTGGGCAATAATGCAAGGCTGGTCGGTTGAGGCATTGATTACCGTCCACATAACAACTGATGATTCAATGATGTTCCAATTACCCAATACCTCACTTGCTGGCCTACAAGCGGCTTCAATAGGAGTTCCCTGGTTGCCTATTCTATCCTCTGGACAAGAAGAAGAGGAAATTATTGACCTGGAGTCTGGCATTCGAGGTTCAACTGATGTGGCAACAGCATACGAACGTCTCAAGAATGATGCTCAGTCCATCGTTTTCCCCGAGGATTTAGTTCTGCAAACCAAGCCGTTGAAATTTGATGCGCTAATAGTCGGTGCCCTTCGTTCAGATTACCAAAAGACCCGCATCGAACGTATGTGTGAGCGATTGAATTTGATTTCCTACTGCCCTCTATGGCATCATTCTCCCGAAGAACATATGCGATCATTGGTCGAGCATGGATTCGATGTAAGAATTGTCTCGGTTTCCGCCGATGGCATGGGTGAGGAATGGTTAGGGAAGAAACTGAACCATGATTCACTGCAAGCTCTAACCGAAACCTCGAATAAATTTAGATTCAACTTAGACGGTGAAGGAGGAGAATTCGAAACCATAGTAGTAGATGCACCACACATGGTAAACCGAATTGAAATCACTGGAAAGACGGATTGGCAAGGAAATCGTGGGACTTGGGTTCTAAAATCAGCAAAATTAACCTAATCTACCTCACAAATGATGATTTTTCTTGTCCGCTAGTCTCAAGGGGGGTAGTCAAGTCGGCGGCACACGGGGAAAGCAGTGACGGTCTCACCACTGGATTACCGATACGGTCGACCCGAGGCTAAAGAAATCTGGTCGAGAGAAGGTCGACATAGCCGTCAATTAGAAGTGGAAAGAGCCCTAGTTTGGGCACATTGCCAACTTGGCAAGGTTAGTGCTGAACACTACGATATAATTGCCGATATTTCAGACCCAGGCATTGTTACAGCCGATAGAGTAGACGAAATTGAGGCCGAAACCAAGCACGATATCATGGCCCTAACTAAGGCCATTGCAGAAAAAGCAGGCGAGGCCGCTTGGTGTATCCATTTGGGCGCTACAAGTAACGATATTGTTGATTCTGCAGTTGCACTACAGATTCGTGATTCGATTAGGCTTCAGCGTGATAGTTTGAAGCAACTTCTCGCAACACTTTGCGATCTAGCTGAGAGAGAGAGCGACACCGTGATGTTAGGTAGAACCCATGGTCAAGCAGCCGTGCCGATTACATTCGGTTTGAAAATCGCAGTCTTTGTTGATGAATTTCGCCGCCATCTAGTTCGCTTAGATGAATTAGAATCCAGAGCGATTACTGGAAAGTTTCTCGGTGCTGTAGGGACCGGAGCTGCTCAAGGTGATAATGCAAAGGAATTGCAACAATCGATTCTAGAACACCTTGGATTAACCGTTCCAGTCGCTACAACACAGGTTGTTGGAAGGGATCGCTACATCGAATGGGTCGGATGGATGGCAAATGTCGCTGCATCCGTAGAGAAATTGCTACAAGAGGTAAGAAACCTACAACGCTCAGAAATTTCAGAAGTTGGGGAGTGGTTCGACGTTGAGAAGCAGGTTGGTTCATCGACTATGGCTCACAAGCGAAATCCGATTACTGCAGAAAATGCCTCCGGACTAGCACGCATCGTACGCGCGATGATTATTCCATCCTACGAGAATGCACTATTGTGGCATGAGCGCGATTTGGCTAATTCCTCAAGTGAGAGGTTTACACTTTCCCATGCAATGATTCTGCTAGACGATATCTTGGCGAAATCCGACCAAGTAATGGGTAAGTGTGTAGTAAACTCAGAACGTATGTTGGTAAATATCGAATCTCAAAATGGCTTAGTGATGGCTGAGAAGATTATGCTAGCTCTAGTCGATACAGGAATTCACCGAGACGAAGCACACGAGATTTTGCGTGCTGCATCTATGGCGGCAGTAGCCGAAAATCGGCATCTACGAGATGTGTGTGATGAAGATGAATTGGTATCCAGTGCCTTTAGCTCTGAAGAATTAGACAATCTATTCGACCCTTCAAGCCACTTAGGTGTAAGTAGCGAAATCGTCGACGAGTCAATTGCTTTGGCTAGATCCATGATTGCTTAGGCTAACCAATAGCAATGCTCATCCACCCTGAGTTCTGCAATCGGCGTTAATGCTTGACCTAAGTGCCGGTCCAGTCCACATATCGGTTGAGGCGGGGATCGGGGGGACTAGCCTATGCCTCAGTTTGGCTGCCGCCGTGTTAGAATCCAATTCAAGAGTGGTCTGGCTAGGCCGCCACACACTCGATTCAAAACGAACTAGGGGGATTTTTACGGGACTAAATGAAAGTCAACTTGAACGATTATTTGTTGTAGAATTTGGAGAAGATCTGTTGACTAGAGCCACAGCCTTGAAACCACTAATCGACAGATTAGATGAATTGGATTTGGTTGTAATCGACGATTGGTGTTCGGCCTCTGGAAGGGCAGCAGCAACAGATTTGCAAGCCGTTAGGAGTTTGATTAAAGCGGCGGAAAATACCAGAATGATACTCACTGCAAAAGCCTACGAATCTCCAGCAGGAGGCGGGGATGTTTGGAGGAGCAGAGGCGAACAATTGTCTGGTGTAAGACAACTTTGGCTATTGAGAGAGGAAGGAATCAGAAATTATCGCACACTTGTCGATGGTGAGAACCGGACCCGCTTAGTATTGCGAGAAGCTGGGTTCTTCCCAGCCTAAATCACTCGTCTGAATTTAAACCACCGTCGAGTAATTGGTCTAATTGGGCGAGTGCTTCGGCGTCGGGGTCCATGAGTTTCTCAGGGTTTCTCGCTCTTCCAGAATACTCATCGGTTTCATCGGTGTTAGACATCCTGCGCTTTTGTCTAAGCCTCAAAATTACCCAAATTAGCAATCCAGCAGATATTGATAGCAATACTGCGAGGATAGATTGGGTATCCGCCATAGAACTACGAGAAGTGCATCATCCTTGATTGTTTTTGGTTGTCGGTAGTCCCCTCTGTAATGGTTTTGCTAGATGCCTTCTATTCGCTGGAGTTGGTTCCACCCATCCATCGAAAGGTGTCTCAAACGAAATTGCTTTTACTAACCAAGATTTATCCACTGAATTACCACATTTTTTGCAACGGAGACCTTGGCCTAAACCTGCACTTCTCATCGCCTTACCACAACACTCTGGTCGTTTTCCTGCCCTTGGCGAAGCTGAATTTACCCTGAGTCTCTCCAAATGCACGTCCGAAGAAGGAGAAATTAACCCCATCCATTGTACTTCGTCTCCAGTCTTTAATCGACGTAACAAGACATTTACTTCCCCGCTTTCGGAGAAGGCAACTAAGCTAACCGTTGCCTCACCATTCCAGACCTTGACCGAAGAATGGCCGCCTTGAACCTCAATCGGCTCAGAGGAAACCACAGCGGATTCGTAGCCAAGCAAATGATCGTCTGAAATCTGATTGGTTCTATGAATTGCCCACGAATCACAGGACTCTACATCTTCTCTGCTTTGTAGAAATTCATGCGCAGAAAGCAACTCTTCAGAAGACTCAGCCCTAATCCCATAAAGAACTGGACAATTGGTTCGAGGCATAATCATCCCTCGACCTGTTGTTGGATCCCTATTTGCAAACGTGCTTGGGAATTTCGAAGACATGGCGTCAATTGCTCGCAATGCAACCTTGCGTGGTGTTCTGATTTTCTCTGGCCTCCTCCATGCGATTAGTTCCCATGTGTTGTATTCACTAGGATTCCAAGCGATGGCTGAAGATGCTCCCACTACTCCGATTGGTGTATCTTCAAGTGAGTATTTCCTTGTTGAACCTGGTAGTCCTCCGAGACGAGATTCAATAGAAACCTCTCCTTTAACTGCCTCCCAGTACCACGATTCAGAAAATTCTTCGATTGCTACAAGCAAACACGGTGACGGTTTCTGTCCCGTCTGAGGATAATCACCCTCAATTTCGTCCCCCAACCCTTCCATGAATTCACTGCAAACAGAATGGAGAATCTCCAATTCAGCGGCGTCACATTCACAAATTGCTGAAACTGCGGCGTTGCCTCGTGTCCTATTCGGCGCAAACGGCCATAGCCTGATCAGTCTTCTGTCCGTAACCTGAAGACTCTTCACAGAATATTCCAACTGACATAGCAACCGCTGGAAGTGCTCTGTTGTGCAAGCATGATCAACATGATCGGTGTCATCCAATCCAATTCGGATGACACTTTTCACATGGGTACCGCTCACGCGGCACCCCCCAGTATAGAGTCAACAACCCCTGCAATCCCAATATCTGGGTCGCAACGGATGCCTCTAACTCCGAAGCTCTCCGCGGCAGCCATATCGACTCCTCTATCACCTACCATGAATGAGGTTGACTCATCGGGCCTTTCGACCCAATCCGCATCGAATTGTAGTCTTAGTGAGCTGAAATCAGCATTAGAAGAGGCTGCCTCAATCAACTGTCTACCTGCCTCGAGCATGCCGGAATTTGGTTTCCTAGCCCAAGCACCTTCCCATGGAGCATATGGAGAAAACAAAATTAAGTCGAGATGAGCATCGGAATCTTCCGTTAGAAGCCTACTTCTCAATTCTGAATGAATATCATCTAGATTGTCGGCATCCCAATGACCCCTAGAGATTGGCGATTGGTTAGTTACAATCACGATTCTATATCCAGCTCTACGTAATCGTCCAATTGACTCTGCTGCCTTGGGGAGAAGTTCTACTTCGGCGGGGGAATTTACGTAATTCTCACTACCTACATTGATGACACCATCACGGTCAAGATATGCGATTTTGCCATCCCATTGCTGCCCTACGGGCAATTCTAACATTTCGAGTGGGTCGGTCAATGCCGCAGAATCGCGGTGAGGTAGTAGCATCGTATCACTTTCCACGATTCGTTTTCTGGGCTTCTTTGACAATGTGATTGATGATTAGTTGCATATCCTCGATTCGTTCCATAGATGTAGTTGGTACGACTATCGCAACATCAACCATTCCGGCTAACTCGCCGCCCGCACCACCATTGTAGTCGCCAGTTACGGCCGCAGTCCTGCAACCTGCTTCTTTTGCGGCTGTGATTCCATTCAATACATTCGCTGAATTACCTGAACCAGAGTATGCAATAACTAAGTCACCAGCCTTAGCAAAAACGGATAATTGGCCCGCGAACACATTGACGTAATCTGTGTCGTTTGCCCATGCTGTGAACGACGAAATGTTGTCTGTGTGGGCAATTGTTGGAATTCCTAATTCCTTTGACCAATCTCCTGCACTATGAGAGGATGTAGCAGCACTTCCTCCATTACCGATCATGTGGATGTTTCCGCCTCTCTCCTTTACTGCTTCTAATTCATTCCACAGCGCCTTAATTTGAGATTTAGAGACCTCTGAAAGGGTTCGGCGCAAATCGCTGAGATAGCCCTCAGCGAATGAATCGAAATCGAAGCCCATGTTGTCTCCCAAAGCAAACCGGTGAGGGCATCATATTTACGAGTTAATGGCTGGAGTCGACTCAATGGAGGAGCCGATTGGAGCCGCTTTAGCAGCTATTGCTGACTCGATTGGCATCTCAGGTGAAGCGCTTCGATTGCTTATTGGAATCATTGGAATGACCCTTCTAGCAATTTCTTTCGCCCGATCTTCAGACGGTTGGTCTGGACGTGTTGCTGGATCAGGATGGATACTTCTGGGTCTATTCATCTATCTTCTTTCAGAATATTATGTCAAAATCGGAGACCCTGTTCTTGTCTTAATGACTGCTACGGCGCTTCCTGGTGGAATTGCTCTAGCGTGGTTTGAAATAGACAAAAACAGCCAATTATCGTCTGAAACCAGACAATCATTGGTCTGGTTCAGGGGCATGGTAGCATGGTCAATGATACCTTACCACGTAGTATATTGTATCCCTTACCTCAACATCGCATTCGTGATGCTAACCGCTCACAGTGCTGAGTGGATGTTGGAATTTGTTGGACTAGGATCCTACACCATGGGCGAAGTAATGGTTGATTTGCAAAATGGTGGTGAGATTCCCCTTAGTGAATGGAATGGAAATATGTTGCTTCTAACCCAGCCATTAGGAGATGGTGGATTCTTCATCCCGATGTATCATGAAACAGGTGAAGAAGTCAATATTGGATTTATCCTAAGTTGCTCCGGATTGCAATCAATGATTATCTTTGTAGGAGCAATCGTCGCTCTACAAACAGTGCCGTGGAATCGAAGGATGCGCGGATTATTGATTTCAATCCCTACTATTCACATCCTCAACACATTCCGCAATGCTGGGATTGTTTGGTTATCTGACCAATATCAAAATTGGGAATTCCTAGGCTTGAGTATGTTCGATTTTGCTCATAGTTATGCAGCAAAAGCCGCCAGCCTATTCGCAATGTTCTTATTGGCTGTGGCATTATTCGACATGCTGCCAGAACTGCACAGAAACATCATGCAATTATTACCTCGTAAATTGCGAGGTGAGTCGAAATCTTCAGCGAGTTCGTAAACGTTCGTAGAGCTTGCCTTTCAATGGCATGTCATGTTCCCAAGCGAATTCTTTCATGACTCTCAGTGCTTCTTTTTCTAGGTCGGAATCTCCAACAAAGTCAGTGATATGAATAACTCCTTCTCTGGTATTTGCTTTGAAAGCCGCAACTGGTTCTTCCCGATGGAATACAAGGTATGCAGAACCATATCCGAATCTCTCCCTAAGGAGGCTGCCATAGTAGTGAATGAGTGGATCAGATGGTGGAATCACAAGGTCACGGGTGCGAGTTAGTGCGTCTGATCCGTCCAATAAGTCGTGGCGACCCCAACAAACATCGTGCATATCGTCTACTAAGAATCCCTTGATTAGGGTTCCATCCTCTTCGAATTCTCGCATTACATCAGAGATTTCTTCTGCTGAAAACGGCGAACCTGCTAACCTCTCCACCTGCTTCAAGGTGATTACAGGGTAGTCTTTGACTAGATCTCGTAAATAATCACGTTTCACTTCCCACAAATCATAGGAACGTATTGGCTCGACTGTCTTGAAGCCTCCTCGATAATCTTGCACAAGATGGCCACTGCGTACCAATGGCGAGATTAGTTTGCGGAATTCACCACGACGCATCGCGTGTCGTTCCATGAATATTACAGGATCGTGGTGTTCACGGAAAAATTGCAGAATATCTTCATCCTCATCTGGCGCCTGTACATTTCTGATTGTCAACAAGCGTTGGAAATGCGGCATTCGCGCCCAAACCAAATGCCCACGCAAATTGGTTCCTTGATGCAACTGATGGGCAGCAGCCATAGATTTGAGGTCAACACGGAACATCTCACAGCGGCCACGTAAAGCGAAATCATCTCTCAACTCCTCGAAATGTTCGAGTGCGATTGTTTCGTTCTCATGACGCGTCTTTTGGTGCAGTGAATGGTGATGAAAGAGAATTCTGTTAATCTTCTTTCGAGGCATTGGATCTACTACGCCACCTCGGATGTATCTCTCGCCATCTCCCATCGATTCGAATCCAAGGTCGGAGAGAATCTGTTGCACATTTTCATCACAATCGTGCACTGGCACCCCATTGAATGCATGAATAACGGAAACATCGATTAGTCTGTCTCGGTAATTTTCGAGTAATTCATCGAAAGTATCCTTGAACTCATCGAGATATGAATGTGGGATGTTGATATCTTTGATTTCGAGATAATCATTGACGACAAACATCAGAATTCTACCAACAGGATCAACTCCCTTGAATACAGGATGATACCATCCTTGTTTCAACATCAAGCGAACTTCTTGGATAAAGCGAGAACAGAATGGATCTGATTGCGAGACAATCCTCATCTTACGGTCTTCTGCCATTGGGGAGAGCAGTTTCTCAGCATCATCATGACTGGAATAATAGTCGGTTGGATCGGGTTGCAAAGCCACTACACGGGCAATTTTTCCGGAGTTTTCAAGGTCTCTCAGAGTTTCGGCTAATTCTTCAACTGGGCGGGAAACGAAGAATCTTAGAGTGTGTAATCGAACCGGACCGATTCTCTCGATTAGCGTCTTTACGGCCTCATCGAATTTCATTGGCTTTACTCTATCTTGAATCCTATGGAAAACCGCCAGAGAGCGCTTTCTATTTGGCAGTTCGATGTATTTCTTCCCGATGATTAATTGTCTTTCTAGATTGGAAAGAGCACTCTTCAACGACCTTTGTATGTGGGCATTTTCCTTTCCTTTAGGATAACCATCGAACAATTCCATTCGGCTCATGCCTTCCTTTGGAATCTTCTCCAACAATTCCTCTTCTAGAGGCCCTAACCAAGGATCTCCTCTCAGTCCTAGAACGACGGGCAATTGGTCTTCCATAGTGTAACCAACGCGATTGTGCAGCAATCGACCGTTGATTACGTCAGGATCGTGTTTGATATCCTTCCAATCACGGAATCGGTAGTCCTTGACACGATGGAGCATCTCGTCTCTTCGCTGAACCAGAATTAGGTTGCGAATCGCCTCCGCTGGCTCTTCGTATTGGGTAAAGGACTTCTGTAAAATCAACGTCTGCAGGGTTCGGTAATCTACTACCTCAACCTGACCTCCAGTAATTCGATATTCGTCGACACGTAGAATATATTCACCGTCGTCGGTTTGAGTGAAGAAACCAATAGAGACTAGATTTCTCATCTCTAGTTCCTGCAATACTGATTCAACTTGACTTCGAGGGAATGGAAGCCTGCTAACCAACTTGTCTAGGGTCTGAGGCCCTTCTGAACCTAGCATATCAAGCAATTTCAGACGAAGACAATCCATTGGATCGGAAAGGTAGGTTTCCTTCCAATTGACAGGGTCCCCATCGGCGAAATCTTGACCCATTTCAAAGGTCAAGCCACCTGTGTATAAGGCGCGGAGATCTTCCATTTCATCCGCCCCAGAGACAGCTAGACATCCTAGAGTTCCGTGCACACCGGCCATTCTCTCAGAGAACCACTTGTCGTCGATTTGATCGTGTCCGGTGTTTCGCACCTTGGTGATTAGACCACGCTCTGCTAATTCGTAGACCCATTCGCGTAATTGTTCGAATTCGACATTCTTTAATTTCTCAGAATATAGTGGATGAGTAAGTGACTTCTCCAATCCTCCACCCATATCCATCAATCTTAGCAAACCTGTTGCGGAATCGGGCACTGCAACCTTATCTTGGTAATACTGTGCTAATCGCTCGCGATCTAAATCGGTGGCAAGCGAACGAGCTCCGAGGAGTCTACGAAGAATCTCTGGGTCTATGTCCTTGATTAGGTAAGCACGGGTTCGTAGACTCAACAAGTCTTCGAATGAAGACATGAAGAGCGTCATACCTAGTGGAGAAGGCATCTTCACCCTGCGATGGACTATCCTAACATTTTCACTATCCATTCTGGCGATAAAGTCGGCTAATTCTTTCATCTCCAAATCCGTATTCATAATTTCATTCATCGCCTCTCTAATTACTACAGAATCTTCCATCTGGCGATGAGCTCGCAGAATTTGTTCCGCACGGTTTTGGAATTGCTTAGGGCTAACTTCGTCAGCACCAATTCTGCGCGGGTTCAGCATACTTCTGCTAGATACTTCACGGAATCGTTTTGCAAACAACTGCGAGTCGAGCATGTATCTTTGCAATACTTCTCGGCTAGAGTCATCCTTGAACAACTCAGGAATCTTAGAAATTTCTACCTCATGACTTAACTTGATCATGAAACCATTTTCATCGAAGGAAATTTCGTTCACTAGTACGTTATCTCTTACAGCGATACCAGCGAAAAGATAACCCAATGCGAGATTGAATGCTCGGCCTCGACAAGTCGTCACGATATAGGTTGGCAATGGCGCTGCTACCTGTTCTACAATAATTCGATCTCTGCTAGGAACTTGGAAGGTGGTGGCACAGTGCTCATCAAGATAGTTTGCGAGGGCATTAGCAATCGGCTTGTTGAGGCCGTAAACATCCATGAGAAGAGGCCGCACATCACGACCTAGACGCACCATATGTGATGTGTTTTCAAGGATATCGAGTACCTCGTAACTCAACTCATTTGAGCGAGAATTTGCCTCACCTGCCCAAGAGGGGATTGTCGGCCTGTAACCTGTTGCTGATGTGACATTTACACGAGTTCCTTGAATGCTTGAAACCCTGTAAGTCGAACCACCGAGAAGGAACACATCGCCATTACGTAGGCCAGCAACGAATCCACTGGAGAGTTGACCGACAAGAGTTCCATCTGAGGTGAAAACAAGGTAATTGTTGTCTGGGGCGATTGTTCCAATATTCGTGTAGTAGATCATTTGGGCATATCCACGCTTTCCAAACCGATTATCTTCCCAATCAACCCAAACTCTCCTTTCTTCTTCAAGCAAGTCTAGAACCTCGATGTAATCACCGTGTGGAAGTTCTCTGTATGGCCATGCAGAAGTTACCAATTCGTAGCCATCATCTATATCCCATTCTTGGATAATCGTCAGACCAATCATAAACTGCGCGAGAACATCCAAAGAGTTTTGCGGGAATTTCAGTAAGTCCATGGAACCACGAAGAATTCCATTCTGAAGGGCAACAACTTCCAGTAAATCCTGTGGAGAAGTAGGAAGGAATCGAGCTCTAGGCAAGCCACCGACTTGGTGGCCCGCGCGCCCAACCCTTTGCAAACCTGTCGCGATTGAACCTGGACTACCTACCTGGACTACACAATCGACTGAACCGATATCGATACCCATTTCTAAAGAGGATGATGAAACAACACAACGTAGATATCCGTTCTTCAATTGCTGCTCTACATCTAATCGAATTGCCTTATCCATCGAACCGTGGTGACCTTCGACTCCTTCGGTACCGAGGATTTTCAATTTCTGAACCACAGTCTCCGTCATTTGCCTAGTATTGACGAAAACAAGTGTTGTAGTATGAGCTTCAACGATTTCCTTGATTCTCTCGACATTGTGTTCGAGAACTTCCTTAATCGGTAAAGAAGAGAATCTTGGAGTTGGTAAAATGATGTCGAGATCTAACTGCCTGGCACCAGAAACCTTGGCGATTGCAACATGTTGAGGTTCTGTATCACTCTCTCGAGAGCTCGATGCTACTAGAAACTCTGCAACCGCTTCCAGAGGCTCCATAGTAGCAGAAATACCGATTCTTTGCACATCGGATTCAACTACGGTATCCATCAATGCAAGGCTCAGAGAAAGATGCGTCCCTCTCTTAGTAGGCACCAAAGAGTGCATCTCGTCGATAATCATCCATTTCATGTCGTTCAACAATGGTCTGAAGCGCTTTGAGGCAAGAGCCAATCCAAGTGATTCAGGAGTCGTAATTAGGATGTGAGGAGGATTTCTCAGCATCCGCTCTCGCTCTTTTTGTGGAGTGTCACCAGTCCTCAAGCCGACCTTGATTTCCTTTGCTCTGCCCGGCAGATACTTTTCTCGGATTTCAGTAAGTGGACCTATCAGGTTCTTCTGTATGTCATTCGCTAGTGCTTTGATTGGTGAGATGTAAACACACTGAACTGATTTGTCCAGACTACCATCTAAGGAACGACGGACCAAATTATCGATAATCGAGAGGAAAGCAGTCAGTGTTTTTCCGGAACCCGTTGGCGAACAAAGAAGCAAATGTTCTCCATTTAGAATTCTAGGGATTGCAAGTTTTTGCGGATCGGTAAAATCAGGAAATGTATCCTTGAACCAATTTCGTACAGGAGGAGAAAGGCTCTCGAGCAATTGCTCGGTGTCCCAAGATTCCTCTACATACTCAATTTTCGGCATTACTTCCCCTCACACTATGTCGGCACAGGGGATTAAGTCCGTACATGAATACTTCGTTTGCACAAACAAACAGTACTACGTACTGATTTGCTGGTTTTTTACTCAAATTACTAGATTTTCGGGCTTCTGGCTACGACCCAAGAGGTCGATTGTTAGGGATTCTAAGACTATCGTTTGCGGATGGCTTGAAAGACGGATGGACAGTGGCCTCGCCGTTGGATATGGCAGACGAGAGGCGACTAGAGAGGTTGTCCGCTATGCTAAGACGTCGTGGAGTCGTACTTCCAGCATTCGACATCTACGGTGGAGTCTCCGGTTTGATTGACTACGGGCCTGTTGGTGCAGCAATTAGGAGGCGCTTGACCCAGAAGTGGGTAGACCATTGGCTCAGCCATGGAGACATCGTGGAAATCGATTCTCCAACCATCACTCCAGAATCTGTATTAATCGCAAGCGGCCACGTTGGAGAGTTCAACGATTTGATGACTGAGTGCAAAGGATGTGGCTCTGTTTTTCGAGCAGACCACCTAGTTGAGCACCTACACCCAAATGCAGATTCATTGGATTCAGATTCAATCGATAATTTACTTGGCTCTGAAGTTAAATGTCCTTCTTGTTCTGAATCTGTTTGGACGCCTGCCCAACCGATGAATCTGATGTTCTCGACTAGAATTGGAGCCATGAGCACTGGTAGAACTGCCTACATGCGTCCTGAGACCGCACAAGGTATGTTCATGCTCTATCCAGCATTGTACCGTCATTTCAGGCAAAAATTACCTTTTGGAGCCATACAAACCGGAAAGGGTTACCGAAATGAAATCAGCCCTAGACAAGGTATGATTCGTTTACGAGAGTTCAACATGGCCGAACTGGAGTATTTCATCGATCCAGAATACCCTCCTGCTGCTGATTTGAATCGAAGAACAGAGATTGTAACTCTTGTTCCCGATCCCGATGGACCATACGCTGGTGATTCAAGGATGGGATTCGGAGCAGCTCTAGATGCAGGAATTGTCCGCCACCCTACAGTAGCATGGTTCTTGGCAAGAACTTGGGATTTTCTAGTAGAGGTAGGAATCAACCCAGCAAAGATTCGATTCCGCCAACACGCAAGTACGGAGATGGCACATTATGCGGCGGATTGTTGGGATTGTGAAATTCATGGCGAACACGGTTGGATTGAGTGTGTTGGAATCGCAAACAGAACTTGCCACGACCTAGAAAGTCACGAGGCACATTCCAGTGCCAAAGGACTTCGGGCATGGAGACAATTTGCCGAACCTCGTTCACAAACTCTCGACAGATTAGCACCCAATGGTGCGGTCATAGGACCGACATTCAAAGCAGAGTCAGATGCCGTAGTCTCTGCATTGGAGGCACTAACAGACTTACCCGACTCATTGCCTTTTGAATTGACATTAGCCGACGGGAAAACCGTCACAATCGTGGAAGGAATGGTCGAAAGACGAACTGAGACGACCAATGTCAGTGGAGAGTGGTTCACACCTCATGTAATCGAACCAGCCTTCGGTATTGACCGAATTATCTGGCATGTGCTCGACCACGCATACGAAGAAGCAGAAAAGGAGGGCGAAGATTACACATTCCTCAGACTCGTAGAAGGTATTTCTAGTGTTGATTGTGTAGTACTTCCACTATTCGATAAGGATGGAATGCCTGAATTGGCCAGAGAAATTACTGGAGCAATAAATGCTCTACCTGGAGCGCGGGCAGAAATGGACTCTAGCAAGTCGATTGGGCGAAGATACGCACGTGCCGATGAGATAGGGGTACCATGGGCATTAACAGTCGATCACACATCATTGGAAGATGGAAGTGTGACTATTCGAAGGCGTGATGACCAAGTGCAAGTTCGCGCCTTCGTCGAGGAAATACTAATCCGATTAAGCAACGAAACCATGCAGGAATTTTTCTGACGCTTTGGCTTTTCCAGTAGAATAAGGCCACCAATCTTCATGAGGCTCCACGACAGGAAAGGCCCATGAGCGAAGCCGAGAGCATCGAGGATTGGACGGAGAAGTACCGTCCTACCAGCATGTCTCAGATGGAAGGCAATGATTCACAGCTACGAATGATTGCTCAATGGTTGGATCGATGGACCTCTGGAAAGACACCAAAAAAACGTGGATTGCTACTAGCCGGGCCCCCTGGTGTGGGTAAGACTACCCTTGCAAAGGCGGTAGCAAAAGAGCGAGGCTGGTCGATTATCGAATTGAATGCCTCAGAAGAAAGAAATGCTGCCGCGATTCGAAGATCAGCAACTCGCGGTAGCCAACATATCTCGCTCTCTGCTTTTGTAGAAGGAGGAGAGAACGCTAGCAAGACAGTGGTTTTGCTAGACGAAGTCGACCATCTATCTGGTGGTTTTGCCAAGATTTCAGAAGATAGAATCGACAAGATTCTCTCTCCTGAGGAAGAAGAAGCGGCAATAAAAGGGGATTCGGGTGGAAAAGCAGAGTTACTCAATCTACTCAAACTAACCGAACAACCAGTCATTATGACCTGTAACGATGCTATGAGGTTGTGGGGCTCCGGCAGAGAATGGCGTAGGAATCGAGACCGAGTTATGCGGCTTGCTGAGAATATACAATTCAAACGCGTTGGAAAATTGCATATGAGGAGGATCGCCCACCGTGTTCTCGACGGAGAATCTTTGTCAATGGATCCAGAAGCTGTTGAGGCCCTTATCGAGAACAATCCTGGTGATTTACGCGCCCTCGTTCGAGATTTACAAGCAGCGGCCGCAATTGGAGGCGAGCACATCGCCCTAGAGGATGTTAAGGCCTTAGCCGAAGTTGCAGAACGTGATTCACAAATCGATGTTTTCCGTGCTCTAAGGGAAGTCTATGCGGCAAATAGTGGCATGAGGGCAAATCAATTACTAATGAATTCAGATAAAAATCCTGATGAAATGCTAGCATGGTTTGTCTGGAATAATCAATCTGTATTCGATACTAAAGAATTAGCAGGAATCTCTCAAGCCATGGTTCTAGCAGACCGCGCTTTGGCGACTAAATTCACCAATAGGGCTTATCGCTCGTGGTACTGGGGCTCTACTCTATCATCCCAAGCAGCAGTATCAGCCACTCGTGATGACCCCGCATCAGACCCATTCCTGACCTATCCCAACTTCCTTAGGAGAGGTGGAGAGGCTTGGAGAACCTCAGGCGTTGTTGCCTCTCTAGCACAACAGTCTGGGGCGAGTAAGGCAGCTGTTCGAGAAGATCTCTGGCCTAACCTTTTGGCAGTTCACGATGAGACATTGGGTGGAAATCCAGAAGATTTCTCTCTGGCAATGCACCTAGGACTGAGTGGTGAAGACCACTTATCACTTCATGGAATTCCGAAATCTAGGAGAGAGGCGAAGAAGATCCTTGCCGCCTTCGATGATTCTCTACCAAGTGATGATTGGGGAGAAATTCCTGAGCCGGTTCAGCAAATAGAAGAAAAGAATTCTGAATCTACTGACGAAAAATCAGATGATGAATCGACTCAGTTTTCACTCGATTCATTTTGAATCAATGGATTTCCAGAAGACTCAAGCTAAACAATGTGTAAATACTCAGATTTCTTAGATTTGATGATGAAACCGCTCCCGATCACAGTCATACTTCTCTTGGTGGCACTGACCACGGGGACAATAGAGGATGAATCCATCTCTCAGGAGGAAGTTGTGGTCACTGTGGATAGCACCAACCTGCGCTTCTCTCCCTCATCGGTCACCATTACGGAGGGAGATACGGTCCGGTTCTTCTGGAGCGGAGAACTGCTCGCCCATAATGCAGTAGCTTACGACGGTCTGTTCGACTCTGGGGATGCATCAAGAAATGTCGACTACTCCTTCAAGTTCGATGTCGGTACCAACGGAACCCACGAGTACCTCTGCGAGCCCCATGAGGAATTCGGTATGACTGGAACCATAGTCGTAGAACCTCTAACCGTCGTCGAGGATACAAGCCCCGATGAAGATGGGGGACGAGGGTCTCTGCCGGCAGCCGGATTGCTAGGCACTGCGACGATGGTCTTTGCAGCAGTAATATTAGGAAGATCCAGCCCAAGTTCTCGGATGTAGTAAAACTAAGACCGTCAGAAGTTCAAGACGTCCGAGCCACATCAAAATCGTCGAAGCGAACATCGACAGTGGACTCAAATCAGCCCATGTAGAGGCTGCGTTAGCAGGTCCGAAGGAGCCCAATGCTGGACCGGTATTACCCAGTAGAGAGATTGAAACCGAAGAAACATCGGTTAGAGACAAGTTTGGTTCGAGTAAAGAAATTGTTAGCATCGACGCGGTTACAAGCACCATCCATGAGCTGACCATACCGAGAATAATCCATATTCGCCTTTCGTCAACCACGTTTTGATTAAAGCGAATTGCTAGCACTTTTCTTGGCTGGATGATTCGGATAACTTCACGCTTTGCCAATTCGAAAGCAATTCGAATCCTAAGCACCTTCAGACCTCCTCCGGTTGAACCAGCACTTGCTCCAATTATCATCAGCAATAAAAGAACAAATTGACTGAATACTGGCCATTCGGAGAAATTAGCACTAGAATATCCAGTACTGGATATCGATATTGATTGGAATAATGAATATCGAATCGATTCAGTCAGAGTGTAGTCTGTGGCTCGATTGAGATTGAATGCCATAGCCAGCCAAGCAACGAATAGGATTAGCAGATATGCACGCAATTCTTCATCCTTCCAAACCTGGCCCCATCTTCCAGAAATTGCAAAGTAGAGTAGACTGAAATTGATACAAGTTAGTAACATGAATACCATAATAATCGATTCTATGAGTGAATCATCAAAAGCCATAATCCCCAGATCGCTAGTTCCAAATCCTCCCGAGGGCATTGTCGTCAGGGCGTAATTTAGAGCATCAAAAGAACCCATGTCAGTGAATTGGTAGAGGACTAAGCCCTCAATTATCGTCAAGCAGAAGTAAATCGCCCATAGCTTACGAGCAGTTCCCTCTAGAGTTGTGCTCAGATTAGAAACAGTTGGACCAGTCAATTCTGCTCTAGCAAGAGCCATACCTCCACCAAGTGCCTTTGAGAAAATTAGCAGTCCCAACATAATCACTCCCATTCCACCAATCCACTGAGATAACGATCGCCAAAGTAACAAACTGCGCCTCTGGCTTCCGATACAATCTCCATCAAAATCTCCAGAACAAACGGGGCTAGTTGATGGATCGATCATCGAAGCACCAGTCGTTGTGAATCCAGACATCGATTCAAACCAAGCGTGTAACGCCCCGCTCATCATTTCAACAAAGGTTGCTTCGCCGGCCATGAATTCGAAAGGACCGTAGAACATACCACCGAGCCAGAAAGGAATAGCACCGAGAAAAACTACCGGGGGCCAGCCAAGTGCCACTGCTGCAAAGGCTTCTCTATCTCTTACTCTACTACTAACTTCGAAACCGGATGCCTTGGAGAATAACCACTGACTAACCCCGAAGGCAATAACCAAGGCAATCGCATAGGTTTGCAGGGCAAATTCCCAACCATCAGCATAAATCGAATACGAGCCCACAACCGCAAGCGGAATGGCGAAAATCCGTAGCGTCCAGCCTATTACGAGGCCAATAACATCCCAGCGCATGGCTCAACTCCCCAGAGCCTTCTCCACTCTCTTGAGATCGTCCAATCGCAGGAATAACAGCACCTTGTCCCCGACTTGCAAAGAGTCAACTGCAGAAGGATTCAGAATGTGAATTACCCCGTCTTCATCTTCATGCTCTACCATGACAATTCTACAACCAAGTTTTGATTCAGCGTCGGGGATACTGCGACCAACAATCTCTGCCTTTGCGCTCAATGATGCAGAAATTGAGATAATCCCAGGAAGCGAAGGAATTACCTGATAGGTTCCAGGCACGTTCATGTGAATCGATTTCATAATCGAAATGACGGTGACGTGCCTTCTACTAACAGGTCGAGTTAATCCGATTCTTTGTACCGCCTCCACAAGTGCTCTATCCTTGAGAATCAGTCCTGTTCGTGGTACACCCTTGTCCTTAGCACGCATGGCGATTGCGATATTCAGGTTGTCATCTGCCAGAGCTGCAATAGCCGCATCGTGGGAAGCAATACTGAGTTCTCTCAGCAAATCTCCATCCTGTGGGTCGCCGTGAATTACATCCAAGCGCTTGCTATTTCCAATCCTTGAGCCAACCAATTCGTTAGCCGCATCCAAATCCGGCTCGATTACTACAACTTCTGCCCCCTCTTCAAGATAATGGGATGCAAGTGTAGTTCCGAATTGTGTTGCACCAAATATGGCGATGTTAGGGTCTTCCGGCCAATCTGGGCCTTGTAGCCCAGCACCAGTTGTAATTGTCATGAATTCTTCAGTTGAGCGGGCTACGAAACACAGCATATCTCCCTCTTGTATGACCTCGCTACCAGAAACCAGTGCACCCTTACCATCGGCAGAACGGATTGCATAAACGGATGGAATATTGACAATCCAATCTGCTACCTCACCAGTGGTTTTGCCGATTAATGCCGAATTAGGCATAACTTCTGCAACCGCAATCCAAGCATTGTCGCCGAGTGGTAAAATCTCCTCTACCGAAGGTGCGAGGAGTCCTGCGGCTAATTGTTTCACAATGTCATCTGATGCACAAACAATGTGGTCGGCGCGAGTCCATCTCTCTAGAGGGCCCGCTCCTCTGTTTGTGTCCAGTAGGGAGGGGTCCCGAATCTTGGCGATTGTGGTCAATCCGCGTGTAGCTCTGTCTCCTACTTGCTCACTGTAAACTCTCTTTGCAAATGCGCATCCTAGTAGGTTGACTTCGTCATTATTAGTACAAAGTACCATGATTTCCGCGTCATTAATTCCCGCTCGCAGTAAAGACTCGCGCGAAAGTGCATCACCAGTCACTAATAGACAGTCTAAAGACTGTGATTCGTTGATGGCTTCCGGGTCAGGATCAATCAACGCAACCTGCCTTTTTTCCTCTCTCAAAGCGGCTGCTACACCCCTGCCGACTTCGCCGGCTCCAGCGATAATGACGCGCATTCTGCGCCGTCCCTTAGCGGGGCGACTATAATTCTGACTTCTTCAATTGACGTTTATCAATCATCATGGTACTGCACGACTAGTTTCGAAAAAAATTCTCATTCTTCCTCAATAACCTTCTCACCGCGGATTCGGTCAGCCGCCGCACGCACGTGTCGGCTGGAACTTCTGAGTGTCCGTCGGTAGGCTTGAGCGGCGGATGGAGTCATACCAGAAGGTAGCCAATTTGCGTGTGCTGGAAACCAAGACCAAGCAACCATTGGAACAACTAGGAATATCACAAATGGGCTGAAAATGGTAAGAACCGTGGAAATGATTAGTACTGTTCTGGCTAATGAACTAGTGAAAAATGTTCGAGCCCTTTCATGTTGAATAATTCGTGAACCCTGCCAACTTGCTATGGAAGCATGACCGATACAGGTAGTCAGAGTCAAAACGCAAGCCAAAGCGATGTTAAACGGCTCAAATCCGGTTGTTCCTTCCCAGACATTTGGGTCAAATAATCTGACATTTAGATGGGCCGATCGCATTGCACCAAAACCAAGACCGAGAGTCCAACCATAGGGTGCACTTGCTCTCAAACCAACTGTTCTTGGTCTCCCAAGTAGGAATAGAGCGAATGCAGATTCAGCCATTCCGATAACTAGAGCAATTACTGACACCTCGATGATATTGACCGATTCTAAGCGGATAGGACCTAGGATGAGGGAATCTATCAGTGAAGCGACCAAAACTCCGACAACCAAACCAAAGAGGAGAGTTTTGACGGCTCCTGAAAGGTCGTAGAATCCTGTCATTCTACCTATGGTTCCACGCCAACCCGCATAAATTCCCAACAAGCCGATGGCGAATGCAAGTTGCATCTCCCACATCTCAATTGGAACCTCAGCCATGGCTCGCCGACGCCACCCTCGCTATCAGTTACACGCTCGAAAATTGGAAAAATACGTCCAAATTGGCATCCTTTGAAGGGTTTGACGAGCGCTCAGGATAGCGATTCTTGCGGATAACGTTCAAACCACACGCTTTCGACCCGGTACTCATGGCACTGGAGGGTCTGAAGCGCAGAATCCTCCGCTCCGTTGGTCTGCTCAAGGGCAAGCGTGAGGTCGATGAAGAAACTGTACGTGAATTGACGCGTGCTCTACGTCGTGCACTCCTGGAAGCCGATTTCAATGTCAGACAAGCCAAGGAACTGACAGAACGCATAGAACGTCGTCTGATGGAAGAGGAACCTAGTCCTGGGGTTAAACTTGAAACTCATGCGATGAATCTAATTTACACAGAATTAGTCCGTTTACTTGGTCCTGCTCGTGAAATTAAGCCTCATAACGAGACCGTTTTGATGGTCGGCCTGTATGGGCAAGGTAAGACTACAACAACCGCCAAGGTTGCCGAATGGTGGCGCCGTAAGCACGGGGTCAAGGTTGCTGTAATCGAAGCAGATGTTCACCGCCCAGGTGCCTTTGCACAACTACAGCAGCTTCTGGAAGATTCTCCGGTCGAAGTTTATGGTGAACCTGACGAAAAGGATGCAACCACAATCGTTCGAAACGGAATCAAGGCCGTAGGAACTGCTGATGTTCTAATCATCGACACCGCAGGTCGCGATAGTCTAGATGATGAATTGCGAGATGAGTTAGTTCGGATCGCTGAGATTGCTAACGCGACTGAGCGCTTCCTAGTAATCGATGCTCAAGTTGGTCAAGCAGCAGGCCCTGTAGCGCAAACTTTCCACGATCTCGTAGGGGTCACTGGAACAATAGTCACGAAACTAGACGGTACTGCTAGAGGTGGTGGTGCACTTAGCGCGGTTTCGGTAACCGGAGCTCCAATCGTCTTCGTCGGTGAAGGAGAAAAAGTAGGCGACCTTGAGAAGTTTGAATCTGACCGATTCATCTCCAGATTACTAGGAATGGGGGACATCAAGGGGCTGATTGATCTTGCACCAGAAGACCTAGACCAAGAAGAAGCAATTCGACTTACTCAGCGCCTAATGTCAGGTCGATTTACCCTAACTGACATGTACACCCAGATGGAAATGATGAGCAGAATTGGCACTGTAGACCGTATCCTATCTCACCTTCCTGATGGCATGTTCGGAATGGGTTCAATGTCTGCCGGTCAGAAGAAACAAATGCAGGCTAATCTCGCGAAGTATCGGGTCATCATGGACTCGATGACACAGCAGGAAAAAGATGAGCCGATATTGCTCAAATCCCAAAGAATTCGACGAATCGCCCGTGGTTCAGGAACTACAGAAAAGGACGTCAAAGAACTGTTGAATCAATGGAATCGAAGCCGTAAAATGATGCGCGGAATGAAGGGTGATAGGCGCATGAGAAGGCAGATGCAATCGA
>JAKURL010000011.1 GCA_022449345.1 Candidatus Thalassarchaeum sp. | reverse complement strand
GGAAAGACTGAGGCAGCGGTTCTTCCAATTGCCTCAAGAGCCGTACAAGAAGAATGGAAATCTCTGTCGATTCTCTACATAACACCGCTTCGAGCATTGAATCGAGATATCGACAGAAGATTAGCGAATTTACTCGAACCTCTAGGAATAAGCGTTGGACTGCGGCACGGTGACACCAGCCAGAAAGAGAGGAATAAGCAATCGAAGAAACCTCCGAATTTGTTGGTTACGACTCCCGAGACCGCTCAGATAATGTTGCTTGGGAGTCGATTGAGAGAGCATCTAGCCGGAGTTAAGGCAGTTGTTCTCGACGAGGTTCACGATTTGGCTGCAAGTGAAAGAGGTGCACAACTTCTCATCGGTCTCGAGAGAATATCAGGGTTGGAAGGAGCACGCGGTAGATTCCAGAGAGTTGGACTCTCAGCAACAGTTGGCAATCCTGTAGAGGTAGCGAGATGGATGTCGGCTGAAGCGGAGCCAATTTTTGGTCCGGCTCCGAGAACTACGAAGGTGACTGTTCACCGTGAAACACCCACGCCAGAAGATGACCTTTTGGCTGGTGAGTGGGCTATTTCTCCGAAATCGATTGCCGCATTCCGGCATCTCGCTCATACTCTGATTGAAGACTCGCCTTCACTCGTATTTGTCAATTCACGATCTACAGCCGAGACGGTTGCGCAAAGGCTGGCTTCGATTGTTCCAGAAATCGAAGTAGGAGTTCATCATGGCAGCCTCGCTGCTGAAACTAGGCGGGAGATGGAAGAGGCGCTTCGAGCTGGTCAATTGCACGGTCTGATTTGTACTTCCAGCCTTGAATTAGGAATTGATATTGGTAGTATCCGCCGAGTTCACCAATTGAACAGTCCACGAGCGGTGGACAGGATGCTACAACGGGTTGGGAGAGCCGAGCATCACATAGGTGGAGTTGGAAGAGGAGATGTGCTGGCATGGGAAATCGACGACATAGCGGAATGCGCTGTGATTGCGAGGCGAGCGATGGCAGGAGAGTTGGAGGGTGTAGAGTGGCGCTATGATCCAGCAATCGTCGCAGCAAACCAATTCCTTCAGATGGCAGCTGAGCGTAGCGTAGTTCCTCTAAATCAGGCTACTGCACTACTGAAACGCTCTACAATTTTCCCACAATGGACTGAGGAAGACACCCTCGCAGTGTTGCGAGTTTTAGACGATAGGTGGTTGTTACGACTGGTCGAAAAGCCTCGACAATCAGACCCGACAATTTGGAATCCGAAACTATGGCAAGGACTGGCCAAGAAAGTCAATGAAGGGGCAAGACCAGCAGATTTGATGCCAGAGGATAGGCCTCCTTGGGACGAGGATTATGAAGACTCTCAGAAATCACGATGGCGGCGAGCAATGGTGCAACATTTACCCGAATCTCTCACATCAGGATGGTTCTCTCCAGCTGGAAAATTAGGTCGAAATCGCACCGAACATATCTCGATGATTCCTGACGAGATTTCCTACAGGGTTCGAGATGCTGTTACTCGACGCACTTTGGGTTCTGTCGACGAAGCCTTCGTACTTTCACTGAATAATGTTGGAGAGGATGATGCTGGTCGACCGAGGAGATTCGTAATGGCCGGTCGAACTTGGATGATTGTGGATGCTGACCCCGAGCAAAGCGAATTGTTGGTGGCTCCGGTGAAAGACACCGGTGAAGCACCAGTTTGGGCCGGTGAATTACCTCCCGTACCGGTCGAAGTAGCGCTAGAAGTCGGTAGATTGCGACGCAGTGCCGCAAGTGCAATCGGGGCAATCGAAGCTCTTTCTGGAGACATCGACTACGATGATTACCCGCTTTCTGATGAGGCTCGGGCCGACTTGTTGAATGCCGTTGCAGAGCATATTGATGCGACCGAGCACTTGCCAACGGACACAACCTTAACCATCGAGAGTAGAGGCAAGACAGTGGTACTGAACACCTGTCGTGGGAGTAGAATTAACGAGGCTCTTGCACACTTCATCCAAGCGATGGGGTCAATGCGTGAAGGGAAAATGGGTACTACGCTAATCGACCCATATCGGATTGCTTTCCAAGTGCCCGGAACTACTCCCTCTCATGTTATTGAATGGTTGACTGAAACCTCACCAGAGGCTCTTGAAACCGTTTTGAGAATGACAATTCCTAACGGCAGAGCACTACGCTGGAGGATGGTACAAGTTGCCCGCAAGATGGGAGTCTTAGAGAAGGCAGCAGACCCACGTCGAGTCAATATGCAGGGTCTGATGCAGCGCTATCGAGGAACTCCTGTTGTCGAAGAAGCGCTGTCAAAATTATTCCACGAACGAATGGATATCGAGGGAACCATGGACCTTATTCGGGATATCCAACAAGATAAGGTAAAGATCTTGCATACTCCGAGTGGACCCCTCGGCCTATCGCCAAAGTCAGAGCGAGACCTGCTGCTTCCCGCGTGGTCAGATGCACAACTGCGCGAGAGACTTGAGACGCGCCTACTGGCTGAACGAACGGTGCTAATCTGTCTAAACTGCAAAGAGAAGATTCGAGGTAGAGTTGGTCGAATGGAAGAACGCATCGAACCTTGTGCAAAATGCAATGGTACGATGCGCGCTTGCGCGCCTGAGAGGATGGAATCTATGCTAACTGGTTGGGTTGCGAGCGACGACCCCAAGGAACGAGCGAGGATGCAGAAGAATGCGGAACTAATTCGAACACATGGACACGATGCGGTCCTCGCCTTGATGGGGAGAGGTGTGGGGGAAGAAACTGCGACGAGATTGTTGAGAGGATTGTCCCGCGGGAATCGAGTCGCACTACTACGTGCCATCCATAACGCCGAACTGCAATATGCAAAGACTCGGCGTTATTGGAGTTAGAAAGCGATATGGAACGCCAACGTATCGGAGAGGTGTGCTGATAGGACTGACCGGCCGCAATGCCTCGGGCAAATCCACGGTCGTCGATTGGTTTGTCTCCAAGGGGTTGGTCAGTGAATCGTGCTCGGATTCTATTCGCGACCACCTTCGTGAGAAGGGAATCGAGGAATCTCGAGAGAACCTCATCGAAGGCGGAAGAGAACTTCGACGAATTGGAGGCGCTGGCATCCTCGCGGAAATGTTGCTAGAGAGACTGGCCGGTGAGGAGGCGGTAATCGATTCGATTCGAACACCCGGCGAAGTTGAAACCTTACGAGAGCGTGAGGATTTCATTCTCATCGAAGTCCGTGCAGGGATGGAGGCGCGTTGGCAGAGGGCTCAATCTCGCGCTAGGAGTGGTGATGTTTTGGACCGAGAGACCTTCTTCACTCAGGAGGAATCCGAAACCGTCGCGAAGGAGGAATCCGGTCAGGCACTCGATGCAACCGCCGCATTAGCAGATCTAATTCTCGTGAACGATGCTAGTCTAGAGGAGTTACACGCTGACCTCGAAGAACTCTGGGTTATGCTCTCTGAATAAATTAGGCTGAGCGATAGGATACTCCAGATTCGGTGAACATACTGGTGGCGATTGCAAAATCATCTCCCCAGCGCTCTGGTATCTCACAATTTGCAGGATATACAACCTCCCGAACACCTGCTTGAATCAAAGAGCGAGCGCAGCGTGAACAAGGTGGCCAAGTAACATAAGCGGTACAACTTTTCAGTGAAATTCCAATTCTGGCTGCGTGCATGATTGCATTTTCTTCAGCGTGACAAATCATAGGATACTTCTGCTCGCGATCGTTTAACCTAGCAGCAGTGTCTTCGATGCCTCTAGGAAAACCGTTGAATCCGGTTGAACGAATTTCTCTATCTTCTCCAACCACAACACAACCAACCTTGGTTGAGGGGTCTTTCGACCAATCTGAGATGTGCTTTGCGAGGTCAAGGAAACGTGTATCCCATTTCGAACTCATCATTCCACCTCAGGGTCTCCCACCAGGAGGGTCGTTATCTCGGTTGGCCTCTTTACGATTCGAATCGTATCCCTCCCAAACATCTGGATTTGCGTAACAATCTGGGTCATCACGGTCTGCTTGACCTCCCTTGTCATTGTCTATCCCATCCCCACAATTTCCTACCCCTCTGTCATTATCTCCTGACAGAAGGGCATCAGGACCACCTCTCATCATTACTGCAATAACCAATCCAGCGAGAACTAGGATTAGGATAATCAGGATGACTTTGGAACTCGTGTCTTTCGACTCGACGGTGACAACCAGTTCCACCTTGTCGTCTGCCTTGGATGTCATGCCTAGCCTCCGAAGTGGGTCATCCCTTTTGACTCTCAATGTACTCGGAGGTGTTCCCAAAGGTCGCCACCAGTTCTTTCAACGGCAAATTTTAGCAAATCACCTACGAGGTATACACTACCCATAACAGAGATACCACAGGCTGCTTGTCTGGACATGATTTCGGCTATTTCAAGTGCCTTAACTGGATCTTTTTCGATTATTGGCTCGTCCAATCTACTAGCAAAAACCAGTTCTGCAAGCTCCTCGGCATCAACAGGTGGATTTCTTCCAGACGTAGGTTCTGTGACGATGATATGGCGAAATGTTGCCATATGCCAAATTTCGCTTGTAACCTCCGCTATTGCCTCTTCCAAATTGGCCTTCTGAGTAACTCCGATCACGAGAATTGTCGGTTCTTGAATCGACATCAATTCCGATTGCAAGCCATCGGCATTGTGAGCTGCACTAATCCTAATTTGAGATTCAAACAATCCATCCGGTGGCCAATTTGTTGAACGCCCAGGCCAATTGATGTCCTCAGAGGGTAATTCCCATCCAAATGAGACAGCGATATATCCAGCAAAAATGTACCAATCTTGCCAGAAGTCATCGATTCCTAACCCTTGATGAACATACAAGTCATCCCCTGCTATTTTGGCAATCGCCGCCAACACCGACTCATCTTCTGGATGGTAAACTACCAGTGGTATCCCTGCTCGGTGAATCCCGGCTTTGGCACGGGCGATTTGCTCACGGGTATCGCCTAGAATTTCGGTATGGTCGAGTCCGATGGTGGTAATCACACAGAGATCGGCATCGACCAAGCAGGTTGCATCACCCTCGCCACCAAGTCCGGTTTCGATAATCGCCCGTTCTACACCGGCGCGGGAAAATGCTAGCATTGCGATTGCAAATGTGCATTCGTAGAACGTCGGCTGCTCACCCAATTCTTTACCGACTTCTACCGCAGCAGCCCTGATTGTCGATAAATGCTCATCAAACGTCTGCGAGTCGATGACTTCGCCATCGATTCGCACTCTCTCCTCGACAACGACAAGGTGCGGAGTTGTGAACAATCCAACCCTCACACCGGTATTAGCTGCGGCACTGGAAAGAAAGGCGCAAAGTGTACCCTTTCCATTTGTTCCAGCAACATGAATCGATGGGAAATCACTTTGCGGATTATCCAACTTATGCAAAAGCGACTCAATCCTTTCCAATCCTAGATTCATGCCGGCAAATCGCCTGTCCATGAGCCATTCTCGGTCGTCCATTGCTACACATCCACCGCGCCCCTACAGGGCGCGGATACGGGTCAAGGTGATATGGGCCTTGAACTTGGGGGAGACTGTGTCCGACGAAAGTGAAAGTGTCATCGAGATGATGCTAGATCAATGGAACTCCATGGCTGGTATGGCTGGGATGTTCATTGTAACCATCGGAATCGGCATGTTCATCCAGCCATATTTTGATATTCCAGCGGCCAGAGCATTCGGTGAAGAAGGAACCACAAAGTCTGGATTCATACTATTCGAATTATTGATGATTGGTGTATTCACAATTGCAATCATTTGGTTGGCTCGCAAAGGATTGGAATATATCATCAAAGGAATTGTAATGTTTGCACTGGGCCTCAGCCTATTTTACGCAATTCTGCCTTTTTCCACCATACCCTACCTCATAGGTATAGATCCGGCAGCATTGCTCACTTGGCTATCTATTCCAATTACTATAATGGCGATGTATACACTTCATCGCTATCCTGAGTGGTGGGTGGTAAATTCAGTTGGAGTTATGGTAGGTGCTGGAGTCATAGTTATGATTGGAATTTCATTTGTTCCAACCCTAGTGATGATATTCATGATTCTAGCAGCGATTTACGATTACTGGGCTGTTCACAAGAGTAAGCATATGCTTGAGTTAGCAGATACCATGATTGGATTAAAATTGCCAGTATTATTGGTCGCACCCAAGCAGAAAGGATACTCATTCCTAGAACAGGAAGGAGATATCATGAGAGATGCTCCTCCGTTGCCTGAGGGAGTAATGGAAGCTGAAATCGTCGATAGGGAAGAGCGACTCAAACCGAAAAAGAAGAAACATCGAGATGCCTTATTCATGGGGCTGGGAGATGTGATTTTTCCTGGTATGTTGGTAATTTCTGCGTTGACTTTCTTACCGGAATGGGGGGGCGCTGTATGGAATCCTTTTGGAAATATCCACAGTGTACATACTGAGTTTTATCTGGCTCAATTGTTTGTGGCAATAGGGACGCTGATAGGAGGTCTCGTTGGCTATTTGTTATTGATGACATTCGTCGCCCAAGGCAATCCACAACCGGGATTACCTCTGCTAAATGGTGGAGCAATTCTTGGATACGTCATCAGTGGAATCTATGCGGTTGGTCCTGCAGAATTGTTTCAGGCGATATCGTTCCTGTAATGCATCGTGCTCCAAAGAGTGAGATTCCCCGATTCATTGAAGGCTGAGTGTTGAACCCTAAGGTTCGGTCGTTATGCTGGACATGAGCATGTTCCGAGAGCACACCGATGTGCTGAGGGCTGACCATGACAAGAGAGACATGCCTCACGATAACATCGATGCGGTAATCCACCTCGACGAAGAATGGCGGCAGACGAGATACAATGCCGACCAATTGAGAAAGAAGCGAAATGAGGCCGCGCGAGGTATTGCTAAGGCGAAGAAATCTGGAGATTCTGCTGCTGCCGACGCAATTATGGCAGAGGTCGCTAGCTTTGGGAAAGAGATAGACGCATTAAGCGAGAAAGTGGATGCTTACCTAGCCGAGCGTGATGCAATTCGTATGCGAGTACCCAATGTTCTGCATGAATCGGTACCGGTAGGAGAGGACGACAAGAAGAATACCCTACACAGTATGCATGGTGAGAAGCCTAATCTGGGATTCGATGCTCGAAATCATAATGACCTCATAGAGATGAATAACTGGGTCGATTTGCCTCGTGGAGCAAAGGTAACCGGTTCTAGATTCTACTTCCTTCAAGGTGACCTTGCACGATTGGAGATGGCGCTACAGAACTATTCTGCAAATTTCCTAATGGAACGTGGCTACACCTTGGTTCAACCACCGCTAATGATGAATCGCGAAGCCTACGAAGGGGTTACCGATCTGGGAGATTTTGAAACCGTGATGTATGGGGTTGAACCCGACAAGTACTACCTCATCGCAACTAGCGAGCACCCACTAACAGCAATGAGGATGGATGAGATAATCGAACCTGCTGAGTTGCCGATAAAACTGGTTGGAGTGTCGTCTTGCTTCCGCCGCGAGGTCGGAGCACATGGCCTCTCTGACCGTGGAATTTGGCGGGTTCATCAGTTTACCAAGATTGAGCAAATTGTAATTTGCAAGCCGGATGATTCTTGGAATCACCATGAGGAATTACTGACCAATGCCGTGGAATTGTGGGATAGCCTAGGATTGCATTACCGAGTGGTGAATATCTGCACCGGTGACATGGGAACTGTTGCCTCGAAGAAATACGACCTTGAGGCTTGGTTGCCAGGTGCTGGTGACTACAAAGAAGTCGTCTCATGCTCCAACTGTACCGATTACCAAGCTAATCGACTTCGAATGCGATATCGCACTGCCAAGGGGAATTCCGCTGTCCATACTCTGAATTCGACTGCTGTTGCCACCAGCAGAGCACTGGTGGCGATTTTGGAACAATACCAGAATGAAGATGGAATCGTACGGATTCCAGATGTTCTCATTCCTCTCATGGGTGGCCAGACAGTACTGAATCCGCTGTCCTAATCTAGGCACTAGAAGGAGTCACTTTCTCAGCGGCCTTAAGGACTATCATTCCGACTATAATTGCCACTAACAACGCCGCCAAAATTGGCAATACCATCGCCACCAAGGCGAGAATAACGCTTGCGATATTTTCCCCGGTCGATACAACGGGATTCCCAAGACCGGCGGTTAGAGTCGTTGAGATTCCACGGGTCACTACGGTTGCACTTTGTACTACAGCGGTAACCCCACCGCCGGCGATGATAGCCAGAGACCACTGGATGACTGGATCGGTATTACCCTCTAGTACAATCGCCGTCATCCCGGTTCCTGCTACAACGGCAGCAGGGCTAGCGATTGTATCCAGAAGGTTGTCAACCCATGGAACGTAGTAGGCTGAAAGTTCAGCCAAAGTGGCTACACCAAGCAAAATTACTGCGAGATTTGAGTCGAAGTATTCGAACGGTGTTTCTGCAAGATTTACCTCAACTGCGTCTGCTCTGACCGCAATCGAGAGAAGGAATGGTGGTAGGAAAACACGGAACCCAGAGGCTGCCGCCAATCCTAATCCCATACACAATGCCAGTATAACGTCGAATTCGTTCACTATTATTCCGAACAATCGGTCATTATTGAATCCGATGCCGTCCTAATTCAGTCTCCAAGCTCGACTAAAGTTTCTCCCATATCGACTCTGTCGCCCTCTGAGAAATTGACAGAAAGTACCTCGCCGGCCTTTGGTGCTTGGATTCTATGCTCCATTTTCATCGCCTCCATAACCAGCAATGTTTGACCCTCACGAACCCTCTGCCCTGCCTTCGCGTGAACCTCAAGAATCGTTCCGGGCATGGGTGCGGTCAAGCCACCCTCACCTGCGGCTGAGTCAGCGCTTCCGGGTTCGTGGCCGTGCACAACATGGATTCGACCGTCGAGGTGAATCCACCAATCATCACCGACCTTGGCTACGTGTGCAATATGGGGGGAATCATCAATGTCGACAAGGAGTCTAGCGCCTTGAGAATCTCGAGTTATACTGATTTCAGCATGAGGTACTTCATGGCCGTCTCGAGTCAGTCCTGCGAGACTCAGAATCCCTTCAGAATCGGACAATTTGAGGGCGTAACGAACGCTGGATTCTCCAATACTCCACTCCATTTTTTCACCTCAGGGAAATGACCTCGTCAAGGTCCTAAATGGGTCTCCTGCGTGACCTGTATGTTCATCCACAAACGTCTCAGAAGTAGCACTACCAGTTCGGTCAAGGCCAAAGCGGCTTGCTGCAGCGGCGATAGCAACTAGAGTTGCTGGATCTGGTTCGGGCTCAGCGAATTCTGAGATGTCCCTTGAATCCAAGTAATCTGTTGTTATTCCTCCAGAAATGAAATCTGGATGAGTAGCCATCTGGCGTAGGAATCCAATGTTTGTGATAACCCCAAGAGCTCTTAGATCAGATAGAGCGTTATCTAGACGTCTTGTGGCAGCGGTTCTCGTTGGCGCATGGACGATGAGTTTGGCTAGCATCGGGTCGAAATCTACCGTCACGGCATCCCCTTCACGAACTCCTGTATCGACTCTAATTCCAGGTCCAGCTGGAGCGCGCCACATCGCCAAGTCTCCAATGGCTGGAAGGAATCCTTTACTCGGGTCCTCAGCGTAGATTCGGGCTTCCATAGCGTGACCAGTGATTCCTATGTCTGATTGAGATAGTCCAAGAGGTAAGCCGGCAGCAACCTCAAACTGCTTCTGAACAATGTCTACACCGGTTATCATCTCGGTTACTGGGTGCTCGACTTGTAAACGAGTATTCATCTCCAAGAAGTAGAATTCACCTCTATCAGAAAGCAAAAACTCGACCGTTCCAGCCCCTTCGTAATCGACTGCCTTTGATGCCTGAACAGCAGCCTTCCCCATCGCTTCACGAATTTCGGGAGTTACGGCAGGGCTCGGCGCTTCCTCTATGACTTTCTGATGTCGGCGTTGCAAAGAACAATCCCTTTCGTTGAGATGGATGCAATTGCCATGGCTATCCGCTAAAACTTGAATCTCGACGTGACGAGCATCTTTCAAAAGGCGCTCGACATATACGGTACCGTCTCCGAAGGCTGCAGTGGCTTCTCTAGCAGCAGCCTCGTATTCGGTTCGCAACATCTTAGGTTCATGCACGGCTCGCATCCCCTTACCGCCGCCTCCTGCACTTGCTTTGAGCAAGAGAGGGTAGCCTACGCGAGCCGCTGCTGCTGCCAATACACCCAGATGGTTGGCATCGCCTCCCATAGAAATCTCCTCACCAGGAATTACTGGAACTCCTGATTCAATCATGCAGCGACGAGCAGATATCTTGTCACCCATGGTGTCGATTGCATCTGCTGGAGGGCCAATCCAAATTAGTCCAGCCTCCTTGACAGCATTAGCAAAGTGAGCCCTCTCGGATAGGAATCCAAAGCCGGGGTGAATCGCTTGAGCACCGGTAGAGCGGGCTGCCTCGATTATTGCATCTCCATTGAGGTAAGTATCTGCCAGACTTGTGCCTGGAAGGTGTACTGCCTCATCTGCATTTTCGACGTGCAGAGAGCCTGCATCGGGGTCAGAATAAATTGCAATTCCTCGAAGCCCGGATTCACGGGCTGCCCGTAGAATCCTGACAGCAATTTCTCCTCGGTTCGCAACCAAGACTGTGTCGAATGGGAGGGGAGCAGAGGCCATCCAATCTGGAATCATTGCGCCAACTCACTCTTCTGGTTTCCAATTCGGCTTCCTTCGCTCGAGGAATGAGGAGAGCCCTTCCTGACCTTCCCTAGAACCGCGCATTTGGCTGGTCTTGTCGAGAGTCCAACGGCGTAATTCCTCATCACTACCCGCCCAGCCGTCGAAAGTCATGGCCAATCTCTTTGATTCGGCAACCGCCATCGGGCCGGTTGTCATAACATCGGCTACAACTCGGGCGATTGCTTCATCGAATTCCAATGGTGAATCCACTACCTCGTTTAGCCAGCCAACTCGTAGGCATTCTTCTGCCCCTACTCTGCTAGCAAGCATCGATAATCGGCGGAATTCTGCACTACCTAGCTTACGGTAAACGTAGGGACCAATTACTGCAGGAAGAATGCCTAATTTTGCTTCTGAGAGAGCGATTCGTGTACGAGTTTCTCCAATCGCATGATCGACGCAGGCAACCAAACCCGCTCCGCCGCCTAGAGCCACTCCTTGTACAGCCCCGATGGTGAAACAAGGATGAGCCCAAAGTGAGTTGAATAAGCGGTCAAGCCTTGCCGAATCGGCTCGGTTTTCTTCTGGTGTTGTCGCGCCGGCATCCCGCATCATGTTGATGTCGGCGCCGGCGCAGAAGTGCTTTCCATCACCGCGTAGAACGATTACTCTCAGATAGGGAGCGCCGTTGGCGTCGAGGAGAGATTGAGTAGCACCAACCGATCTCTTTGCGGTCCAACTAAGCGCTTCGACCATTTCTGAAATCAATTGCACATTTAGCGCGTTGAATACATCTGAACGGCGAAGTGTCAGCCTCGCAACAGCTCCGTCAATTTCGAGACTGCAGAAATTCGCTGCCGGTTTGGCATCACTCATCCTAGCAACTTGTTCCATCATTTCACATCCTGAATACGCCATATCCACTGTCTGGGAATGGAGCGTTAAGACTCGCCGAGATTGCTAATCCCAAGACATCCCTAGTGTCGCGAGGATCGATTACACCATCGTCCCAAAGCCGAGCAGTTGAGTAGTAAGGCGAGCCTTCCGTCTCATATTTCTCTAGAATAGGTCGACGGAATTCATCCAATTCTTCACTAGACATCGGTGGTAATCCTTCACGTGCTCGTTGGTCCTGTTTGACGGTAGCGAGAACATCCGCAGCTTGTGGGCCACCCATTACAGAAATTCGGGCGTTTGGCCACATGAATAGGAAGCGTGGGTCGTAAGCACGTCCACACATTCCGTAATTCCCGGCCCCATGAGAGCCTCCGATAATTACCGTAAATTTGGGTACAGGAACACAAGATACAGCCGTGACCAACTTTGCGCCGTCTTTGGCGATTCCACCAGACTCAGCATCACGGCCAACCATGAATCCAGTTATGTTCTGCAGGAATACTAGTGGGACGCCACGCTGACCGCATAATTCGACAAAGTGAGCGCCCTTGAGAGAAGACTCAGAGAATAGAATCCCGTTGTTTGCTACTATACCGACAGGGTAGCCATGGATTCTAGCAAAGCCACAAACTAGTGTCGTTCCATAGCGTGGCTTGAACTCATGGAATCGTGAATCATCGACAATTCTAGCGATTACTTCGCGAACATCGAATGGTGTTCTATTGTCTATTGGGATTATTCCCATCAAATCTTCAGTATCATGGGCTGGTTGTTCTACCGGCTTAACATCCAATCTTTGCTTGGATTCGATATTAAGATTCTCCACAACATTCCGAACCATACGTAGGGCTTCCTCTTCGTTCTCAGCGAAATGGTCAGCCACACCCGACTCTCGGGTGTGAACATCAGCGCCTCCTAGGTCCTCGGCGCTGACCTCCTCTCCCGTCGCTGCCTTCACCAGCGGCGGTCCAGCGAGGAAAATTGTGCCATTACCCTTGACGATAATTGATTCATCAGACATCGCTGGGACGTATGCACCCCCGGCAGTACAACTTCCTAGAACCGCAGCCACCTGTGGGATTCCTTTGCCCGACATTACGGCTTGGTTACGGAAGATACGACCGAAATGACCGATGTCGGGAAATACCTCGTCTTGCATTGGCAAGAATGCCCCTCCACTATCGACGAGATAGATACATGGTAGGTTGTTAGCATCTGCAACATCTTGGGCTCGAATGTGCTTCTTCACCGTCATTGGATAGTAGGATCCGCCTTTGACGGTGGCATCATTTGCAACGAATAGGCATTCTCGACCGTGAATCAATCCGATTCCTGTGATGATTCCGGCTGAGTGCGCCTTGCCATCGTACAGACCGTTAGCGGCAAGGCTGGACAATTCCAAGAACGGGCTTCCAGGGTCACAAATCTCTGCAATTCGCTCTCTTGGAAGCATCTTTCCTCGAGAGCGATGCCTCTCGATGTACTTGCCGCCTCCGCCCTCTTTGACGGCTTCCAAACGCTCTTTCAGGTCGGCGGCTAAAGAGAGATTTTGCTCCCTTCTTCGCTGCCAATCTTCGCCCGAACGGTTGACTCGGCTCGGCAATCTGTCCATCGCAATCAACCCGCGAGATTGCCGGCGAACCTTCAATCCAATGGATACGACATCATAGATGTCGTGATTAGACACCCAACATCAATCGTCCAACGTTGCGCAATCCAGGTGCCATTCCAACAACCATCAAGGCGAGTCCAATCAAAAGTCGAAGATGCTGTTGGCGATATTCAAAATTTGCCATTGTATAGAACCAGAATACCACTCCACCGATTCCAAACTTGAGAACAGCGAAGGTTAACGCGGTATCGAACAAATTGACTGCTGCCTCGGAAACTATGTGCTTCTCAGTATAGCCAAAGAAGTCGATGCCAATGTATGTTGCAACACCATCCATCAATTGGCCTGCAACTGGGAGGAAGGCAACCGGATAAGCCATCGTAGCCTTTAGTCGCAGAGATTCAATCAGATTCTTCTGGTCCGATTCAAGTTCCAGATATTCATCTTCTTTCATTCCTGGAGGGAGCACTCCTGCAACGATTCCGTGAGATGCGAGTTCGGAAGCTGCCTCGCGCCCCTGATTAAGCATGAACAAACAGAGCGCTACTGGGAATCCAATAACGGCCACTACTGCTAAGAAATTCAATGGGTATCTGTCTATTTGAGTGATGTCAATTGAGGACAAATAAGACGCTATGGCTCCAAAGAGAACGAGGCACCCCCCCACTCCAGAGAAGTAAACGGTCCGCTGGATATTATCGAAGGCATCAGCACTGGATTCCAATATGTGTGGAGATGCAAAGGCTAGCAAACTGAATAGCAGCATCAACGAAATGTCGATGTCAACTTTACCGTCGATAGAGTTAGCATAGATTACAAATTGAGAGAAGATGATAATCATCGAGGCGGATTTTACCTTCTCTGCCTTTTCTTCATCGCTAGAATCTGAGTTGTGGATTGAATAGCCAAACCATCCAGCGAGGACTACCCAAGCGGCAGTCTGGAAGTGAACACCAGGACTGACGAACCATGCCGAGAAGAACTCTCCAAACATTTCTGCGTCTTCGACTACCTCTCCGAGTGCCGCCCAAAGAACGAATGGAAGTAGGGCGAGTAGCGTCTTGTCAGAGCCGTCAACTCCCAA
This sequence comes from Candidatus Thalassarchaeum sp., assembly GCA_022449345.1. GTDB lineage: Archaea > Thermoplasmatota > Poseidoniia > Poseidoniales > Thalassarchaeaceae > MGIIb-O1. Next base: position 37,830 of record JAKURL010000011.1, on the reverse strand, counting down.
ATGTCGTAGCCAGCCAGACATTGCTACTGCGAACATTGCCAGAACGATACCATAGGTCATGGTGTTTACCATATTGTAACCTGAATCTCCGGTTGACTCTCCGATGATTGGATCGAGATAGTAGGTGTAAACAAAGTCGGACAGTGGATTGGAGACATCCATCGCACTGAGGAAGACTCCAATGAAGAATAACGACATTATTAGGGCAAGCGCCTGTATCACCAAACGCTCGTAATCGTACCACTCCTCTAGCACGTTCACGGCCTGCCGAAAAAGAACCTGCGCTTAGGCGTGGCGGCGAGTGAAATCACTCTTCACCGAATGTAATCGATTCGTCTTCAGCCAATTCTAGCACCTCAGCCATCTCATCCTCATCGTCAGGATCAACTTGAGATGACGTGAATCTGCGTTCACGGCGACGGCGGGCATCGGCGAGTTCGGGGACCAGTGTATCGAATGTATCGGGGGATTCCTTGCTGGTATCGTAAGAATCGAGACTTCGAGATTGAATCCGCATACGCTTGCGGTCTTGTTCTAGGCCGTGGAGGACAGTTCCATGCTCGGCCCCATTGAGTATATTCTCGATTGCAGGTGTAGCTAGTGCAAGACCGTCCTCATCACCAATTACGAGAACTGTGGAACCATAGATTGCCATCTCCGTTTGCGACATCTCTTCGATTAAACTTCGAATACGACCGTTTCTACCGATTAGTCGACTTCGCATTCGGCGTGTTTGGTTTGGTTGACGACCCACCCATTCACGGATATCATACATCCGAAGGAATACCTCGTCTTCGAGAAGTTTGACCGCTCGATTAGGTGCTAGACCTCGGCCGATTGCCCGGATTACGTCTGGCATTTTCATCCTCAGAACTGGGTCGGCCTTTCCTTCTTCCCAGATTGCCGAGACATCGCCTGTTGAGGAATCTATTTGCAAACTTGCACCGCTAGCTTTCTCAATCATCTTGCGAGTGCCCCCGCCCTTGCCGATTAGCACCGCTATGCGGTCGTTGGGTATGCGGGCTAGCAGTTCCACGAAGGCGGGCGACCCGCCCTCTAGTTTTAATCCCCGCCTGAGAGCGGAGGATAAGTTGGAACCGGTTCCTCAAGAACTCTAAGCAATGAATCTGCGAGATTGACCTCGTATCCTTGTCGATTAATCCACTCAACCAATCTGGTTACATCTCGAACTAGGAATTCATTCGATGAGGGATGGGCGCTTACGACGGCTTGCCCGAAATCGATAATCCAAGGCTCGCCGTCGTACCAGAGAATGTTGTATTCACTGAAATCAGAATGAACAAGATTACCGGTCTGCCAACAAACTGAAAGAATTTCTAGAAGGTCATCGAAAACTCCCTTTGGGTCGTCGATGGTGATATCCTTCAGGCGAGGTGATGGTTCACCCTCATCACCAATCAAATCCATCACCAAGACGTTGTTTAGAATCGCTCTGGGTTTTGGTACGCGAATACCATGCTTGCGCATGCGACGCAGGTTGCGATATTCCTTGCGAACCCAGATCTTCACTAATTCACGGTGACGGCGCTTCAATCCACCGAATCTTGGGTCGCCGTCTATGTATTTTGCAAGGCTCTTGAAGACAGCGTTTGTAGTATGGAATATCTTCACCGCGGCAGGACCTTGATTGGTTGTGGCGTGAAACACGTGAGCCTCTTTTCCGCGGGCGATTGGATAATCGACGGTTTCAATCTCTCCAGATTGCATTAGTTTGTGCAAAGACATCAAGGTGGAACGGTCGAAGACGGCATCGAATACACGACGGTCTACCCAATCGTAGGGACCTGAGCCGAGAACACCTTGCAACTTGTCTTCAATCTCTTTGAACATGCGTTTGAAGCGCGGCTCTGCCATCCAATCGTGCTGCCTAGCCGTTTTCATCAGAGCGTCAGGATCGACATCTTCCCAGTCGGGATCTGCCATTGTTCTCACCCAAAGAACGAGTCGATGTCGTCATCGTCATCATCAGCAAAACTTGTACTAGGCTTCACTTCAGCAACCTCTTCCTCGGCAGTCTCTTCGATTTCTTCAGCATCTTCGGTTGCCGGGGTCTCTTCGACGACGGCTGAAGAGATTACTTTGTAATCGTCTTCCCGCTCCTCAAGTTGATCATCGGACATACCGAATAGGTCGACTATCTCGGGTAGTACTCCCTAACGAGAGAGATAAATTGACTGCGTCTTGGTATATCGCATCCTAACATCGGCTCTAGAGTCTTGGAAATCCCAAGGCTGAACGATGATCAGGTCGCCTTCGCGAACCCACTGTCGACGTCGCATTTTTCCATGAATGCGAGCCAAGCGACTCTCGCCATCGTCGCAAACTGCCCTAACTCTACGACCGCCTAGAATCTGGGCGGCGATGGCGAACATTTCGTTGATTTTCTTATTAGGGAGGGTTACGCGAATTTTGTCGCTGGTGCCAGATTCAAGCCGCGCCAGCAACTCAGTGTCCACACGCTCCTCCCGTCGCGCCATTGGGCGTCGGTCGAGAGGCCCCTATGTGAAACCATGCCTCGTTGAAAGGCCGAGAAATTACCGCTTGCGGCTAACTCTCAAATGAATCAAAGGGCAGACACCGCAGTCTCGACGAGGTCGAGTAGGTATTCTGCACCTGAGCCGATTCCGAAGAACACGGTTAGGACGGTTAGGACAAGGATGGTATTTCGAAGGTGGAGTGTCTTACGCAGTGGCTTCGCATTCTCTGGTGCTTCAAAGAACATCACTAGGCCGATTCGTAAGTAGTAGAATAGTGAAAGGGCGCTGTTCAGAACGATGGCCATTGCCAACCAAAATACAGGATCAACGGTCTCAGCCCATGGGACGATCGCATCTGCATTCGTGCTACCTGTGCCAGCACTGATGTTGACGATTCCATTAATCATCAGTAACTTCGAAAGGAATCCAGATAGTGGTGGGACTCCAGCCAGTGCTAGCATGAAGATGAACATCGAACCAGCGATAAGAGGGTCGCGCTGAGCTAGGCCATGAAGATCTTCCAAGCGGTGGCTTCGACCCTCTGTCTCAAGTATTCCCAGAACAAGGAAAGCACCAAGCTTGAACAAGACTAGAATTGTCAGGTGGAAGACGATTGCAACCAGTACCAGCTCAGTCGTTGAGGAATCTCCCAATCCACTGCCCACCGCAGCGATCGCAGCCAGCATGTATCCAGCGTGAGCGACACTAGAGTAGGCCAGCATTCTCTTGGGGTTCTCGCTAGTCAATGCTGCAAGGTTACCCCAAGTCATTGTAACAACGGCAATGATTGCTAGCAGCACGAACCAAAGTGCCTCGCCCTCTTCTGGCATTGTAATCTCGATTAGAACTCGGAATAGGGCGACGAATCCCATCGCCTTGGAAGCGGTTGCCAAGACACCTGCAACTGGTGAAGATGCTCCAGCGTAGGCGTCAGGAGTCGCTAGGTGGAATGGCGCTGCGCTGACCTTGAAGCCGAAGGCAACCAACATCAATCCAACACCCACAACAGCGAATGGATCTAGGCCATCCATCGCTGCCCAAGAGGCTGCCAGTGCATCGAAATCGAGGTCTCCTGACCAGAGGTAAACCAACGACATTCCGTAGATTCCAGTAGCGCTTGCAACCGAACCGACGATGAAGTACTTAGCACCGGCCTCGCCGCCGACTTCCTCTTCCTTGTGGAATGCAACCAATATGTAGGCGGCTAGGCTAGCCAACTCGATGGCTACGAACATGAAGAACAGATTCGAAGCCATCGCCATCAGACCCATACCGAGTCCAACCATCATCAGTAGAATGTGGAAATCGACCTGTCGGCGATTATCCATCAAGGCGGAGATAAGCGCCTCAGTTCGCAATTCTGAATCCTTCTCACGAGGTGCTCGTGCGGAGGGTCGTGCAGGCATTCTGTAAGTTGTGGCGATAGCTGCTAACAGAAGCGCACCGTAGAATACGAAAGACATCATTCTGGTGAAAGAAGTAATCTCGATAACTCCGCCAACTTCACCGGATGCTGTTTTGATTTCTAGGAACGAATACACGAAAGCGACGAAAAAGGCCAGAATCGCTATTCTAGCAGGAATTCTTGGGTTTGAGGTGGTCTTGAATCGGGTTCCTCCGATAAATATAGGAATTCTGGTTCGAGTAAGTGGTATTCGGAAAGTCGAGTCACCGAGGTTTGGAACTAGCACTGCTAGGATGATACCTGCAACAAGCACCATCTCTGGTAGAAGATATTCCATTTCTTCAGTGGTCAACATCAGGGCTTCACCCCCTGACTGTTCATCGCATGGATTAGTGTCTCCAGCATGAATTCAGTAGACCAATCGGACATCATGTCCCAGAAGATGAACGGCAGGATTCCAAACAAGACGGTTAGAGCTACAAGCACAAACATCCCAGCATTCTCATGCCAAGTAATGTCTCGTGGTTCTTCTCGATGCATTGTATCTGGTAGAACTCCAACGTGTGGGTCTCCGCCTTCGAAAATGGTTCTCTGCATACTGGTTAGGTAGTAGACAGCGGTGATGATTAGTGTCAGTGCCGGCAAGATGACCAGCCATCCGAATGTCATCCAGAAGGCAATCATCACCGCAATTTCGGCCACGAATCCTGCCAGTAGGGGCAAGCCGAGGCTTGCCATCCAACCTAACATCATGTGGCCAGCCAACCATGGCGAGTGGTGAGCGATTCCTCGCATCGATCCAATCTCAAGAGTGTGATAGTGATGCTTGAAGGCACCAGCCACAGCGAACAGGAGAGGGCTGATGATTCCGTGTGCGAACATCATGAATAGCGCACCGGCGATTCCTAGAGGCTGCATGGTGGCGATTCCTAGGAAGATTAGTCCCATGTGAGAGACCGATGAATAAGCCACCATGCGCTTGAGATTGGTCTGTCCCATACAGACGATAGCCCCGTAAACTAGACTTGCCATTCCAAGCAAAATCAATAGCGGAGTGAAGACAACTGTCGACTCTGGGAAGATTGTTACAGCAATCCTGAGGAATCCATAGGCGCCCATCTTCAGCATCACACCAGCCAGCAGCATCGAGCCCGCTGTGGGCGCCTGAACGTGAGCATCTGGTAGCCAAGTGTGGACTGGTACGCTAGGCATCTTCGTGGCAAATCCAATCAGTAACAGAATCCAGACGAAGTGCCGTAGACCCTCTCCTGCAATCAAACCATTTCCGGAGGCCTGAGCGGTCATTGAGACTAGGTCGAAGTGGTGACCGGTTAGCGTTCCAGCAAGGCTTGCGTCTCCTGTGTTGAAGTACATCACAAGAATACCAATCAACATTAGGACACTAGCGGTGAAAGTGTAGATGAAGAACTTCATTGAAGCATATCTGCGGTCGTCTCCACCCCATACCAAAATCAGGAAGAACATCGGGATTAGAGTCAATTCCCAGAAGACGTAGAAGACGAATAAGTCGAGTACTACGAATACTCCAATCAATGCACCCTCCATAATCAGAATGAGCGGGTGGAAAATGTGTCCCTTCTTGGCATCCCACTCTACTAGCATCGAGACTGGAATTAGCATGGCTGTCAACCATACCATTGGGAATGACAAGGCGTCGACACCGACTACCCAGCGGACTCCTATGCTCTCAACAAGAATCACTGACTCATTCTGGAATACGTATTGACCTTGAGTGATATCGAGCCAGTCGATATTTCCAATTTGGCCAAGGAATAGTGCTGAGGTGATTGCGAAGATTGCCAGAGCAATTCCCATCGAAAATGAGCGAGCAATCTTGCGAGTGAAATCAGCCATGCTAGCAGGAGCGATGTATGGCAACACTAGCAGGGCTAGGCCGACTACTAATGGTGTGAGTGTGATGAAGGTTAAAGGATCTGATTCAATCAACCGCTCACCCCCCAAATCAGAGCAAATATGCTCAGTGCACCGATCGCTGCCATCAGAATGTAGTCGCGGGCACTACCAGTGGTTACTCTGCGAATCTGGACAGAACCCAGAACCGAATTTGATTCGATTTGTTTTATTACTCCATCAATAACATTCGCATCAAACCAAGCAGCGAAATTTGAGAATGGAATGATTGTCTTGCCGAGAGCCCATTCGTATAGGTCGTCGAAATATAGACGATTTTGCAAAGCATCTGCAAATTGTGAATTTGCTAAGTCATCGACATTCTGGTTACCGAACTTGCTTGAGAGGCTGGTCAACCAGTGAACCAGTGGTGTTGCTTGTTCTCCTTCCTTAAGTGAACCACCGTATATGCGAGCGGCCATTATTGGACCAAGGATGAAGGAGAGTGCAATAGTTGTCCAACCAATCATTCGAACTTGTTCGTCCTCAGGTAGGAATGCGTGTTCCAGTTCGTAAATCACCTGATCAAGTAAGGTTGCCTTGTGAATAGACAGATGGTCGGCATCTCCCGACAACCAATCTACAATTCCATATAGGGCTAGGCCGAAGCCACCCAGTGCGGTGATAATCGAGAGAATTACTAGCGGTGTTTTGATCCAAGGAGTCTCCTCGTGTACGTGGTCAACGAGTTCGTTCTTTGGCTTGCCTGCGAAGGTCATGAACCACATTCGCGACATGTAGAATCCAGTCATTCCTGCGGTTGCAAGGATTAGCAGAGCAGGCCCTAGTAATGCATCTGCTCCGTTGAAGTAAGCATACCAAGTCTTTCCAACGATAATTTCCTTCGACCAGAATCCTCCGATTAATGGGATTCCAATAATCGACATCGAGCCGAACATCATGGCGGTGGCAGTTACCGGTAATTTGCTCGCCAAGCCACCCATATTACGCATATCTTGAGGGTCGAAGTCGTGGTCTCCATGATCATCGCCATGGTGGAGATGGTCGTGAGCGTGGTGGACCTCGTGGATTACCGAACCACTTGCCATGAACAGCATACCCTTCGCCATGGCGTGGTTGAAGAGATGGAATAGAGCACCACCGAATACTAGAGCACCGGCATGGTGCTTGTCGTGATTGAAGAACCAAAGAGCCGCTCCCAATCCTGTGAATATGTAGGCGAGTTGACTCATCGTCGAGTAGGCTAGAACCTTCTTGATATCGTTCTGCACAAAGGCAATCGCTGCCGCCATGAATGCAGTTATTCCACCGATCCAAGCTATGATGAGGCCCAAATCTTCCATTCCGACTACGCCGTGGTTATGGACATCGACGAATGGCACCATCCTAGCGACTAGATACAATCCAGCATTCACCATAGTCGCTGCGTGGATAAGAGCCGATACAGGGGTTGGTCCTTCCATCGCATCAGGCAGCCAGACGTGTAGTGGGAACTGAGCCGACTTACCGACCGCGCCGATGAATAGCATCAGAAGCGCGGTCTCGAGCATAGCTGCATCGACCGCTGCTCCGCCTACACCGGTCGACGGGTCGTCGAAGACCACTGCGAAGTCGAGAGAACCGTAGATATCGTAGAGCATCAATAGTCCAATCATCAAGAATACATCGCCTACGCGAGTTGTCAGGAATGCTTTCTTTGCCGCGTAGGCAGCGCTTTCCTTCCAGTAATAGAATCCAATGAGCAGGTAGGAACAGAGTCCCATTATCTCCCAGAAGATGAATAGCCAGAGGAAGTTGTCAGCGAGGACCATCCCGAACATACCCATACTGAATAGAATAAACTCTGCGAAGAATCGGTGGTTGGAGTTGTCATTGATAGAATCTGTAGTCATGTACCCAATTGCAAACCAGCAGATGAGGAAGCAGAGGAAGGTAGCGACAAATAGCAACATGATGCTAACTGCGTCAAGATATATTCCAAATCCGATTCCGCTGAACCCTGACGAGGCTACTGACCAGCCATCTGAATCATAGGTCAGGACATCAAAGGACAACCAACTGAATGGATCTCCAGATTCTAGATGTCCATGGTGGTCAAGATAATCGTAAATCAGCCAAATCGCTGCAGAAAGAGATACGCTGAGCGCTCCAAGACCTAGGATTCCACCTTCCTTCAATCGATTCACCCATACTTCATCACCATTCCAAACTTGACCGGCGATGGCAATTGCGGCAAAGAAAACTAATGGGGTGGCGATGATTAACCACCAGTAATCGGTTGACGATTCACCTGTGCTATACAGGTAAGGTACGATTGCCAAAAATGGCAGGATTAAGAGTAGTCTATCCCACTCCTGTTTATGTTCGCCCATTTTCATCACCTCAATTTCTCAGAAGAGTCGCTTCATCGAGCGAAATTGTTTCTTGTGTACTGTACAAGGAAAGTAGGATTGCAAGCCCAATTGCAACTTCCGCGGCTGCTATTGCAATCGCAACCGCGGTGAATACCCAGCCGTCGACGGAGCCGTGGTGTAACGCACCCGCGACGAAGTTCAGATTGGCTGCGTTTAGCATCACCTCAATGCACATCAGAACAACGATGGCGTTCTTGCGACTGAATGCCCCAATCAATCCGATACCGAAGAGAATGACTCCAAGACCGGCTATCCAACTGGCCTCAATCATCACTCATCATCTCCCATATCGTAGAGGAGATTGACGAGGCGCTCGTCACGGACGAGGTAGGATGCACCAATCATCGCCATTGAGAGTAAAATTCCTAAGACAACTGTGACGAGTGCCCAATCATCTAGGATTGAGACCGAAAAGTCGAGTGTTGTTGGAGCGCCGGCAGCAGGTACATCCCACATTGGGTGTTCCATCACTTCTCGCAAGAGAATTAGAACGAAGGCGAATACTCCGAAACGAGCGACCGTTCCCAAGACCTTCATTCAACATCGCCTTCCTGTATCTGGCGGCGAGTTAGCATAACTCCGAACTGAACTACAAGCATAACCGAGCCGAGGTAAACCAGAATCTGAATCGCCGCCAACATCTCAGCGTGTGCTAATACCATAACTCCAGCGACTGCGAAGAAGGTCATCATCAGAGAGAGAAGAGAGTGTGCGACTCTTCTTGCATAAACGCAGCCAAGGGCTCCGAGGATTGCCACAAGCGCCATAATGACGAATGCAACAGCCTCGAAATCCACATCCACCGGAATCAAGCCTCCGCTTGCTTGGCAGCTCTAGCTGCCTTCCTGGCGCGCTTCTCCTTCTCCTTCTTGGCGCGCTTTGCGAGTTCCATATCGACTCGCTCTTGATGAACGGCTGGAAGCACGCGAGTTCTATCAGCATCGAACCAAAGCTCCTCGCGTGAGTAACCAGACATTCCATCGTATTCGTTTGTCATGAAGAAAGACTCGAATGGACAGGCCTCAGCACAGAGTCCACAGAACATACAGCGTCCGATGTCGATTTGGCCGCTGACGATGTCGGTCTCGGCCGGCTTGAGATCGGTAGTAGCGACATCTTCTATCCCCGATCCATCCATCCAACGGACGGTTGCGGTATCTCCGGAAATATCTATTACCTCAGCGAAATCGTATTGCTGAGGCGCTGCTGAATGCTCGTTGACCAAATCGAATTCCTCGATTTCGTCGAAGTCTTCCTTTGGCTTAGCAGCGTATCCGCCGGCCGCGAATTCTGAACCATAGCCATGCCACTCATCGCCTTCCTCGGCCAGGTCGAGGACGTTGACTCTGACTTCCGAAGTCATGTGCAGACAATCGTTTGGACAGGCTCTGACACATGCCTTACAAGCGGTGCAAGTTTCCCAAACAATTCCGATTCTACCATTGTAATTTCCTGGAACGAATAACCAAGGTTCCATGTCTTCTAGTCGCTCATAAGGATACATCACGGTGACCGGCCTCTCAAGGAATGGAAGAAGATCGGTTGATTCCCTGTCCGCTGCGTATGTGTGTCCCTCTGAAAGATGGTTGTCACCGATTCTCGCTTCTGTGAATTCATCGGTCATGGTAACTTTCTGACCGTGGTAATTATTCTTCAGCAGGCCGAGTCGGCCTAGGAAAGGAATAGTTCGTAATGCCGTCTTCATAGTCATCCACATAGGCTTGATAACCAAATTGCGGAAATTAGGAGCCGCGTGTGGGTGTCCAGTGTTGTATTGTTGTGATTTGTCCATTCATTCACCTCCAAATTAATCTCTGTGTGTACCTGGGCTGGCCTTTTCTAAAGTCTGAGTATGATACATCCTGCGGTTCAGTTCCAACGCATCTTCGTCCTCGTCTAAAGCAAGTACGATGAAGGCCAGAACGAATGTTCCGAAGAGAACCGGAACTGCCCAAATAGGCCAGCCGCCAGCGGCTGTGCTATCCCAAACTTCGAGGCGAAGCAAAATTGCAACCGCTAAGTTGACCATCGAAGCGGGTAGTAGCCAGCGCCATCCAAACTCGAGGATTTGATCGGTTCGCACACGATGTAGTGAAGCGCGAACCCAGACGAAGAAGGCGAACATTAGGTATGCCTTGAGAAGAAGGACGACTAAGCCTGGTGTAGCGGTTGCGAGGAAATCGAATATGAAGCCAACATAGGGCAAACCAACCAAGGTATCCTCGAATGGTAATTGCCAACCGCCTAGGAAGAATAGTGCGAACAAGATGCAAGCAGCGTAGGCGCGCATCATCTCAACTGCAAACATTAGTCCCCAGCGAATTCCTCCATATTCTGTCCACCAACCCTCGACGAGTTCGGCCTCAGCCTCAGGCATATCGAATGGGATTCGTTCTACTTCGGCAATCATTGTGATGAGGAATAGAGCGGCACCCAATGGCATGATGAATATGTTCCAAGTATTGCTGGTCTCTATTTGGAAGTCAACTATCTCTAGGATATTAAATGAGCCTGAGATTACTGCAATCGCGAGGACGCTTACCAATAGTGGAATTTCGTAAGCGGTCAATTGAGCTGCAGATCGCATTCCACCGATTAGTGTGTACTTGTTGTTGGAAGCCCAGCCGCAGAAGAAAACACCCAGTGGCGCTACTCCGAAAATGGCCATCATGAAGACCAAAGAGAGGTCTGGGTTTGCTGCCCAAATGTGTGGACCAAATGGGATGAATGCGTAAACCATGATTGTGGTTGCGATGATTATTACCGGAGCAGTTTCAAAGACCAAGCGGTCGGCCTTTGTGGGGACCATGTGCTCCTTAGTTGCGAACTTGAGAAAGTCCGCTAAGGCTTGGAAGAAGCCGGGGAAGAGGAACCAGATTCCGTGGTATCCTCTGTTGTGGACTCGGTCGACCGCAACGTGCTTGGATTTGTTTCCAAAGGTAGAGTTTAGCAATCCATTAATCCATCCAATTGGAGCACCGATTCCGAACGGCAATTGATTCCACCAACGACCGGCTGTAGTATGTCCTTCTCCAATCCAAAGGCTTCGAAGAGTGGTTGTGGCACCGAGTCTGTCCATCAATCTAGCAATGAATTTGCGCTCGATGTAAGGAACGATCATCAGAGTCAGCATCATTGTGGTAAAGACAACTGTGCACATTATGGTGGTGAAAATGAATATCTCAAGAGCACCTTGAACACTAGCGAATTCGCTCTGGATGTTTATTGAGCCAAGTGGACCTAGGTTGAATTCACTCGATGGTAATAGGTCGTGAACCTGATCCATCGACCAGCCGACAATCGATTCCATCCAACCACGGATGTCAAACCAATCACTAGTACCGGCCATTGTCAATTCACCTGTCAGTCTCCCCAATACATGGATCGAATGAACCCATGATTGCAGGTATGTCGGCTACCTTGTAGCCAATCATACACTTTGCTGCATATGGAATTGTGATAAACATCGGAGAACGAATCGATACGCGGTAAGGCATCTTTCCGCGACCTTCTCCTCCTCCTGCAATGTAGAACATCGATTCGCCTCGGCTATCCTCGAAGTGGTGGCTTCCGGAGGTTCCTTCTGGCGCTCGCGAAGGAGACTTTGCGATAATCTTCGGATCGCCTGGCTCGTGGTATGTCTCCGAGCCGCCTGGCATCTTGTCGAGGGCTTGGAGAACCATGGATGCGCTCACTCGCATCTCTTCAACTCGGACTCGATATCGATCGTAGCAGTCTGCTCCCTTGATAGATGAGCGCTCGACTGAAGGTTGCCAGTCCAGTTCACTGTAAACCGAGTATGGATGAGCCCAGCGAACGTCGTAATCAACTCCGGCGGCTCGAACATTTGGTCCGGAAACACCGTGATTGATCATTTCCTCAGGTTTGGCATAACCGACGCCTTGGCTGCGAACGAGGAAAACTGTGCTCTCATCAAATAGAGCCTCATACTCCTGAATTCGGTTTAGGAAGAGTTTGAGTTTGGCTTGCGCGCGCTGAGAGAATCCATGAGGCAGGTCGCGTTTGACGCCACCGATTCTAGGGAAGTTGTAGTGCATTCGCGAGCCACCTAATTCCTGCAGCAAATCCATCATCATCTCTCGCTCGCGCAAGCACCAAACCATAATCGACAGATTACCGATGTCCGGACCATATGCGCCAAGCCACATCAGGTGGCTTGCAATTCGCTGTAGTTCGATCGCGATGAGACGGATGTATTCGGCGCGCTCTGGAATCTCAACGCCAAGCAAATCTTCAGCGGCGTAGATGTAAGAATGAGACCAAGTGTTAGCACTGGCATAACAGAGTCTGTCACAGTAGGTTGTAATCTGTGTAAAGTCGCGCGCCTCGCAAATCTTCTCAACACCGCGATGGATGTATCCAAGATCTGGTTCAGTATCGACCACAGTCTCTCCATCGACTTTGATCTTGAGTGTCCAAAGTCCGTGGGTCATAGGGTGTTGAGGACCCATTGAAATCCACATTTCTGCCATGTCAATTCCTCCTCACTTGATCTTACCAGCATCGGCTGGCTTCCTCATGAATCCTTGAGCGTCGTCGTACATTTCCTCAAATCCATGATAACGCAACTTGTGTTGCTTCTGAAGAGGGTGATATCCAACTGGAGTCTCATGTGGATTTAGCACACGACGCATTCCTTCGTGCCCATCGAAGTCGATTCCAACTAGGTCCCAAGTTTCCTTCTCATTCCAGTCTGCTCCAACCCAGAGGTCTTGGACTGAAGCCACCATGGGTTCCCGAGTATCTGGTAGTGAAATGCTAATCTGAATCTCAAGTGGAACTTCTGAGCCGGCTAGGGCACCAGCGTCGGTGATATTTGGTTGGACGACACCCTCTATTGCTGCTGGGTCACTAACACCAGTACGCATCAGGTGATAGACAACTTCCCATGTCTTGTCTGCAGCCTCAGGCCAGTGGATTCCGGTAATCATCGAACAATAATCAATACCGTGGTCTACGGCTAGAGTTTCTGCAAGTCCTCGCCAAGACTCGGGAGTACAAGTGCTGCTTACTGTGTGGCGGACCTGTGTGCCGCTTGAACGGCTATCGAGTTCAGCAGAAACACCGTCGATAGTCGATATTGCCTTTGCCAATTCCTCAGCCGATTTCTGCTGAGCTGCTGATGAGATCTTCTTACCCATTCAGATTCCTCCTTCACTCGTCTCCGACGATAAGTGGAGCCTCGCTCATCGGCCTGACTTCACTTGGAACCCCACCGATGCGGATAATCTTCTCACGTAGCTTTCCAAAGCCGTCAATCAATGCCTCTGGTCGAGGCGGGCATCCTGGAATGTATACATCAACGGGAATTACTGTGTCGACTCCTTCAAGGATGTTGTAAGATTGGAAGTAAGGTCCGCCCGAAATCGCACACTCGCCCATTGCGATGCACCACTTTGGCTCAGGCATCTGCTCCCAAAGTCGGACGATTGGGTCAGCGAACTTCTTGGAAATTGGGCCGTTAACCAACAGCACATCACACTGTCTTGGGCTTGAGCGGAAGAAAACACCGAAGCGCTCTGCATCGAAGCGGCTAGCTCCCGCGGCTGCCATCTCTAGTGCACAGCATTTGATTCCAAGGTGGAGAGGGAAGAGCGACTTACGCTGACCCCAATTGAATAGTCGACCTCCAAGTACGCCGATGATCTCTTTCATTCGACTAGCCTTGAGAGCCTCATCGGTCACATCTCCTACGGTGTCGACGAGAATTCTACTGTTGAAAACCGAGAAGTTTTGGGGCTCTTCACTCATTCAATCACCTCAGATGTAGATTCGACCACGCTTGCGGAATACATGCCAAACACCTAGACTCATCAGAACGATGAACACGGTCAGTGTAATCATTGCTGACCAGATATCGATATCTCCACCGGCTTCCTGAATCGCAATTACTCCTCCAAATGCTAGGAACATGAATGCAATATCGAATACGAGGAAGATAATTGCGTACCAGTAGTATTGGAAATGAAAATTGATGTGAGCATCTCCAACTGGATCGGCACCACACTCGTATGTGCTCTCTCTCCTAATGTAGAGGCTCTGGTCTGTCTCGTATCCAGGGAGTAAAATCGAACGTAATTTGTTGCTGTCGTGAGAACTTGGTGTCGGCCTTAGGAAGCGAGAAGCTACGAAACTCATGACTGGAAATCCTATGCCGACGAGGGTCATCACCGCTAGGGCGAGATAGGCTTCTGGAACCGTCGACATCGCTGACACCTGACGGTCCCGTAGGGACCGGCAGACTTGCCCACAGAAAATTCGGTCATAAGCATAACCGTGCGTTCATTGAGGTTGCTTAGGCCAGTCAGAGCAAGGCTGAGATTGAAGGTTATGATTCAGTTTGGGCCGTAGGCTAGGCTCAGTCAATCGATTCGTTATCGAGAGCCTCGAGTATTCTGCGATTTTCAGCACGAGATCTGAAAAACAGAATTACAACTAGCAAAGCACCAATACCTGTCAACCCGTAGATTAGAAGCTGCTCATTATCTTCACTCAACCAATTGAGGCCAGAGGACACTTCAGCGGTGACCTCCAAGTCTAGAGGTTCGCCGGCGACAGGCATACCCTTCGGCTGAACTGTAATGGTAAATCGATAGGTGTCATCTTGCACCATTCCTGCAGGAGGAGTGACCCTCACTGTAATCGTTCGAGAATTACCAGGAGAGAGTTGGAATTCGTCTGAAATAACATTGACTGTCCATCCTCTGAGTGAGTCACTAGTTAGTATCTGAACGGTTTCAACTATGTTCCCGTGATTTGTGACATGTAGAATGAACTCCACACTTGTCTTCTCATCAGTAGATATCTCGTCCTCACCCTCTAGAGTGAATCTTAAATCATGGATTGTTCTTACCTCGAAAATCAAGTCTACACTAGTGCTTTCGGCAGCGTTCTTCTCCGATGATGCGCTAATCTTGACTATGCCGGTAGTTCCGCTTGATACACCCTCTAGAACTTCCAATTCAACAGTAATCAAAACCCGATCGCCAGATGGAACTGCAATATTTCCGTCTACCACCACTCCATTGATGAGAACCTTTCGAAGCACCGAAGATTCCATTCCTGTCATCGAGATAACTGCACTGTCGCCACCTGGGAAATTACCTGTGTTTTCAACCCAGAAACTGACCTCAGTGATTCCTCCTGGTGGAAGCACGATATCAAGTTGGCCTGCAATAGGTCCAGGCATTTCTGGTGAGATAGCCATGCCATAATCATAGTTGGAGACAATCACGCTGATTGTATGTTCTACCTTCTCGCTGGTTCCAAATATCGCAACACGCGAAAGGATTGAGACTGAATCAGCGTCTTCCTCTCCTTCGACGGTTACATCGAGGAAAACTCTCCTAGATTCACCCGGATCAAGAATAATCTGAGTGATTGAGTTTCCTGATGAGTCAGAGAAAGAGGCAGCCCACATTGGAGGGTTACATCCGGTTTGATCTCCGGGGTCACAAACCTGTAGCTTGAAGGTATCGCGAATATTTCCAGTGTTGGTAATGTCAATTGGGAATTGAACAACCTGACCTGAACGACCGGTTTGTTGTGTAGACAGTATTTCAGCCGTCAGATCGTGCCTCGCGGCTACAGATACTGTAAGCACCTTGCTATGCAATATTGTCGTAGAGCCGCTTACAGTTACTCCGAATTCAACAGTATTGTCCCCCGCAAGCGCGTTCGATGGAACATTTACTGTTGCGGTCAGAGAAACCTCATTGTTGGAATCATGTTTACTGTTGACTGTGACCGATGACTGAGAGAAGGATATCTGCCAGCCCTCAGGAAGATCTGTTGTAGTTAGAGAAAAAGTGTCCAAACCATTACCTCGATTCTCTACCGTTATTGTAACCGAATCCGAGGTGCCTGGTTCAACATTCGATAGTTTAGAGGTGCTAAGCGTTAGTCTAGCGTCGTGGACTTGACCTATTGTCACAGTTAGAACTTGCTCGCAGCCAATACCTTGGTTTGACCGCCCTTGAATTTTGACTTCGATTTGAGAACCTGCCTCAACTGAATCGTCAGGGGTAACAGAGAAGGTGAAGGTATGACTGTCGTCAGAATTTCCGGGTTTAGCCAATAATTTCGATTTAGGGCTATCGAATTCAACCCAGCCTGTGATATCGGTTCCAGGTGACTGGGCTTGCATCTGAACCGTCCATTCGGTGTTTCCTATGTTTTCTACTTCGAAACTATTCTGCGCTGTCTGACCAGGATCGAGGTTATGAGAAGAGGTCTGTAAGGAGCCATCACACTCCTTGACTTCTGGAACACTAAGTCTGAGGCTTAGGTTGTCAGATGCTCGGTCCGCTGCGTTTGGGTCGTTGGTTACGGTGGCAAAGAGGAGGAAGCAATGTTCTCCTGCCTCAGTGGAACTACCATCAGGGACATCTACGGTAACCTCGACGGTTTCGGTATCACCGGAATCCAACTGAACTACCGATGGGTCTACCTCGGCGGTTAGGTCGTCTGATTCACAATCGTTCTCACTGGTCATCTCAAGTTGTACGTTAGCCTGTTGCTCGCCAGTATTCTCGACTTCGACTTCCCAGACAACCGAATCGCTTCCATCGAATTCAACATCTGGCTCATCGGTTGATAGTTTGACTGCGTAAAGACCTCCTCCATCTCCGGCCGTCGTAGTTACTGTGACATCGGCGTTCTTCGGAGTTCCTGTACCGCCCGTTGCTGTCGCCTGAACAGTGGTTTCACATTCACCATTTGCCTGTTCGTTTACACTAACTGTCAGAGTAACATCCTCAGATTCTCCACCATCGATAGTACCTGATACCTGTTCGATGGTTGAACTAAATCCGTTGCAGTCGGAAGAGTCCTGTTGAGTGCTCAAACTAACGGCCATGTCGTCATCACCATCATTGTGAACCGTAATGGTGTATTCAGCGGGATTATCCGCATCTGCCTCTTGAGCCATTGGGCTCGCAGTAAGCCGGGGGTCTATCTCAGCCTGAACGAATGGAGAAAGCATCGTGATTACCAGCAAAACCGTCAGCAGACGGGCCGAAGAAGCACGATTCATCACCTGCCCGACAATCGAGCCCCTCTAAGGGCTTCGGGCCACGCGACCCCTTAGGGTCGCGATTCATGCATCAACTAACTCACTCGAATCTGCATTACAGTGGAGACAGCGTCCGAGGGTGAGAATATCGCATCCACCTACTTGACCTGCCAGATGATAGCGAGCTCCACAACCACCACAGGCTAGAGCTTCTCCAACAAAGATATCCCGACTGCAGATCCAGCATTCAATGCCAGAACCACTCTCTTGTTCGGTAAGATTTAGCGACTCGGTAATCTTGCTTACGGCCTCATTGGAAATTAGCGTATCCAAGTTACCACCTCTCTGACGGAATACGTAAATGCCCGCCCCGCCAATAGTCGCGATGAGAAGTATAATCAGAATAGGCAATAATGTAGCTGCTATACTCTCGTCCTCACCCCTTGCAGGCAATACATCCACCTCAAAACTAAATGTTGAATCTTGGATATTTTCGCCGTTTCGCAGAAGCAATTCGATGGTTCCGTCACTACCACTATCGGGAGTGAATTCAATTACTATAGATCGAGACTCACTAGGGCTCAGTTGGACCAATAATTCGTCATTGATGAAAATGTTCCAACCTTCTGGTGCATTTGTGTCAAGTATGTGATTTACTTGCGAGTTACCGACATTCTGTATGTCTATCGTCATCTGAATTGGGTATCCCTCATGGACAATTGATTCGGTCCTTAGATTCCAAACCACCGCTGATACGGAATCGACGAGAAGAGTAATTGAGTTTTCCACGACTACACCCTCACCTTCCATCCTAAGAGTAACCGTTGGTTCAGAACCCGCTTCTTCTGATAGTGGGATAGTGACTGTGCACCAGATTATACTACTCGCACCCGCAGCAAGGGTTGAGGGTGTAGTCGGGCAATTTGCTACCCAATCTCCACTATCAGGAACGATAATTGAGGTCGTTGGTCGCCATGTGGAAGTTCCCTCATTCTCGACCTTCCAAGCCAAATCAAAGCCGATTCCTACAGGATGGGCCCCCACTCCAAGCGGACTAGAGGATGTTGTCCCATCGGCCAGTACAACTTGATGGAATGCAAGACTCGGGACGGCTGCCGAAAGAACGTCAATGGTCCTATTCCAGTCGATAGAGAAGCCATCATCTGTAGCGAATCTGAGTTTGAAATCACCGCTGGTTGCAAGGCCATTGCCCTTCAGAGTTACCGACCAACTAGTGGTTTCTCCCGCTTGTGCTTCCAACGTGTTAAGTCCACCAACAATCGACCAACCCGAAGGAATCGCCCGCTGGTAAGGAGTCATGGTTAGGTGTCTATTGCCTGTATTCAGGAAGTCTATATCGAGAACGAGTGTAGCGTCAGGGGCAACCTCGTACTCAGTTCCATCACTAATCGGTGTTGCAGAAAGTTGGTCGATTGCCATGACCTCTAGAGTGATAGGTACTGACCAAGAATCGCTGCTTACTCGGGAATGAATTGTCAAACCAGCATCGAATTCTGATCCGGCTGGAATCATTGCCCCGGGAGGATTGACGGTTATGTCGATGGCTCGGCTCTGCCCTACCGCGAGCGTTCCAGTTGAGCCGTGAGAAGACCCTTCAAAGGCGCCTAGAATATCTAACCCGAGATGCCAGCCGGCGGGAGAACTGAGTTCTACATCGTAGGTCTGAGGGCCGTTGCCCTCATTGGTGACAAATACTTGGATTTGAGTTTGAGAAATTGGACTGACTGGAATTTGCCCAGATGTTATTAGAACATCAGCTGAGGCGAGAATTGGTACCTCAAAGTAAACGTCCAATTCAGACTCTATTTCATTTTCAATATCAGTCCCAATTATCGTCATAACGTATGTGCCCGGTTCTGGAGGAGCTGGGTGAATCAGTGTGAAACCCACTTCTACCGACTCAGCCTCTTGTAGATTGAAGGTGTTTGAAGTGAGTGAGTAATACCAATCGAATTCAACACCGTCACTCAATCTAACAGGAGAACTGGCCTCGATTGTTGCATTGGTCTCAAACAATGCTGTATTAGTGAGGGTCAAAGACCAAAATGTGGAACTGTCATCAGCGTCGCCCAATGTCATGAACGGTTCATCAGAGGTCACCCTAACTCCAGGGGCACTAATTATCATTGTATGAGTTAGAAGGTTATTTCCTTCATTCGATTCCTCGATCAGATCATTCGGATCAATATGAAACGATAAATCAACCAAACCTTCAGTGTTTGGAGTCCAATTCCACTGGACTATAACAGATTCACCTGGGGTCATCGAGATGGCTTGAGTGGAGATATGGCTGCCATCCGCCCTAGCCATTATCTCTAGATCTGAGACTGAGCCTGCGCCAAGGTTTTCCACCGTCACTTGAATCTGAACTGTATCGCCAATTTGAGGGATTGGTGGATTAATTATGACATCTGGAGCAAATGTTGGATCTGGTGAGAGGTCGTTTACATTGACTCCGCGTACGGCTAATGCGTATGGTTGCCAAGTTCTACTTCCACCGTGATAATCATCGGTTACACGAACCGTCCAAGTCCCAACACCCGCATTGTCGATTAGTACAACTTCGACGTTATTCTTGTCATCGAAATTGCCACCAGCAATCGATCTTCCAGAATTGAATACATTGCCTTTGAAGGCGGTGCCTCCATTTGGATGAATCACCTCTAGGTTCAGGTCATTTCGTAATTGGTTTGTCGATTGTGAAGAACCTGGATAGTCTGACCAAGCCAAAACCACCTTCAGAGGCTCTGCCCCCCTCGTTATGTCGAAGGTATACTCTTTTGTCTGACCAGAGGCAATCCGACTCCGATCATCAACAAAAATCCCTTCGTCACTATCTGGAATCAACGAATTGACAAGATTCACCCTACCCCAACCTTCGTCATTATTCGGAATGTTTCGAGTGCCCATATCCTCCGCTCCTAAAATTAGCAGAGCCTTGACCAGCGCTCCCTGAGGTGCGGGCCTGTTGGCAACTTCCATCAGGTATTGTCGTACTAGAGTTGCAGATCCTGCTGCGGCTGGGGTTGCCATCGAAGTTCCGCTATACTCGATGTACCAATTATTTGACCAACCAGAGGAGGCATCCTCGGCTTCTTGAGATAGACAGGAGCGAACTCCATCTCCAGGACCTACTAGGTCCGGTTTAAGTCGTCCATCGTCTGTTGGACCTCGGCTACTCCAGTAGTACATCTCATCTGGCGAGCCACTGTATCGATTTTTGTGGCCTCCAATCGTTATGACGTTCTTTGCAGTTCCAGGAGGAGATACTCCATCGTTTCTTTCGTTGCCGGCCGCAAAGAGAACTGTCATTCCTTCATAATTCCAGTATTGATCCCAAGTTGATGTGCGGTCGTCTGCATCCTCGGATTGAGTTGAGTAAGAACCGAAGCCACTTCCAGCACCCCAACTATTTGTATGCAGACGAGCACCGGCATTGTAGGCTGAATTCAGCATGCTGTTGATTCCGTAACTGTAGAGCGCTCCTGTATCATCATCTTCCATCGCTTGGAAGTATAGTTCCGCACCTGGGGCGACTCCTTCATACGAACCACTGCTTCGCATTCCGGAACCAAGTACTGTACAGGCTACGTGGGTTCCGTGTCCATCAGACAAGTCGGCGGTGGAGGAATCACCTGGTGTAACAGAGGTTCTACCGACGATTCGATTGTTGAAATCTCCATGATCATGATCGATTCCGGAATCACCAACAGCAATGGTTTGGCCTGTTCCATCTAAATTGGTGATGAAAAAGGATTCTACCGTATCGATTCCCATGTGGGTACGTGCGTTGTCGTTATTGACCTCCAAAACAGGCAGAGGAGCGACGTAGGAGACTGCATGATGTTGCATCATGTTTCCTAGATTGGAAAGTTCGAGTTCACCCCAATATCGACCATTCTCTGGACTCCATGCATCGTTAAGCCACTTACTTGCAACATCTGTGAGAGAGTCGTCCAAACCAAGTCCTGGCTCCATATGCCTCTGCAAGTTGTCATCCTTCCAACCGAGAATCTCGACCATAATCGAGCCTTCCTCGACCACTGTGAGTAATGGATGAGCGAGTAAACCGCTAGGAACTGGATGTACAGCAACGACTACCGAATTAAGTTGCAAAGTTGCCAGTTGTTGTGGAGTTCCTTGCACTAGGAATCCAGAAGGAGGAATGGTTGTACGTATCTCCACTTCTGCTGAAGCCTCTAAGACTAGACGTGCATCCCAAATCCCCACACTCCCATCGATAATTACTATCGCCAAGTCTGGGCGTGGCTGAGATAATGCATTTGGTAATTGAACGGATGGAATCAAACCGATTTCGGTATAGACACCAATGCTAGAATCCGCAGTGTTGTCTCGAATCCGCTCAAATCCTTCTACAACAGTTGGTGATCCGAGGTCTTGGATAGAATTGGGATCAGCAGCTATTCCTATGCGTTTTACCACTCCATCCAGAGTCTCGATTGAATCCTCCATTTGTTCAGCGGGGAAGTCTGCTGCGGGGGCTAGGGATATCAAGAAAATCCCGATTAACGCAAGCGCAATTCTCTGTCCCATAAATCAGTCCCCAATCGAGTCGCCTTTCAGTATTAGGGTGGCCCGTATAGTGAATGATTCACGACCTGAGGTCGTGTCAAAGGAAGTGCATAGGTGCCTCATAGGTAAATATCTCCATAGTCCAATCGCCGACATTGTAGGTCCATCTTTCGTTATATTCAGTACCACGGTAAGTGTAGTCTAGAATTATCTCAATAGTGTAATTTTCCCATACGGATGCACCCGGAGCAATCAGTTCCAAATTATCACCTGCAATCGAAGTATGAGCGGCGATTTCATCGGTTTGGAAACTAGACCTAGCGATTTCTGCACTGTCATCATCGAGGAATCTAATTTCCAATTGGACATCTGTTATCGAGCGAGATCCTTTGTTGTCCAACTCGACCAATACAACGTGACCACCCACCCCTTGTAGGTAGGCAACGTCAACCGAAGTTCTGTCGTATGGAACTAACCAAGTACCAATAATCATTATTCCACTTAGAATCAGTAATACGGCTACAGAGGCAAAGATTACTCTGCTTGGTCGAACTTTCTCAACTCGCTCACCAACTATCTGAAAAATCTCGTGAGCGCGCTCGGTTGCAGCGTCTGAGACCTGTGATTCCTCATTGGTGGCTCGAATTTGTTCCATCAGTCCCAAATTAGTCACCTCCTAGGAAAGTAGCAGCGATCGTCAATACACTCGAAGAGAACGGTTCGGGGACGATTATGTGATGAGTCGATCCTTCGAAACCCGGAATCAAATTCAGAAGGGATAGATCAGATGCTAATCCATTGACTCCAATACTGGTACCGGTAGGAACTCCTCCGGTGGTTTGAGCATCGAGGAGGACACCTCGCAAATCAAGTGTAGTCCCAATTGCTTCTACTTCAGCAGAGGCTCTCGCTGAGGCGACAATTCTTCCACCTTGCACATCTTCTAATTCGATGATGCTGTATGGACCAACAACCTCGACAACGTGAATTGTCGCGCTTCGTAGATTTTCTCCGAGAGCCTCCATCTCCTCAAGTACTACTGGTGGAGTCGTCGGCATATTCGATGCTCTCAAGTAAATTCTCTCAACTCCATCACCGCCGCTTCGAATGGCAAGGCCATAATCGGAGGTCGGCTTAATCACCATTCGATCGGTCAACCCTTCAGCAAGCAGAATGATGTCGCCACGGTTGTTAATCGCTCGACCATTCGCCTCGATGTAAAGTGACATTCCTCCATCGGAGGCGGAGAAATCGAGGACCGGTGTGCCTTGGAATGCCAAACTCTTGGTGATGTCGTAATCTAAGTCGGCTTCTGTTGTCAGATTAATTGAGTCAGGAACATCGGTTAGGAAGATGGTCGAAGGCCACCAAGCACCTTCCATCCATTGCATCTGTTGGAGCATAATAGAGTCGACTGCTGGGCCATCCCGACGATATTGTTCTGGCACAGTCATGTCGATTGAGATTGTAGTTCCAAGACTCGCAAGCAAATCAATCGATTCGGGAATGTCGTTAATCAGCATCTCAGTTCTTGCGCCAGCATCCCTGTTGATGAGTTCAGCATGAATCCAATCGAGTCTATTGGAAAGTACGAAACGAGTAGATGTGGTTACCTCCGTAATTCCACCACTAGTTTCTCGAATGGAGAATTCTGTGTCGATTCCCAACGTCGTAGCTTCCCCAACGGTCACTCCTTGCAGCGTAAGCATCAGGTCTTGACCGTTGACACCTTTTGAATTAAGCATGAATTCACTGCGGGCTGGGAGCCACCCCTCCATACCCAAAGCGAGAGCCCAATCCTCACCGTTTGAGGTCGGCATGCGGCTAACTGAGATGTCGATTTGAGGGGGTAGATTTGGGATCCAACCCCTGATGTGGAAACCATCCGAAATTCCACTGGGAGCAGCGTTCATTGCGATACCATGTACCCACGCAGGTGCTTCTGCAGTCCCGTTGCCTTGACTGGCCTCAAAGATGAGATCAAATTCGCTATCTGCTTCCAACTGTAAGCCATAAGAAAAGGAACCATTTCCTCCGCCAGAGCCAGTCGAAATTTCACTCGTGACTCCAGAAAGAACGGTATTGACTGAGCGACCTAAATCTGCAAAACCTCCAAGGAAGAAAGCAACTCCAGACACGCCCTGAGAAGTATTCAATTCAGGAATAACCAAACTGTTACCGGCATCTGCTCCCGTTGGAATATCCACCGAGACATTTGATGGAAGTGGGTCGATTAGAACAAGAGCGGAAAGGCCTCCTTCATCTTGAGTTGGTGCATGGTCGACATTGATGCTCATCGTACGGTCTCCGGCCACGGTCATGAAGGCAGTGCCTTGTCCCATTACACCACTTGCACCGGCCTCAGCAGGAGCCCTCCAACCAACCTCTTGCAGACCCGAAATACGAGTAGAAATAGTCGATGTTCCATCACTGGGCTCGTGATGGAATAGAAAGTGGTCTCCACTCATAGTTACTGGGTTAGATGCATCAGTCAATTGTGCGTGTATAGTCGAAATAGGTGTAGATGCTGTCCACTTTGTAATGTCTCCAAATTCAACCACAAAGTCGGCAGGCACGTCGAGAATGTGAGCCGCCTGCCGCTGATCTCCATCGTTTCCTGTGTAACTGATCCTGTCTATTGTAGAACTAGCGGTGTAGGTCGCCAATTCAGGTGTCATATCTGCGGTGACATTGTCTGGAATATCAGAAATCCAAAGCCCTTGGTGTGCTGAATCGCTAAGATTCGAAGGTTTGTGGTCAATGTAGAGGAATGAGAATGATGTTTGAGATGATGTAAGCAATGAGAAGTGCTGAGATTCGGTTTCTATATCATCGATAAGAGTAAACGCACTCAGCCCGCTAAAGCGTAGGCTTGCAGCCACCTCAACTAATGGGGTTTCAGGCCCGTTGCGACCCTGAACGGTTTCCAATTCTCTGTCCTTAGACAAAATTAGATGATCTCCGGGCATCGTTGGATGCGGACTTGAGCCGATTTGAAGGCCCACCTCGGAAATCGCTCTGGCTTCCCTATCGGAGGACCAATTGTTGTGCATTAGCAGATGGAGAGTCTCTCCAGATAGCCCACCTGAGCCACCTACTCCTCCACTAATTACATCCACTGTCGCCGAGGGAATATCATTCAGTATAGTTCCAATATCGAGGAATAAATCGACAATGTTGATGAGTACGACATCGAAAATTCTAGACAAGAAATCTAGATTCTGTGCCGAATCAATGCTAGTATCTGCTTCCTCGGTTCCTCCTAATTCAAACGAGCCGAAGAAGACAACCGCAGTAGGAATCTCTTCGGCGGTAATCTGGATTCGTCTGTGGTCGGTATCAGCTCCTCCCCGTTTCATCCAAGAATGGTATTCAACAGACTCCACAGATTGCACCGATCGGACCATTACCAGAGTTTTCGGAGGGTAGGCTGGGTTAACTGGTAAGGTATCGTCGTCAACATTCTGTGAGGTATCCCTTGTGAAGTTCTTCACCCCGATAATCAGACCCAACCGATTCGGTTGACCTCCGGGTAGTTGTGGTTCCGACTTAGAACCCAACATGGTGAATGCACGATCGATTTCATCCGTGCTCAAACTTCCTGCGGGCATTCCTCGAAACCAGCCGATTGAGTCGGTTACATTGCCGTGAACTCCGTCGGAATTTTCAGGAGGAACCTCGGAACGGTTCTCGTGGAAGTGAATATGCAAATCTGCTCGCTCATCTGCCCAATACTCAACGGTAGTCAGGCCATTCTCGCCTAAGTTTCCAGTTCCATCGGCGACGGTGCTATCTGTGCGTATGGTCACTTCCACTTCTTCTGGCAGTATAGTCGCTAATCGGTTAGGATGGATAGTAGCTTCGATGTAGGCTACCTCCCAAACATCCCTGTCATCCTGAGAATCTGGAGGAGAGTAGTGGACATAACCGAAGCCAGCAGTTACGCCACAGGAAATTTCGCTGGAAGGCAGAGTTGTCAATTCTATTGGAGAGTATCTTTCTGGACAATCGGTTTGTCCGGAGTTGTCGATAGATATCTGGTATGGAGCGGCAATGGAAGCGATTGTGATTCCCGATTCATCTCCACCGTTGAACATTCCAAATGATATGGCGTTGAAAATCGAAATCAGGAAGTCAGAACCAGCATCTGAAAGATCGAAGTAAAACCTCTCAAGACCGACCCCCAAAGTGAAGTCATAAGGAGTGTGGGTGAACTTAGAATCGATTACCCATACATAGGATTCTCCCTCAGTGAGAATACCATCTGAATATGCAAATGCCTTGAGGATACTAACTTCAAGAGTTTGCAAGTCTTCCCAATCAGAATCCGTCGTGCTTGAGGCTAGGACACTAACTTGGTAATCGAGTTGTGGAGAGACGGATAGAGTCGTGCCGGATAACTCTGGGTCATTCATATTGATACTGAGACCGACCTGAATGTCCTCATCACCATCGTCATCGATATCGATTTGGTGTAACAAGAAATCTGTCTCTGTGTCGAATAGGGAAAGCAGGCTGGTCAGGAAGGTAATTTCCTCAGCCTGCTCAACGACGTTTCCGTCGGTATCCACATATCGAGTCCAGATTACATAATCAGTCAAATTGAACAGAGTTGACCAAATTGTTCTGACCTCGCCAGGAGGGCGACTATTCTCGTCGGTCAGAATAATGTAAGGTTCAGGATGGATTACCGCAGGAGTTGCCGTATCGACAATGAATACATCATCCAGTGCTTCATCAATATCGTGTAGAGGATCGGAAACAGAAGTATCCTGAACTCCAACTCTGACCTGATCCAACAATGGACCAGCGATATTGCTTACAGAGTCACCAGTAACTACTTCCTCTCGCTGGTTGAGAACTTGCCCGAGTTCATCGAGGATTGCAAAATCCTGTGACTCAATTCTAGCCTCTCCACTAACACTAGCAAATGGTGCCATTGTAGGGAGTAAGAATAGAATTACCAACAAAATTGGCAGGGAAATTTTGGTTCTCGGTGGAGTGCGAATCAAGCGCACTGAACCATTCTCCATAGACGCACCTCTATGAGGTGCGATTTAGGGTCTTGGGCGACAAGAGCGACTAAGGCATCGTCTTTTGAGGGGAGAAAAGGCAGGAAAACCCCCAATTCAAGAGAAACTGACCGTCTCGATAGCGCCACAAGAGGGGCAAGCAGTTCGGGCAACGTCGTGGCCGTCGGGTAAAGTGACCTCAAAGCGCTGCTGACACTGGCTGCAATCCTGCTGGACAACTCGAGATATAGGTTCAGAAACTTCCTCTTCCGGTTCATCTGATTCCTCCTCCCTCTCTAGCTCATCATCTACCTCGACTGGAGGAGGTGGTGATGGGAGTTCCTCGGTCTCAGGGGCTGGAGGAGTGGGTAGATCATCATCATCCAACAGAGCATCTGCTTCGGGCTCTGGTTCTGGAGGTGGAGGTTTAGGCAGTGAATCTTCTTGGTCGAGTGCATCTACTTCCTGCGGTGACCAAACCTGTTCGGTAGCGGCTGAGGCTTCATCATGTGAGTATTCTAATGAATCTCCTTCAACCGCTGAGTCATCGGTTGAAAACTCGGCAAGAAGGT
Organism: Candidatus Thalassarchaeum sp.; assembly: GCA_022449345.1. GTDB lineage: Archaea > Thermoplasmatota > Poseidoniia > Poseidoniales > Thalassarchaeaceae > MGIIb-O1. The sequence goes on along the minus strand of JAKURL010000011.1, from coordinate 10,448 downwards.
CGGAAGCTGGGCTTGATGGCCCAGATGCGGTAATCGGTTCTGGACTGCTCATCAAGGCCTCAAGATCTACATCTCCCATCGCTGCATCTTGGCTAATTGTGGCCTGCGGATCACTGGCTCCGGACATTCCTGTTGCGTATTGGCCAAAGGGCGATGTGGTGGACATAGATGCTGGCTGGTCAAGTGTGGCAGAACCTGTACCATACATTGCCTTTTGTTCATCGACGCTGAGTTCCCTCGGTTTTTCTTCCTCACCAGCGGCTTGCTCCTCAAGCAGGGCTTCAAGCCGGGCGTTAGACATTCGACGCCAAGCTATCATCCCAACTCCAGCGATGATTAGGAGAAGAAGCAAGACCGCGCCGATTCCTAACATCATGGCATCCAATTCGGGTCCGCCATCAGATGTTGAGCGTACGGTGACGAAGTAGGTCACTTGAGTTGAGACACCTGCATCATTGACTATTGTACACACAATTTCGAAGGTACCTCTTTCTTCGAAAACTCGAGTGATTGCAGAACCACTTGCATCCATATCATTGTCCATAATTCCGTCAGAATTTGCATCCGTCTGTGTATCGAAGTCCCAGTAATACAGAAGATTGGGGGATTCTGCGTCCATAGCCTCGGCGGTGAACTGGAAAGGTTCGCCGAGTATCACAGTAGTTTCTACGGTTTGCTGTGGGACTACTGGTGGGGTTGAGTCATACAAATCGATGATTGCAGTTCGCTCGGTCACCTGACCTTCCTTATCGGTTACCCGAATAGTTACTTCATGTTCGCCAGGTGAGTAACTTGAATCAAAACGGAAAGTGAAGGTCTTTCCATCCTGCCAGCTCCAACTGCTGTAGTTTTCAATTACTTCTTCGTCGACTAACCACTCTACGCTGTAAACTCCCCAATTATCATCAATATTTGCTGTTAGCAGAAGTTCGTCGTCGAAGTCCTTACGGATTGTATCGCTAGCTGACAAACTAACCTCTGGTGGGCTGATATCCTCAATTGTAGTATTGAGATAAATGGTAGCGCTTCGACCGTCCTTTGAGACGGCTCGAAGGCCGATACTAATCTGGTTCGGTTCGTCCCAACTGACCGTAATTGCCGAGCCAGCGGTATCATAGAAGCCATCGCCGTTAGTATCCCATTGGAAACCAGTTTCGCTATCGATTTGATTTGAGAGGTTTGGAGTGCTTGAAGCATCGAGAATTACCTCGGCTCCTACATCGATTGTTGCCAAAGATGAGGCATTGGTAATCGTCGGTTCTAGGATTGGAATTAGATCCATAACAACTGTAGTCGCAACAAATCCGGTTCCAGCACCTCCGCTAGGTGGACCTGGACGATTATCTACGACTAGATACAAATCTTGACCTGTATAATCAGATGACACCGACCAAGAGAGACTTCGCTCTTCCAAAACCAGCAACATATCTGAATTGTTGTCGTCCATTCCGTTAGCTGTAGTTCCTTGCTCGTAAAATTCCAGTTGAACGTCGGGCATAAGGAAAATGTCGGGTGCTCCTTGCATTGTTGTCACAAATAGATTGACCTGAGTCCCCTGGTCAAGGACCAGAGGTCCAGCAAGTACAGAGTGACCTCCACTATCCAGCCGCACAATTGTATCGACGATTCCGAAAACGGGGGTGTCGACTTCTTGGATATCGAGAACTACGGTAGCTAAACTACCACCTTGAGCCCCATTACCTTGGTCCTGTGGGTGAGCCATATTATCGAGAACAAGATACCATCGGGTGTCTCCTCTGTCATCTGGAGCAGTCCAATGCCAAGTACCGTCTCCTTGGAAGGACTCGAAAACGGAGTCTGCGTGCCAAACAGAGTCCAAACGGTAGTTCTGCTCGTTCTGATATACAGAAATTGAACCGGCTGCGAATAGTAAAATGTCAACTTGGGAATCAGCGGTTACATCGAAGGATAAGGTATCCCCTGCAGAAAGAACTCCAAGATCTACTCTAACACAAGCTCCGTCATCGATGTCCCAACTTGCTGGAATCATCTCTAAATCGGCTGGAGTGCAGGAAATAACACCCTTACTAGCAGCATCGATTGCAGGGGCTGAAGAGGTCAATAGAAGCAAGACCATCAGCGCTACGGAACTACGACGCATCACGTAGGGGTTCACCCTCACCTTTTGAATCGTATCGCAATTACGTTCGGAAATGTATCAAAGAAATATAAGGTTATTGAGAGATTATTCATCCTTAGGAATTGGTGTAGGAGGAAACCAACGGAGGACTACTACATCTCCAACAGAACGGACCCAATTCCACGGAACTGCAACATGAATTCGACCTTCTACTAAGTCCGCTGGAGGGTCGGCAACGAAGATGTGAGTGCAGGTCCAAGAATCCGTCTCGACGACTGTGTCGTGCACGGTACCGAGAAGACGACCATCCGGCAGGATGACCGGTAAATCTCGAATTACACTGACTTCGCTCTCCACCATCGAAGGCTTCCGCGATGGGGGATGAAATCAACTTACTCCTAAGAAGGATTATTTTCCGAGGTTCTTGTTGGCCTTCAAGGAAGGGCGGAGTTTCTCGGCACCCTTGCCCTTGTTGTACAATCCACGTCCGCGCTTTCCGGCGCTGGTCTTTCCGCGAGCAGCGCGACCCCGGTGGTTATTTCCTTCAGCAATCCAGCTCAATTGTTTGTCAGACTTGATTGCTGGGTGATGTGGATCAACCATGATGACTTCGTAGAACTTGTTCTTTCCATCCTCACCTACCCAGTAGGAATTGAGAACCTCGAGGTTCGGGTAGCGCTTGCTTGTGCGCTCCTCCGCTATTCTCTGAATTGACTTGCCCATGGTGATTTTCTTGATACCCGCCTTAGATGGCTTGCGCTTCATGTGAACCTTACCCTTGCGCAGTCCACCACGCCTCACGCGTGTGCGCACGACAGTAATTCCCTGCTTTGCCTTGTATCCAACACTACGAGCCGCATCGAGACGAGTTGGACGCTCAATGCGCTGGAATACTGGCTCACGTCGCCAGCTTGCCATTCTTTCTCGGCGGTGTGCGGAGGGTATGTTCTGCTTCGGCTGCTTCCAAACCGAACCCAAGTGCTTCATGACTCCCATCATAGTCCCTCCAAGCATCCCGCCGACCTGACTCCCCTTTATGAGCCTAATCTACGAACTCGGAACACTACGTGTACCGAAGGTCGACTTGAGATTATTGTGGTCCGCGCTCCCGGACTTGAACCGGGGACCCCCTGATGGCTGCCTACAACCAAGTGTTTCCAGTCTACAGTCAGGTGCTCTAGCCAACTGAGCTAAGCGCGGTATGGACTATTCGGGCGACCTCCTGTTTATCTTGCTTTCCGGAGGCATTCCGGCCGAACATCTAGACTCCGATAATCGCATTCTCACCCCCGTCTATGCCCTCAACGGTTAAGAAGGCTGGAAATGGCACTGTGATGACGTAGGGTGCAATGCCCGTGGGATGCACGGAGGACACACAATGGGGGACGGTTCGGCAACAGGGTTGAGCGGAGGGCCTGCTACTACTGCGGCTGAAAGAATCCCTACGGCTCTGACTGACCGTGAATTGGAGTCTTTCGGACCGCCTGACCCTCGCATATTGGTATGCGGTTGCGGTGGTTCTGGAAACAATACCATGAATCGAATCACTCACATCGGAGTCGAGGGCGCAATTACAGTTGCAATCAACACCGACAAACAGCATCTCGACCACACACGCGCACAACAGAAATTGTTGGTCGGGCGCCACATTACCAGAGGACTAGGTGCTGGTGGAGATCCAATTACTGGACGTCGGTGCGCAGAGGCTGGAAGAGATGTCATTACGCGTATCGTAAACGGCGCCGATTTGGTGTTCGTTACCGCTGGACTAGGAGGCGGAACCGGCACCGGTATCGCACCGATTGTAGCAGAGGAAGCCAAGCGTTCCGGCGCTCTTGTTGTAGCCATCGTCACAACTCCATTTTCGGTCGAGCGACGAATGAGAATGCAGAGAGCGCTGGAAGGCCTCGAATTACTGCGTAAAGCTGCAGATGCAGTCCTCGTACTCGACAATAACAGATTGTTGCATTATGTTCCGAATCTTCCACTTGACGAGGCCTTCTCTATCATGGACCAATTGATTGCTGAAATCGTCAAGGGAATCGTCGAGACGATTACACTTCCAAGTCTAATCAACCTAGACTTTGCAGACGTTCGAGCCATCATGAAGAATGGTGGAGTTACAATGATGCTGTATGGTGAGAGCGAACAAGGTCCGGAGGACGTGGTTCACGAAGCACTAAACCACCCATTACTCGATATCGAAATCGATGGAGCGACTGGGGCATTAATTCACGTCACAGGTGGGCCATACATGACTCTAGAACAGGCTAATCAGGTCTGTGACTTGATGACTTCGCGCCTATCTCCTGATGCGAATGTTATATTCGGGGCGCGACAAGACCCAGCCTTTGGAGATACAATCAAAGTCATGTCAATCATTACTGGAGTTGCTTCTGAGCGACTTGATCGTGAGATTATGAGTGCTGATTCCCTAGGTGATGCACTGAATATTGCTCGACATGGTGCTAATCGCGACGGTGGAAGCCTACAGCGATTTGATTGAGGATTTAGCCAATACAAACCTTCTCGCGCGCGGGTGTGTCATATTGGGCAAAGCCTCAAACCGGACTCACATTGACGGTGGTTCATGATGGCAGACCGCAGATTGCAGGCTATGTGTCTGGTTCTGGTCCTATTGGTAAGCACAATCGCTGCACCGGCGAGTGCTCAAGCGGATGACCCCAAACAACCATCCGTCGATAACCCTCACATGCACTTTTGGGGAACTAGCCAACTAGACCAATGTTGGACTCATTTCGATAATAATGATTCGTCAGGCTCAGCATCAGAAGGTTATGGAATGAAAACCTTCTCTCAAGGTACACAAGTAGAAGTTGACATTTCCTGCCGAATACAATCTGGTGAGAATTTCAAAGAAGACATGTACGTCAATCAGAATGGCACGATAACAGTGGAGTTGTCATTCAGAATATATTCTGACGATTGTACAGATACCTCCGAATGTAAAGACTTGACCATCACTCTTTCAAGAGGAACTACAGATGTCGCTCAATTTGTAAAGTCTGTCGAGACTGTGAACAATTACGAAGATTTCACAATTCAATGGGACATTCCAGTTAACGAGACAATGTACCGTTGGAATAAGAGCTCAGAAGAACCTGTCGTGAGGATAGAATATTCTGCTCCAGGAATCTCGGGCATTCAATGCATTATATTTGATTGTACGGGGGAATTTTTGATGTACTATTCAAACAATGAAGACAATTACAGTGTTGAAACAAATTTCCCAGTTATCAATGCGACAATGGACGGACCCATAGACGATGATGACGGCATAATTGGAGACGTCAGCGACAGTCTACCTGGATTCGGTTTAGCTGCCGCTCTGGGCGCTCTTGCGATGGCTGCAATTGCAAACACTAGGCGCGAACATTGACCTTCAGGGGTCTATTCACCCTATTTCTGGTTGGGATAACCTCAAACAAAACATTGGCCCTGCATTTTCCGATGCTTCGTAGGGTTTCGACCGCGCTCCTCGTGATGCTGCTCTGCTCGTCTGGGATTTCTTCCTCCGCCTTAGCACAATCATTAGACCCGGAACAACCATCTCCAATCAACAACATTCTGCACTTCTGGGGAAACGACGATCTGACTGACTGCTGGGAGAACTTCGACCCAGAGGGATCTAGCGGATCTGCGGAGCAAGGATACGGTGAGGAGGTCGATGGGGGGGATGCCGAGAGGCTGGAGGTGGACGTGACCTGCCGCATGAAGTTCGCATTCGACCAGAACGTCTATCTGAATCCTGGGATGAAAATCACGGTGGAAATCGGCATTAGGGTCGATCACGCTGAAGTGGAGTCAGATGAGGATGAGGACCTAACAATCACGCTGATGAAGGGGGACACGGTTATCGACAGCAGGTCGTTCCCGAATCTCAACAACGACGAAGACATGCAGCTTAAGTGGGAAATCGACGTACAGGAGAACTCCACCTGGTGGAACGCCAGCGACGGAGAGCCTAGCGTGAGGTTTCAGATTTCCAAGGTTGGTTGGGACGCATCAGGGACTCCGTGCAGCGGTATGTTGCAGGTCCTGAAATGTGGAGGTTCCTTCAGGCTCTACTACTCTAACAACCAAGACGGAATGAGGACCCAGATACAATTCCCAATTGCAGAGACTCCGGAGATCGTTGTGGAGGAACAGCCGGCGGACAAAGGACTCCCAGGGTTTGGGCTGATATCGGCGATTGGGGGTCTGGCGATGGCTGGAGCGGCGTTCAGCCGAGTGAGTCGAAGGAAATCTCGGTCTCCTCCCCAGTAGCGAGATCCTTCACCTTCACGTTGCCCTTTGACCACTCCTCTGGCATTACCATGACTAGACGAGCCGCCCCAGACCGTTCCGCGTGCTTGAATACCCATTTGATGCGCTTATCCTCGAGAACCAGATCGGTACTTCGTCCACTGGCTCGCAACTTACCCGCAACCTGCATTGCAGCACCACGAAGTTCAGCACCCATTCCGAATACAACATCACCCACTCCAGAGGATAATTCGGGAATCAATCCTTTGTCGGCTAGAAGTTCCATAATCACCATGTCGCCGAAGCCAAATCCTGTAGCTGGCAAATCTTTCCCACCGAGGCTGCCGATTAGTTTGTCATAACGCCCACCACCACAGATGGCTCGTAGGATTCCAGCACGATCATGTGCTTCGAAAACCGGTCCAGTATAGTAAGCGAGTCCACGAACCACTGAGGCGTCGAAGGATACCCAATCCGAAATTCCGTACGAATCACAAAGAGCGAATAGTGATTGTAATTCCACAACCGCTTCACTATTCGAAGCAAGTGCAGATTCAAGAGATGCAAGGTCAGTTATAGCGAGAACCGACCTTATGGTCGAAATAGCATCAGAAGACAGTCCTAAATCGCCTAATTGCGCCTCAATTACATGAGCGGGTAATTTATTCATTTTGTCGACTGTAACACAGGTCTGTGCAAAGGTTTCTCCCTCGATTCCTAGAGACCCTAGCACCTCTTCTAGCACCTTGCGACTGCTGATTCTAATGACTAAATCATCTGAACCGAGGCCGACTGAATTGAAGAAATGAACCAGCACAGATAGTAATTCGGCATCGGCTTCTACTCCTTCCATTCCCCAAATGTCGACATTCCACTGGTAGTGTTCTCGCCCACGCCCACGTTGGGTTCTCTCGTAACGCCAACATTGTGGAATTGAATACCACTTAATCGGTAATGCAAGGGCTCCCGCTCTGGTCATTACCATACGGGCTAACGATGGAGTCATTTCCGGCCTAAGTGCGACTTTCCGGCCACCCTTATCCTCGAAATTGTAGAGTTGGCCGACAATATCTTCTCCAGCTTTGCGAGTGTACAATTCTTCACTTTCCAAGACCGGGGCATCATACTCCTCGAATCCGTGTGAACGGGCGGCAGCGTGGAAGCGCTCAAAGAGCCAATTGCGAAGGCGCATATCCTCAGGATAGAAATCTCGAGTGCCTCTAACCCCCTGAGTCATATTGTGTAGGGGTCATCATTCGTTCTTCAAGCCCTACGGCTCTCACGGAAGGTTTCGAGCCGTTCCACTCTAGTCACTCGACCATCAGATAGTGGAAATGCGTAGATTCTCAGACTGAGGAATGAGAGGAAACCAAAGGCGGAGGTGTTCACCGCCCAGACCAGCCAGTGATTGTATCCAAGTGTGTCAGCGAAGTATGCCTGAGAGGCTGTTGATATGGCAAGAAAAATGATGTAAATTAGAACCATAATAACTAGACTTCGTTTGTAATCGGAAGCCGATTCAAAGGTCAACCAACGATGTAGAAAATGAGATTGCACGGTGCTGATTAGATAGGCTAGAGCCCAAGCACTTCCGGCTCGGTATGTTGAATGTAGATTTACATCATATAGAACCCAATAAATAGTGAAAAATATTGCAACATTGATGCAACCAACTGCACAGTAGTACAGATATTCCCGCAACAGCTTGGACCAAGGATAGTCCTCACTAATTAGCAATCTATTCCCTCACGCGAGTTCAGCCTCTAGACCTGAACCAGAGTGAGTTCTTGTCTCACCTGAATCATCAAGGAAGGTCTCGGGAAGTTTCTCTCCAACTTGGACGATGAATGGATCATCGCCACCTGGTAGAGTATCGATTGGAACTTCCGCACCTTCCGGAACATTTCGGTAAAGTGGTCTAGGTTCTAGAGTGAAATTGCCTGAAAGGACCGCCAATGGCCAAGGGTCATCTGTGGTTGGGACTATCCGATTGACTATGATGAACCGATTCATACCGATGAATAGGATAGCCGTTATGCCCCAAAATAGTAGGATGATGGAGATTCCATTTGCGTTAGTTGGATCCCAAGGATTGTCCACATTTGCCAGCATATCTGCGAAGTATGAGAGAATCAAGACACTGAACATTAGTGGGAATCCAAGATACATGATGTAATCCCACCACTTTCCAATCCACCAATCATTGTCTCCAGTGTTAATGAAATCTTCACGGAATGAAGATACACCATTGTCGAGGTAGTCTTGCATAGAAAAGCCAGAGATATCGTTCTCTTCTTGCCAAACACGATATCTACTCCATCCGTATTTCCAAATTGAGTAGGCAATGAATAGGCCGCTGAACATTAGGCCATATCCCCAGATATGGTCCTGAACCTCTAGGAATTGAGGGAATGCAACTCCTGTCGAGTCATCGACCAATATCCAAGTCATGGCGCTAGGTAGTCCGAAGAGGAATATTGCAAGGCTGGTGAATCCAACTGCTTGTGGTCTATTGATACCGTGATCGACAAAGTTTCGGACACAAAGTTCGACGGTTGAAATCATCGAAGTAAGTGCAGCAAAGGAAAGTGCCAAGAAAAACATTGCAACCATTGCCAACTGTACCACTGGTCCGCCAGGGGCCTGTGCAAAGACCTCTGGAAGTACTAGGAATGTAATCGCACTACTACCACCACTGACCGCGGCCAGTGGGTCGTCTACAACAGCGAATACCGCCATCATTACGGTTAGACCCGCGATAATTGAGATGCTATTGTTTGCAAGACACATCGTTGCAGCGTTGAGAGTTGTATCCTCGTCTTTTCGCATGTAAACCGAATAGGTAATCGCCATACCCATACCAGCGGAACAGGACCATGCTGATTGTGAAAGTCCGTTAATCCATGTCTCAGGCTGGACTAAGTATTCTGGCTGGATGCTAAACATGTAGACGAAGCCGTCTAGACTACCATCCTCAAGATCCATCACGAAGGCGAGGAATAATGCCGCAAATAGTAGAACGAATAGAGATATCATCAAGCCGACGTTGACCTTTTCTATGGCCTTTGCACCCTTCCAAATTGCAAGCATGGTAATGGCAACTGCGATGGCTTGGAAGAATACTACTTCGGCTGGGTTTTGTAGGAAGGAGTTCCATACCTCTACTGTGTCAACATCTGAACCCAAGCCGCCGCGAATAGCGGTCTGGAAGTAATTGATGCACCATCCTGTAACGACCGCATAGTAGAAACCAATAGCGGTCGAAATCCATGCTGTCCAAAGACCCATCCAAGCGAAGCGCTTTCCTGCAAATATGCGAAAAGTACCGACTGTTCCAGTTCGGCTTCGCTTTCCTAAAGCAAACTCAGCGATAATCAACGGAACTGACCAAAGAAAGAGAAAAATCAGCCAAGGAACTAGGAAAGAACCCCCGCCATTGGCCCCCACCATTCTTGGGAATCGCCATATATTGCCGGTACCAATAGCGGCACCAATAGTGGCGAAGATGAGGCCGAGTCGGCCACTAAACTCGTCGGAGCCGCCTTCAGCCATCAGGAATCCTCCTTATCGATTAGATGGCTTTGGTCTTCGGGTAAGCCAATTACTCCGCCTTCATCGTCAAACATCGCTCTTAGGGTAAATCCAAGTCCGCCCCAAACCATCGTGGCGATGAAGGCGAACATTAGCAAGGCGAGTATTCCTGATCCAAACGGAGCTCGATAAGGAATCGATAATTCGTAGTAATTCGCGGTGTCAGGATTAGGATAGGTGAATGGGAAAGCGCCATTTACGGTTCCTAATTTTGACTTGTACTGAATTTTACCAACGGATGTTTCGGGTAATGGTATGTGGCTCTCTAGCATCGTACCATTGGTACCATCTAGGAGTATGCACTGCTCGCCAGGCTCCATGAATGGAGATATGCTCCAAGCCACATCAACCCACTCGGTGGGACCGAAGTCATTCTGCTGTCTATTTGGTTCAACGAACCTCCACATTAAGTGGGTTCGATTGATATCAGGAGTAAAAGGGAAGGCCTTGTCTAAACACATTGAGATGGGTATGTCGCCCTTGGATGGAA
>JAKURL010000010.1 GCA_022449345.1 Candidatus Thalassarchaeum sp. | reverse complement strand
CCTAAAGATGACGAAATACATCGTATCCTAGGGATTCTTTCTGCTTCTGCAGATTCATTCGAAAATTCCGAATCATAAGGTAGCGAATGAGTTGCATTTAAGTTTGCGAGCCCTATCCAGATTCATGACACAATGGGAGTATAGAATTGTAGAAAATTCAGATGCAGCGTATAGCCAGATTGCTGAAATATTGAATGATTTAGGCAGTCAGGGTTGGGAATTAGTTTCAGTGAGAGGCAAAAAGCCGGGAAAACTCAAGGTGTTCTACTTCAAGAGACCCCTTTGAACCCCCAGGGACTCATCACCGCGTCATAGGGTATTTTATGACTCGGATATGCTATGGTAAAGTGAACAAACGATCATCATCATATCCATCCATCAATCCTATTCTCACAGCAGCATCAATCCATGCATGGGCGTAATTGATTGCACCAAAGGCACGAACCAAGTCACCTTTCTCTAGGAAGTGCTTGGCATCTGCTTGGTAATCATCGCACATTCGCATCATCGAATCGAGTCGGGATAAATCCTCTTCAGTCTCTGCAATCGGTGTCGCCTTAGCCCTCGCCTCTGCAGTCAATGCCAGATACTTCTCCACCTTTTCTTTCGTAACTATCGTACCATCATCTGACATCATGCAACCCCCTCAGGTGCTCCTCGCAAATGCTGATTTGCAGCATCGCTGAGTTTGAAATATCGAGTTCTACCTTGCTTCCTAACTGAAAGTAGACCCTTGCGTCGCATTCCATTGTAGATTTGAGAGAGGCGAGAGCGGCCGACCTCCAAGCGAGCTTGTAATTCGTCATCAGAAGGTGAGACTTCACGCACAGACGAAGCCTCGACAATCATTCTCTCGGACTCGGTTAGGGTTTGCAATACAATTGGATTGAATGGCTCATCGGGCTCCCAAGTTGGGCCTAAGGATACCGGAATCTGTACTGGCATCTGTACTGGAGTTGGTGATGTAGCTGGTATAGCGGGGATACTGACCTCTGGAGGTTCCGGTTCTAAAATCGGTTCAAGGATAGGCTCAGACTCTTCTTCCGCGGGTTCATCAGCAACAAACCATTCAGTCTCAAATTCCTCGGCGACCGGCTCGGGTTCTGGCGTAGGTGGTTCGAATACCCTAGGGTCATCGGGCAGGGTTACCTTGGAATCGGAATCAACGATCCACAATGACTGTTTGTCGTGGAATACGTGTTCTTCTTCACCAGATTTTACAGATGTGTCAATTCTAGCAGTAGAATCTTCATCCTCTACGCTAGCGGGTGGCATATCCCTTACCGGAGTCTTTGGAACCAAACTCTTGTGTGGTTCAGCAACGGTAATTGGTGTGTCGTCTCCTGTTGTGGGCATCCTATCGTTGGCTTGTAAGGTACGACCTAGTAAACGCCCAAAATTACCTCTAGTCTTGGGGGGTTCAGTTCCTTCTTCTATGTAGTAAAATCCAGATTTGTCAGTGGCCCGTTCGTACTCTTCCTGAGGTTCGGACTCTGGTATTTGTTCGGCCTGGTGTAATCGCTCTTCATCGGCTTCTGGTGGTTCGGTTTCCTCAGGAGCATTCCACATCTCGTCGGGTGTCTCGAACTCATCGTTCCAAGATGCTGGTTCTTCTTCGACACCCTCATCCCAAAGGTCGTCGGGTTCCTCATCATCCTCCGACTCAAATTCATCTATCTCAGAAATTACTTCCTCTGGCTCAATTTCTGGCTCCTCGATTGCTTCGGGAATATCCTCAATCTCTTGTTCTTCCTCAATTTCCTCGATTACATTCGGTTCCGCTTCGACGTGTGGGGCTCTCCATGTAGTCAGTCGATCTAGAACTCCGCCTTCCGAGGGGTTGTGCCTTTCATCGACTAAATCGCGCAATAGGCGGATTACCCTGCGTGGATTACCATCGGTATGCTGGTGAATTGCTGTTAGTAAGCTCGGCCTGATATTCCACTTTTGATTGGCCGAGCGAGATATTCTGCGGTTGCTAAGGACTTGGATTTGTTTCTCGTCTAAATTCTGTAAATGATGAGGAGGGTCGAATACGTCCAAAACACCCTCATCTAAACCTGCTAATTGGGAGGGAGTAAGTACGACCACAACTAGAGCTCTGAGTCTTTGTAGCAAAGGTGCGAGACGGGGTAACATGTGTTTCAAATCGATATTTGCAGGGTAATCAAAGGCGATTAACGGCAGAGTTCCTGTCTCTTTGTCTAGAACTTCGACCATCTTGTCCGATACCTGTTGCATAGATGGTAGAATATCGAAGCCGCCGAAATGTACCGACAACTCGTGGATTATCCCTTGAACTGGATCGTCGGCTTCTGGCCAGTATTGGCCAATGTATGGTCGGCGCGAGGTTGTTGAAGCTAGGGCATTCAGAAATGAGGTTCTGCCCGAGCCACGATCTCCAACAAGCAGCAACATTCGTGGCGTCTGGGAAATCAGATGCTCGCGCCATTCTGCTAGTAGCCTGTCTCGTCCAACTAGGTATTCAGCACTTCTTGGTTCGATTGGACGCAGGCTGAAGGGGTTGCCTCGTAAAGGAGGCAAATCGAGTATCGTTGCAGGCCCTTCAGCCATTATCACCCACGCGTGCGCATGAGTACATAATATTCACGTATACTCACGCATTAAAAATACGAAATTAACGTATTTTGAGGCTTTTTCGAGTTGTGGAAATTAGTAATGGGCTTACAGTAATTCGTTTTCTAAATATAGATATTAACGCAATACTAACGCTTCCACAATGCGTTAACAATGCGTTAATAGGTAAATTAACGCTTTTGAATAGAGATTTACGAGGTGTTTTGACCAAATCACCCCCCCATTAGAGAGGGTTTATCAGTATTCTTGAAAGAGTGTCATAGTGAGCCTCAGGGCCCCGTTTTTCGTATTACCACTAAGAAGGGCTTAGAACCGGAAGGTTGTCGCAAGGCTCAGTGAAACTATGCCTATCGACAACAGCCGATTGAGTGGATTCTACAAACTATCAGTTCCAGAGCGAAGAGCCATGCTTGCGGAACTTGCTGGTCTTAGCGAGGAGCAAATACAGGCTTGGGCTGATGCTGAACTAGACGAAGACACAGCTGACAGGATGATCGAGAATGTCATCGGCAGATACTCCCTACCGATAGGAGTTGCAACCAACTTCATCATCGATGGTGAACACTATGTTATTCCATTCGTAGTTGAAGAAGCCAGTGTTATTGCAGCGGCATCAAACATGGCAAAAAGATGTCAGAAGAATGGTGGATTCGTCTCAGACAATACCGATCCAGTGATGATTGGACAAATTCAGGTGGTCGGATGCGAAAATCCTGAGGCTTCTCGGGAGGCAATTCTTGCCGCTAAGGACGAATTGATAGAAGCCTGCAATGAAGTCGATCCCATTTTAGTCAAATTTGGTGGTGGTTGTAGAGATGTTGAGGTCAGAATTATCGATACTGATTCTGGACCGATGATTATCGTTCACATACTAGTCGATTGTCGTGATGCAATGGGTGCAAATGCGGTCAATACAATGGCTGAAACCATCGCTCCACGGGTAGAAAGTATCTCAGGAGGAACTGTGATTCTTCGAATCATCAGCAACTTGGCAGTTCACAGACTGGCGAGGGTAAGTGCCACTTTCACCCCTGAAGAGATGTCGGATGCCGGCGATGATGCGAAAAGAGGCGCTGAAGTCATAGAGGGCGTACTGCAAGCCTACCATTTCGCTGCAGCAGACCCATTTCGAGCAACTACTCACAACAAGGGAATCATGAACGCTATCTCGCCGATTGCAATCGCATGTGGGCAGGATTGGAGGGCTGTTGAATCCGGTGCTCACTCATACGCTGCCCACGAGCGCCGATATGGTTCAATGACTCACTGGGAGAAGGACTCTCATGGTAACCTCGTTGGTTCTATAGAAATACCAATGGCTGTTGGATTGGTAGGTGGAGCGATTAGAATCCACCCTGGTGCTCAAGCAAATGTTGCCCTTCTAGGCATCAATTCCGCAGATGACCTTGCAAAAGTCATGGCTGCAGCGGGTCTTGCACAGAATCTCGGCGCACTTCGCGCTCTAGCAACTGTTGGCATACAAGCTGGACACATGAAACTCCACCTACGCAACATGATTGCAAGTGCAGGAGCATCAGCAGACGAAATCGAATCAGTGGTAGCGATTGTACGTGAAAGTGAAGATAGAATCACCATGGCAGCGGTAGAAGCAGCCTTGCAACAGGTCCGCAGTGGCTAATCACTCATCGACCTGAGTGGCTTCCATCGCTAGAGCCTCTTCCGATGGAGCCTCGGAGAACTCTTCGATTGTCATCTGTTCATCAGATAGAGACGCTGCTAATTGAGCACTGGTGAGTCCTGCCTTTGCCGCTTCGGCGCGGAACCATTGGCGAACTTTCTGGTACTCGACTTCTGGGCAACCGAAGTATTCAGCGAACCTTCGGGTAGTTGTGAGTCGCCGAGTCAATCCGTCTCTACGCCTGTCGATGAATCCCAAGCCGGCCAACTCTCTCACCCTATCGTAGGCCTTTGGCCCAATCATGTCAACCAATTGCGCTTGCCTCATTGGTTGGTGGTAAGCGATTAGTGCAGCTGCTGGAAGCAATCTGGCTGGAACATCAGGCCGTACTGATTCAGGCAAGTGAGAAGATAGTGTTGGCCTAACCTCGAAAATCCAACGGCCGGCAACCTCGGTTAATTGCAAAGCAGAGTCTCGCCGCCTCTTGATCGTAGCGCGGAGGTTCTCCAATGCACCCGATACCTCTGAGCGAGTCTTGCCGGTCTGCTCCATCAATTCCTCAACGGTCATTGAGCGACCGGCACTGAAAAGAATGGCTTCGAGAATGGTGGATAATTCAACCGAATCAGGCATCGACTTCCACCTCCATCTCTGGCTTCGGGTTGATCTTCTCTGTTAGTACATCAAAATCGTTGTAATCTGGGTTTAAGTCTTTGATTGAAATCAGTCCATTGCGACCTGATTTCTGAGTCAAATCAGCATAACCTCGATGAGTTAGGAAAAGAGCCGATACCAAAGCTGTAACTTGTGCTTCCGCCTCTGCTTCATCAAACTCAAGTCCATCCTTTAGTGACCTATCCCTAAGGAAAGATACGATGTCCTTCAGGTCGACAGCCATGTCTCCTTCAGCAGACCTGTCTCTCAAGGCTTCCCAAGTTCTTCGAAGGTCTCCTTCTAAATCCTCAACGTGCAGACTACCTGAGAATCGAGCCCTTGCCTTTGCATGAGCCTCTCTTCTCTCCTTGGCAATTTGTTCTCGCAGTTTGAGGTCCTCTGAGATTTGCTTTGCACTTTGCAACCCCATGAGCAATTCTCCGAGTGTTACAGGGCGGCTCTCGCCCCGGTGGATTCTACCTTCGAACATCGAAGGCAATACGGTGTCCGCCGCCCCAGTGAGGACTCCTACGGAGAAGTTGTAATCGTCTTCGGTGAATTCTGTCTCCCAACCGCTAACATCGAAGTCTAGGAAATCATCCTCAAGGTTATCCCAAGCACGGCCCTGTCTCTCGATTAGAGTAGAAGACTGGCCACGAAGAATCTGCCAAGCCATACGAATTAGACGCCCACAGGTTGGTAAATCTATATTTTCAGCGGTTTTGATTCGCTCCTCAAACATCTCTAGGAAGCTGGTCAGGTCAACATCCCACGGGTCGAGGTCCTTTGATCTGAACAACTGGAATACCAGTGCGACCGAACGGTCGAAAGGGGCGATTAGGAATTGATGCTCGGCCTCCTCAAGACTTGCGAGTTCGACTAGTCGGTCGAGGTAGCGACTGGTTTCAAGGTCCTCATCTCCGTGCAGAAGTCGTGTGACGATATCGTCTCGCATCGCAGTTGCATCGAAGACCGTCATTCTCCTCTCTCCAACTCCTGCTCGACAACAGCCTCGCTGTCTGTCTCTTCGAGGTCTTCTTCCTCAGGTGGAATCGCCGCCTCTTTCTCGGAGATATCCTCACTCCACTCCTCGGTTCTTTCCTTGAGTGAAGATATGGTTGATTCGGGGGATTCTGTAGCTTCTTCCTCTTCGGCTTCCTCAGATACTTCGACTCCAGCCCTATCGGCTAGACCACCTAGGCTCAATGGGCGTTCCATCGGTTCAGGCGTCTTTGGCATGGTCTCAGCACTAGGTAAA
Source organism: Candidatus Thalassarchaeum sp. (assembly GCA_022449345.1). Lineage (GTDB taxonomy): Archaea > Thermoplasmatota > Poseidoniia > Poseidoniales > Thalassarchaeaceae > MGIIb-O1. The sequence goes on along the minus strand of JAKURL010000010.1, from coordinate 46,061 downwards.
TCTTCCAGACCTTTCTTGGTGTCTTGAGATTGTTTCAGAGCCTCTTGCTCGGCCTCGAATTCCTCGCCGAGTTCGATAGCAGCCGCTCTATCGAAGTCTGCGATTCTGCGGCTGCATCCATCGCCAGCGTGAGTGATTCCGATGTGGTGGTCGGCTAAGGTTAGACTGACCTTCCGTAGAGTCACCATGATGAATTGAGCGTGTGTACTGCGAAGTCTACAGAGCGTAGCAACCCGCTCAGCGTTGAATGGATCGAGGTTTTGGTCGACCTCATCGAAGTAATAGAATGGACTCGGTTCGTAATCTTGGATTGCGAAGATAAAGGCAAGAGCGGCCATCGACTTCTCGCCACCGGAGAGGAAGCTTCGTCGAGTTCTCTTGCTCTTGCCCGGTGGTATACAAGCCATCTCCAGACCACCTTCAAACGGATTCTTAGTGTTCTCAAGTCGTAACTGACCCTCGCCACCAGGTTGAAGCAACTTGTAGGCTCGGGTGAAATTCTGATTGACTTCGTTGAAGACTGCAAGGAGTCTTGTCTTCCTCTCGTCTTCGAGTTGTTCTGCAAGGCTGACCAGCATCGCATGGCGCTCCTTACAGAGTTTACCATCGGCGACGAGTCCAGCGATTCTCTCTACGGTTTCGTCGTAGTCCTCGATCGCTAGCATATTGACGTCGCCGAGTTGGCCGAGACGGCGATCTAGGCCCTGCACCCCCTTCTCCGCCTCGGCCACTGTTGGCAATTGAATTTCTGAATCAGGAAGTTCGATTTCGTTCTCAGAGAGATCGGTCTGCAATTCGACCAAGGTCTCTTCCTTATTCCTGATACTCTCAACGAGACCTTCCAGTCTCGACTTGATCGCTTCGCGCTGAGTCTGCATCTGTTCGACGTGAGCGCGAAGGCTAGCACGCTCGTCGACAATCTCGTCTCTGCGCGTACTGAGAATCTGATGTTCCTCATTGAATTGTGAGGCCTGTAACTTGAGGTCGCTGAGACTTTCCTCAGCCTTCTGAATCGACCCCTCTAGAGTCTCAATCGCCTCAGTGGCTTCTGTGATTATGTCACTCTGCTTTTCGACTGATCGGGTGAGGTCGTTCTTTCGCTCCTCTAGAACCTTGAGTTTCTCGCCACCTGTTACGATGTCTGACTCCGCCCTCAACTTGGTTCGCTCAGCCTCAGTTCGAGTATCCTGAGCGCTTCGCAGTATTTGCGAAAGATGGTCTGGAGTATGATCTTGTAATGTCTCAGCGGCTAAGCGGCGTGCCTCGAATGCGGTCTCATATTCTGATTCTGCATGTGCTGCTGCCTCTGTCGCCTTTAGGCTCACAGTCTCCAATTTTTCATGCTCTTTGCGGGACTCAATGACCTTGTTAGAAATGTCATCAACTTGCTTTTGTGCAATCTTCACATCGGCCTTCCAATTCCTCAATCTAACCGAGTGGTTGCTGTCATCGAGGCCATGTATCTGGTTTCGAACCTCATTCATGCTGTCGCGGATTTCTTTCAGCGCGGCCTCTACCGTTGAGTATCGCAGATTGGCCCTCTCAACAGCAGATTCGAGTTTCTCCATTCCAGCACCAGCCGCTCCAGCGCCACCGAATGAAGGGCGAGTTCCCTTTGCTGACGAACCACCGGTCATCGCACCGGTGGCTTCGACTATGGAGCCATCTAAAGTCACCATTCGCACGCCACCCATGTTGCGGCGTGCAACATCCATCGACTGAACGATTAGCGTGTTTCTACAGGCGAAGCGTACCGCGGTTTCAATCTCCTCATCGTAATCTAAGAGATCATGAGCGAATCCGATTATTCCTGGATTACGGGCAACCATCAGGGCGCGGCCTTGAGCGCGAGAAGCGCTGATTTTGTTGAGAGGAAGGAAGGTTGCGCGTCCACCACCATTTGCACCAAGCCACTTGATACACCTTGCCGCGACCTCGTCGTCGCTGACTACGATTGAGTTCATGCCACCTCCCAGTGCGAATGCTAATGCCTCCTCGTGAGAGTCTTCCTTTGGTGACGTCAACTCTCCAAGAGAACCGAGTATGCCTTTGAGTTCTCCACTCTCTCTGAGTTTGGATAATGCACGCAGTGTCACCACAGAACCTGGCTTCGATGCTCTAGCCTCCTGTGCAGCTCGAGTGCGGTCTAGTGCACGGTTTGCATCTCTCAATTGCCCCTCTGCACTATCTCGGTCTTGACGAAGTGCGACCTCCTGCTTCTGTAGTTTTGTCAATTTGACAGCGAGAGATCCTCTATCCTCTACCGGCTTTTCTTCATGTAGGTCCTCACCGGTTAATTCAAGGTCATCCCGCTCCAAGGATACGACCTCGTATTGTTCTTCCAAATCAGCAAGGTTGTCTGAAGCGATTCTTGTTGCTTGCTCGGCTCGGTCTGATTCTAGTCGGGCATCAGCCATCTTGGTCTGTACCTTATTCAGTTCCTCATTTGCCAAGCCGAGTTTGCGATTCAAATCACGAGAATGTTTGTCTCCAGATTCGATGGCCTTTCGAGCCTCAGACTCATCCTGTTCGGCTTTCTCAAGTGCTGCATCGGCACCTTCGACGGATTTTTTGGCAGCCTCTACTTCTGCTACGAGTTGCTGAACTGCTGCCTCGGATGATTCTAAGTCACCTTGGAATATTTCGATTTCATCAGTCGCATCTTCCGATGCTCGGTTCTGATCACCAATTCGGTCTCGACTAGTCTCAACCTCGATTTCCAAAGTTCGAATTTGATCCATTACAACCTTAGATTCTCCAGTTGCCATGTCCTCTAGTTCGCGAGAGACATTGACCAATTCTTCCTCGAGTTCCAATAGACGAGATTCGTTCTTTCTGACACTTTCTCGGACCTTTTCGTCCTTTTCTTGATACTTCTGATGGTCTTCGTTTAGCATCCGAATTTCGTCGACTCGGTTTCGATACTTTGCCTGAGACAAGATTATCCTAGCTTGGTTTAATTGCTCTTTCAAATCGCGATATTTCAGAGCCTGTTCTCGCTCCTTCTCCAATTTCTTGAGGCGGCTCTTTTGGTCGGACTCGAACAATTCAATTGTCTCGATATCGTGTTCCACAGCTTTTCTTTGATTGTTGGCTGCACGGATTTCTGAATCGTAAGCGGTGACTCTCGCCACATCTTCCAGCACTCCTCGGCGTTTCCAATCAGTCATCTTCGCTAGAGTGGTTACATCTCCTTGCAGAACGATGTTGTAGCCATCGCCCTGTAATCCGGCTTCTGAAAGGGTTCTCCTCATCTCGGTGGCGGTTACGTTGCGCTCGCCAATCCTGTAGGAAGAGATTGGTTGATTCTTCCTGTTCAAACGAACCGCCCTAGTGAAAGACACCTCCTCCTCATCTATGCGTAGTCGTCGTCGACCACCCAACTCCGGAGTATTTGCAAAGACGAGTGTGACAGACATGTGGCGGGCGGGCTTCCCGCGCTTACCACCATTGAAAATAAGGTCAGCAACATTATCTGCTCGCATGACTTTAGTGGAGCGAGTTCCGAGTACGAATTGTATGGCGTCACCAGAATTTGACTTTCCTGAACCGTTAGGGCCGGTTATTGCTGTGAACCCTTCATCGAAGGGGATTGTAATCTCACCGCCGAACGACTTGAAGTTCTCTAATTCTATCCTCAGCAAGTGCATCCCATCACCTGATTGACGAAGGAAATTTGCCCGACGTCATTCGCTCGCTGCCCCCTTTCAAGACTATGAAGGTTGAGGCATCGGTGAGAATTGGAGAGTGATTGCAGACACTAGTTCCTAACGCCGAAGGCGTTGAATTGGAATGGATAATCTTCAATGCGAATTACTCTGAGGATTATGCATGGCGGGGAACGCTTCCAACCGCGACTTACCACCCGTCGACGTCGCGGTTATAGGTTCAGGCATCGCAGGTTTGTTTCTCGGCTTGCGATGCTTCCGAGCCGGACTCTCGGTTGCAATCGTAACCAAGAAGAGCCTCTCAACATCGTCTACCAATTGGGCTCAAGGCGGAATCGCTGGAGTTCTCGATGTCGATGATGAAGCGGCTCTAGAGACTCATATTCAGGACACTTTAGCATCCGGCGGAGGCTTGTGTGACGAGGAAGTTGTTCACTCAGTTGTGCACGATGCAGCCGCTCGTATTCGCGATTTGGTCGAACATGGAGTTCAATTCGATTTGAGTGCAGATGGCCTGTATGACTTGACGCGTGAAGGCGGACACTCCGAGCGTAGAATACTGCATTCTCGTGACCGTACAGGAGCTGAAATTGAGAGAGCCTTGACCGAAGGAGCGGCTGATGAATACGAGTCCGGTTTGCGAATTCTAGAGGATTGGATGGTGCTAGATCTAGTTCGCCACAATCTGCAGAAGCCAAATGAAGGTGTTGCAGGACTCTGGTGCTTAGCCCCTGATGGAAAGGTGTACACGCTGGCTTCAAGGTGTGTAGTATTAGCTTCTGGAGGGGCCGGTATGCTTCATCTCGCGACCACAAATCCACCGGTCTCTACCGGCGATGGAGTGGCTATGGCACATCGAGTCGGCGCAGATGTTTGTGATATGGAATTCATCCAATTCCACCCAACCGCACTCGCCAACGACTCACAAAATCCATTTTTGATTACCGAAGCCATGCGAGGACACGGGGCGATTCTGATGACCCGTTTGGAGTATCAAGAATGGAAAAATGCCGGCGGCTGGCCAAAGGTTGGTTCACCGGCCGACTCGTCCTACATGAATCGATATTCAGACAAGGGTTCCTTGGACACCAGAGACGTCGTCGCTAGGGCTACCGATCAAGAGCTGAAGAGAAGTGGAGAGCCTCACGTATTCCTAGTGACTGAACACCTTAACGGAGAAGAAATTCGTCAGGAGTTTCCGACTATTGCAGACAAGTTGTCTGAAAATGGAATTAACTTGGGGTCTGACCCGATTCCTGTCCGCCCTGCCGCACACTATCTTGTAGGAGGAGTGAAGGTTGACCAAAAAGGTAGGGCGCTTCGAAATGGACAAGTTCTACCTGGGCTATACTCTGTAGGAGAGGTCGCTAGAACCGGACTTCATGGTGCAAATCGCCTCGCATCCAATTCCCTGCTTGAGGCGGTTGTCTACTCAGAGCGAGCGGCTGCAGACATTATCTCTAGAGCCAAAGATGGATTGCTTCCCGAAATCGTTGGCGACATCGCATATTGGAGAGGAGAAGATCTAGAAGAATTAGCCGATCATGGGGCGCTACAAAGCGATTTGTTGACACTTAGAACTATGATGACAAACGATGTTGGTTTAGTCAAGAGCGATGCTAGATTGGGCAGTGCGAAAGAGAAAATTGCTCAAATCAGAGCCGATGTAGTTCCTGTCTGGCACGCGACCAAACCGACTCAAGCGATGGTCGAATTACGCAATCTGATTATCTGCGCAGAACTGGTTATTGAGGCCTCGATTGCTCGCAGAGAGAATGTCGGGCTTCACTTCAATGTCGACTGTGAGTAATTGACCTTTTTACAATAAAAATGGTCCGAGAGACAACCAAAGTCCAAAGACGGTGCCAGCAATTACATGCAACATGAAAACAAATTGGTTTTCCTCTCTAGAACCCCATGCGAATGTCTCGCTGAAAAATCCAATAGAGCCTCGAACCCAAACCTTCTGGTTGACAATACAATATCCAACATAGATCATGATTAACAGACCAACGGCGACTCGAACAAGTTCGGTTGTTGACAAATCCATATTGATCGGTAGGGGGGATAATATATTGAACCATTCATAGGATAAATTAGGCAAATTCTCCGGACCTCTCAATACCTTTCACAAGCGCGTGAAGTGATTGATTTGCAGGAGTCGGGATGCCTAACTCCTCCCCTCGTTCTACCACCGCGCCACACAGTGAATCGATTTCTGTGGCGCGCCCAGTCATTACATCTTGAAGCATCGAGCAGCGATTGTCGGCGGTCGCTTCGACCACCTTTCGTAGATGTTCTTCCAAATCCACCTCACCTAAATCGACACCAGAAGCTCTGGCGACTGCTGCTGCTTCGAGCATAGCAGCCATGGCTTGGTCCCAAAGTTCAGGCACATCGATGAGAGCGCCATTTCTGACTCCTGCTATGGAACAAACAGGATTGATTGCAACATTCAATAGCAACTTCCTCCAGACGATATTTTGCACATCATCTGACCACATTGGATTGAGGTTTGCATCCTCAAACACTTGTAGCAAACCAGAGGCAATTTCTGTTGCTTCACCGCCATCGAGGTTACCCATTCGAATCGCCCCCCGACCAACCCAGTGAATTCCCGATTCACCATCTCTCCAAGCACCGTGGGTAATCGAACCACTTAGAATTCGTTCACGTCCCAAACGGTGAGCTAACATCTCAGAGTGGCCAAGGCCGTTCTGTAAACTAATTGCGATGCCATTTGGAGTCAGGACTTCTTCAGCGATTTGCGCTAATACTGGTGTCGATGAGGCCTTGCCACAAATTATTGCAACATCGCAAGTACCTCTAACCTGTTCTGAGATTGGTCCTTTTTGACTATCAACGATAACAAAACGATCTGGAGGGATCATCTCAATGGAACCCTCCGGAGTATGCAGAATTAAGCCAATCATTTCGAGATTAGTTGCACCTTGCCCACGAGAGATAGCAACTAGGTCGGCATCTGTATCGGAAAGAGTACCGAGTACTACTCCTCCGATTGAACCGACTCCAAGGACTGCGATTCGAATCATATTACTCACACCCATCGACTGGGCATCGCGCTGCTAAGTGAACTGTAATCTCGCTCGACTGAGCGGTAATCCAAACGGCTCGATACAAGGGGGTAGTTCCTGCAGTTAAGATGGAGATTGAAACCTCAGAATTTGCTTCAATCTCATCTGGGATTGAAACATCCCAAACATCAGATTCTGGGGAATCTCCAGTCCAGCTAACGGTAATTGGTAGAGTCTGGTTCATTCGATTGGAAATTAGGTACTCAGGGGATTCCAAATGGATGCCGACATCTCCACCTCTGATGACCACATCATCTCCTTCAACAATCGAGTATGAATGAAACATTACTCCCTCCTTACAGAAGGCCAGCCAGCCGCTTGAATCGAAGTACAATGTACCTGAACCCAATTGACCGGCTGGGATTCTAATTGAGGAATGATCCGAGAATGTCCAATTCCAAGTTTCACCGATTTCCATCTCTGGCATTACCTCACTTGAAGGACAGAAGGCACTACCTTGTCCACCGAAGGTGATCGAGTAATTGGTATTGGCTGAATACCAATCTGGAATCGGCCAAGCATCATCTGAAACCTGTAGTTTTACCTCGGTTTCGTTTACTGGCATCCACCAAGTAATTCGCTCGCCATCCTCGAAATCAAGGGCCAATGCAGGACCCATGACGCGTCTGAATTCATCTTTGTATGGAGAGGATTGTAGAGCGCCTTCGTAGCCTCGCAGACACACATCATGAAGACCGGCGGCAGAAAGATTGGTCTCACCCTCAAACTCCCAGAATGGATTTCCAAGAAGCAAATTCGCTGGTCTATCGTCCACCTTCTGAACACTCATACAAATTCTAGGAGTTTCAGTATCCTCAATCAGCAACCAAAGAGGGTCGATTGGAGAAGTTATGGCAGGATGTCTGAGAACGGTTAGATGCTCTTTGAAGTGACCTTCGACATCAACTAGAATCCTCAACCACATCGAGGTATCAGGAATCAGGGTTGGATTGTTTTGTGCGATATCCATCGGGGTTATTATCAAACTCAATTCTCCAGGGGAATTTTGCGTTACATCATCGAATCTGTAAATTCCATTTTCATTGAATTGAGAGGAAGTCATCTGCCATGATTGGGAGTTTTCCCCCTCTAGTCTAATCTGCAGCCATCCGGAAACCGAATTGATTCCTGCCGGAGTTAGATCCAAGGTCAGATTGTAAGTTTCGGATAAGGTTAGATCAAGTTCTTCAGCCCATGAAGAGGTGTCTAAACCCTCATCCCACTCGTCAATTGCATAGGAGGGATTCATTCCAGGGAATCCCATGATGAGGACAAAGACGAGAATTGCAGCAATCCTACTGCGTTCCTTAGTCGACGGAACTATTGATTCGTCGATGACCAAAGGTGGAGGAGAATGCTCTGGACTGAAGCGGCGCATGGCTGCCAGAGCCGCAATCAACAACCATGGCATATAATCGGTACTTGCAAAGATGATAACCATCGCACCGAGCATGAGGACGAATATCCCAGTCTGCCGGTTTGCATCAGACATCTCGGCAGGCCCAAACAGAGCGTGCAGTAATCGGTCGCCGGGGAATCCTGGAATCGGCAATAGCAGAGTCCAACCGATTAGGGTTAGGCCGATTCCGGAAAGTGCGGTCAGGTGAATCCATTGTAATTTGATCCACAGACCTTCACCTAACCACTCAAGGGTCAGGATTGTGATTAGTGGATTATTGTTGAAGGCGATTGGAGAAGAGGATAATTCAGGTGGCTCAAGAGGAGTCAAATGCAGACCAAGTAGCGTCAACAGACTTCCACCAAAGAATAGGATTAGAGGGGCTGCAAGTTCGATTATAGCCAGTGCTCTTCGGTTAGGAATTGGTAGCAAATCCGGCCTTCGTTGATTCAACACCCCGGCCAGCCCGAAAGGCCAACTGGTCGCCATAATCGGGAATGCAATCGGCACAACATGGCCAATCTTTACTCCAAAATACAAGGCGATTCGCCTTCGGATTTCACTGGCCAAAGCCAAGATAAAAATCATAGGAATCGCCATGTAAAATAGCGATTCGCTGAGTAAATCTGAATCTAAGGCTGATGCATCTGAATTGAATTGCATCAGCCAAGTACTGCCGATCATGGTTAGAAAACCAGCCATCATTAGCCAAACGGCAGACAACTGCCAATTTGCAATGATTTGCTGATCTTCCGGAAGGTAAGCGATGCTAAGGATTGGAGGATTGCCTCTGTCTAGCATCGCAAGGTAGCCAAGATGACCCAATTCCTTGTTGAGTTGAGTCAATGCCCCAGAGTCGGTTCTGCCGGTTTTTGCCCTAGCTTCCCAAGCCTGTCCAGCCATCGCTTCGTTGCCTAAATCGAAGTATCGCTGGATGATGTGAAGCAGCAGTTCCTGCTGAGTCCAAGAGGAGTGATCGAGGACGATTGGCTCGACATCCGACATGCTACACAACCACCTTTGGTGGTTGCGAACTCATGCACCCACCTATCAAACCGCGTAATGCGCAGACCGTGAAGCAAAGCCGCTCTCACTTGTTCTTGAATCGCTTGAGGCGGAAGGTTTCTTCGCGTTCCATTTCTTCAAGTCGTAGTTGGATGAAAGATTGAGCCTCTTGCATTTCTGGAATGACCTTGAATTCTAGTGCATTGACTCGACGTTTTGTGGCCTCAATCTCGATAAGTAATCGCTTGAGTGTTGCCTCCATTTCGGCTGCTTTAACAATTCTTTCAATGAGTTTCGAATATCCATCTGCGGCCTCGTCAATGTAGGCAGAACCTCCAATGAGGCCCATACCACGATCCTCAATTGTACTCGTCAAGTGGCTGCCCTCAACACTGGGTACAACGACACCCATGATGTTGCGTGGTTTGACTTCAACCTCAGGACGGTTCGAAATCGCAATGGCGGCACTCTTCACAGCAAGTCCACCCTCAATTGCACCAGCCAAACTGATACCTTGAACGGCTTCTCTGTAAGTTTGGACAAGGCCTTCTCGGGCCTCAATCATCTCTGAAAGCAGCATTCGGAACTCATGGAATAATCCGTCTCGCTTCATCTTCAGTAGATTGTATCCACTAGATGTCTGCTTAATGCGTCGCTTGAGGTTAATCAGCTCGGACCTGGTTGGTTTGATGTCCAATGCCATATATTCACCTCCTCATCGACAATTGTTCAGCGAGTTTCACTCCTTCTTCTCGGTTGGGTGGTACTTGTCGATCCACTTCTGGTCCAATCGGACGAGATACTTCGTGTCGATGTTGGTTAGTAGATCCCAAGCAAGGTCTAGAGTCCCTTCACTAATTGATCGGTCTTCGTCACGGCTCTGCCGCAAGAACTCGTTCTCGAAGATGTCAGAGAACTTCAGCAACTGAAGGTCACGCTCGTTCAACGCATCTTCACCAACAATCGCCACCAGACCACGCAATTCCCTACCTTGAGCGTAGGCAGCGTACAACTGATCGGATACCGACTTGTGATCTTCTCGAGTCTTGCCCGGTCCAATACCTGCGTTCATCAGTCGGCTTAGAGAAGGTAGAACGTTAATTGGCGGGTAGATGCCCTTCTGGTGCAGTTCACGGGAGATAACAATCTGGCCTTCTGTGATGTATCCTGAAAGATCAGGAATTGGGTGGGTGATATCGTCACCCGGCATCGTAAGAATTGGGAATTGTGTGATACTTCCCTTCTTGCCTTTGACCAGACCTGCACGCTCGTAGAGCATAGCCAAGTCAGTGTACATGTATCCAGGGTAGCCACGTCGTCCAGGAACTTCTTCACGAGCAGCACCGATTTGTCGAAGCGACTCACAGTAGTTTGTCATGTCAGTGTAGATAACCAGTACGTGGTAATCGTGCTCGAATGCGAGATACTCTGCAGCGGTCAGTGCTAGACGTGGGGTAATTAGACGCTCGACCGCTGGGTCGTCGGCTAGGTTAACAAACAACACAGCGTTCTCTAGAGCACCGGTTCGCTCAAGGTCGTGAACGAAGAAGTTGTATTCCTCCGCAGTGATACCCATCGCACAGAATACTACTACGAAATCGTCATCGCTACCGACAAGCTTTGCTTGCCTAGCAATCTGAAGTGCGATATCGTTGTGTGGAAGACCTGCTGCACTGAAGATTGGCAGTTTCTGCCCTCTTACAAGAGAGGTACATGCATCGATTGCAGATATTCCAGTCTGGATGAAAGACTCAGGGCTTTCACGAGAGTATGGGTTAATCGCAGCACCGATTATGTCAGCCATCTCGTCAGGGACGATGGCGGGGCCACCGTCACGAGGTAGGCCAGCCCCATCTAGGATACGACCGATTAGGTCCTTGCTGACCGGAAGGCGGAAAACATCTCCAAGGAACTTAACTCCTGTCTGTCGATCTACGGAGGAGGTTCCTTCGAACACCTGTACAATGACTTGGTCATCTGAGGTGTCGAGTACCTGTCCATTCTTCATGCTACCATCGGTGAGTCGCAACTGTACGATTTCACCGTAGGCTACTGGTTCGGTCTTGTTTAGAAACACAAGCGGTCCCTTGACGTCGGTTATGGTTCGGTATTCCTTTCCACTCATTCATATCCCTCCTCAGTTACCCTCCATGGTAGCAGCAATCTGCTTACCCATGTCTGATACAAGCGCTGCAATGCGCTCTTCGTAGTCTGATTCGAATCGCCCACGCATGATATCTGTGCGAGCCGGTACGTTGACGACCGACTCTAGTTCAGCACCGCCAGCGATTGCTTTCTTGGCTTCATCTTGGAACGAAAGAATCGCTCTGGCCATTGTGTATTGTAGCTTGAGATTGCTATAGGTATCGACATCGTGGAATGCGTTCTGCTGTAGGAAGAACTCACGAATCATACGAGCAACTTCAAGAGTCAACTGTTGGTCGATTGGTAGAGCATCGGAACCGACCAGTTGGACGATTTCCTGCAACTCTGCTTCAACCTGTAAAAGCGCACTGATCTCGGTGCGTATCTCTGGGTAGTCGCTGGCGATATTGTCGCGATACCACTGGTCGAGTGCCTGTGGGTATAGCGAGTATGAACTCAGCCAGTTAATCGCAGGGAAGTGTCGCTGTCGTGCAAGACCTGCGTCTAGACCCCAGAACACCTTGACGATACGTAGTGTACCTTGGCTGACCGGCTCGGAGATGTCACCACCAGGAGGCGATACCGCTCCGATAACAGAAACCGAGCCGTCGTCTCCAGCCAGTGTCTGTACACGACCTGCGCGCTCGTAGAACTCAGCAAGTCGGCTGGAAAGGTAAGCAGGGTAACCCTCCTCACCAGGCATCTCTTCTAGTCGAGATGAAATCTCACGCATTGCTTCTGCCCAGCGGCTTGTCGAGTCAGCCATTAGAGCAACGTCGTATCCCATGTCGCGGAAGTACTCGGCGATAGTGACTCCTGTATACACAGAAGCCTCACGAGCAGCCACCGGCATGTTCGATGTGTTTGCGATCATCGTGGTTCTGTTCATCAGTGGTTTTCCTGTGTGCGGATCGATTAGGTGAGGGAACTCAGTAAGTACCTCAGTCATCTCGTTACCGCGCTCACCGCAACCAATGTAGACAACGATTTGAGCGTCAGACCACTTAGCCAACTGCTGTTGGGTAACGGTCTTGCCGCTTCCGAATGGTCCAGGGATACCAGCGGTACCACCCTTAGCCAGAGGGAAAAGGAAGTCGAGAATCCTCTGACCGGTAATTAGCGGGACATCCGGTGCGTACTTTCGAACGAATGGTCGCGGGGTTCGAACCGGCCATTCTTGCATCATTGCGATGTCTGTACCATCATCAAGCGTACAAACCGTCTGGGTGACATCGAATTCACCGGATTTGATGCTCTTAATGGTACCACCTTTTCCAGGCGGCATCATGACGCGATGCTCGATGGTCTCGGTCTCCTGTACGGTGCCTATTACGGCACCCGCACTGACCTCGTCACCAACGGAAGCGGTAGCATTGAACTCCCACTTCTTCTTGAGGTCTAGACCGTCGGCATCTACACCACGTGTGATGAAGACACCCATCGTCTTCTCAAGGTCCTCCAGCGGACGCTGGATTCCGTCGTAAATCTGCGTAAGCAGACCCGGACCGAGCTGAACAGACAGAGTCTGCCCCGTTCTGACTACAGGCTCACCAGGCTTGATTCCCGATGTTTCTTCGTAGACTTGGATAACCGATTGGTTTCCGTGCAATTCAATGACTTCACCCATCAATCCCTCGTGACCGACACGTACCACCTCATACATTCTCGGGGTGATACCTACTGCGGTAACTACTGGTCCTGAAATGCGATAAATTACTCCATTTTCTTCACTCATTTTTTCACTTCCTTTTCTTATTTCTGAAATTACTTCCACAGGTCGACTCCAAGAGCCGACTTGATGGACTCACGGAGGGTGTTGTCCTCCTCTGTCCCGATGCCCAATACTGTGGGTGTAATGCTGTCTGCAATCCGCGAACGGAGTCTGTCAGACAATCGAGTCAAATTTGCACTGTCGACCACGACAATGCCGATATCCTTCTGGGTCAGTAAATCCCGCATAGTATCTGCGAGAGCTTCATCACCCTCTGGATGGTACAGGCGATTCACGCCTGCCAATTGGAAACCGAGTGTGAATTCGGGGGTGCCAACAACTGCAATCTCCATTCCTTCACCTCAGATATTCATGTGCGCTTCAATGACCTCATCAGAAAGGCCAGCCGCCTTGCCGCGCACTAGCAGACGGATGTTTCTCACCTCGAGTACCTTGCTCTCAAGATAATAGATTACAGGAAAGGCGGACAAAGGATTGCGGTGACTCAATCTTCTCAAAGAATCTCGTTGTTGAGATTCAAGATAGTTCACGACTGGGTCTAGGCCGCCAGCCTCACTGGCTGCCTGAAGAGCTTCTTCAAGGCCTGATGTATCCATATTGGGCAATCTTCGGAGAACCTCAATCAAGGCGTCTTCAGATTCAGCTTGGGCAGCATTTCGGAGCATATTGTCCCGAAGTGTCTGTCCGCCATCTAGCATCAATTCACTGCGCTGTTCAGTGGAGATGTTCTGTCGCAGTGCACGCAGCAAATTGATGATGTTTCGATGATCGATTTCTGTTCGAAGATGGGTTAACAAAGCCCGATGTTCATGTCCACTTGATTTCAAAGCTGAAACTGCATCCCTGTAATAGTGTCGATCCAGAGCATCCTCGTATGCCTGTAATGGAGCATCCGAATCAACGCTTGAGAGGCCGGAGCCCCAAGGCGTTCCGCGCATAGAAAGAGCGGCATCGGCCAAGGTATTGCTCTGATTGGCAAGTTCCAGCCAATCAGTATTCAGATCGTTTTCCTCAGGCAAGACCATGTTTGCCAAATCTTCTGAAGATATGCCACTGTTGACGGCCCGTAAGACGGTCTTTGCATTGTGGTATGAGAAGCGCAACGCGAATACAGAGACGATGCGCCGCAATCGCCCTTGACAGTAGCCCATGACTTCTTTCAAATCCCGATCGAGGTTGTGGCTCAGGGCCGCCTCAATCAAATCAGCACCACTGAGGCGTTTTGAATACAGGTTCAGTTCTTTGCTGTAACCGGCATCCGCGATACTGGCAGCGATTGTGTCGGGCCCTTTTTGCATGAGTTGACGTATCTGGGTTTCATTCAGCAGATTGGCCTTACGCGCCTTGCTACGAGCAGAGGCGTTGGCCCAATTGCCACGACCGACTGCGATTTCACCCATTCAAAACCCTCTCATTCACCAAATAATATCGTACTAACTTCGCCGAGGCTGTTCTCCCACGCCGTGCGCAGGCGATCCTCAAAGCGATAATCAATGACTACTGATCCATCTTTGCTCTCAAGAACGAAGCCACCGATTCCCTCGACATCATCGCCGAAATCTATTGACTGGGCAGATTGCTCCAAGGCCTTTCGATCCTTGGAGACTGGGCGTAGTGACATGTCCTCAGTACCAGCTTCAATGGCTTCTGCAACCAGAGCCTTGAGCATGTCAGAACGACCCCTGAACTTTGCTGAACTTACTGCTTCAACGACTTGCTCCCATGTTGCATCGAGTTCTTCCCTTCGAGCGACCAATAGGCGCTGTTGATTCGCCTGTCTGGCCGCAGCGACGGTTTCGATGGCGAGTTGTTGACTGCTTCGCTCAGTTCGAGCCATGACATCTGCATGGTAGCCCTCAACTTGGCCTTGGGCCTCTTTTTGGATTCCTTTGGCATCTTTCCTAGCCGCTGACTTGACCTTCTTGGCCTCGGCCTCGGCCATAGACTCGATCTCGCTTGCAAGCTTGTCCAATGACATACGTAAATCTCCATTATCCGCCTTTTCCCAAACGACCTACAGAAGGTAGATCGAAAGGAAACCGAACAGAACAACAGTTTCGGGAAGCACAGTGAACAGCAACGCGTGACCGAAACGCTTTGGGTCCTCAGCGATCATTCCAACCGCTGCAGCACCAATCGGACCTTGTCCGAGACCTGTTCCAATACCACAGCCAGCGAGGGCGATACCTGCGCCCAACTTGGCCATCGTGTCCTTGTCATTCACCGATGCTTCGTTACCATCATCCTGAGCGGTCGCAAGACCTGCAATCAGGCTCACCGACATCAGAACGAGCAACAACCGCAACACATTCTTCATATTTATTTTCATATTTTTTACCTCCATTTTTTTCTAACTAATTAGTATAGTTTGATTATTCAATCTCCACTCTGCCGGGTTTGAATCCGAACGGCCTGAATGGCAAGCCACTGCCTTCGTAGAACTGCATCATCCACTCGACGAAGTGAAGTCGCACGGTGTGAATATTGGGGCTGAAAACACCGAGAATCAGTGCGAACAATTGGACGCCCAACCAGACGACGAAAATGACGGGGATCAAGACGATATCTATGGTGGTCGCGTGCGAGAGATCTCCCAGAGTGTGGGCCAATCCTTCGTACAGCATCTCATTGCCCGTTGCAGCAATCTTGACGCCGACAACACCGACGGCGAAAATTCGGACATAGGAAACCACCTTGGGCAACAATCCCAGCGATTCAAGAATAGCGAGTGGGATGCCAACCGCACCCATCTTCTCATAGTGATAGAGCAAGACCATGACCATCAATACACCAATACCAACCAATACGAGGCCAATGGTGGACATGTTGTCGAGTAAAGCCACATATTCAGAATCTGTTTGTCCGGGCTTGACAAGGAATGCGTAACTGAACAGGAAGCCGCCGACCAAAAGGACCATCCACGAACCTTTCTCAAACATCGCATCGACCCAACCGTGGGCCTTGACGATGTCGCGGAATCCAAGGACGAGTCCGAGCATAATGTGGGCAACACCCATGTAGATCGTGATTAGAATGAGGTGCTCTAGATTGGCAGAGACGCGGTGGAATGGATAAGCCAAAACAACACCTAACTTTAGTTCCAAAAGGTAGTGTATCTCTCCACCATGGGGGTACAATGAGGTCATCCAAGCAACCCAGCCGGGTGCGTGGGCCTCTTCCCAATGATAGTGGCCGTGGGCGGCCTCGCACTGGGCAACTCCAACAATACCTTCGATGTCACAATGTCCATGTGGCAAGAATTCAAAGCCGGCAAATTCCCCATAAATATAGCCGAATATAACGGTCGAGAGGCCGATCGCCATGAGGAATCGTGATGCATTTCGCATCGTGTCATCGAGGGGGAAGCGTCGCCACAAGAAGACTCCCATTCCGATGACTGCAAGGCCATATGCCATGTCTCCCAAAATCATTCCAAAGAACAAGGGATAGGTAATGAGCATGAATATTGTTGGATCTACACGACCGTATTCGGGACGGCCCATAACATCCGTGAGCATCTCAAAGGAGCGAGTATGGTTGCGAGGAGCGAAAGCGATTGGAGGCAACTCGACGGCCACGTCGTGATGATCATGGTGATCGGGCTCTTCGAATTCCTCAATCTCGACAATGGTGCAAACTGAGGAAAGAGCATTCGAGACCTCGTCCGAACTACGCGTCATGACCCAGCCATCCATTACGAAGGCGTGTTCACTTACTGCTACGCGTACCGGAGCGGTGTGGATCGTGAGATCCCGTTCAAGAAGTTCAAGTCCGCCGAACAGCATACCGCCATTCTCAGCAGACCAGGATTCTGCTTCAGATTCTAGAACCGTTATTTCGGACTCCAAGCTTGCTTTTCTCTCCGAGAGTGAGGCAATCAATTCACTAGGCTTACCTTCACCTTCGGGGATAGCGATGGGTTGGAAATCATGTTCACCAAGGGCGGTATGGACCTCTGTAGCATCCTCGTTGCGACTGAAAATTGCAACGACACCTTGTTTTCCAATCTCGCCACTGAGGAAAAGGGTGCGGTCGCCAAGGGCTTCAATCGCCGGACGAGCCTTGGTGAGGGAGCGTACTGTTCCGACATGTGAAGTCAGAGAATCGTATCCATCCATGAGTTCAAGTTCAAGGCTCAATGGAGCCAGTTGGGATAGTACGCTGAGGGTTTCGTCAACCTGTGCAATCTCAGCTCTCTTGGAGTCAATTTCCTCAAATCGGGAAATCGAGATCTCAACCATGTCATCAATTGAATCAGAAAGGTGACTGCGAACATCCGATGCCGCCAACAATTCGGTTTGACGTTGGGCTTCAATCAATGCAGCGCAGCCTCGGATACGCGTTAGGCGGCGGCTCACATCTTCGGAAGCGTCCTCAGGTTTCCCCAATGATAGACCTTCGTCGTTGCCAACATAATCGTTGATGTGGACGGCCCTGAGATCGGCGACGATTCGGACCGTTGCCGCCAGTTGTTCCCGCGTACCCGCTAGGATGAGGCGCGACATCGATTCTGTCGTGAGCTGACTCATATTGGACACCTTAATTCAGAGTGATTCAAGATTGGCTAAAGTTGGAGAGGACCAAATCGATTGCCTTTGAACGATTCTTCTCACCGCTATCGTGGACATTGGCCAATTCAGCATCTCCTTCTGAACTGACTGCTGCCGCTTCTTTTTCCGAGGCAGCTCGGGATTTCTCAAGAATTGCGTTGGCTTCTGCGTCTGAATTCTGTCGTTCCTTGGATACTGTTTCAGCTGCATCTGTTCTGGCTTTTATGACCAGATTAGAAGCGTCTTGTTCGGCCTTTTCAAGCGTCGCTTTGGCGTCCGCTTCGGCATCTCTAATCGTCCCCAAAACATCGGCCCTTCCCACAGTATAACCCCTGACGGCCGACGGGAATTAAAATGAGTTTATGATGGTAACCATAAGGCATTGAGAAGTAGTCTCAAGGAGATTCTGAGAAAACCACCTGAGGATTGAACCAAATATAGGATTGGAGGTCGTACGCACAATGGATACTGAACGCATCGGTATCGAAGATTGGACTGAACTCCAGCGCAACCTTGAGTTGACCATTCCGGTGTATGACCGAATCAATCGTTTTGCCACCCTCGGTCAGGATAAACGATGGAGAGAAATGGTTCGCAGTCGACTTCCGGCAGAGGGTCATATTCTCGAAGTGGGGTGTGGCCCAGGTACATTCGCAGAGATGATTCCGAGTCGAGAGTTGACTTGTTTGGATCCAATTCCAGCGATGCTATCTGTCGCTGAAAAGCGGGTCAATTCAAAGCGGGAGCGACCAGCGATTTTTATCGAGGGGACTGCTGAAGAAATGCCCTTTGAAGACGAGAGTTTCGAAAGCGTTTGCTCCCTATTCTCATTCAGAGATTGGTACGACAAGCGAGCCGGTTTAGGAGAGGTTCTGCGTGTATTGAAGCCGGGGGCGAAAATGGTGATTGTTGATCCCGCAAAGATGAATCGAATTCACGGATTCTTTGGCTGGCTTTGGATGCGGGTTTGGGTAGGTGCTTACGCGCGAATTATCTGTGGAGTCAAGGACCACCCTTGGAAGTGGTTGACCAAGACCTACGTCACCTTCGGAACTACTCGCGATTATGTCCGGATGATGGAAGAAGTTGGCTTTGTCAAAGTTCGTGCCAAAGTTGTATTTCCCGGAATGGCGACCATATGGGAAGGTAGCAAGCCCGAAGAAGGCAAAGGATGCTGTTCTAACTGTTGATTCGGAATATTACGGATATCTAAAATCCAAGATCCTCTAAATCTACCTCGCTGTTCATGTTAACCCTTACTGGGAATGCGAGACTCACTCCCCCCTCCTCAAACCTCCTTAGTATCTCTGTGACGAAGAACGACTTGGACGGTCTCATCTTACGTGCATTGTCGACGTAGTAGCGTATCTCCATCACTATTTCTTGGTCGCCGAACCCCCTCAAGACTACCTCTGGAGGCTTTGGCTTGCTCACAATGTCGGGATGGTTCTGAGAGATATCTTTCACTATCTCTTCCGCCTTGGTGACGTTCGACCATTTTGCAGTAAGGCCCAACCTAATTCTAACCCTGAGTTCCATATCGGAACTGTGGCTGAAGTTTGCAACTGCGTCCTTTGTTAGCAGTTTATTTGGAATGGTAAGTAGAACTCCGTCCGTCGACCTAACTCTGGTTGTTCTGAGTCCGATGTAGGATACGTCCCCCCACTTGGAGTAGGTTCCGCCCAAGCTCTTTGGCAACAATATTCTCTCGCCCTCTCTAAAAGGCCTGTCTATGATGATGAATACACCGGCGATTACGTTCTCCACTGTATCCTGAGCCGCAAAGGCAACAGCGAGGCCAATGAATCCTAGGCCGACCACTAAGCCTGTCACGTTAATGCCGAACTCGGCAGCAGCGGTTAGAATCACAATCGCCCAAAGGGCAACTCCAGCAATCCTGAATAGAAAATTCTCGAGGCCTTCGTCAAAGTCAACGTTGTCTAGCAACTTTCTCAGGTATGCCTTGATAATCCCGATCAGTGGAATCCCAATGGCGAGTATCAGTACGCCCGAAGCCGGCCCGGCAGACAAGGTGTCTGAAAGACACGAGAAGTTTGGCTCGAGTTCGTTGGGAAAGTCATCAAGGCACCCCGTCATACAAAATCGTTAGCGAAGGCGGCACAATAGGTTGCCGATTATTATCCCCTACCCTATATTACGCCAGCACGGCTCAATTCTCTGAATACAATCGCTATGCAAATTATACTGATTAGGATTCCAATAGGTCCTCTTTTGATTTTAGAAGATGGCTTGAATCCTAGGATTGGTTCAGCCTTACTTGCCAGTTTTTCTTCAATTTCACCTATGGACTTCATGATAATTGCGTAAAGTTCCCACTTTATGAAATACGCTACATGACATATGTGCCTATCACGCTAGGGGATATTATGGATAATGAGAAGTTGATGATTTGGCTGACCATCATACCATTGATTGTCATGGGTATCGCTTTCATGATTGGCTTCATTTTCGATTTGGGTACTTGAAATTAGATTGTTAATGGAATCTCCATCATCCAAATATCAAAATTTCCGGCACGATCAGAATGGAAAGCGATATATTTCCCGTCTGCAGACCATGTTGGATGAGCATCAACACCCATTTGGTGCATGGTCAGTCTTTTTGTTTCACCATCTAATAAGGAAAGAATGTGTAAATTAGAACTGGTAGAAGTTTGCTTATTGTAAACGATATAATCACCACTAGGATGCCATGCTGGGTAGCCATTCTGGTTCTCATCAAATGTAAGCTGTGTTTCATTAAGTCCATCTGAAGTTATCATCCAAAGATGATTTATCCCTGTTTTATCACTCTCATAGACGATATAGTGACCGTCAAAAGACCAGCGGCCACAATGTTCTCTTGCATCACTTTCCAAAACTTTCACAGCGGTTTCTAATGGATATCCCGATTCATTAACAGATATCTTCCATAGATCCATGGTGCCATCTCTATTCGAGTAAAAAATAATCTCTGAACCATCCGGACTCCATCGTCCAGAATCATCAAATGAGGGATTGTCGGTTAATCTGTATGTCTCTCCTGTTGATATGTTCGCAGTGAAAATTTCCATCTGAGTATTTCCTGCTTCGTCAATAACCCATGAGTTGAATACGACATGTGTTCCACTAGGGGAGGGGCCAGGGTATCCATGATACTCTTGTTCCGTAGATATTTTAGTAGAGGTAGTGACACCAGGATTTAGATGATAGATTTCATACATTCTTGGTTCTAGACCCTTGCTTGACTTGAATAATAATTCGCCATCCAAATTAAACTCTGGCTGAATATCTTCAGAAGACCAGAAGGTCATCTGTTGAGGGAATAGGGCTGTCACGTTTACCTCAGTGAGGCTTACATTTTGATATATTAATTCAATATTCAGGTCAACAGGTGATCCGTTTTCATCAGAAAAATGAGATGTATCGATATCGAAATCTGTGACGATACCCAATTCTTCAGTTGAATAATAATTATCGTTAATCCAAATCTCAATTCCCTCAGAAACAGTCATTTTTGTTGTAATCGAAATTTGAACTTGACCCTCTATCCAGTCGCCTTCTAATGGTGAATTTATTTCAATCTGAACTATGTTTTCATTACCAGTACTAGTACATCCTGTTAGTGCAGAAGTCAACATTAGAATTACAATAATCATCGGTTTTAGTTGACTCATATCTACCGGTAAGTACCTGCGCACTTAGTTATTTTACCAATGGTATCAACTAGAGATCCCTTCTTGACGCTCGTATCATATTGGGTACCAATTATGATGCGGGAATAACAAGGGGGTACACTACTTTATGCGGGCATCGATGGGCCCGTTAAGAAAGCAATGTGGTGGATGCGCGAGAGAATCGAGGATGTAGGTTGGACATTCAAAGTCATGCTCCATGAATTTCTAAAATTCAACATTGTTGGGATTGTCAATTCTACCTTCGCTTTGGTGCTTTATGAGGTCCTTTATTGGGTCGATCTTTGGCCATCCCACACAGCAGTAGCTGCTTGGGCGGTTTCATGTGCAATAGGAAATGTAGAAGCCCACTTTATGCATTACAGATTCACATTCAACTCTACATTTTCCTATTTCAGAAGTCTTAATCGAGCCTTTTGGACATATTCGGGCCAACTAGTGGTCACAACATTATTTCATTATTTGATGGTTGAGATTTTTCTCTTACATCACACACTTGCATGGTTCGTTAATACCTGTGTTTTTGGATACCTCAACTTTCTTCTGATTAGATGGATTGCTTTCCCCCCTGAGTATGATAAAAAAATATCAAGTTAGATAAATTAATCAACAATCAGAAAATTATGAATGGCTTTCGACAAGTTACGAAGCGCCAAACAAAGGGCTTGGTTAGCGGATTAAATGCAAGGTTCAACATCCAATCTGGCAGCCGTGTAATCCAGCTTCCAACCTTGAAAGATAATTTCGAATTTCGCATTACTGAACCCATCTGGCGTTTCCATTCTGACTCATATTCGTGAAGAGAAGTGCCGTTATCCAAGTGCGATACGATTGTCTGACCGGCAATTCGGCCACCGATCATTGCGATTGTGATTCCTGCACCATTTGATGGTAGGACCATACCCGCTGCATCGCCGACGAGGAGATGATTATCCTTGACGAAACAATCTATTGTCCCCGACATCGGAAGCGACCCTGCTCCTCTGAAGGTGATTTCTGCTCCATAGCGACCGATGAACTCGTCTGCGAACAGATTCAATGAATGCCCTTTGGCGAATTTATTCTGAATCCCGACACCGATGTTGGCTCCACCTTGCTTGGGGAACATCCAGGCATATCCACCCGGTGCCATCGAGCCAAAGTGAAGTTCAACCGCATCTCCAAAATCTCCATCCATCAGGGCGAATTTGATTGGTATTTTAAGACTTGATTCGTCCCAATGACTGCGGCGCAGTGGGTCATTATGACCGCCTGCGCCGACAATGATTCTAGCAGTAAATTCTCGGCCATCTCTGAGGCTTACACTCTCACCATCAACAGATTCAACTCTAGCCCCTGTGAGATAATTTACACCTATCGATTTGGCCAAGTCAACCAGCCATTCATCATGGGCAACTCGGTCAAGCATGAGTCCCTCAAAGGGGTATCGAAGTGGTCTACCCGATGGCGGTACCAAATGCAACTCTGAGGTGCGGAGTGAAATCGCGTGTTCCGGAGTCTGCAGTAGATCGTCAACATCCGGAACATCCGGGCAAAGTCGCTTCATCTCGTCGTTGCTCGGGACTAATTCTCCACATTGCAATGGACTACCAATCGATTCTCGACTATCGATAACCAAGACGTCCATTCCCCCCTCTGCGACATAGCGAGCGGTCGTTGAACCGGCTGGACCGCCTCCGATTACAATAACATCCCAATCGGTTCGCTCGACCATAGAAATCACCGCTTAGAGCGTTGTTTGGCCACCTCAGGTTCGACGGCCGCGGGAGCGTTTTGCAATTTCAATAATTAGCGCTTTTGCGTCCGAATCAGGAAGTACCTCGAGGTTTTCTTGAGCTCTATCGATGTGGTTCTGAATGAGTTGCTTTGCATATTCAAAAGAACCAGCGCTCTCGAGCAATTCTGTCAATTCACCCCAACGGTCATCGCTGAAGTTTTGCAATACATCTGCAAGTTGTTCCCGCTCCACACTGTGAAGCATCGTCAAAGCATGGATTATTGGTAAAGTCATCTTGCCCTCGTGGACGTCAGTTCCTCTTGGCTTGCCCATTGAGGGGTCTCCAGTTAAGTCGAGCAAATCGTCGACCAGTTGGAAGGCTCGACCGACTTCCCATCCGAATTTTTCAAGGGCATCTACAATCTCTTGTGCAGCGTCTGCATGCATCGCGGCGCAAGAGCAAGCACTAGCGAATGGCCCGGCGGTTTTTCCATCGATTATAGCGTAGTAATCTTCAGGAGTCGTTCCGAGGTCTCCGATGTGCTTGAGTTGCAGAAGTTCCCCAGCCGCGATGTTTGCAGCCGCCTCCCCCATCCTCTCCACAATCCGTTCTTCGCATCGACCACCGAGAGAAAATGCAAGCACGAATAGATAGTCTCCAGCGATGATACCATGAGAAATCCCATGGGTCGAGTGCAGGGTTGGAACTCCTCGACGAGTCTTCGATTGATCGTAAATATCGTCGTGAATTAATGTAGCTGTGTGAATCAATTCGGAAGCTATAGCGAGATCCATCACCGAATCGACATCCTCGCCGCCGACGGCCTCGTATGTCAGCAATCCGAGTACTGGACGAATCCTCTTACCACCAGCTAACAGAATGTCCCGAGCGAGGTTCATGGCAGGCGCGTCGCTTTTGGTCATTCGATTCTGCACCAAATCCTCTAGAGCTTCATCTACGCGATCTCGACGCTGCTCAAGGCTGCGGTGAACATTTCGAAGTGAGACCATGGAGTTTTGTCGTGAGGGGTTGCCTATATCAACGGGTGTGTGGCCCCGCAGACGGGCACGTTACGTGCTCCCCCCTCGAGGTGGACGCTGTGAAAGACCGACTTACCGTCGCATCACTGGACCATCCACATTGCCTATCGTCAAGGCATCTGGAGGATTACTTGGCCTCAGATGATGCTGGTGAAGTTGAGTTAGAGATTACTTCAGTATCAACTCTAGAAGAGGCGATTAAAGAGCTAAAGGAAGGTAAAATAGAGCTCCTAGCCATGCCCGCTAGACTACTTCACGGAAGACAAAATGAGTTGCTTGAAGCCGGTTGTCAAGTATTGGGTGCAAGAACTCCGAGACGACCGGCGAGATTCTTTGTCAGTGAGAATCGTATTTGGTATCAGCCGAAGGGTGCGATTATTCTCTGTGATGACAAAATCATTAGACGACAGCTGAAGCGGTCTCGTCGAGGATTGAGAGTACTTTCCAGCGAGGCTTTTGCTTCAATCTACGAGATTGATGACAGACCTGATGCAGAGGACGAAATCGCCCGCTGGATGGAAAAACTACGTCGAAATGGAGATATTGACGGATTCGTAACCTCTCGTGAGGTCTTCAATTCAATTCATTGTTCCAGCCGACGGACGGTTCTGGGCATTGACCCCGAGGAGAGAGAAGGAGATCGCTATCTGCCGGTCCCATATGCAGACCTGATGGTGCTAGTTGGGCGCACTGGATTCCCTCATAGATTGATTCAACAAATATCTGAGGTAGAAGGCGAGACAGCATGGTGGGTTCACGACAATCTGATTGGAGGATTCTCAGATGCTGAAATCGACAGGGTAGCAATTCTAGTCCGGCACAGGCAAGTCGGCGCTATTATGCGACAGGCTGAGGAGTCCTTTGACCTAACAATGGAAACCGTGTTCCACGACCCTGATGGAGAAACGGAGACTACAGAAGTTCATGTTGAAATTCGTATGGAATTGATTTCAGATGATGGAATGCATACCCTTTCAATTGAGAGACTTGTTCCACTGTCGATGATGGAATCTTCTATAATTTCGTTAAGCAAAGACTGGGAGCGAATGCTGAATACTGCTGGAAGTCCTATACCAGAAGAAAGAACCCGTGAAGGGCTACTGCCAGCAAAGGATGCTTGGATTGATTTAGAGAAGTAACGGCAATTCCAGCCACCCCCAGAAATGCCCACATAATTGCTCGATTAATGGGTAAGCGATAAGACGGCGACGAGTCCGCTGCGGTCCTATCGGTGGTCTTGATGTCAGTTGATAGAGTATTACTCGACCAGTTGTATCGTGCACGATTGATGGAATTACGAGAGCGAGCAGAAGCCGCTGGATTTCCAAAAAATGGCTCTGTCGAAGTCCTTCGTGCTCGACTCATTCACAATCAAGTGATGGGTGAACACGACTTGAGTTGGGAAGGGATTCAGGCCATGTCACACCAAGAATTAGGTGAAACATTGAAGATCTTTGGAATCAAGTCATCCGGTTCGCATAAAGAAAGAAGACAGCGGCTCTGGCTTCACCTAAACCATGACTCTAGAAGGTTAACTGTGGAGAATCTGGCAGAGATGGAGCGAGACAAACTACACGCTTTGTGTCGCAAGCTGGAATTGCAATTGACCGGAACTAGAACCGTGCTAATGGGCAGGGTTGCGGGGGTTCTAGCAAGCCAAGGACGTGGGTGGGGGCAAATCAAGCGCTCACTGAGGAGAAATGGTTTGCCAGATGTCCAAAGTCAGTCAGTGGAGACTTTCGAGCCGACAGAACCCAAGGAAGAAGTGATTGTAATCGAAGTCCCTGAGACGCCAATCGATTTCCTAGAACCACTTTCACAACATCAAATGGAAGATGCAGCGGATTTGCTTTCTTCCATCGACGGTAAGAGCGATGATTCTGCTCTACAGACCCTCACGGGAATGATTCGTGATATCGAACGAATGATTGGGACTATTCTCAACAGTCACGGTGGACGATGGTCAGAGCAAGAAGAAGAATTGTTCCTCCGTATCGCGGTTAGACGAGGATGGCCGGTTGACTATGAAACTGTCAGCACTAGGCTATTGTTGGTCGCAGGGAGGATTGCTGAGGCCAAAGGCTCGCGGGATTTCGCCTTCCAAGAGGTTGGTGCAACTCCAGTTAGTGCATCTAAAGCCGCTGCTGGAGATTCGGATGCAATCGCTAGGATTCGAGCCAAGATGACCGAGGCAGAGCAAATAATCGCTGGACTGCGCTGATTACTCAGGCGTCAGACGGAAGAAACTGAATCTTGGCTCGATAATCGAACCCTCGATATCTCGCAGATTATCAATCCCGTCCTCTGCATCCTCGCGGCTATGACCTGCCATTACCGCCGCATGGACCAGAGTGTCGTAGTCAACTCCGCCACCATCGTCCTTCATGCGAATGGCCTCTAACAGAACCTCAGAAACATCACCGGTTGGGGTGGGAGGTTCTGCTGTTGCTTCCTCAGTGGATTCAGCAGCTTGTTCTAGGGTCGGTTGCGGAGATGATGTCTCGATGATTACATCAGAGCCGGTGGCCATCGAAAACGATTGGAGGACTCCGACTCGGTAGTTCTCGGTATCGAATTCACCATAGTGCCCTCTTGCAAGAATCATTCCATCAACCAAGTCGCTAGGGACCCCTGCAGACGCAAGGGCTGCAGGAGTTAGATCGGATTCCATCGACGCTTCGTATGCGTCTAATCGGCGCAGGGTCGCTTCCGAGGTTTCGACTAGCCAATGTGTGTAGAGGTCCTTGTCGACTATGCTAAATTCTTCAGCCCTGAAAGAAGTGTAAACTCCGCCGTCTTCTGTTTCAAACCAGCGGGCTCTGCCGACGAGCAACATGAGGAATCGGTCTCCATTCTCGAATCGATTGAGAATCTCCTCGATATCAGCGTGAAGTTCCGGCTGGAATGAGGCTACCTCGAAGCGATGGGTTCCAGTAGGATCTCTCAGGTGGGCTGTGTAGAAAGAGCCGCTCTCTGCCTCACGGCGTTCGACCCTATCGATTACTCCGCCTACCAAGGCTCGGTTGACCTTAGCACCAAGTTTGGTGATTACGAAGGATGGATCGTACTCACCAGCTCCTTCCTCCGGCAAATCGGCATCCATGTACTCCTGTGCGAAAAGTCGGATTGCTGTTTGGCGTGTCCTTCTGGTTGGTTGATTCATCACAATACCACCCCCCAACGAGACATGGCATCATTGGCGGCTTCCTCGGGTGTTCGAGTATCCACCTCTATTGAATCAGCCATCAGAATAGCACCCTGAGCGTCGACCATTGCCCTACCGTTAATGTGCAGTCTTCTGGCTAGGAATCGCTCCCTCAAAGTGGCGATGAAGCCCGCCTTTGTATTCGCATCAATCGCGTCCTTAATCTGTCCTTGATCCATTCCAGTTAGAGCCTCAGTAGCCTCCTTTCCAATCAATGTAGACGCGTTTGAGATACCGTCGTCGAGGACGAAGCGGAGGCGTACGTCCTGCTCTCCTCGCTGAGGTCCATGCTCTGCACATTCTCCTTCGCGCATGACTCTACGACATTCTGGGCATCTATCGATAATACCTGAATTATTGCCGATGGATACAACTGTTCCATATGTTCTGATTCCTCGTCGTGATCCACCGTTGACCAAGTCTGTTAGGTTCACCTCGACCCAATGGTCGGTTGGGTCGATTGCATCCCATGGTGGGTCGGATAAATCGACCACCTGATCTGCAGAATCGATTACCAAGTCTGGTGAACCCTGCCAGAATTGTACTCTCGCACCCTTGAGGTGCAAGAAGGTGCCTGGCTCTGGGTCCATTTCTCCCCAAGAGGTTAGGCGGCAGCGGCCGGTTGGATCCATGACATCGCCGCTGCGAACTGTCCTTTCTTCGCCATCAGCATTGGTGAAAGTTCGAGCCTGCCAATTCTCGACCTGAACTGTAATTTCGATGTCGCGAGCTCCATCACGTAGTTCGGAAATGGTCGAGCGTGTTACCGATTCCAAATCGTCCATGCTGGCAAAGGAATTGTCATGGAATGGCTCGATTTTGGTCAGGTCGCCAATATTGATTTCGGGGGTATCGCGGAATCGACGGACTTGAGCTCGGCCAATCTTCACCAGCGAGCCGACCTCGTGATTGAATTCCCTCCACGAGATGAAGCCGATAGTGCCAGATGGATCGGCTAGGCGACCTCGAACTATGTCCAAGGTTCCACTACCATCTTTCTTGACGATTTGGTCGTCCTTTTTCGATAGAATACGAGCGACAATGCTAACGATTCCTTCCGCCGCTCCAGCATCGGCGATTGAAACCGGATCATCGGAGATTTTGGTTACCGGTTGACCGCCTTCTTTGAGGACGGTAACACGGCTTGGGCGATTGATGTTTAGCGAGCGTCGGTCGTTCCAGAAATTTACCGAGACGCCTTCTAGACGAACAATCGAGCCGGGTGTCAGATTCTCTGCATGGCCACCCCAGTCGGTGAAATCCCAGCGCTCACGCTCGCCTTCCCAAGGACTGTCTTCAATCCAGCCGTAAGCAATCTGACGCTCTTCACCTCGAACTGTCTGAATCTTAGGAATATACGATACGATTGCTACCTCGATGGTGACATTCTTGTCATCATCTTTGAGTTCCGAGAATTTCGCGACCTTCATCTCTGGAGGGGCTGAGCGAGATGGTGAGGATATGTTGGAAACTTCTTGCCCAGCAGCGATTTGGAACTTACGGATAACTGAACGAAGAGAGTCTTCTGGAGGGATTAGGAAATCTTCCTCGTATCTCTTGAATTCCTTGAATATCTCCGCTTCATCGGCTTCTTTGCATTCCTCTTTAACCACAGCAATCTGTGTTGCATATCTTCCATCATCACTCATCTTCTCACCTACGTTCAGAGGCAATGTATCGAGCCTATTCGAACCAGGGAGCGATTGGAATCTGTGAATTCCGAATCATCCTCAAGCGCGATGCTTCTCAGTGTGGGTTGGGGTAGGCTCGACACCACATCGTCTCCGGGATGACTATGCTAGTCTTGGAGGTCTTTGAAGATAGCCATTGGAAATTGAGGATGGTTGACCGACTGGGTTTTCATCTCGGCACTGTTGTCAAACTCTGATGAGCGCTGATGAGACCTGCCGATTCGGTATTCTAACAGCCTCTGATAGAGCTACTGCTGGAGAATACGAAGACCGAAGCGGCCCTGCAATCAAGCAATTCCTCGAAGAGGCGCTGACCTCTCCTTGGGAAATTTCGAGGAGACTTGTAGAAGATGAGCAGAATCTGATAGAGCAGGCTCTTGTGGATCTTTGTGATGAGGGGTGTTCGGTAATCATCACTACCGGTGGTACCGGACCCGCCCCAAGGGATGTGACACCGGAGGCCACCGAAGCGGTTTGTGAAAGGATGCTGCCCGGCTTCGGTGAACAAATGCGGGCGATTTCCCTGAAGTATGTACCAACCGCCGTACTTTCTAGACAAACTGCAGGTATTCGTGGATCAACACTAATTCTCAATCTACCCGGCTCACCTCGTTCCATCCGTGAGATTTTGGACGAAATATTCGCTGCTGTGCCGTATTGTGTAGACCTAATCGGTGGGCCATATATCACCACAGATACTGCCGTTGTGGACTGTTTCAGACCTCCTCACGCGCGTCGCTGAGTTGGGATTAATTCCACGTTACATATTAACGGCGCATTATGGCCGCCGAATCATGGCGAAGATGAAGTCAGGAGACATTGGCTCGGACCGCGCGGCTGACGAACTCAGAGAAATTGAGGTGACTTTGGACTTCACACCGAATGCTGACGCCTCGGTATTGTACCATCAGGGCGACACCATGATCCTCGCCTGTGCAACCGTCGCTTCCTCGCTTCCAAGGTGGTTTCCTCGCGATGCCGACAGAGGATGGGTTCACGCAGAATATGCTCTGCTACCCGGCTCTACAGATTCACGATTCCAACGCGAGAGGCGGGGGGCAAAAGGCCGAACTCAAGAAATTGAGAGATTGGTCGCTAGAAGCCTTCGAGGAGCTATCGACCTAGAGGCCCTTGGCCCGATTGCAATCACCGTTGATTGTGA
Source organism: Candidatus Thalassarchaeum sp. (assembly GCA_022449345.1). GTDB lineage: Archaea > Thermoplasmatota > Poseidoniia > Poseidoniales > Thalassarchaeaceae > MGIIb-O1. The sequence continues at coordinate 15,957 of JAKURL010000010.1, read as the reverse complement.
TGTACTGAACGCTGATGGTGGCACCCGTTGCGCTTCGATTACAGCGGCTAGCATCGCAATGCGATTGTGCGTTAGAAGGCTGATTGCCTCTGGGCGCTGTTTACCCGCAGACAAGAGGCTGACTCACGACCAAATCAAGTCTGGAATGGAAGCACCTACTCTCAGTGCTGAGGAGGCTGCTGCACACGAGAATGCGGTTATTCCTCATGATCTTGCAGCAATCAGTGTGGGATTAATCGACGGCGATGTTTACACAGACTTGGATTACATTCTCGACAGTAATGCGGATGTTGACATGAATGTCGTAATGACCTCTGATGATAAATTCGTGGAGGTCCAAGGAACAGGTGAAGAATTCACCTACACCCGAGCCGAACTCGATTCTTTGCTGGAAGCGGCAACGGCTGGAGTCGCTGCACTAAACGAGATGCAAGTTCGAGTTCTAGATGGCGTTGAATGAGACTATTCCACCTCGGAAGTATTGAAGTGGAATGTATAATCGCGAAGATGCTACGGGGACTGTAGCTCAGCTGGGAGAGCGCCGCACTGAAGATGCGGAGGCCGCTGGTTCAAGTCCGGCCAGTCCCACCAATATTCGACCCTTTCAGAACAGGTCATCGGACTCTTCGCCTTTTTCATCGAAGGACATCATCTTGCCATCGTCTTTCTTCTTGGCTGGCTTTTTCGCCGCCTTTTTCTCTTCCTTCTTTGGCTCAGCAACCTTTTTTCCCTTCTTGGCGACTATCTTCGCCTTATCTGATTCAAGCGATTGTTTACGAGCCTCTGCCTGTTCCTTTTCGCGGCGAGCCAACTCTTCGACATCGATACCGGATTCTGCTGCCAGCTTCATTCGGCGCTCGTCGCGAGCCCTAATCTCAAGCAATCGCTGGCGAGCCTTCTCATAATGCTGCACCATGTACATCGCATCGTGTTCTAGAAGTGGTGAATCTGAGATGATGGTGATATCCATCCAATCGCCTTCCTCTGCGAGGTATTCCGCAAATGGCTCGAACTTCAGGTCGGACTTCTTGATCTGGGTGTAGTGTTGGGCGTTACCCATTCTGTGTTCGACTCCAGCAAAGTGACAATAGAACTTCTTTCCACCAATGGTTTTTCTGGCTTGGTCAAACAATTCTGCGTAATCTTCTGAGGTCTTCAGGCGACCGTGGCCACGAGCGTGGATGTGAGCCATATTGAGCACTGGAACTGTTCCTGGCAAGTGATTAACAACTTCAAGAACTTCTTCGACTGTTCCCCAAAGTTCCTGCTGACCTGAGGTTTCAACTGCGACCAAAGTAGGTTCTTCTTTGTGAACCCAAGGGAAGGCCGAATATTCCTCCTCTTCCTCTTCGACACCCCATATTGAACGGACTCGCTCTACGACTCCTGAGAGAATGTTTGCTACTTCCTCGTTGGCCTCAGTTCCCGGTTCATACTCACCATACGGGCCAACATGACAAACCATATGTCGAGCGTTGACAATCTTACCAACCTGCATACTAGACTCCATCTTTGCCAAAGTTCGGTTACGCTCACGGCGACTTCCCAATAGCTCACCATAGTATGGACCGTGAACGTTCATCTCGAAATCTGTCTTGTGACTTAGAATGCCAGCCTGCCAATACTGATCAAAGTGATGAGGCTGAACTTGGCGGACGGTTTGAATCTCCATTGTCTCCAATCCGAGGACCGTGATATCGTCCATTCCCTCGACGATTGTTCTACCCTTACAAGACAATGGAACACCGGCTGGTCCTAGTTTCAGTGGCATAGGCTTCGCTCCCGCAGGGTGGGCCGAAGGGGTGTCCCTACTAAAGGCATATTCGCTCGTGGTTTGACTTGCCAATTCAGAATGAACTCAGAATGCCGCTCTTGAGTGCTGATTTAACAGCGATTAGCAGCGTTTTCGATGCCCTCTGCACCTGGTCCTTGAAGGGGTAATTCGCACAGATAGTGGCCGAGCCACTGAGCACCTGTTTCCGCTTCACAAAGGCCAGTATGATTACCTAGAGAATGTTCGATTATGACCTGACGGTTTGATGAATCGACTGCGATGACTTGAGGGGTCATTCCACGCAATCTGATTTCACGCAATAATTCAGATTCATCCATCTCCTCTATTTGTGCAATCGCCGACAAGGCCGGTTTGGTCAAAAACAAGATGTGAATCTGGCGAATTCTCTCGATTACAAAGCCCCAAGCCTCAGCCAATCGGCTTGAGTCTGATGGGAGATCTGTTACCATGACCGTGCGAGGGCCTTCAAATTCCGCGAATGTCATGCCTGCGCCTTGCGCGCTCCTCGCGCTATCTCCTGCGAGTACGCTGGAAGTGGAGAGAACCAACCAATGAGCACCATCCAATCGGCCTCGCCAATCGATTTCACCATGGCTGAAATCGGAAAGGTCCGCGACTTCAATCCGATCAATTGAGGCGGTCTTAGCAGAATCGAGAACATCCCAGACCGCTGAACCACCAAATCCAACGACTCGAACGGTGGCCTCCATTCAATCGACCTTCCAGCGCAACAAAGCGATGGCTCCACCCATTCCGAGAAGCTGCTGACCAGCATCGTGGTCTTCCGAGGCTTGGATTATCTCGCCTCGATTTGTTGCGACTGCAGAAGTTATTCCATCCCATCGGGCGCGTATTACTCTGTCATCGGATCGAAGCAAAGATGCGTTTACGATTAGAGTCTCGACAGCACCTTGCTCGGAAGCATCCTCGATTGCATTCAATCCATAGGATACCGCTCCATTGGTAGATATGCGAGTCAGGCCATCCTCGATTGCTCGAACCTGACGGACTAAGTCGTGTTCCCCCAATACTGCATCAGCAGCGCCGCCGGCTAGAACCTCGTTAGCGGCAGCGCGACCGCCAATCGATGTGGCAGCGTTGAGAATCTGATTCTCAGCGCCGACGGCGCGAAGCATACCTTCGAATTGCTCGCGAGCCATTCCCGGCCCACAGATAACCAAAGGCATCTGACCGGTGAAGACCATCTTTGTCTCGCGGGCTACCCTTTCGAAGAAGCCTCTGCGAACTCCTGTAGAATCATCAGCACGCTTGCCTCCACCTCTCATCGAGAAAGAAGAAACATCGCGGATTCCGCGCGCAGCGACTTCGAAAATCAACACCTCATCACTCTCAACAACTACCAATCCAGCCTTTGGTTGAATCCCTGCTGCCAGGGCTGATTTGACCAACTCTCTGTCAACATCAGGCAAACCGCCTTCAAATGAGACCTCGACTTCATCACCTGGAGACACCAAATGTGTGTGATGAGAACCAAGATCGATCTTGGCTTCGGTGATTATCCCTTGAATGCGTAAGTTGTCAGTGAAGGGTTGGAAGTTGCATTCTAAGACTTCAATCTCAATCCACATCGGCTTTCTCTCAGCTGATTTTGCGCGACCTCCTTCCTGAGTTCCAGTAGTCGAGTCGCGCCTGTGAGATAGCATCCCGAGATTGGATCCGGCTCGACAAATCTGCGCTATAGTCCAGAGGTCGTCAGCGTCGTCAATTCGAAGTCTGATTCCCTCATCCGAGGCCTTCAGTTGTCGCAATTTCTCACTTCCATCAGCTGAATACGCCAGTCAGTCGTCCATCCTCATCCATGTCCATGTCCACGGCGGCTGGGCGGATTGGTAGTCCGGGCATCGTCATCATTGAGCCACAGACGGCAACGATGAATCCTGCGCCCGAATTGAGCCTCAATTCGCGAATTGGTAGGGTGAAGCCGGTTGGCGCACCTAGAGCGGTCGCCTCGTGGCTGAATGAATACTGGGTCTTGGCCATACAAACTGGAAGGTTCTCAAGACCCCACTCTCGTAATGATTCGAGGGTCTTGTGAGCCTTCGGGGAGAAGTCAACGGTATGTGCACCGTAAACATTAGTCGCGACTCGAAGGATGGTTTGGTCAACGGGTAGACCCGGCTCGACGATTGGAACGTATGGTCTACCCGCTGCATCGTGTGCTGCACAGGCTTCGACCACTGAATCTGCTAGAGCGCCTGCGCCTTCACCACCACTTGCATGTCCTTCGAAGACTACTACCTCTCTTGCGCCTGCGTCTACAGCCTCCTCTCGGATGGCCTCTATTTCAGCGTCTGTATCGCTGACAAATCGGTTGATTGAGACGATGACTGGCACACCGGTCGAAGACAAGTTGCGTACGTGTCTTCGAAGATTAGTAGCGGCACCGGCTCGGGTCGCATCGACATTTTCTGTTTCCAACTCCTCCTGTGGAGGCCTCTTTCCTCCACCGGTGGAGAAGCCATCTCCGTGCAACTTCATCGAGCGGACTGTGACATTGAGAACTAAACAATCCGGAATTTTATCCGCCGCTTGAGCCTTGATTTGCAGTGCCTTTTCGGCTCCCATTTCTGCCCCGAAGCCCGCTTCGGTGACGACGTAGTCAGCGCATGAAAGCGCAAGTGCATCGGCGATGATAGAAGAATTTCCATGAGCGATATTTGCGAATGGTCCGCCGTGTATGAAGGCAGGGTCTCCCTCGAGAGTTTGTACTAGGTTGGGCAGTAGCGCATTTCTCAGTAGCAAAGCCATAGCACCTGCGCAACCCAAGTCTTCGGCGGTTACAAGAGCACCTTCCTTGGAGACTCCAACGGTGATTCTTCCCAACCTTGTGCGAAGGTCTGAATAGTCCTTTGAAAGAACCAGAATTGCCATCACTTCGCTTGCTGCTGTGATGTCGAACCTGTCGGTTCGGACGATTCCATTGGCCTTTCCTCCTAGGCCGATGGTAACCTCTCGAAGATTGCGATCGTTCATGTCAATGACACGAGGCCAAAGAATCCGGTTCAAGTCTAAATTCAATTTATTTCCACGGTGTAGGTGGTTGTCCAGCATAGCCGAACAAAGATTGTGGGCCATGGTCACAGCGTGTAGGTCGCCGGTGAAATGCAGGTTGATTTCCTCCATCGGCAATACCTGAGAGAAGCCGCCGCCAGCAGCTCCTCCCTTGATTCCAAAGACAGGCCCCATCGAAGGTTCACGGATTACACAGGTTGCGTTATGGCCGCGTCGATTCAGCCCCTGATTCAGACCAATCGTGGTTACCGTCTTACCCTCACCGAATGGAGTTGGATTGACACTGGTCACTAAAATCAGAAAGCCCTGCTTTCCATTACTGGCTTGCTTGAGTCTGTCCCAAGACACCTTGGCGATCGAAGAACCTTGTAAAATCAGGTCACTGCGCTGCAAACCCAGCCTTTCGGCCACCTCCTCAATAGGGCGAGTTGTGGCCTTTCGGGCGATGTCAAGGTCGCTGTCCATCGCTAAACCGGCCTACGTGCCTGACTTGAAACCTTCATTTTGGAGAATTCAGACGACTCTACAATGAACGGACCGGCTTACTGGGGCATCGCGGGGTATCCAATCACCCACTCACTCACCCCGCGACTCTTCACAATCGTTGGAGCAGAACTTGGGTTAGAAGCCAAATCTGTATTCCTTGAAGCAGAGTCGATGGATGAGTTTGAGGCAAATCTGCAAAACTTGCAGGGAGATGTTTGGCTGAGTTGTACCGCCCCTCTGAAACATTCACCTCAAGCACGACTTAGGGTATCAGGACCAGAAGGAGTCAATGCGATCAATCAGTTGAGGCGACTGAATGGAGAATGGTCTGGGACCAGCACCGATGGAGTGGGGTTTGTTGCCGCTTGTCGACACATCGGTGTCGAACCGAATGGAAGCACTTTACGAATGCGTGGGGGCGGTTCTGCGGCTCGTGCTATTGCCGCCGCTTGGGCCGCTGAAGGTGGCTCGATTATTGCCGTCGAAGGTAGGAGGCCATTGGTTAGTGGGCCTTGGGATTCTGCAATCATTGGGGATGGTGAGGCGGACTTAGCAATCGACCTTGATGCCGCGGCTGGCGGCGGAGAGTCTACCTCGCTTTCAGCCAAACAACAAGTCTCGATTTCATACGGCAAAGGTGCAACTGCAGACGAGTTCGCCGTGATTATGGTCGCAGCCCAGCATCTTGAGGCTTGGAAGCGCCTCTACGCACCCAGCCTCGCCGACCAACTGCCTAGTCTAGGCTGGACTCTTTCACAACTCAGCCAGTAGTCTCTTCGCCCTTCTCGAAGAAGTTGTAGACGGGGAGGATCATGAGCCCGCTGATTATGAGGGCCCAACCAATCTCCAAAAGAAGCTCGTGCCCTCCGAAGTCACTCAGGTTGTAAGCGCTCAACCATGCGGAAAGCACGGCTATGGAAACCCCGTGAAACGGCCTGAGAGTACCTAGTTCGACCCCGCCAGCAGCAGTTGCCAACAAGATCAGAAGACCTCCCGAGGCTGCAGCAAATCCGGCCCATGCCAAGTTCACGTTGAGGTCGTCTGCCACATGGACTACGTCGTCGCCGTCCGTATACTCCCCTGAACTGGCGATATCGTAGGACTCTCCGGCTCCGAACATTCCGACTATCATGCACACTACAAGAATGAGGACCCACTTACGGGCACCGTCAGAAATCCCCAAGCCGTACTCCCTGAAGCCGGTGGCGGGCAACATAACTCCCATTCCACCCATGAAGATGACCAGCCAGAATATTCCGCCTAGGATATCGTTCATTTCTGCGCCGTCTGCCAGTCCAAACACTACTGGAGCTGCGGCCAGCACGCCCATTGCTCCGAGAATCCCATTTTTCACTCTCAGGAGTAGCAAGAGTCCGACTATCACAAAGACAACGCCGAATTCTCCACCTTCTGACGAATTAACTGCCGTCTCGTAAAACATCAACATGAAGAAACCGAACTGACACCAAAGCATCAGTGAAAATGGACTAGTGTCGGTCGGTGGCATTTCATATGCGGAGTTTTCTTCCATAAGTCGAAGAGCGCATATCGGTTATTAGACATTTTAAAGTGGAATATTGCCGTGTTTCTTCGGCGGAACCCACTCACGTTTACTTCGCAATGGCCTGAGTGCCTGAATCAATTTGTAGCGAGTCTGCTCGGGCTCGATTACGTCATCCAGCCAGCCATTACGAGCCGCAACATAGGGGTCGCCGAACTTTCTTCGATATTCATCAACAAGTTCGACATGAATCGATTCGGGGTCTTCAGACTCAGCCAATTCCGCCCTGTGAATGATGTTCACAGCTCCTTCAGCGCCCATGACAGCGAGTTCACCTGTAGGCCATGCAATGTTGTAGTCGGAGCGCAGGTGTTTGCAAGACATAGCAAGGTAAGCACCACCGTAGGCCTTGCGGGTGACAACGGTTAGTTTTGGCACGGTAGCCTCTGCGTAGGCATACAGCAACTTGGCACCATGACGAATGATGCCACCCCACTCCTGAACGGTTCCTGGAAGGAAACCTGGCACGTCGACAAAGGTCACAACGGGGATGTTGAAAATATCACAAGTGCGGATGAATCGGGCTGCTTTGACTGAGGCATCGATGTCTAGGCAGCCCGCCAAAACTTTCGGCTGATTTGCAACGATTCCAACCGACTGCCCATCCAATCTAGCAAAGCCGATGACGATGTTCTCAGCGTAGGTTGAGAATAATTCGAGGAAGCGCCCCTCATCGACAATCTCTTCCACGACTTTGCGAATGTCGTAGGGTAGGTTCGAGTCTGCTGGAACTATCTCCGTCAGCTTAGTACAGACTCGGTTTGCGGGATCTCCACTATTGAGAGTAGCAGCCTCTGCGAGGGTGTGGTCGGGTAGGAATGAGAGGATTTCAATCGCCGTTAGAATCGCATCTTCCTCATCTTCTGCTACCATGGAAGCCACACCTGAGCGCGATGCGTGAGCATCGGCGCCTCCGAGACTATTCTGGTCAAGCTCTCCACTGGCTATTTCGGGGATGAAGTAAGGAGAGCGCATGAACATCTGTCCGTGATCATCTGAGAGGATGACGAAGTCCGACAGACCGGCGGCTAAGGCGCTGACACCTGCTACAGTTCCAAGGACTATCGAAAAGGTAGGAATGCGCCCTGAACAGGCGACGAGGATGTCGAGTAATTCACCAGTAGCACCTAGGGCTGGAACTCCATCTTGCACTCGCTGACCGTCGCCGTCCCATATTCCAATTAGCGGCAGTTGCGATTTTTCTGCGAACTCGGCAACCTTGGCAATCTTGCGAGCGTGCATCTCACCCATTGTGCCGTCGAAGACAGCGTAGTCTTGAGCGAAGCAAACCACTCTTCGGCCGTCTATCTTGCCGTGGCCTGCTACGACTCCATCGCCGAAGGGTCGGTGAAGATGCATATTGAAATCGCCAGAACGGTGTTGAACGAAGCTGTCTACTTCGACAAAGGAATCAGCATCCAGTAGCATAGTTATGCGTTCTCTGGCTGTTTGGCGGCCAGATTTTCGTAATTTTTCCATGCTAATCCGGTCGGCTGCGTTGAGGGCTTCTCGGCGCATCGCATCGAGGTCATCGGAGTGCGATGCGCCCGCCATGGTGCAATCCAAACCGCTAGCGGTTATTCATCGAAGCGGCCTAATCAATTGGCAGCGTATTCGTCGGAACGTCCCCATATTCGTTAGAATGAGGTTGTCCGTCTTGTATCAAAAATACCAACAAAATGATGGGTCCAACACAGGGAACTAGCCCTATGAAATACCACCATCCAGATCGACCAGAGTCATGCAACCTGCGAACCATCACAGACAATCCAGGAAGCAAAAATCCCAGCCCGGTGAGTATGTAGAATGGACCGTAGCTAACACCAGCGCCGGCGTCAATGAGCTCAATTCCAGTCAGCCCGTCGAGAATCATTGCAGGAATGGCTATACAAAAACCGAACAATATACACCACCAGTATTCGGAGCGAGAGGCTCGGCCGTTGAAGTTCGCATAGTTGTGAATCACTGCCTTTTTTGCCGCATCAACGAATCCAATCATCTCTACTGGTCTGCCAGTTATCTGGGGCGTTCCTTGTACTTCCATGCTAACGAAATAGCTCATCCGGTGATAAAGATTGAGCCGGCATCAAGCAATCTTACTGCCTTATCCAACTATCATCGCTCTGCCTAATCCATGTACCGCAGTTTTCACCGGCATATTGCATTGGTTCTGTTTCGATGTACTCTCCACCAGGAGGCAGGTACTCCCAACTATCGACTCTTTTAGACTGAGATGGTAGCACTATATCCGGAGGAATTGATGGTCCTCCATCCGATTCAACTGAATAACTCTGGTCTCGAAGTGATGACTCAATCAGGCTTCCCGCATTGTCGCTCCTTCTTCGCAGAGTTGTTACCAATACCGCAATGCAACCAATTAGTACCACTACTATTACAAGATCTAGCATCAAGTCTCCAATTGTTTGATATCTAGCAACATTAGGCAAGAAATCGGAATTATCACCGGTACCATCACCATCACTATCTTTCCATTCTGACGAATCTAGAGGTAAGTCATCAATCGAGTCGATATACCCGTCTCCATCGCTATCTTCCTTAATCGGATCAGTGCCTGAAGAAAGTTCGAATTCATCGGTTAACAAATCATTGTCATCATCGGGGTCAGCGTTGTCTCCAATTCCATCTACATCATTATCGTTCCACTCAGTGTCATCGTAAGGGAATGCATCGGAAGTATCGAAGTGACCGTCGTTGTCAATATCTGCATCCAACAAATCACAAATCAGGTCTGAGTCGAAATCTAGCGGTGTGCTTGTATCGTCCAATGGGTCGCTTTCGCTACCACAATTGCTAGTCTCATCTTCATCAGAATACCCGTCACCATCGTCATCGGAGTCGGTGTTATCTCCAATTCCATCACCGTCTGTGTCGAGAGTTTCAGTGGAGTCCAGAGGGAAGGCATCGGATTCGTCTTCGACTCCGTCATCGTCGTCGTCGGAATCGACCAAATCGCAAACCAAATCACCATCGGTATCGACTGGAATTGATTCAGAATCCAGTGAGTCTGTTTCGCATGATTGCTCATCAGAATCGGACCACAGATCGGCATCATCGTCTTCATCGGTGTTATCGCCAATATCGTCTCCATCGGTGTCTAACCACTCGCTCCAGTCCAAAGGAGCCCAGTCGATATCATCCGCATATCCGTCGCCATCGTCGTCATCATCAGCGTTGTCACCGGTGCCGTCGTCGTCGGTATCAACCCACTCACTTGGGTTGAAAGGCGCCCAGTCTTCGGTGTCTAGGTAACCATCGTTGTCATCGTCAGAGTCGACTATGTCGCAAATCCAGTCGCCATCGGAATCATCTGGGATGCTAAAGGCGGAATCGGGTGCGGTCAGGCAATCCACTTCATCGACATCCAACCATCCGTCTCCGTCGTCGTCAGTGTCGGTGTTGCTGCCGATGCCATCGCCGTCGGAGTCATCCCACTCGGTGGAGTCGAGGGGGAATGCGTCGTAGCCATCGTCGTAGCCATCGTTGTCATCGTCATCATCCAGACCGTTGCAGATCTGATCTCCGTCAGTGTCCGTTGGCGTATCCACCGGATTCAGAGGGTCGTTATTCTCTCCACAATTGACTGACTCATCAGTATCTGACCATCCATCATTGTCATCATCGGCGTCCAGATGATTGCAGACGCCATCAGAGTCCGTATCATAAGGGACAGAGTTTCCATCATAGGGATCGGTCGAGCAATCTATCTCGTCGGCATTGCTCCAGCCATCTCCGTCTGAATCTGTGGATTCAGGTGTCCAGACGTCAGTGCAAGACAGGCTCTGAGAGGCCCACTCGCAGAGGTCCCATCCATTGCCTGCTGTGTCGCCATTTGACAGGAAGGTAACTATGCCACTGGCACCTTCCCAATTCCTTCCTGTGTGCATTATTGCCTGTTCAAGAGAGGAGTGGGAACTACTGTTGACGTATGCTTCAGCAATTATTCTAATCGAGTCGTAGGCCTCAGCGGTATAGATGCCATTAGAACAGTCAGGGTCTGCATTGCACTCGTACTCGAAAGTTGTTCCAAGATTTGTATTAGGAGATGGCAAATACCGTATTGTCTGCACTCCGTTAGCCTCACTAGGATACTCAAAATCGTCTGGCCAATTGGTGGATGAAGCCGTATCTGAACCTATGATGCTACCTGAGAAACTCCAATCTCTCAATTCTTCCACTAGCGCAACACCTTCGGTGCTATAATAGGGTATGAAAACGACGCTGTCGCAGCCATCACCCACTAAAGAGTAGACTTCGTCGCTGAAGTCATCGTCATCAGTATGAGTGTCTGAATCATAACTTATCGACGAACATATGTTTGAAGACCCATAAGCGTCGGTGAAGGCGTCTGCTAAACCATTACCGTAATCAGAAGTTGAGTGGATTAAAGCGGGATACGAGTCACTAGTTTGGTTTAGCATGTGGGAAAGGGTGTGACCCTGTTGGTCATCACTGGGAACCACACGCATGAATCCCGGATAATCTGAGTCGATACCTAGCATAGGGTTAGTGCTTGCATACGATACCTGAGGAATTCCGTAACTCGATAATACCGAGTTAGCACCCATGCTAGCTCCTGAACAAGCAGCCCCTGCGGCTGCCACAACGCCGTCGTTTACCAAGCTCTGAGCAGCATAAGATGCCGTGTTACCATCACAAGCTGAATCTACCTTAACAATCTCAAAAATATACTGACTCTGCATGGCGTTGATGTGGTCCTCTGCTATATCCGCAGCAGCCGAAAAGCCTGGCCCATAAACCGCGATTGGTCCTGTTGAGGGGTATAGAAAACCTATGTGTACAACAGGAGTCGAACGTGAATCTTCTGCTTCTGCCGAAACCGACATTGGGATGGCTGCGGAGGATAACAAAACGAGGGCGATTAGCAGTGTGGCTCTGTGGTTCATACAAGAATGAGGTTAGTTCGAAGTGAAGAGGCTATCGTCGACACTGGATGCTGAGAATAAGTGCTAAGTCAGGCGATAAAACCCTTCCAAGCCCGCATGTATTCGACGAATTTCGGACTTAGTCCCTGAGATTCGAGATGGGCCGTTGTGAATGGCGGACGCTGTGGATCGTAGTCCAAATCGCCAAGATTGCTGGCCCAGTCTGCATGACCAATCGCTGAACGGGCGACAGCGACTAAATCTGCACCCTGATCCATGACTTGCTGAGCTTGGGCGGTCGACCAAACCGCACCACAGGAAATCATCGGTAGTCGATTTGCTAGCCGCTCAGCGAAAATCTCGGTCAACATTCGCGGGTCATCGTAGTGGGTGGGCGGGGTGAAACAATCCCAACAGGAAATGTGCAGGTAGTCGATTCCTGATTTTACCAACATATCTACTAGATCTAGCGAATCTTCCAGCATAACACCAATATTGTTGTACTCGGGAGAAATCCTAACTCCAAGTAGAAAATCCTCGCTGGTAACCTGCCTAATTCGTTCAATGATGTTTAGCAAGAAGCGTGCGCGATTCTCCAGCGAACCACCCCAACGGTCCTCTCTACGATTTGTCTGTAAGCCAAGGAATTGACATATGAGATATCCATGAGCACCGTGAATCTCAACTCCATCGAATCCGGCTTTTTCGCAGCGTGCAGCAGCTGCGGCAAAGGCATCAACCAATTCCTCAATCTCTGAGTCTTCCAAAGCCCGTGTCTCACCGGTATCTGAGTCGCTTGTTGGGTTAACACTGGCAGATACCGGCTGAACCCCTGTTAATCCCTGAGGACAGCGCATTCCACCGTGGAATATTTGCCCTAAAGATACCGCACCTCGTTCTCGGATTCCCTTTGCTAAACGAGTCAGTCCCTGTAATTGGTGGTCGCCCCAGACACCCATCTCGCCATCCCATCCTTTACCTTCACGAACGACATGTGATGCGGCTGTTGTAACGATTCCAAAGCCACCATCGGCTCGACGAAGTAGCCAATTGATTTCCTCGTCTGAGAGGCTTCCATCCTCGTTGCTTTGTTTGTTTGTCATCGCCGCGACAACCGCACGATTCCGCAGCTTTTTGCCGGTGCGGAGAAATTCGAAAGAGTCTGCTGGAGCGGCCATGCTAAGCCTCCAGCTCAGTCCATTGAATCGTGCGGATTCTCTCCGCACAAATCCTCGGTCCAATTACTAGCGACAGTTTCCTGACCGCCACCTCGACTCAGCAAATGGTGCAACTTGACCAGCGCTGACCCCGGTGGACATAGTGAACCATGACCAATGATACCCATCTCCTGCTGTTCGCGACCCTTGGCGTATACGTTCATGTTCATGGGGCCGTGAATGGTCTGTGCCACTACAACAACCACTCCACCATTGGCGCAGTGGTCTTCTAGCATCAATCGCAATTTGGTATTCTCGGGAGAATCATCTTGTGGATCCGAAATCGGCAGATGTCCTAGTCCTGTTCCATGGAAGAGAATTGCATCGTAGCCGTCCTTGATCACCGACATAACGAGGTCTGGTTGTAGGTGTGCGTCTGCGATGAACTGAGCAATTCGAGTATCCTCATCGAACATCATCGGCGAAATCGCCTCGACTCTCGCATCGGCTGGCTCGTGCTCAGCCATCTCGATACTCGGGCCTGTTCCGTCGTTGTTGACCCAAGCCAATGGGTTCTGATTGATTGACTTGAATGCGTCTCGACGAGATGAGTGATATTTGCGACTGGCAATACCTGGAAGCACTGCACAGCGACCATCTGAGGAATCCGCGTGCAGTACCACTACGCTAGCATCACGATAGCCGCTCGGTGCAGGTCCGTGAGCAGCCCAATGAACAGCGGCAACGAGGTTTTCAGCAGCATCACTTGAACCTCGGTCAGGCGAACGCTGCGAGCCTGTGACAACAATTCGGCCAGGAGGTCTACCACCATTTCCAGACCAGCCATATCCCATCGCTGCAGCGCTGAGATGTAGGGTGTCAGTTCCGTGTGTTATCACTACTCCAACAGCGCCTTCTGCGAATGCTTCCTCAGTCGCTCTCAGCATTCGATTCCAATGTCTCGGCCTGATGTCATCTGACCACATATTTCCGAGCTTAACAACCCTTAGACGAGCCACAGATCGCAGTTCGGGAACCGACTCTAACAATTCGTGTGGCTCGAACCTAGCGGTAACCGCACCGGTTGCATAATCGACCTTGGAAGCGATTGTTCCACCTGTGTGAATCAAGTGAACCAGAGGGAGAGATTCGTCCTGTTCAATCGGGGTTGGTCCTTCCTCTTCCGACATCTCGACCTCATCGAGGATTTCCACCGATTCGACATAGGATTCTGGGTAACTGACATTGTAGCCGTTGGCCAATTTGAGTGTGATTAGTTTCGGCCCCGCCGGAGGTAATGCAAGACCCTCATGTTCGACCACCCCAGACCATGTCTTGACAGCCACCTTCACCGGCGTTCCCGGACCGGGCCAGTCTCCCATGCATCGTCAGAAGGTGATTCACTCCATCAATGCGACGCACACAGATGTAGCGCCTGAGGGGTGCGGCGACAATTCTTTCACATTCGAGGCATAGGCGCTGATGTGTCTGAGCCGTTGATTCATCCCGACATCGCCAAGGCTCACACACTTCCGTCTAGATTCTACACGGATGGGGATACATTCCGCAATCTGATTGGGGGAATGCGTGATTGCTGGTATTTTGCAGCGCATTCAAGTCAATTCGCCGAGCACAATGTGATTCCATTGAGTGACATAGAAGGAATGCTCGGCGAAGCAGTCATGCTAACCAATTCAGACAAGGTTAGGTGCCTCTCCAATGTATGCACTCATAGAGGAATGCTAGTAGCCACTGAACCATGCAATAGCAATACTCTGCAATGCCGATACCACGGCCGAACTTTCGGCATGGATGGCTGCATGAAGAATATGCCAGAGTTCCAAGATGTGGAAGGATTTCCTTCCGCTTCCGACGACTTACCGAGCTTCCCAGTCAGCGATTGGAAGGGCTTGCAATTGGTTGGAGGAGACAGATATCTCGAAGAAGCGATTGCAGAATTAGATTCTCGACTGGGATGGCTCGATATCGACTCATTCCAACACGACCCATCGAGATATCGCTCGTATGAAATCAAGGCGAATTGGGCTCTTTACGTCGACAATTATCTCGAAGGATTCCACATACCATTCGTTCACGGAGATCTACACCATGTTTTGGATAACGACGAGTATCGAACCGAGTTGTTCGAAGGTGGGGTTTTGCAAATTGGTATCGCTAGGGAAGGAGAACCTCACTTTGAGCTACCTGAGAATTCATCCGAACACGGTGAGAAGGTAGCGGCCTACTACTACTTGTTCTACCCTGGATTAATGCTCAACTTCTACCCGTGGGGATTGTCAATTAACCAAGTTATTCCAATCTCTGTCGATAGAACTCGTATCGTCTATCACGGCTATGTCGGGAACCCCGAAATGCTCGGCAAAGGGGCTGGCGGAGACCTAGACAAAGTGGAGATGGAAGACCAAGAAATCGTCGAGGCGACACAACGCGGGGTTTTCTCGAATTCGTACGATAGAGGGCGATATTCGCCGAAAATGGAAAGAGGAGTGCACCATTTCCACCGGATTCTTACACAAAGATAGTGAGTGATTTTTCCTAACTTGTCCGGCTCAAGATTGATATGTGACACAATGCGTTGAGCCCTACATGAAGACCCGCGCCGTTTCGATGGTTCTACTGATGATTGCCTCTGCTCTTGCTGGATGTACCTCTGGGGATCCGGATGGAGATGGAGATATGGGAATTGACACTGACATGCTAAATGAGATGATTGAAGAGAACCTTCAAGATTTCATCAATAACACCACAGTAACTGTAAATCAGGAGATTCATTACCACAACAATACCACCTATGTTGTTGATGATAGCACCTATCAGGACATCATCAATAATCACTTCAACAACACAACGAATGTCGATGGTGGAGAAGTAAATCACAACAATTACGATCAGTCAGAAAACACTTGGAATATTGGAGGTGCATCGTTCGGAGAAGGAGTAAACGGCTCAGTATCTGGTGGAAGTATGATGTTTGTTGCACATCTTGAATTTACGGCAATG
>JAKURL010000001.1:125863-143434 GCA_022449345.1 Candidatus Thalassarchaeum sp. | reverse complement strand
CCTAATCAGAGCTCAGAGAAGAGCTCTCAAGGAACTCCGCTCCAGTGAACAACTCACCCCTTCTCAGTACCGCTATTACTACCGCAAGGCGAAGGGCGGATCATATCGTTCAGTTGCGCATATGCACTCGAACATAGAACTCGATGGAATCACCTTGGGAGGCGATGAGTGATGGCACACGGTAAGAGTCAGAGACTTCGATTCAAGCGAAGGCGAAACGGCAAGACAGACTACAGGAGGAGACTCAGAATGCTCAGAGGAGGCGTTCCTCGGGCGATTGTCAGAGTATCAAATACCCAGGTTGTCTGTCAGTTAGCACAGTTCGACCCAGAAGGCGACAGGATAGTCGCATCAGTCAGTGGCAGCAACCTAACCGCCTATGGCTGGCCAGCCGGCGCATCGACGAAGTCCATTCCTGCCTGCTACGTAGCCGGATATGCACTGGGCAAGTCAGCCCTGTCGGCAGGTCACGACAGCGCTATTCTAGACATCGGCCTAGCCGCTTCATCCCCTGGAAACCGTATTTTCTCCGCCCTCAGAGGCATGGTAGATGCAGGCTTAGATGTCCCTCATGGAGAGGGCGTTTTGCCTTCTGATGACAGAATCAACGGGGCCCACATTGACGAATCACTTGCTGCAGCTGTTGAGGCAGCTAAGAATGCAATAGAGGAGGCATCAGGATGAGCGAAGAGCAAGTAGAGAAGACCGACGAGACTCCTGACGTGCCAGAAGTACTAGCCCCTGGTCTAGCAATGGCACTCGCCCCTCCTGAAGAGCAGCAAGAAACACGTCGCCGTGGTCCTGATCCACTAGCAGGCCTCAGAGCATGGCAGCCAAGGACTAGACTTGGTCGCATGGTCATGAACGGCCAGATTCACACTTACGAGCAGGCTATCTCATCAGGTCTTCCAATCAGAGAGGTCGAGATAGTAGATGCACTACTGCCAGACCTCACTGACGATGTACTTTCAGTTAACATGATTCAGAGGATGACCGATTCGGGCCGCAGGGTCAGATTCAACGTACTGTGCGTGGTCGGAAACTCGGATGGATACGTTGGACTCTCCGTGTGCAAGGGCAAGGAGGTCGCAAGCACGATTCGCAAGGCCATCGACAAGGCAAAACTGAATCTGATTCCAGTCATGAGAGGAAACGGCTCCTGGGAATCCTCAGAGGGGCCCGGCAATAGTATTCCGTTCAAGGTCACAGGCCGCTCGGGCTCGACTCGAGTCACTTTGATGCCCGCTCCTGCAGGTAAGGGCCTAGTAATCGGAGACTACGGCCGCAGAGTTCTGAATCTAGCCGGCATCACTGACGTCTGGTCCCGCTCAGCTGGCCAGACTCGCACCACCATCAACTTCGCCAGAGCCACATTCAACGCACTTTTAGAGCTCAACCGAACCAGAATCACGGATGCTGACAGGCAGAGGCTAAACATCATCGAAGGGAGGAATATTGGATGACCTTCCTAGTGATTCGAGTTCGCAGTGACCGTGGTGTAAAGCCGAAGATCAAGGACACCATGTCCATGCTTAACCTGACTAGAGTGAACCACGCTGTGCTTATTCCTGACACACCTGCATACTCAGGTATGCTGCACAAGGCCAAGGACTACATCACATGGGGTGAGGTCGATGCGGACACCATCGCCACACTGATTTCCGAGCGAGGACGCTTGGTAGGCGACAAGCCCGTGACCAACGCCTCAGTCAAGGCAGGAAGCGATTTCTCTACAATCAAAGCCGTTTCGAAGGCAATCGCATCCGGTGATGCCGGAACTGGCGATATCGACGGCATGAAGCCGGTGTTCAGACTCCATCCACCAAGAGGCCCAAAGGGCTGGGGTGGAATCAAGCGCAGCTTTACGGTTGGAGGAGCCCTTGGATTCAGAGGCGACGCAATCACCGAGCTTGCTGGAAGGATGATGTGAGGTATTTCTATGGTATCTAGAACAAACAAGTTCCGAGGTCGCAGTCGTTATCACGGTCGTGGCAAGAAGGCTGGCCGTGGAGCAGGTAAGAGAGGTGGCCGTGGTAATGCCGGTATCAACAAGCACAGGTTGATGACCCGACTCAAGTACATGCCAGGACACTGGGGGATGTACGGGTTCAACCGTCATCCGAGCCTGAGAAATGTCAATGTAACTATCAATCTCGAAGAGACTGCCAAGTTGGCAGAGAGCGATTCCATCGACCTCGGAGAACTGGGTTACGACAAGCTGCTTGGAAAGGGCAGCGTCAAGCGTGCCCTGCACGTCACTGTGCCAGAGGCCAGTGCCCGAGCAATCGAGAAGATCGAAG
This sequence comes from Candidatus Thalassarchaeum sp., assembly GCA_022449345.1. Taxonomy (GTDB): domain Archaea; phylum Thermoplasmatota; class Poseidoniia; order Poseidoniales; family Thalassarchaeaceae; genus MGIIb-O1. The sequence goes on along the minus strand of JAKURL010000001.1, from coordinate 141,134 downwards.
CCGCAGGTGGATCCGTTACCGTGAAAGATGGGGACGACGATGACTGGGGCGAGTGGGAAGAGGAGTGATCTGAATGGTTGAGCGTCGACCGAGCGGGCTTGGTCTGGCGATAATGGTCACAGTCTACTGGGGCGCTCTGTTCTACTGGCTGCGGGACGACCTTCTAGACGGCGCTGCTGATGAGCAATCCCGTGCCCTGAAGATGTTTCTAGTCTCCTTCCCTTATGTCGGCTACGTATTGTGGGCGACAATGACTGACTTGCCCGAGAACATCAAGGAGATTCCTTACTTAGGCAAGTCTCTCAAGGGCACGGTATGGCTTGTATTCGTCCTATCTTTAGCCTACTGGGGATGGGTCGACAAGGCCGCTATAGGCTTCCTTCTAGTCGGTGTCGCCCTTCTGGGATTGGGTGCTTCTATGGCGATAGCCTGCCTCTTATACTCGGGTTCTGAATCGAGCCGACTGTATGCTCTATCTAGACTCGTGGACGTATATCCTAGCATCACTAAGCCAGAGGGGCACGTCAGGTTTAACCAAAAGTTGTGGACCACTACTCTGGTCCTCATCATCTACTTCATGATGACCAACGTCATGATATGGGGCCTTTCTGATGATACACTCGACATATTCTCCTCGTTCCGCGCTATTATGGCTGGAGCGTCCGGTTCAATCATGCATCTAGGAATTGGCCCAATCGTCACTGGCTCAATCATCATGCAGTTGTTCGCTGGTGCTAAGATTATCCAACTCGACCTACAGGACTCCAGTGACAAGCAGCTGTACCAAGGTGTTCAGAAACTACTAGTCCTGTTCATGATCCCAGTCGAGTCTATTCCACAAGTGTATGGTTTCCTCGACCCAAGCGTTGTCATCATCGATAGGTTCGGAATCGGCTGGGCCAATGCAATCATCGTCTCACAGTTATTCATTGGCTCGTACTTAGTATTCCTACTAGATGAACTGGTCAGCAAGTGGGGTATCGGTAGCGGTATCTCGCTCTTCATCGCAGCCGGTGTTGCCCAATCGACATTCGTCGGAACACTCTCTCCTCTGCCCACAGTCCAGGGCTCACCTATGAGTTTCGAAAATCCACCTTCAGGTACTCTGCCGATGATATTCTACACACTGCGTACAGCCACCAACTCGGAACTGGTCTCGCAAAACGGATTTGAACTGATATTGCTGAATCATGCTAATCCTGTGGCCGCTTTGGTATCATCAATCATCGTATTCCTAGTGGTGGCTTATGCCGAATCGAGTAAACTCGAGTTACCATTGACCCATGGTAAGGTCAGAGGACACAGAGGCCAGTATCCAATCAGATTGGTCTATGCGAGCAACATCCCGGTCATTCTTATGGCTGCTCTGCTCGCCAACGTCAACATGTTCACCCTACTGTTCTGGAGCCATCCAGTACTCTCCACTGTCCCTATCTTAGGTAGGAACGGGGCATGGAGCAAGGCCCATTGGTTCGGCTCCTATGAGGTAGGCGCCACCACTCCCTCAGACGGTTTCGCGTGGTATTCCTCTATGGTCAACGGAGTGGGTGACTGGCTAATCCCATTGCTCAATCAAACAGGTGATGCCTATGGCCATAGCTTGGGCCAGATCATGACTCATGTGTTCGTCTATGTATTCTTCATGACAGCGGGCTCTACGGTGTTCGCGAAGTTCTGGATTGAGACCACCAATATGGGTGCCAAGGATGTGGCCAAGCAAATCGAGCGCACCGGTATGCAAATTCCTGGATTCAGGAAGAACCCAGTAGTTCTAGAGCGCATCCTCGAGCGCTACATCCCGCCAGTAACTCTGTTCTCCGGTGCCTTCGTAGGTCTGCTGGCAGCTGGTGCCGATTTGCTGGGAACTGTTGGAAACGCAACTGGAACTGGACTATTGCTGGCGGTCGGAATCATTCTGAGAACCTATGAGCAGATACAGAAGGAACAGGCCATGGAGATGCATCCTGTTCTGCGGGATTTCTTCGGAGCCGATTGATTCCATAATCGGCGTACTGCTAGGCATGACGGATTATTCCTCTCTAGTCAATTTGATATACCGTAGGAGGTTCGGCGAGACGCTGCGTCTAACTGGCGTTGGAGATTGAGCACCTAGTGCGATGACATCTTCCTTCAGGTTCGGCGCTGCCGAGGAAGTGCGGCCACGAATTAATTCGTGGTTGAGGAGGTTAACCACAATTATGACTTGACCCCCGTTTCAGGGGGTGCAAGAAGCAGATATTACATTCAATCAATGAAAGTGCATCTGCGCCAATAACCAATAAGTGACAACTTGTGATAAACAAACTCTGCAAGGATCAGTGATTCCGCTCACGCGAAATCCGGTTGATCCTGCCGGAGGCTACCGCTATTGGAGTTCGATTAAGCCATGCGAGTCGTGAGTCTTAGGGACTCGGCGTACCGCTCAGTAACACGTGGGTAACCTGCCCTATGCTGGGGAATAACCTCGGGAAACTGAGAATAATGCCCCATAGTTCACCACACCTGGAACGGTGGGTGGATGAAAGCTCCGGCGGCATAGGATGGGCCTGCGGCGTATCAGGTTGTAGGGGGTGTAATGTACCCTCTAGCCATCTACGCGTACGGGTGTTGAGAGACATCGCCCGGAGATGGATTCTGAGACACGAATCCAGACCCTACGGGGTGCAGCAGGCGCGAAAACTTGGCAATGCGAGCAATCGTGACCAGGGAACTCCAAGTGCATCGGGTAAGACCGATGCTTTTCTTGACTCTTCAAAGGTCTTGGAATAAGGGGTGGGTAAGGACGGTGCCAGCCGCCGCGGTAATACCGGCGCCTCAAGTGGTAGTCGCTTTTATTGGGCCTAAAACGTCCGTAGCCGGTTTGGTACATTCGTGGGTAAATCAAGACGCTCAACGTCTTGAATTCTGCGAGCACGGCCAGACTTGGGACCGGGTGAGGTGTGGGGTACTCTCAGGGTAGGGGTAAAATCCTGTCATCCTGAGAGGACCACCTGTTGCGAAGGCGCCACACTAGAACGGATCCGACGGTCAGGGACGAAGCCTAGGGGCACGAACCGGATTAGATACCCGGGTAGTCCTAGGTGTAAACGCTGTGGACTTGATGTTGGGAGTGCTCCGAGCGCCCTCAGTGTCGAAGCGAAGGTGATAAGTCCACTGCCTGGGGAGTACGGTCGCAAGGCTGAAACTTAAAGGAATTGGCGGGGGAGCACTGCAACCTGAGGATTGTGCGGTTTAATTGGATTCAACGCCGGAAAACTCACCATAGCCGACGGACATATGAAGGCCAGCGTAACGAGCTTGCCGGATTGTTCGAGAGGTAGTGCATGGCCGTCGTCAGTTCGTACCGCAAGGCGTTCTGTTAAGTCAGATAACGAACGAGACCCTCATCCCTATTTGCCAAGATCTGTCCGCAGATCAAGGGACTATAGGGAGACCGCTGGCGCGAAGTCAGAGGAAGGCGAGGGCAACGGTAGGTCAGTATGCTCCGAATGCTATGGGCTACACGCGCAATACAAAGGACGGGACAATGGGCTGCAACTCCGAGAGGATAGACGCTATCCCGAAACCCGTTCGTAGTTCGGATTGAGGGCTGTAACTCGCCCTCATGAAGCTGGATTAGGTAGTAATCGCGTCTCAAAAAGGCGCGGTGAATATGCCCCTGCTCCTTGCACACACCGCCCGTCAAACCATCTTAGTTGTGGGTGGGTGAGGCTGCCTCTCTGTGTGGTATTCGAGCCTGCCTTCGACAAGGAGGGTTAAGTCGTAACAAGGTATCTGTAGGGGAACCTGCAGATGGATCACCTCCTAAGAAACTCGGAAAACCCGGGGGGGCGGGGCGCTTCGGCGCCTCGTCCTTCCAACTTTTTTTTTCAAAAATATCACGACTATGTTTTCCAACTCCGGAACTATACTTGCTTCAATCAGTCGCGAAACTATATTTTTCGACTTGATATACCGAAGGTATATAGCGAATTCACGTTCTAACGTTAGTTATGCGACGCTTGCTCGCTACAACAATGATGCTGTTAATGATGACTGCAGCCCTAGCGGGCTGTGCCGGCGACTCGGATTTCACACAAGAATCCGAAGACGCTGCGCGAGAAGAAGGAAGGGCTGCGGGTATTGCAGAAGCGACCCCAGTGAGCACTTTGGACACCATTATCGATCGTGGATCGATGAAGTGTGGTGTCAAGGAGTCCCAGTATGGAATGGGATACCTTGACTCGGCAACCGGTGTTCGATCTGGTCTGGATATTTCCTATTGCCGAGCAGTTGCTGCTGCTCTAGGCTTGGACCCAGACACAGACGTTGAGTACATCCCTGCTTCCGGATCAGATCGATTCGAGAAGCTTGCCGCTGGAACCATCGATGTTCTAATCAGGACAACCACATGGACAACCAGCCGTGATGCTAGCCTCAACGCTGACTTCGCTGGAATGAATTTCTTTGACGGACAGGGTATCCTAGTTCGTGAGGATAGGTACGCTGCTGCTACAGCTGGTAACTCAGCTGGTGGCCTTGATGGAGCAAACATCTGTGTGGGAATCGGTACAACTACCGAGGGTAACATGCAGGATTGGTTCTCCTCAAGGAACATTGCGTTTACCTCCATCCCAGTAGCAGATGCCGCTGAGGCAACTGCAAAGTTCATCGACGGATCCTGTGATGCATTCACTGGAGACATGTCGGCAATGGTCGCCAAGAAGTGGCAACTAGACACCGATGGTTCGATGGGCGGCGTAGATATCTGGATTGCTCAGGAACTTATGTCCAAGGAGCCTCTAGGTGCTGCTACCCGTGACATGGACTCAGACTTCAAGGACGTAGTCGCTTGGGTCTGGTACGGAATGGTTACCGCAGAAGAAATGGGCGTGACCGCTGCTAACGCAGCTGCCAGTCAGGCTGATGCCTGTGCACTAAACGAGGGTGGAGCAACTTCCGACCCAGGTATGTGCCGCCTTCTATCTGAGAACCTCGGTCTAGGAACCGCATCCAACCCACTTGCTGGAGATTGGATGATGGCTGTTCTAGATGCGGCAGGTAACTACGGTGAGGCATACGACGATGCATTCTGCGACGGCACCTACGATGGTGTCAGCGGATCCGATGCAATGAACGGATGCTTGATCTCGCGCGCTGGAACCCTAAACGCTCTGGTATCAGAGGGTGGAATCCAGTACGCACCACCAATGCGCTGAATTGAGTAATTGATTCACCATAGGCGGATTTACGAAACCCCTCGGGGGGGCTCACTCCCCGAGGGATTCAATTTAATTTACCCAATTCTCTGAGTGGTAGCCGTGTCAGAAGGAATCAGAAATATTTCATCTGACCTTATTTGTTTAGTCACGGGTTTCATAATTCTTCTACCAGTTTCAATTTTATATTCCCTCAGTACAGTAACTACAATCATAGTGGCAATTCTAATCGCTTTGCCAATAGTCCTAGTTTACCACTTTGCTTTATCCGCAACTGACTTGTCATTTCGGAATGTACTTTCTTCCGGAATCCTAGTAGCTTCTAGTAGTCTATTCTACTCTTATTCGACCAAATTCTTAGGAATGTCTTCAAATTACATTACTGCAATGTCAAGGGACATTCCTTGTAGAACTGGAGTTGGTTGTGAGATCGGTACTCAGATGAATCTCACTTACTTCCCCCTCGAATCTTTGTTGTTGATTTATGGTGGATTCATTCTAATTTGCTATCTACTAGTTCAGAATGAATTTTCAAATGTTGTAAACATAACAAGGACTGGGGAATTCGGAGGTATCGTCGCCTCACTTTTTGGCGTAATCATGTTCCTATTTGTGTTCGTACTTTCTACTCAAGTGTTTGAGTTAAGTGCTGGCAGCCAAATTCCATTCATGTTCCTCGGGGGAGCTCTTGTCGCTGGAATAATTCTGCTAAATGATAGTATACCTCTTCTCTTCAAAGCGGGTACTTATCGTAATCTAACCTCCTTTTCATCAGATTCCTTTGGTGTCATCTCAACTGCTCTATCAATCCTAATTTTCATTGTGATTACGATAAATTTAGGATTGATGCCACTTATTGGACAAAATATACCCGAATTCCTCTCAATTATGACAATGATTGTCGGCCTTTCTTGGGCTTACATTTTATCAAAAGAAAATGCTAATCCTCAGGTTCAATCAAAGAGGGCCGCGGCATTAGCATTCTTCGTTATGTTCCCATTCATCAGTTATCTTATTCTCCGCCTAATATTCCTTCAAGTAGATGGTACAAATCCTGTTATGCTAAATCGATGGGGTCTTGATTTTGCTTTCATGGACAAGGTAAACACCTTCAAAATCAATCCTTGGCCACTTGATGCAGAACCTAATTGGGATCATCGCTGGGTATTCCTAAAGGCTGCAATAATCAACTCCGCTAGAGTAACTCTAGTCAGCATCTTCTTCTGTACGATTCTTGGAGTAATCATTGGTGTTACTCGACTTTCAAACAACAAACTTGCATCTACAGCGGCCACTGTTTACGTAGAGGTATTCAGAAATCTGCCATTAGCGGTTCTTCTCTTCTTAATATCTACACAAATCGGTCTTCAATTTCCGATGTTCATCGATGAAAAGTCACTCTTAGGAGGGGCTATTTACTATAGTAATGAGGGCATCTGGTTTGCAACCTTCTCCTCTTATGGTGCATTATTCCTAGCCTTGATTGGTTTGGCACTGCTCAGAACAATTCTACGACAAGGCGACAGGATAGAACCTCGTTTTGTAAACAGCCCAAAGGACATCTCTGGAAAAATTAGTCGTCCATTTTACAAGTTAGGCTGGAAGTATGAAGCCTTAGCTGCCGATATGTTGCTTGTCTTTGCATTTGTATTCATCGTCGCCAGAGTGACAATTGGTGATTATCTCTTTAGTTGGCTTCCAAACTACTACTTTGAGACATTTTTCTCGCCAGTTCTCTCATCACCTCAAGAGATGAATGCCCAAATGGGGCAGATGCGATCGGTTAACATTCAATCCCTATCTGGAAATCTTCGAATCTTAGCCGGCCCGATACTGTGTTTTGCACTAATTATCTACGCATTTTTAGTCTCCACTAGGGTTGACGATGATGGTATGAATTCCATGGAAATCGACGATTCAGAAGAGGGTCTCAGGAAGAGATTCACAATTTGGGTTGGTGCCATATCATTGGCACTCGGATTCACAATGGCAGGTGGATGGTACAAAACGGGCGAGGCGCTTTCTTTACCAGAGTACACTAAGGATTGGGATAATGATGGTGTTATCGATATGCCTGGAAGTTGGGATATAGTCGAGGGCACTGGATTTGAGATTACACCGATGTTCCTAGCAATGCTACTCGGCCTGACTTTATTCACTGCGGCTGTAGTTGCAGAGATTGTTCGTGGAAGCATTCAATCTCTTCCTCGTGGACAAGTTGAGGCCGCCATATCATTGGGTTTGAATCCATATCAAAGGCTGAGGTTAGTAATCCTCCCTCAAGCTTTGAGGAGTATGGTTCCATTGATGAATAATCAATTCATGAATGTCTGGAAAAACTCCAGTCTTGCTGTTGTTGTAGCATATACAGATATTTTCTACGTGATTTTAGTTATGATGAATAACGTAGGTCAATTGATTCCATTATTCCTGTTACTATTAGTAACTTATCAGGCTGGAAGCCTTACCATTTCCGCCATTATGAATTGGTATAACTCCAGAGTAACGAGTGTGAAAATATGAGTGGAACGGAAAATCATTCTAGATTTGCTTCTATTGTTGAAGCGGCTAAAGCGATCCCTTCATCATTCGTAAGTAGGGTCAGAAATTTCTCACTAATTGATTTTGAGGAATCTGTAGCGGGAAAACCTGGGGCTAAATTCCTCGAAGACCAAACGGCGAACAAAATAGTTAGTTACGAATTAATTCTATTTGCAGTAATTTTAGGGATATTTGGCTCTGAGTCATTGGATTTAGTGGTTTTAGGTATAGATTTCTACGATCTATTTTCCATTGATGGTTTACTATCCATGTTATCTTTGAATGGCGCTGTTCACGCGGATGGAAGGGTGGTAACATTTTCTGAGGCCATAATCTTCTCCGTAATTAGTACGATTGCTCTGATATTGGCATGGTGGATTACCCTCACAGTTCTGATTAAGCAAACTTTCCGTAAGAGTATGTCTAACGCTCTGCTAGGAATTTCTACCGCTTGGATTATTTTCATTGTAACCAGAGGTCTCAGTCATTTCATCTTAATTGAAGCCGATTGGGTAGTGGTTTGGGCAAATAGAGATCTGGTCATGATGGGTCAATTGATGAAAGAACAAATGACTCAGTCCCCCGGTTCTCACATGTGTATCGATGTCAACGATTGTTATGGAATTAATCAGAATTTCAGACTATGGTGGACTACCTACCTAAGTTGCGCACTATTAGGAACTGCCTATGGAACATCTGATAAAAATCCTCTAAAGTTCGTTCTGGGATTTGGTGTACTTGTCACAATAATTTCCCTTCTAGCAACTAATCCAACAGAGGTAAGCTACAATACAGATGCGGTTATGAATAGGATTCTCATTTGCGTTGCAATCACTTACGCCACCTTCGCTGCAAGTTATTATTATTCAATTAACTCGGAGGAATATCTTGTTAATCGACTAAGGTCGTATTTGACAATATACGCGGTCAGCATATTCTTCTTTGCGTTAATCATCATGGATCCGCCAGAATTCGTCAAGAAATTAGCAGAATTAGCCGGTGGTACACCGGTTCAATCATTTAGGGATGAAATCGTCGCAGGAACAGCAGTTCCAAGTACAATGGATAAGTTGGCTGGCAATGGAATTGAAGCCTCCCAATGGGGTGGTTTGTTCGTCAACCTAATCGTTGCCACTGCTGGATGTGTTCTAGGATTTGGAATTGGAGTTTTCTTAGCTTTCGGAAGGCAAAGTGACCTGCCACTTTTCAAGGTCCCATCTGTGATGGTGATTGAATTAGTCCGATCAGGTCCTCTGATTTGTTGGCTATACTTCGCTGTATTCATGATGCCGGATTTGATGGATCCGTTTTACAATGCGGAAGACATCATTCGTATGCTTCTGATGTTCGGAATTTTCGGGGGTTGCTACATTGCTGAAGTTCTTCGAGGAGGACTTCAGGCAGTTGATAGTGGTCAGAAGGAGGCCGCGGCCGCACTAGGGCTATCTCCTTTACAGACCAAACTAACCGTCGAGTTGCCTAACGCCGTCAGAACAACTCTACCTTCAATCGTCAGTGTATTCATTGGTCTGTGGAAGGACACAACCCTACTATTCATCGTCAACATCCTTGACTTCTTCAAACTCGCAAAGGATCTCCCGAACACAGATCTAAGATTCCTCGGAGATTTCCTCGAGCCGCTATACGTAACAGCGGTGGTATTCTGGGTATTCGCATTCTATCTTTCTAGACTCTCAATGGGAATTGAGAAGAATCTTGGCTTAGTCAAGGAAGGTGGAGGTGAAATGGCATGAGTGATAGTTCAGAAGACTACATTATTGAAACAGAAGGCGTGAAAGTAAACTTTGGAGACTTTTGGGCATTGAAAGGCGTGAATATCAAAATAAGGAGGGGTGAGATTATCGTTATTCTAGGTCCGTCAGGATCCGGTAAATCGACCTATATTCGTACCCTTAACCGACTTCAACCACATAGCGGTGGAACAGTCAAAATCGATGGTATAACAATCGATGATGACACCACTGTGGCTGATCTGAAGTACGTTAGGTCAGAAGTTGGATTCGTATTCCAGCAGTTCAACCTCTTCCCTCACTTGACTATCATGGAGAATATCACACTCGCTCCAATGAAGGTCAAGGGCATGACCAAGCGCCAGGCGGAAGATAAGGCCATGGGACTCCTAGAAAGGGTTGGAATCCCTGAGCAGGCCTACAAGTATCCGAGCGGGCTGTCCGGTGGTCAGCAACAGCGTGTAGCGATTGCAAGAGCACTAGCTATGGACCCGAAGATTATGCTATTCGATGAGCCAACCAGCGCTCTCGACCCTGAGATGATTAAGGAAGTTCTCGATGTGATGAAGGACCTCGCTAGCAGAGATATCACGATGATTGTAGTTACTCACGAGATGGGATTCGCCAAGGAAGTGGCAGACCGTTGTATCCTCTTCGATGAAGGCCATCTCATAGAGGAGAATACTCCGCACGAGTTCTTCGATAATCCGAAGCACGATAGAACCAAGTTATTCCTTAAACAAATCTTGTGAATTAGGCGTCTAGCCAATTCGCGACCCGGTCTAGCATTGTGCTTCTGAATGTCAAGAGTTGTAACTCTGGGCCTTGAATATCAACTGTAACTGTCGAGCCTCGTGTGAAATGGGTTTCATCCCAGCCATCGCTGACAACATATCCTCGATGCATATCGCTTGTCATCACTGTAGCTTGTTGTGTCCACTCCCAGTATGAGCCATCGTCACGCCTTTCGGCCCGTGGCAAATCTCTGGCGACGAAGAGATAGTGATTGTTGACTTCGGACAAGGGGAAGGTCGTTCCCTCGATATCCACAACATGTCGATACCATGCACCTTGCCCAAGGAAGGTAGAGAAAAGGCAACCAGAGGAGTATTGTTTACAATCTACTGAGCCCCCTCTTTGCAGTCTATATTTTGATGGCTGATATTGGTGAGTATTTGCTACCAATAGATCATTCAATGCAGGGTCACAACGAATTCTGTTTCCGCTTGTTGTCTCAATCTCGGCTTGCAATCTAGGTAGTCGATTGACGATAGCATTTCCATCTATTGCTGAACGAATATCCAAGGCGAAGTTTGTCGGGTCACTACCCATGTAGAACCCGTAGGAACCATCCTCATCTTCCGATCTCGGATGAGAATTGACCCCCATTACAGGTGTGTCAGAATCAACTGAGTGGGCGATTGAAGTTAGAGTTCCATCTCCACCTAATACCACTACCAAATCGCATTCGATGAAATCAGCACGACGAACGGTTTCTCTAGCGGAATAATCCACACTAATTCCTCGCTCAGCAACTAAATTGTCTAATTCATTTCGAATCGCATCCAAGGCCTGATCGTGAACCTCTTCGAAGTTTTTCTTGTAAACTACGAGGACGTTGTTAATCACCAAAAGGCCTCCTTCTCGCTTTACGCGTCATAACCACTCCATATAGGGGCGACGCAACCGATGTGAGGCCATGTCAGTGTGAGAATAGAGGTGATTATTGCCGACCTGAGAAGCATAGCCTCATCAGCGATAGGTTGCGGCGGGTATGCTGATGAGAGCGGTGTTGCTAGCACTATTGCTGCTCGTATCGGGCTCTGCAGGTTGCTTGGAAGTTCCACTCGAAACCTGTGAAGGAACGGATTGCTTCCCCTTCGACAATGATATTCTGAATGAATTACTTTCCAATCCCGATTCCTTAGATGTATTGTTACTCGCCGCTGAAAATTCCAAACTTAGGGTAACATCCTCGACAACTTATGCGACGGAAACTCAACAGGGTGAAATTCATTGGAATGTTGCAAAAGATGACGAGCAAAATCTGCGCTCAATCGCAATGAGATTTAGCCTCGGAACTACCTCTATTGATACCGAAGTAATCGAAGGAACTGAAACTACGAATATCAGACTAGGTAATGTTTGGTACGAGGGCAGGGATGCGCTTCCAGATTACAAGGACCCCTTCTATGAAATCGCACAACAAGCGACCGAAGACCCAGATGGATTTTGGCCATCGTTCGGTTTTGACACCACATCGATAGCGGGTTTGGATTGGACCATAACTCATGATCTTGAATCGCTTGAGCAGGTAGCCAGCGGCCAAAATGAAACACATACCATAATTCTAATTCTGAAAGGTATGCCACCAGAAATTATTGGGGTCGAATTGTATGGAAATGACGATTCAGCATTTGTTTTGATGATTGAAAAGGGAGACGAAGTCCAATTGAGTCTTCAGCCTGATTTGCCTAGGGTGGCGATTGAATTCACTGTAGATGAACCTGTTGAATTATCCGATGGTGTTACCATGTGGGCCGGATACGTACCTCTCGGATTCACCTCAGAAGTAGCCTCTTCCGAATTGAGTTTTCACGTAACTCCAACGGGTACAACAGAAGACATTTCACTCGCCGAGTTCAATCTAGCCAATCAAACCTCAAACCAAACCGATGAAAATGAGGATTGGTGGGAATTTATTTACTGGGATTATTCAGGAGATGGATATTTCTCAGCTTCGGATTACTATGAGATTCGCACCAATTCTTCTGCCCTTGTTGAAATCAAAATGTACGATAGTTGGGCAGATTCCTGGACCGGAGACATGACCCTCTCCAACGAATGAATTCCCGATAAAATTCTTCTCTGTCTTAGGTCAGATTCAAGCGTCGTACTTAGGTAGAGACAGACATGGCTGGGGCAACCCACCCTCTCTTGCGCTTGTTAGAGCACCTGAGAGGTTATCGGGGACAGGTTTGGTTAGCCTCATTTTGCTCTATAATGAACAAGTTCTGGGACCTCGCTCCTCCGATTCTTATCGGTATGGCAATCGATGTCGTTACCTACCAAGAAGATTCAATGCTTGCTGATTTTGGTTATCCAGATCCGTATGACCAATTCCTAATCCTGGTCGCACTTACGGTGGTCATTTGGATACTTGAATCGTTATTCGAATATTGGTTTGGCGTATTATGGAGAAATCTTGCACAAAACGCCCAACACGAATTGAGAATGGATGCCTATGAGCATATTCAGAATCTAGAGATGCAGTGGTTTTCCGGTCAAACCACTGGTGGCTTGATGGCTATAATGAATGATGATGTCAACCAATTGGAGAGATTCCTCGATCAAGGAGCCAATGATCTGCTACAGGTTGCTACTACGGTAATCGTGGTTGGGGGGATATTGTTACTGCTTCTTCCACCAGAAGTGGCTATTTTGGCAATCTTACCAATTCCAATAATCGTTGGTGGTTCCTTCATGTTCCAGCGAAGAATAGGAGTTCGCTACGCTAAAGTCCGCAAAGAGGTCGGCGACCTTAACGCCCTCCTGAACAACAATCTCAGTGGAATTACGACGATCAAATCATTCACTGCTGAGGAACGAGAAGTTGAGCGAGTAGGCATTTCCTCTCGCTCATATCGAGATGCGAATAGAGACGCGATTCGCCTTTCTGCATCCTTCGTACCTCTAATTCGTATGGCTATCCTATTCGCTTTCACCGCGAATATGTTGGTTGGTGGTTGGTTAGCACTTGAAGGAACTCTCTCTATAGGTGCTTACTCAGTAATCGTATTCATCACCCAAAGGTTGCTTTGGCCGTTAACTCGGCTAGGGCAAACCTTTGATTTGTATCAGAGGGCCATGGCTTCGACCGACAGAGTTCTCAACTTACTTGATACTCCAATTGGATTAGTAGAGGGAGAGGTCGAATTAGAACAAGCGGAAGGAGAAATCACTTTCGATTCAGTTGAGTTTTCCTATCCAGAGAGAGAGTCAGTACTAACCGGAGTATCGCTAAAAATCAGTGCCGGAGATACAGTCGGTCTCGTCGGAAGCACCGGTTCTGGAAAGACCACTCTAGTCGGTCTTCTTCTACGGTTTCATGATCCACTCGAAGGCACTGTTAGTCTCGATGGGCATGATGTCAGAGAATTGAGGTTAGCTTCGCTTCGTGGCTCTATTTCACTAGTTTCTCAAAATACAACACTATTTCCAGGAAGTGTCCGAGACAATATTCTCTACGGCAGACCTAGCGCTAGCGAAGAAGAGATCCTAGAAGCGGCTAGAATAGCCGAGGCGACTAATTTCATCAACGAATTACCTGAAGGCTGGGAGACAGATATTGGCGAAGATGGACACAGACTTTCTGGAGGTCAACGCCAACGCCTCGCAATCGCACGTGCAGTTCTCAAAGATGCTCCCATTCTTGTATTCGACGAGGCTACAAGTAATGTTGACAATGAGACCGAAGCGGCATTGCAGCGCTCCATCGAAAGAATTTCTGCAGACCGAACCACGATAATAATCGCACATCGCCTATCTACGGTCCGAAATGCCGACAAGATCGCTGTCCTCGACTTGGGAGGAATTACCGAATTAGGAACACATGAGGATTTAGTAGATGCTGACGGACTCTACTCTCGTCTATGGTCGGTTCAGACTGGATTAGCAGCCACAGAAAACACAAAGATGCCGACAAAGGATTGATGGCTAGCGACCTAATCCCATTGACCGATGGCAAGGGTTGACGCACTCATTTTCTTCCTCGCCGGTTTTGCTCAACTGATTATCGCTTCAGAGGTAGAAGCCTTGTTGATTAGTACAATCCTTCAAGGAACTGGAAGTGGGACTCTAGCTCTTGGTGTCTACTTCTTAATTTTCGTTGCAAGGCATCAGAAAGATTTCAACGAGAGATATTCGAAGGCAGAGAAGACGATATTGATTCGTAATCCTCAAACAGGGGAGTTGACCGAAGAAGATGCAACTACTGCTACAAACAAGGCCCTAATGTACGTCGGACCAGTTGCATTGACAATCCTAAGCGCCCTCGTCCTGCTCATCTAATGAGGTGGGATTCCTGTCCAGTAAGCAAAGTCTGTCCGATACTGTTGACGACGTAATCAACAATCCAGCATTTGAGATGCTTGGTGGCTACCATATTTTTCTCCGGAGAATGTTAATCCCGATAATATTGCTTTTGTTCGCATTATTGGTTTGGACAATCACCAATCATAAATTGCTTACGGCTTTGTTGACCGGCTTGGCTGCTGGGCCAGTATTCAATCTAGACAGGGCTATCGCGGAATGGCTTAGGCGCAGAGATAAACTCTGATTCGTTTGTTTTTTCCGACGAAGCAATCAAAGCATCATCCCTTTGTGGTCAGTTCGATGGTTAGCCTAGATGACTTCGATTTGGTTTCGATTATTTTTGGAGACTCGGAATCCACTCTTGAATTGATATTTGCCGCGTCTGCACTAATTGGAGGTGTATTGTTCCTATTTTGGTTCCTGTTAATGCTTATTGGAGGTGTTGGTGAGGGGCTATTCGAAGGTTTGTTTGGAATCGAATTCGATGTAATGAGTTCTGACGGTGCCTTTGATGCTATGACATTCCAAGGAGTAATGGCATTCATGATGTTCTTCGGACTTGCTGGACTATACACTTTGGAATCAGAAGGTGGAGATGCAATGGCGATTGTTGTTGGCGGAGGAGCAGGTCTTGCTTCGATGATTGGGACTGGTAAAATATTCCAGCTCTTTTTCTCACTCGAGGCT
>JAKURL010000001.1:0-125853 GCA_022449345.1 Candidatus Thalassarchaeum sp. | reverse complement strand
TGGATTTCCAGTTCAAGCATACGAAGCTTAACGGAAACGTCTCAAACTCCGCGGCTCAACATCCTGCGAAGGATACCAGAAGGTGGCGTTGGCCAAGTAACTGTGGAAGTTGGTGGGGGGCAAAAGACCTACAATGCAAAGTCCGAAGACGGGCAAGGAATAGCGACAGGAGACTTCATCGAAGTTGTCGATATAATCAGTTCAACACTTATCGTTAAACGAGTTTAATCACTGATTAACTCCATTGAATCTTGATTGTGCCGACACAGCATTAATCAGTTAGACCGCCTCGTCTCAGTCCGGAACGATAGTTATGGCTACAGCAAGTGCACTATTCTCGGTAATGATGTTCGCGACCTTACTTTTCTTGGTTGCAATTGTAATTTTCTTTGCGCAAAGATACAAGCGTTGTCCACCAGATAAGGTAATGGTAGTTTACGGACGTACCGATAAGGGTAAGGCGAGTAGGACGATACATGGTGGTGCAGCCCTTGTTTGGCCGTTAATTCAGGACTATGCATTCCTTTCACTTACACCGATTACAATCAACATCGATCTTAGGAACGCTCTATCGCTGCAGAACATTCGAATTAACGTTCCATCGACATTTACTATCGGTGTCTCAACCGAGAAGCACATTATGACAAATGCCGCAGAGCGTCTTCTTGGTTTGAAGCAACCAGAGATTGAAGAAATGGCAAAGGAGATTATCTTCGGCCAGCTTCGTCTAACCGTTGCTTCCTTGACAATCGAGCAGATTAACCAAGACCGCGATTCATTCCTTGAGTTCACAAGGACCAACGTCGACACAGAGTTGCAGAAGGTTGGTCTATACCTAATCAACGTGAACCTAGTCGACATTACCGATGAATCAGACTATATCGAGAGCATCGGTAAGAAGGCAGCCGCAACCGCTGTTGAGAACGCACGTGTAGACGTTGCAAATGCTGAGAGAGATGGTGCAGTTGGTGCTGCCAAGGCAGACAGGGCACGAGAGATTGAGGTCGCAGAAAACCTCGCTGAAGCAGAGAAGGGTCGTAAAACTGCAGAGGCAGATCAGCGTGTTTACGTTGGTCAGCAAGAAGCATTAGCGGTTTCTGGTGAGAACGATGCAAAGGCTGAGATTGCACAATCAGACGCGGATCTTGCCGAAGCAGAAGCAGCCGCGAACCAACGTGCTGAAGTCGCGACTGCCAAGTCTGAAGCTGAAATCCAGAGGGCCAAATTCACCGAAGAGGAAGAGCGCTTGAAGGCTAGCGACATCGTTCGTGAGCAGATTCAGAAGCAGCAAGTTGAGATTGCTGCAGAGGCAGAGGCCGAGCGACAACGCCGTATCGCCCGTGGAGAGGCAGATGCAATTCTTGCTCGCTACGAAGCTGAAGCCGCTGGTGTCCAGAAGGTACTACAGGCTAAGGCCCTAGGTTACGAAGGCCTAGTTGGTAGCGCTGGCGGAGATCCAAAGGCCGCTGCTACCCTACTCATGGTTGAGAAGATTGACCAAATGGTATCAGCCCAGGTCGAAGCAATTCGCAACCTGAAGATAGACAGTATCACCGTATGGGATTCTGGTGGAGACGGAGACGGAAGTTCAACCTCGAACTTCATTTCTAATCTCGTCAAGTCACTACCACCACTTCATGACATTGCGTCGAATGCTGGCGTTGACCTACCAGATTACCTCGGTTCAATGACCGAAGAAGACTGAATTTAACTGAGATCTCGACTATCCCTATGGGATAGTCAGACTCATGAACGGAAGTTATCTCGGCGGGAATGATGAGCGAGGACGTCGTGGTAATTGGTGGAGCGAGAACTCCATTCTGTGAATGGCTTGGAGGCAAGCGAGGCGATGGCGAAGTCGGCGGACGCTTAGCAGACGTCTCAGCCGAAGAACTCGGTTCTATTGCGATCAAAGGTGCTCTGGAAAACACCGCAACTAACCCTGAATCAGTCGATCATTTGGTCATGGGGCATGCTCTACAAACCAGCGACCAAGCGATTTTTGGAGCTCGACACGCAGGCCTCAATGCTGGAATCCCACAAGAGGTTCCAATGCTGACTTTGAACCGATTGTGCGGTTCGGGAATTCAATCAATTATCTCAGCCTCCCAGATGATTATGCTTGGCGAGGCAAATACTGTGGTCGCTGGTGGGATGGAAAACCTCAGCCAAGCGCCTCATGTATTGCGAGGAATGCGTTCAATCTACAAATTAGGCAGACCTCCAAGACAGGGAGAAGAACTTCAGAAGGATATGGAGGATTACCTCTTCACCAACTTGCTCGACACCGCTTGTGATTCCTTCATGGCTCAAACCAGCGACGAAATTTGTCGTCGAGTCGGTGTTACTCGTGAGGAAGCCGATTCTTTTGCAGCGATTAGCCATTCAAGAACAGAAAACAGTGTAGACAATGGCATCTGGGCCGACGAAATTGTAGATGTCGAGACTCCTGATGGAATTGTTTCTACAAGTGAAGAAGATCATTTTGTACGAGGCACTAGTAATGAGTCATTGGCTGCTCTCAGGACCCATTTCGGGCCTACTTCACTGGTAACCGCAGGAAATGCCTCTGGGGTGGGCGACGGGGCTGCTGCAGTGGTTCTGAAATCCGCTTCACAGGCCGCTGACGATTGAGATAAACCACTTGCAAGAATCGTTAACTGGGGTATCGTCGGCCTTGAGCCAGCCATAATGGCCTATGGTCCAGTTCCTGCTAGCAAATTAGCACTCGAGAGAGCTGGACTGCGAATCGAAGACATCGATCTTTGGGAAATCAACGAAGCATTTGCAGGTCAAGCGGTTGCTTGTATGAAAGATTTGGGAATATCTCATGAAATTGTCAACATAAACGGAGGTGCAGTTGGCCTTGGGCATCCTCTTGCAGCTACTGGAAGTCGTCTTACGCTAACCTTGGCACATACCCTCAAGCGTGAGGGTAAAAAATTCGGTATCGCCACCGCCTGCATCGGAGGCGGACAAGGAATTTCAATAATTCTCGAATCTTTGTGAAATAATCTCCTGAACATATACAGGAACAGATTAACAATGACCTGCGACCACAATGCTTCATGTCTCACATACCAGGAACAGGGCACGCAAATCGAAAGAGAAGTTTAGTCAAGACAATTTCTTGGCGAACTATAGGTACAATAGATACAATATTGATATCTTTCGTGATAACAGGATCTTTGGCTGCAGGAGCGGCTATTGGAGCAACTGAATTATTCACCAAAATGATTCTGTATTATTTCCATGAAAGAGCATGGAGCTGGTCAGATTGGGGTCTAGAAGACCTACCAATCGACTCAGTTTCAAGTTAGTGACACCAAGTCATTTGACTAGTTTAGACTCTCGATGATATCCATTAGGTATCTGATTAGAGAAAGACTGACTGCGAACAAGTATGGGTAGGTGAGAACCCGTTGTGGAAGCATACGAATTGCTGTTTTTGCACCTGCCCATGCAGTTATTAGAACAATGAGAGGTAAGGTGAGAATTAGTGTATCAAATTCAGAGATATCATTGGCTAAAGAAGGTTCGAACAATAGGTGAGAGATGATGGCGACGGGAACTACTCTCATTACGATGAGATAGGAGGTTCCGGCTGCTCTATGTGGTTCAAGTCCAAGAATGATACGATTGAGCATTGTGAAAATTACTCCTCCTCCAATTCCAATCAATCCAGCAGACAAGCCTCCTGCTAAACATCCTAGTTTGTACTTGTAAAGTAGGACGCCATTCACAGAAAGATTTTCATCCTCTTCCCGAAAATTTGTTTGTTGTTCTTCGATTAGTTTCACTATTCCACGATAAATTACCAAACTCAGGAGTAAAATCGCTAGGAGCTTGATGACCTCTTCACCTAATTCTGCAATAATTTGGTCGGCGGCAAGGGCCCCGATTACAGCGCCACCGATGGCGACAATCCTACCTTTTCGTCCAACACCAGCAACCATGTATCCTCCTTCGTCATGGGCTATACGTGAACCGATGCTGACGAACCAAACTAGAATCAATGAACAGACGATGGAAAGTTGCAGATCCCATCCGAGAATGAAGTACAGAGTTGGTACGAATAGAAATCCTCCTCCGAGCCCTAAAGGGGCAAACATGAAGGCGGTTACCAGTATAATGGCGAGAGCGATAATTTCCTCCAATCACTCACTCCCTGGTATATACCAATGCTGTTTCTTTGGAGAAAGAGGCCGCTTCATCCAGAGGGGGCGGCGCTCACCTCGCGGATGAGTTTCACGCTCTTTGGCCCAATCATTCCAGCGTTTGTAGTACCCAAACGACTTTTTCCGATCTACCTCGATATCCCCGTAGTCTTCGTCTTCATTGGGGATTGAAAGGCGAACCTTCTGAAGCCAACAATGTGCTCCAGAGATTGGGTCGGGCTGAACTGCGTGGGTTATGTTTTGGTGAACTCCTCCATCTCTCCACCAGATGCGGTTTGTATCAGGGTCATCGGATTTCCAAGGCTCGACACCACTCACCGTCTTCATTCGCATTTTACCATCGCCTTTGTCTTCGATCGCAACTGTATTTGTCAAGAATCGATTGCCTCTGTCCTGTTCCCTTCTCCACCTTCCAATATGGTGGGAACAGCCGATAACTCCTGGCTTGATTCCTTCAGTAACCCAGACCTTATCGACAAACCAACCAATCTCGGTTTCGATTTTTAGTAAATCACCCTCTGCCACACCGAGTTTTCTCGCATCCTTAGGGTGAATCCAAATCGGGTTTCTATGTGCAATTTCAACCAGCCATTTTGCGTTCGCAGATCGAGAGTGGATGTGTTGCGGGAGACGGAAATTAGGAAGCAGGCAGTATTCATCTTCTCCCGATAGATTGTCGGGATGAACGTGAGATTTCTGCCGATAATGAGGAATCGAATGTTCAGGATATCCAAATTCAATCATTGTCTCAGAATAGAATTCCTGTTTTCCACTCGGAGTAGGCCATCCTTCTGATTTGTGTTTCTCATAGGTCGATTCTTCAATCAGAAATGCTCCGTGTTTGCGCATGTAACCTAGGGCGTCGGTTCCTTCGGTTTCAGCTGCTTGAGGAAGGCCTGGAACTCGCTCGAAGAGATATTGGTAATATTCGTCGACAGTTATTTTTTCTCCTTTTCGATAAGGACTCATGAAGTGCTCACGAATTCCCATTGTACCATCGTCAATACGCCAAGATAATTCGATCCAAAATTCGTCTTCTTCCCAAACTTCCCCTGGATTAATCTCGTGTGTGAATTCTACTTGACGACCCTCACGCCTAGCAAATTCTCGCAGAACGGGTTGCCTGAATGCAACCCACTTTCCCGCGGAGGTGGCGTAAGAGTTGACATCGTGTCGTTCAGATGCATGACCCATTGGAAGGACATAATCAGCAAAGAAAGCAGTCTCGTTCCAAGTTGGAGTTAAGGCAATGTGACAGCCTATTGCATCCTTATCTTCGAACATTTCAATCCACGAAAAGCCATCTGGATAGCTCCAGACCGGATTGAATACTCGGGTGAAATAGACATCCATAGTGCCTCGTCCATCTTTCACTAGATGTGGTAATATGTGACTCATCTCGTAATGTGCCAGCATATATTCAGGCGGAAAGTGTAGTTCGTTCCAGCCGTCTGGATTTGGAGGAACATCGAAAAGAGACGGCTTGAATTTCGACCAAGAATTGGGGCTCGTGCCTCCCACTGTGCCAACCGAGCCGGTCAGAACATTGAGGAAATGCAAGGTTCGACTTACCTGCCAGCCACCGAGATTGCCGATTGCTGCGCTTCGCCAAACGTGGGTGCAAAGTTGACTCCCCGCGTTTGCGACTACTTCACCCGCCTCAATTACTTGTTCGACGGGAATTTTACACTCGGAGGCAGCGAATTCGGGGGTATATTCGGCGTATTCTTCTATGAGCAATTCAATGAACCGATCAAAGTCTATTGACTCATTTGGGTGGACTGCTGACATCCACATATCCCAATTTACCTGAGTTTCCATGAACTGCCTATCATACAGGCCTCGTACGAGAATCATCTTAGCCCAAGCGAGGAATAGGGCAGGTTCACTACCCGGCCATGTAGGCAACCAGTGGTCAGCCATCGCTGCGGTGTTGGATAGCCGAGGGTCGATGACAATCAGCTTGGCTCCATCCATCATCCCTTCGAGAATTCTCTGCGCATGGGGATTGAAGTAATGACCAGTTTCGAGGTGTGAAGAAGTCAGCAAGATAACCTTCGCATTGGCATGGTCGGGGCTCGGGCGGTCGTGCTGATGCCACAGTGCATAGCCGGTTCTTGCCCCCGCCGAGCAGATATTCGTGTGCGAATTATGTCCGTCTACTCCCCAGGCCTTGAGGACGCGGTTTGCATATCCTTCATGCCCCGGTCGTCCAACGTGGTAGACCACCTTGTCAACGCCCCCCCTCTTGAGGGACTCTCGTATCTTTGCAGCGATCTCATCGAGTGCCTCATCCCAACTAATCTGCTCCCACCCTCCTTCGCCTCGCTCTCCTACTCGGCGAAGTGGGTGCAAAATGCGCTCAGTGTCTTGAATTTGGTTGATTGTGGCTGGGCCCTTTGCACAATTCCTACCACGGCTGCCTGGATGGTGTGGATTTCCCTCAAACTTTGACACATGACCGGTTTCTTTGTCAACATAAGCTAACATTCCACATGCTGATTCACAATTGAAACAGGTTGTTGGAACGAGTGAGTAATTTTTCTCGATGCGAACTGGCCATGCATTGGCGTCGAGTTCCTTGAAATCGTGCCATTCTTCGGGAGAGGGGAATTTTCTCAATTCTTGTGAATTGCCATCAGCATGTTCTCGGTCTAGGTTCGGAATGATGCGCAATTTCTGCGCAAATTTTTCGATAAATGTCTCTGCCATCTCATTCACCTCAGTGCAGAGTCTCCAATTGTGGATCAATGACCGTACTATGTGCATGTTTACAGACAAGGAAAATCAGTATTCCAGCCACCGCCCAGTAGATGACTTCTGAGGAAATCAAAAATGCCATAGTCGCAATACCGAGAATCAGCATTTCGATTAGCATCTTTAATGCAAGGAAACGATCCTTGGACCAGTTCCTTCCACTCGCCTGGCCAAATAACCAAGCCGTGTAAACTCCGGTTAATGTTGCGAGTGGGATTCCGGCGATTGCTAGATATTCAAGATAAGTGGATTCTAAGTCAAAGAAGAGAACCGCACCACTGCAAGCTAATATTCCTCCAAAAGCCCCGAGAATATAGGCCCCCTTTACCAGCCAAGAATCCCAATTAGGTCTGAGCAAGACATACAGGAATCTCTCAGGTCGGTCAAGATCCTTCACCAACAGAATTCCTGTTATAACAAGGAATATGGTACAGCCAATTATGAGTTGCCACCAAAGCTCATCAGTCATCTCAAGTAAACCGGCAAACATAGCTAACATGGCTACTAAATATGCTCCTGATGCTATTGCTTTGGTGACGATATATGCAGAAACTTCCCAGCCCCAAAGTATGCCTTTGGAGGGCTGGTCATAACTTCTCTTCGGGCGCTCAGCCTGTTCATCTAGGCGCTCCATCACATCTCTGATTATTGCACGATCTCTGGGATTAGCAGCTCTTGCCTTCTTCTCCAGAGCTAATTGAACAATCATTGAATTAGTATCTGAGGCTCCTAACCTAGAATCTGCGTATTTTGCAAAATGTCCAACTCCCGCCGCCTGATCTGTCCAGAGGTATTCGCCAGAACGTTCGGTAGCGTGTGGATTCAGTATATCCTCACTAGTTTCAACATAGTAGACGTTTGGCTTAGCACCTGATTCAGGCTTTCGCACAGTCACCTCGTGTTCACTGACATAGTTCGAAATCGACGAGTTGGGGTCATCTAGGTCTCCTGAAATTATGGCTTCAACGGGACAAACTATGACACAGGATGGTTCGTAGGAATTTTCGATTCTATGGGTACAATAATTGCATTTGGCCGCCGTGCCTTTGTTTGGATCAATGTAGAGGGCATCGTAGGGGCAAGCCTGCATACAGGATTTACAGCCAATGCAGCGTTCGTCATCGAAATCCACGATTCCATCCTGACGGGTGAATAGTGCAGTTGTAGGACAGATTGTGGTGCATGGCGCATCCTCACAATGATTGCATCGATGGACACTGAATTCCCTAGTCACATCCGGGTAAGTCCCCTTCTCAATGTACTTGACATGGGTCCGATTGACACCAATCGGAACATCGTGTTCTGATTTACAAGCAACAGTGCAGGCATGACAGCCGATGCACTTGCGATTATCAATAACGAAGCCGAAATTTACCACACTATCTCCTCACTGGCCTGCGCCCAATGGATGGTTGGTTGACTGTTCACCCGATAATTATGCCCACGATTGCACCGCCTGCAAGCCATGCGCCGAGGGCAGAACCCAAATTGCCGAGTGCGGTAACAAGAAGCACTTTTCCAACACGATTTCGATAGAATACACTGTAATCTTGCAGGGCGAGAAACTCAGTTGCGTCACTTCCTGTTGGAGCGGCTATCTTCAGTTGAGTATATCCAGCGAACCAGCCGGCCGCCAAAGTGGGATTCAAGCTGGTAATCGGGCTCGCTATGGCTCCGACCAGAATGGAGAGTGGATGCCCTCTAGCCAATGCGACTCCCAAACCTGCCAGAATAGCATTGGCGGCTGTCCAATACCAAAGTGTATCTTTCAATGCCTCAGTTTCTCCATTCCAAACTAGGTACCCAACAACAGAAGTGAGGAAAATTGGAATCGCCCACATCACCACCTTTGGCCATATTGGTTTAGGTGGCTCAGAAGATAATTCGCTGAGTCGAGAGGTGGTTTCCATCGCAGGTTGTTTGAGATGTTCTATGACACCATTGATGTGACCTGCTCCTACAACAGCGAGCACCTTTCCTTTTCCCCTAACTTGTTGTATTCGACCAGCCAAGAAGACATCTCGCTCGTCGATGAGAACCTCGCCGGCACGTGGCGCTGCATCTCGAGCTTCTTCCAGCAGAGTGGTTAGCATATCAGAATCTTCTAGCAGGTCATCGAGTTCAAACTCCTCATCGTCATCTTCCCAGAGGAGTGCGTTCAGTACTCGCCATTTCTCTCGCAGCCCCATCTTTCTCCAAGCCCTTCGCAAAGTAATCACCACGTCTCTGTCGATTAGTGCGTGTTCAACTCCCTTCTCATCCGCGACCTCGATGGCCGCGAGTAATTCGGCTCCAGGTTTCTCGCCGGTTTCCACCCCCATACGTCGCTGTTGAGCAGCAAGGGCAGATTGTAGCAAAATCATTGAAGATCTACCATCGCTGATAATTTTCAATAGGTCATCATTGTCCAAATCATCCGGTTGTTGTAAAGAACGTAATCTAGATTTGCAGAGTTCCACGGCGACTAAATCAGGTTTCCATTCCTCAATTTGCTCTCGAACAAGGGCTACTGAGGCACTGCTGATGTGAGCGGTTCCGATGATACGTAATCGCTCATCGATATCGACTATGTTTTGGCCCATCAATTCACCTCAGTTTACCGCTCGCATGGCCGCGTAAAGGTCAGCATGTTCACGCACATCATGCACCCTGATGATGTCGACCCCTTTTGATGGAGCCATAGCCGCGATTCCAAGACTACCTGCTAATCTTTCATTGGAATCGGTTCGACCGAGTAAGTCTGCAAACATGCGTTTTCGACTTACCCCCCACATCAGAGGCATTTCTTGCCTTGGAACAATTTCTCTTCCGGCAGCAAGTAATGTTTCATTGTGCTCGAGTAATTTTCCAAATCCTATTCCGGGGTCCGCGATAATCATCTCCGGACCAACCCCTGCATCTAGAAGAGTCTGTGCAGACTGTTCTAGGCTATGCCGGACCTCAGAAACCACGTCTCCGTACTTTGGATCACTCTGCATATTTTCGGGTAACCCTCGCATGTGCATTAGGCAGACTGGGCATGCCGCCTCTGTAATCAATTCAAGCATACCAGGGTCGGATAAGGCACTTACGTCGTTCACTAAGTTGGCCCCCAACCCCAACGCAACTCTTGCTACAGAGGCGCGTCGAGTATCTATCGAAATACCAACGTCTGGGAGAGCGACCCTTATGGCTTCAATGACCGGCAAAACTCGACTCATTTCCTCATCATGGTCTACAGATGCTGCGCCAGGTCTGGTCGATTCGCCGCCGATATCAAGCCATTCAGCTCCTTCCTCCACCATTTGTCTGGCACGTGATAGAGCATCCTCAACAGAATCAACCCTAGAATCAGCATGAAATGAGTCTGGAGTTATGTTGAGAATGCCCATAATTCTTGGAAAACCATCGCTTCGGCGATTTATAATAGGTCTCCAGTCGGCCATTTCATACCTTCTATTAGACGCACCCTTTATGATGTGACGGAGCGGCAATCCGGTGATGGTTTTGGGCGAGGAGTCTCCTGATACAGGTGAAAACACCTCTCAACAGGGCATTGCTGCCGCTGCTAAGGAAGAACTTCCTTCCAACGATGCACTGGAATTGATGGAATCAATTCTACAGCGTTTACGACCAAAAGACAGGCACGAAATTCGTGATATGATTACCAATCGAGGTTGGCTTTCTGGAGTCTTGTTGATGATGTCTGGATTATTCTGGTGGATTGCGGTTGGAAAGGGTGCTGACGCTTTGAATAACTCTGAAATGCCTCTTTCTCTATTGGGTGAGTTCGACTTCTCCACATTAGCAAAGATAGTGCCTGTAATTGTCTTCCTAGCAACAGTGGTTTGGAGTGTTGGTAGGGAAAGAGGTCATGCTCCTATGTCGAATATAGGTGGTTTACTGGTAGTTCTTGCTATCTACTATATTCTCGAACCTCTTGGTTTCGCCTTACTCACGGATCAAGTTGACATCCAAACAGCATTGTTTGGCAGTTTACGTCTTCTCGCCTTGGCAGTGATGATTCACTACTCTGCAAAGTTATTCATTGATGCTTGGCTTTTACAGTGGGTGAGAATCCAAATGATTCACATGCCTGTGGACTTAATCCCCAACTTCCACGAGTCATCTGACATGGGTCAGGCTGATGAAGGCGGGCCGTCCGCGTAATTCCATGAGTGCCCCAAGCCAAAGGGTCTCAGTTCTGAGATTGGGCCATCGGCGAGAGCGTGACAAGCGCATAACCAGTCACCTCGGTTTGACTGCCAGAGCCTTTGGGGCAAATGAGGTTATTCTTGCAGGAGAAGAGGATGAGTCAGCACTCGATACATGGCGGTCAGTCAGTGATAGATTTGGAGGGGACTTCGAGTGTAGGTACGAACCCAAGCCAATGGCTTTGCTTCGTCGATTCTCCCAAGATGCAGGAGATGGTCATCCTGGTATAATCGTCCATCTGACAATGTATGGTGAGTCTTGGAGGGAATCGCTCAATTCCATCGAACGTGGCCGTCCGATGGTAATAGTGGTTGGAGGAACTAAGGTTTCGGGCGAAGTATTTCGATTAGCCAACCATAACATTTCGATAGGTAATCAACCTCATTCAGAGGTAGCAGCATTGGGTGTATTCCTAGAATCATTCATCGGACCATTAGACGAGTCAAAGCACTTTCAAGGTGGAGAAATCCAGGTAGTCCCTAGCCTTGACCGAAAGCAGGTAATGAGTCTCGGAGAAGAGTAAAATCCCTCTCAATGATTAAGAGGCTCTTTCGAGCAGCATCGCTGATGTCGGAGAACGCTCCCGGCAGGGGCTTCATTCCCGGCGCAGGTGTTTCCGGAGTCGACAATCCTCCTTGTTTCCCCGATGCTGCAGACGCTTTGCTCGATTCTAGCACTCCTGAGCCACCTTCTGAAGCCGACGGATTACTACTTCTCGCAGATGGGACTCGCTACAGAGGGCGACTATTCGGCGCTCCTGTAATCGCCGAGGGTGAACTCGTCTTTACCACTGGTATGGCTGGCTATCAGGAGAGTTTAACCGACCCTTCCTTCGCTGGGCAGGTTCTGACGTTTACATGGCCGCTACTAGGCAATTACGGAGTCCATGCAGGAACTTCCGAATCCTCGGGAGTTTGGCCAAGGGGTGTAGTTTGTAAGCAATTGATTGAGATTCCTGACCATAGAGATGCAATCGGTAGTGTTCACGATTTACTATTCGCCCATGAAGTGCCAGGAATTCAGGATGTAGATACGAGGGAACTTACTCGCAGAGTTCGTGAGCATGGAACCGTTCTGTGTATTTTCGGTCCAGCAGAGGCTGAGAGAGAAATGCTCGTCCGTCTAGATGAGATGACTCCTCCAGACGCAGATGATTTGGTTGCTGAAGTAACCTGTGAAGAAGCGGTAATCATCAATCCAGGAGCAACTGATGAGGATGGCAAATCGCTTCCGAGATTAGCAGCGATTGATTGTGGGGTGAAGTACAATATTTTGCGAGAATTATCGCAACGCTTCGAGGTTGTGTGGTGTCCAGCAACAACAACTTTCGAAGAAATAATGGAATGGAAGCCGGATGCCTTCTTTGCCTCTAATGGACCCGGTGATCCGGCGCATTCTGGTGCCGCAACAACCGCTCGAGATAGTTTGGCTGCAGCGGTTCGAACCGGTCTACCTGTAATGGGTATATGCCTCGGTCATCAATTGATGGGGTTAGCCGCTGGACTACGCACATATAAGTTGAGATATGGCCACAGAGGAGCGAACCAACCAGTAGTAGATCTTGAGACAGGTCGAGTTTACATCACCAGCCAGAATCATGGATTCGCGGTGGAAGACCCTGAGAAGGGAATGCTTGCTCCGCATCCGTCCGGTGCTTGTTCTACGCGAGGAAGCAACGAACTTGAGGCACCGTTCAAGGTCCGGCACGTCAATGCTAACGACAGGACCGTAGAAGGCCTAGATTTGATTGGAAAGAGGGCCTTCACTATACAATATCATCCAGAGGCCTGCCCCGGCCCTCATGATGCCTCTCCATTGTTCGATAGATTCGCCAGCATGGTTGCTGACCATCTAGCCGGAATTCCCATTCCGACAACAGGAGGCGATAAGTGATGCCTCGCCGTGACGATTTGAAACGGATTGTGATTCTAGGGAGTGGACCAATCCGCATAGGTCAGGCTGCCGAATTCGATTTTTCTGGTAGCCAAGCCTGCCGAGCTCTTCGTGCCGATGGTTACGAAGTAATTCTGATTAATTCTAATCCGGCAACAATCCAAAATGATCCCGAAATGGCGGATCGAATCTACATCGAGCCTTTGTTGCCAGAGGTAGTAAAGAGAATTCTAGAGATCGAAAAACCAGATGCTCTGCTGGCGGGTATGGGTGGTCAGACAGCGCTCAATATTGCATCAGCCCTAGCCCATGATGGCAGTTTAGATGAGTTAAATGTCGAATTGATTGGTTGCGACTTAGTCGCAATCGACGAGGCAGAGGACAGAGATTTGTTCAAACAGGTTTGCGAAGAAATCGACCTTCCCGTTTGCAAGGCTATTGCTTGCGATTCAATCGAGGCGGTAATCGCCGCTGCAGATAGCCTCGGCGGTTTTCCACTTCTCATTCGCCCAGCTTTCACACTCGGTGGACTTGGTGGTGGAACCGCTCACAATATGGGCGAATTGGTTGAGATAGCCAGCCAAGGTATTCTTCACTCTGCAATCGGACAGGTTCTAATCGAGGAAAGTATCCTTGGCTGGCAAGAACATGAATACGAAGTGATGAGAGATGGTGCTGACAATGCAACCATTGTCTGCACAATGGAAAACATAGACCCGATGGGTGTGCATACTGGCGAATCTGTGGTCGTAGCACCACAACAGACGCTTTCCGATAGGGATCATCAAATGCTGCGGAATGCAGCACTACGACTGATTAGAAGGTTGAATATCAAGGGTGGTTGTAATGTTCAATTCGCGGTCGAGCAATCAACCGGTGAATACCGAGTAATCGAAGTCAATCCACGAGTTTCAAGATCATCTGCACTAGCGAGCAAGGCTACTGGATATCCAATCGCTCGCATGGCGGCTTTGATTGCTGTGGGCTATACACTTGATGAACTTCCGAATCCAATTACTGGTGAAGGGACCACGGCTGCCTTCGAACCGACACTGGATTATTGTGTGGTGAAAATTCCTCGCTGGCCTTTCGATAAATTCCGTACCGCTGATCGAACCATTGGCACATCGATGAAATCCACTGGTGAGGTGATGGCAATCGGCCGTTGCTTTGAGGAGGCTTTCCTCAAGGCTTGGGCCAGTCTAGAGTACGGCCAACCTCATCCAAGACCCCTAACTATGGCGGATGCTTCCGGCGGCGAAAGCATGGAGGAAAGGGCTAGCGAACCTTTGCCTGAGGCTTTGCTAATCGATTGGTTGAGAATCCCAAGCGATAGAAGGATGGGCGCCTTATTCGAAGCATTTAGGCGAGGATATACCATTGAAGATGTGCGAGATGTATCTGGAGGTATCACTCGCTGGTTTCTGCATCGCTTTGAGAAAATGGCCGCCCTTGAAACTGAGATTCGTGCCGCAGGCGAACTTGGCATGACTCCCTCCGAGATTCCCGTTCTTGAAATGCGACGATGGAAGGGTGCTGGATTTACCGATTTACACATCGCCGATGCGCTTGCTGGCTTCCCAGCAAGCGGATTCAAATCATTACCAGAAGGTTCTGATGAAGACGCCGTCATGGCGACGCGACACAAATTAGGGATACATCCTAGATTCCGAATGGTCGATTCCTGCGCGGCGGAATTTGCCGCGGTTACGCCCTACTATTACGCCACATACGAGGGTGGTTCAGCCCCAATCGGAATCGACCATGTGCCAGGAATAGACGAATTCACTAAACAACGGATTGTTGTCGTCGGAAGTGGACCTATTCGAATTGGTCAAGGAATCGAATTTGACTACGGCTGCGTCCATGCGGTAGGGGCGATTCGAGAGTTAGGACATGAGGCTATCATTATCAACAACAATCCAGAGACGGTCTCTACCGACTTTGATACCAGCGACCGGTTATACTTCGACCCGCTGACACTAGAACACTCCGCCGAGGTATTATTGCGTGAGAAGGCACACGGAATTCTTCTCCAATTCGGTGGGCAGACAGCCATTAATCTGGCCTTACCATTGGCAGGTAGACTACCTCACCTAGAATCGCTGGGCCTAAACTTAGCTATGCAAGGCACGACACCTGATGCTGTGGATGAAGCCAGCGATCGCGAGCGATTCGAAGCCTTCGCGGAGAGGGTTGGCCTAAGGATGCCCAATGGCACCACTGCGAGCACACCTGAAGGGGTTAGAGAAGCGGCTCGGGAGATTGGTTACCCCGTATTGATTAGACCTTCATACGTACTTGGGGGGAGAGGTATGGAGATTCTATCCAATGACCGTCAATTAGAGGCTTACATGGAGGAGGCCTTCCTTTCGCCAGATCGCCCCTTGTTGGTTGACGAATACCTAGGCAATGCCATCGAATTGGACGTAGATGCGGTTTGCGACGGTAGCGAAGTGCTGATTGGAGCGATTATGGAGCACCTCGAAGAGGCTGGTATCCATTCCGGAGATTCAACTTGTTTCATTCCTCCTCAAAATGTCTCTAAGAAGGTGCTCGCGCAAGTCGAGGATTGGACTAGAAAGATTGGAATTCAACTTGGAGTAAAGGGCTGCTTCAACATCCAATACGCCATTCGTGGAGAAACCTTGTATGTGCTAGAGGTTAATCCTCGTGGCTCACGAACCTTCCCATTCGTAGCGAAGGCAACTGGAGTTCCCCTAGCTCGAATCGCAGCCCGACTCACATTAGGAGAGAAGTTGGCCGACCTTGATTTCCCAGAACCACAAAGCGAAGCAGTTTGTGTCAAGGCACCGGTTTTCCCATTCATCAAGTTACGAGGGCTTGATCCCGCGCCAGGTCCTGAAATGAAGAGCACTGGTGAAGTGATGGGAAGCCACAAGCGCGCAGCAGCAGCCTATCTCAAAGCGCGTTTGGCAACAGAGCTACCAGTCCCAACCGAAGGAGGGGTCTACATCACGGTCAAGAACGCCGACAAACACGACGTAATCCCTTTGGCTCAGGAATTGGAGGAGATGGGCTTCACAATTTACGCCACAAGAGGGACTGCACACGTTCTCAGAGATTCAGGTGGGGTAAATGTCCAGACATGCTATCGTATCGCTGAGGGGTTGACGCCGGACGCCCTTGATCTTATGCGACAGGGCAAGATACACCTGATTATCAACACTCCAAGAAATACCGGAGGTGCGGTATTGGATGGGAATATGATGCGTAGACTAGCAGTCGAACTTAACATCCCGTTTGTAACCACGATGGCCGGAGCGCGAATGGAAGTGCAGGCGGTTGCGGAGGCCAAAGAAGGTATGCCAGAACCAAGACTGCTAAAAATCGCGGTACTGAGTTGAGGAAGTGTTGTTATCGAGATAGTAACAAATTACGGGCTGAAAGGATTGGCCGGATTCCTACTTGGAGCCACAGGAGCATTCCTAGTAAGTATCTCATTGAAGGCCTTGAGAATTATCGCTCTAGCCCAAGCGGCTTTCCTTGGGTTCCTCGCAGTTTCAGGGATTATTACCATAAACTTCGGACGACTTCTGGAAATCCTAACTGACATTGTAAATTGGTTTACAGATTCGCTTGATTCAATATTCTCCTCAATCCTCGAGCTTGGCATCTTCGGTGCGGGTTTTGCTGGTGGATTTATTGGCACAACCGTCCTATTAGAGGCTCTGAATGATGAGGGATGACCTAGGAAGTCAGCAACTCTATCGCGGCCTCGCGACCGATTTCAAACAATATTGCAGAGGCCTTTGGACCATAGTTTCGGCCCAACATTACCCAATACAGAGCCACGTAAGCTTCACGTCCACCTATGCCACACCCGGGTGCAATTGTTCGAATTGTAGAACCAATTGCTTCATCGGACCATTCAGTGTTGCTCAGTTCCCCTGCTAATTTTTGTAGGAATGTAGACTGCTCTTGGCTTAATTCACCACGTACATTTTCATCGATTTGGCTATGAATGTGGATTCTAGCATCTTCTGGGAAATGTATGCTTCCAATCCAGTTTCGCATGCGAGCAAGCCTCTGTTGCAATGCTTGTTTTGGTTCTCCAGTTAAGTGTCCACTGCTCCTTAACGAGTTCCAAACGTCATCATCTGATGTTTTGATTTGGGCTAACATGGCTAAATGACGAAAAGAAACTCCTGCTAGAGAATCTACAGGATCTGCTCCTCTTTCGATTTGGCTTAGCCTCATCGCCCCACTTTGAGTTATAGCAGCAACTCGCTGTCTCTTTGTGAGGTCTTCAGCCTCTGGATTTGGAGGGTCTGCGACTAATCTCTCGTATTCATCGGCCATCTGGAAGAGTGCTGGACCTGTGTTGAAGTCGATATGGCGATTCATCTTGGAGCCTGCAATTAGGTATCGCAGAATTTCAGGGGGTACCAAACTGAGGGTTTCTATTGGGCCGACTGTATTGCCGGAAGAAGAGGACATTGGCCCTGCTCCCTTCACCTGAATCCACTCGTAAACCATCTTGGCAGGCGGCTCAGAACCCAACAATCTACAAATCGGCAATCCCGTATCAAAAGATCCTCCAGCTGCTCCGTGATCCTTTCCTGCGGGCTCACACGTTACTCCATGAATGCCCCAACGAGCCGCCCAATCGATTCTCCATGGCAACTTTCCCTCCGCCTTTCGGGTGTCAGCAGAACCAGACTCTCCATGCCTATCTTTCCAATGTACGTATGGCTTTTCGTAGCCGGTAACAGTGACTCCATCCATGCTACCATCCGAGCCAAGAGGTTTGTAGGGAAACCAATCATCATCTAACTCTCGACCAGATATCGATTCGATAATTTCTCTACTCTCATCGGCCTGTTCTATGGCTGAATCTACCTTATCGGTAAATTGTCCACCCGCATATGTCTCGTGATTCATAATCACCTCTGGGAAAACACCGATTTCTGCGAGTGCCTCCAAAAAGGGTTCAAGGAAGTGTTCAGCGTATGATCCAGCATTGGGGTCAGGATTGCCGTCAGAATCAGGGGCTGGAATGAAAGCGAGGGGACAACCGATGTACTGTTCATATTCATCAGAAAGGAAGGGATATACTCGACGTAGTGGATCCATTGAGTCGACGATGAATATGTAACGAGAATCTAATCCAGCGTCAAGGCATGACCTGTGAATCATTTCTGCTGAAAGAATTTCTCTGATATGACCTAGGTGGAATTCTCCTGACGGCGTAATTCCTGAGCACGCAACTTGCTTCTCACCCCGTTCTTTGCGGAGTTTTTCAGCGGTGAAGTCCGCCCAGTGCATCAATTCTACCTCAGACAGTGACCACTCGAACAAGGCCTCGCAACGGAACTCCGTCAATCTCATTCATTTCGGTCTTATTTGCTAGAACTAAACATAGTTTGACTTCCGCTCCAGATTCTCGAAGATGTTGCACAGTCTTACTCATGGTGGTTCCAGAAGAGACTACATCGTCAATAACCACAACCCTCTTTCCACCGACATTAGCGAATACCTCTGAGAGATGGCCTGCTTCGGACTCGCTTATACTTCGACTAATGGCTAATTCAAGATCCATCTGTCCGGCAATCGCTTGTGCAAAGGGAATACCATTTATTGAAATTCCAACCATAGTGTCGATTTCTTCGCCTATTTCTTCTTCGATAATGTCACAGAATACGTAGGATACCGCTTCTACTCTAGCAGCCTTGACAGCAACAGAGCGCCATCCAACCATAATGTCGTGAGGGGTATCCTCATCCATAGGTACATTTGAGGAAGAAAGCCATTGGATTGTGGTCTGAGATAGAGATAACTCATCGGCTATTTGTTGACTGTTCAGACCCTTGTTGTGGTATTCCTCCACCGTTCTGCGAAGCTCGTCTATGCTCAGTGGCATCAATAGGACGGCTTGAACCGGCCCGTATCAAGCATTCGTATGTTGAATATGTAGATGCACGGTTCTACGAACCGTGTGAAGAAGGTCAAAATCTCCCTGTGGAACCGAATCCACCTTCTCCACGGTCGGTTTCTCCGAGTTCCTCAAACGCGACTTCTTTGAAGGTAGATCGAGGAATCGGTGTAATCAGCAATTGAGCGATTCTTTCACCCTTTGCAATGGTGTAGGAATCTCCTTCACCTATCCAAGTCATCATGACGAATAACTCACCTCTGTAATCGGCATCTATTGTTCCGATTCCGTGCGGCGGAATCAACCCCTTCTTTCCGAGTGAAGAGCGAGCTCTTACCTGCCCTTCGTAGCCAACTGGAATTGCCACGTGCAATCCAGTTCGAACGAGTGTTGCAGTTCGATAGAGGACCTCAGTATCTTCCATAGCATATAGATCCCAGCCGGCAGCATGGACGCTTCCTCGAGTTGGCAATTGTGCATCGGCATGCACCCTAGCTACCTTGACCTCGATGACCTCGTCCATGTCGTGCCGTTAGCAAACTGGTCTTTGACGGTTGGCGCGCAACGGCGAGGCTACCCGGTGGGGTGAAAAGGGAGGCGTTGCTCGCCCGAGCCGATGGGCGACTTCGAATATGATGCTCTGCTCGACCGAGCACGGGATAGAATCCCGACTGATATAAGTGAGAGAAATCGTTGGACTATGCCCAATCCTGAGATATTGGTCGAAGGAAATCAAACGATTATCCGAAACTTCGCTGCAATCGTTGATGCAATGGATAGAGATGCAAACCACGTCTATCAGTATCTCATCAATGAATTGGGGACCTCAGGCACTAGGGAGCAAGTGCGTGTTATGCTCAAGGGACGTGTTCCACCAAAGAGAATCAAGGAGAAAATTGTCGGCTATGTCAAGACCTACATCCTCTGTGAACAATGTAAGGCCCCCGATACTCGATTCATCAAGGAAGACCGCACTACTCTGCTGAAGTGCCAAGCCTGTGGGGCTACTCGCCCCGTAAGACTTTGAGATTTATACCGGTTTTTCCAAGCAATCTACATTGCCGCAGAAATCGTTATACCAATTCAAGAGAAGTCTAGCAGAATTTTCCCGCGGTTCTTTCGATCGTGCATATGCTGTTGTGCATCAGCAACCTTACGATACGGCCAAACGGAGTCAATAATCGGTTCAATTTGTCCTTTCTCAAGCATTGCCGATAAGGCTTGAAGATGACTTGCGAAGATGCTTTCGTCCCCCAAACGCCCCATGTGCACTCCGAAAACAGCCTTGTTCGAATTCATCATCTTTAGAGGGTCGAACTTTGGAGTACTGCGCCACATTTTCAGGGCCGAAAACATTGACCTTTTGGACCCAGAAATAGCCGATGAGGCGCCAAAACAATGTAATTTTCCTCCGGAACATAGAGCCTTGTAAGATCGAAGTAGATGCGAACCACCCACCGGGTCAATCGCTTGGTTGACTCCTTTTCCACCGGTCATTTTCTTGCAGACTTGGACGAAATCTTCTGAATCCTTGTCCACGAATCGCATTCCAAGCGATTCTACAAATTCCTTCTTGGTTGAACTAGCAGTTCCGATTAGGTTAGTTGCACCGTAGGCTAAGCAAATTTGCGCCGCAGCGGTGCCGACGCCTCCTGCTGCATGATGGATCAACACACTATCGCCAGCCTGTAGATTCCCAAGGTAAACTAGCATGTGATATGCCGTTCCATAGGTTACTCCTAGGCCGGCGGCGGCATCGAAAGACATCGAATCAGGCAGAGGAATGGCGCGGCCAGCCTCTATCTCAACAGATTGTGAATATCCTCCAAAACCGGTCATAGCCAGTACCCTTTGGCCAATTTCTAGGCCTTCAACACCTTCTCCTATCGCTGAGATTTCACCACTGGCCTCGTAACCGGGCGTGAATGGAAAATCTGGCGCTGCCCCATACAGTCCTTGTCGCATCATTAGGTCGGCGAAATTTATTCCAGCCCGGTGGACTCTTACCCTTACCATTTCAGGCTTAGGTTCAGTCTCTTTAACCGGTTCTAAGCCGATGGTTTCGAGGCCTCCTGCCTTGGTGTAAACGACTCTCTCCACTTAATCACCCATGAGATATTCTTCAGCCGGTTCTCCACCCGCAAGATGTTTGACAATTCGAGCAATGGCCTCATCATTGTCGGGAATTGTGTACCAAATTCCATCGGGATAAACTACGCACGAAATCCCTTTCTCACATCGATCCAAGCAACCAGCTTTGTTTACTCGCACATCTTTGATTCCAGCGGCCCGAGCAGTTCTCTTCAGGCGGGTCATTACATCTAGAGAGTTCTTCGCAGCACAGCATTCCCTTGGTTTTTCTGGGTCTCGTTGATTTGTGCAAACGAAGGTGTGCAAGCGGAATTCTTCCGGCATTAAATCACCTCAGATTTCATCGAATTTAGCTGCAAGTACAAAGTCAGATTCTGTCAGCCCGTTTATCTTGTGAGTCCAAATCATCGCTTTCACTCTCCCCCAGCCCAATTCAAAATCTGCGTGGTGACCTTGCTCTTCACAAATCGCCCCTGCAGTATTGACAAATTCGAGAGCAGACTCAAAATTATCGAACGACCAAACTCGTTCTAAATGGTGTTCATCGATTAGTTCCCAATCTGAATTCACCTGAACAAGCATGGCCTCGGCTTCTTCAACACCCATCGGAGGAACTCCTCCCTTGCAAGGTATGCATTCTTTTCTGGCTAAATCGGACATGAATCAGCCCCACAAATGGCTGTCATCTGAGCCGCCGTCTGCTTGCCTTTCTGCTTGTTCATGAACATTTGATCGCCTTCGCATATCCTCTTTTTCAAAGGTGAGTAATTCATCGTCCTCAATGTACGGTTTTCTCAAATGGGTAACCAGACGTACTTCGACAATCACATCTCTTGCGATTGAACGGTATTTTCCATTTTCGTCCAACATTTCTACCGCATTGCGAGAAGTTGCTAGTAACATACCACGCACCCATGGTTCATCATCTGATCTAATTGCGCGGGCGTCGATTAGTAATTCAATCAAATCATCCTTCCTAAGGCCACTGCGTCGGTCGATTAGTGGGCCAAAGAATACATCTCCACGGCCCTCTAGTTCTTCCGAGCCATATTCTTTGGCAAATCGCTTCGCCCAAGCCGGTAAATCGTCGATTCTCTTACCGCGCCGTTCCCCAGCCATGGGGTCGCGTGAGGTTAGCCATAGAAAAGCACGCTGATTGAAGAAGGATGGGCGCGGCCGGTAGAACGGAGGAGAGGTTATGGCTTCTGTCGAGTGGCGTAAGATTCCCACCGTTCTGTATCCGCAGGAGGTATTAGACAAGGCATTCCGTCGCGCTAGCAAACAATCCACCCTAGTGGAGGACCCTGACAAGTATCACAGGGTGCGAAAACAGATGGCTAGAATGGTTCAAGCAGCAAGTGATACTATCGCTGAAACCCTGTTGAAATGGGTTGATCAGTGGCCGAGTCTTAACGCCCAATCCGAATTCGATCAAGCCTTAGTTGATGCTGCCGTTGGGGCAAACAAATTCAGGCAAAATCTTGGTGCGTTACAATGGGCCGCGGAAAGAGTCAGAAAAATTGCTGGAGAATCGCAATCTAAGATGCTGAAATTCCGAAATATCGAGGCTTTCCACGAAGAAAGGCGACACGCATACGGTAGAATGTCCTCCATCATTGAACAGATTGGCGAGAATATTCTCTGGTTAGGCGAGGCTCGAAACATTTTGCGAGAATTGCCATCCCTCGACGCTGCCGAGCCTTGTATCGTAGTCGCAGGCGCGCCGAACGTAGGTAAGTCGGCTCTAATCAAGGAACTATCCAGTGGAGAGCCAGAGGTCGCTACTTACCCATTTACAACAAAGCGCCTACACGTAGGTCATTTTGAACATCGAAGGAGAATCTACCAGATGGTCGATACTCCCGGGCTTCTAGACCGGCCGATGGCTGAGCGAAATCAAATCGAGATGCAAGCCATTGCGGCTTTGGAAAATGTAGGAGATATTGTGCTCTTCTTAATCGACCCATCTGAGTCTAGTGAAATGAGTTTGGAGGATCAACAACATCTACTTAGTGAAGTTCAGAATTTACTCGCCGAACGTCCTCTGCTAGTGGTTTATTCGAAATCAGACCTTCATCAAGAGATGAAGTCTGATGTGTTGCGTATCAGTTCGATTACAGGCGATGGAATTCATGAATTGCGCACCCTACTTATCGAATCCATAGCCGCCGATGAGGTAACCGATCCTTTGGCCCTTCCGGAAACTTGGCATCGAGAGGTGGAAGAAATTGAACCAGTAGGCTCCCCTGATGAAATTGAGGCCAGAAGGGAAGCAGCGATGAGAAATGCTCCAAAACCAAGGCGCGGTAGGAAATCATCCGATTAAACCAGCTTCAAT
The DNA here is from genome assembly GCA_022449345.1 of Candidatus Thalassarchaeum sp. Lineage (GTDB taxonomy): Archaea > Thermoplasmatota > Poseidoniia > Poseidoniales > Thalassarchaeaceae > MGIIb-O1. The sequence goes on along the minus strand of JAKURL010000001.1, from coordinate 102,506 downwards.
CGACTTGGAATTGAGCGCCGCAGGTGACGCAGTAGACATTGTATCCTCCAAAGGAGGGGGGAAGCCCCTCTCCTCTGATTTCCGCGCCACAAGAACGACACTCGGTTACTGCCACACCCCGTCGAGATAATACTGGTTCTTCAATTAGCCGACGCATCCTGGTCAGGCTTTGACGAATTTCTTCCAAAATAGTTTGATTGGATAGATCATTTCCACAGCGCCAATCATCAATAGTACTCCGATAATTGCTAGTAGAATTTCTCCAACATTAGAAATGTGGATAGTTGAGGTAATTGTTACCAATTGGTCATCTAGATTTGAACCATCACGGCCACCACTAGTGAATCGATAGTCTCCAGGTTTTAGTGAGAAAGTGAACTCATCGGAGTCCTCTGGGCCCCCAGCAACGAACTCAAAGTCTTCGGCCTCGCAAGAGGTCAAACCATTGGAATCAGGAGGGCAATTCTCTGCATACTTGGCATCGACAACTCCGATCCAAGCTTTTTCCGGCTCACTCCATTCGATATTTACCGCGACATCGAGTAAATTGAATCCCCATGGTACATGGAAATCCGAGGGAGTCATACCTACTGGACAGCCTCCTGCATCATCGTCTAAACAAGGAACTGTTGGAGCCTCGACACGGGAGGTATCGATTTCAATTCCAACCAAGCTTGCAGTCAGTAGTAAGATACAGGCAAATCCGACAAATCCCGGCACAACAAAGAGAACTCGCCACCACTGCATGACAATCTCTCTTTGTTGATTGGTGTTGAACCTAACGATTCTAAGGGTCAGATTGAGGTTAGTATTGCCAGTAGAATAGCAATTGCAGGGAACAGGTATAGCATGATGGTCAGGCGTTTTCGAGATGCCTCTCGCTTCTCATATGTCGATTCACATTCCTCATCACTACATACCGGCGGATCTGCATTCAGAGGAATTGGTGTCCAACAGACCGAGCAGTGCCTGTGCGCACTAACTCCCGAAGCACTACTCGATCGCTTACTCCTGCCACGCTCACGGGCAGCGGTTTCCCTAGCTTGAGATGCAGTCCGAGTAGCAGCTTTTGCGATTCTTTCCTTTCGTCCCATCAGAATCACTTACTCTTCTCGCTCTCGACAATCGTTCCATGGAAGGCCTCACCCTCAATTGCCGACTTGATTCTAGAATGCTCTCTTCCATCCAATATGCACAGGGTCAGATTTGCAGAGGTGGCGTCAGCGACCCCCATAGGGTCGACAACTCCGGATGGTCCAGCATGCGTGTGTTCTGCTGGTCCAACGATTTCTTGGAATTCTTCGTGGGTTAGCATATCATGTGCCTTTGCAGTAGGGTCATTCTGTGGGTCAGAGTCGTAGACTCGGTCGACGTTTGTGCAGATTATGCAACGTTCCGCCCCACTGGCAATTGCAAGGCGAATTGCAACTGCATCGGTTGTGTGTCCGGGTGTTGTTCCTCCCATCACAACCACTGGCCTTTCATCGAATAGCATCGTGGCCTCGTTAATTGAATGTGGAATAGTACCTGAAACCATTACTCCGGCATCGGCTAGTGATTCTCGTACCATTGTGGCGTTGAGACGGGTTGCTGCAATTCCGATGCGGTCGAGGCGATCTTCATTGTCGACTATGGGTCTAGTGAGTGCAATTCCTTCCCGAGCTGGAGCCCCTCCGCCGACAACGATTCCAATTCTATCGTCGACCAATACCCTGTCTCGAATAATGGAAACTAACTCCTCTAACCAAGCATGGCGTTCTTCGACCTCTGGCCTAAGAAGGCTGCCTCCGAGTGCGAGTACTATGGTCGCCATCGTGCATTCGGGGATGAGTGCCCCTTTCAATGCCTTCGCTGGATACACGCGAGAGGGTTGAAATGCCCCTCACTGCGGCCTTGCGCCAAGAGGCTTAGCCATGGCTGATGACTTGGAGATGCAGCAGTGCAGACTGCGAACCAAGAAGGCGCTAGAAGAGCTTCAAGGCATGAGGGGCATGGGTACTGAGTTGGTCACGGTAATCATTCCCCCTGACCGACTAATCAGTGACGTTCGTGGCCAGCTAGGGCAAGAGGCAGCCCAGGCAGCGAATATTAAGTCAAAATCAACTCGAAAACACGTCGGAGATGCAGTCGAATCAGCAATCGCTGTTTTGAATCGGTACAAAAATGCTGGAGAAAATGGTCTAGCAATCTTCGTTGGGCACGTAATCGTCGGCAATAACAAGACTCGATTGGTTACAGTAGTAATTGATGACCCACCGGAAATTTTCGGCTCTTTCCGCTATCGATGTGACTCAACGTTCGAGTTAACTCAACTCGAAGACATGCTAATTGATCGAACCTCATATGGTTTGTTTGTCATCGATAGAGGTGAGGCTGCCTATGGTATTGCAACTGGAAAAAGAATCCACTGCCAAGAAGAATTACAGTCAAACATCATGGGTAAGCACAGGCAGGGTGGACAATCTGCCCAGCGCTTTGAGCGCCTAATCGAGGAGGCGGCTCACAACTTCTTCAAACGGGCCACCGAGCATGCTTGCAATTACTGGCTTTCGAATTTATCCGATATCAAAGGAATCATAGTAGGTGGTCCAGGACAGACGAAAGATTTCGTAGTCAAGAATGACTACTTCCACCATGAAGTCAAGAAGTTGATTCGCGAGCCATTTTTTGATGTTGGATATTCCAATGAAAGCGGATTGAGGGAATTAGTTCAACGGGCCGGAAATCTGATGGACCAGATAGAACTAGATGCTGAAAGAAAATTAGTGGATAATTTTCTTCGCGAGGTAATGCAGGCATACCCTAAAGCAACCTACGGTGAGATGATGATTAGGTCTGCACTAGATCAGGGCGCTGTGGGTACTCTGCTATTGTCAGAAGGGTTGCGAAAGAGAAGAGTCGGATGGAATTGTAAGCCCTGCTCTCACCAATGGGAGGCTACGCAAAATAGCCGCTCTGAGATTCCAGATTGTCCTAAATGTGGCTCAGAAGACGTTCGAGAAGACCCCGATCGAACGATGGATATAATAGATGAATTGACAGAATTAGCAGGCCGCACCTCCGCAAAGGTCAGCCTGATTTCAATGGATTCCGAAGAAGGCGCTACACTCCACACATCTTTTGGCGGTATTGCCGCTTTGTTGAGGTACTCTCTGACTTGAGGTTAGCATATGCGTAATTTAGTTGAAGCAATTCGGCCACTCCTCGGGTCTGTAATGTCCCAACTGGGTGTTGCTGAATTAGATTGGAATGACTTGCTGGCAGGCTCTACCGATTCTGCATTTGCTGATGTTGCTATGCCGTGTCATTCTCTCTCTAGGGTGATGAGAAAATCCCCTAACGTAATTGCTGACGAGATTCTGGAAACTCTAGGGTCATCTACTGATGGAGTTTGTGAGGTTAGTTCAGTAAACGGTTTCCTCAACTTTTCAGCAGATTCTCGATGGCTAGCTGGGTTATTGCAAGATGCACTATCAGATGACAGACTTAGGGTTTCAACTGAAGAATCTCGGGTAATTGTCATCGATTATTCATCACCGAATGTTGCTAAGCATATGCACGTCGGTCACCTTCGTTCTACTGTTATTGGTGACGCCCTGAATCGAATGCTGACTCACAAAGGCCACCGGGTTGTTCCAGAGAATCACATAGGAGACTGGGGGACTCCCTTTGGTATGCTAATTGAACATCTAATCGATATGGGTGTCGAGAAAGGCTCGCAGGATATTGATCTCAGCACATTTTACTCAGACGCAAGGGCAAAGTTCGATTCCGATTCTGAATTCGCCTCGCGCTCGCGGGCAAGGGTAGTCAGGATGCAAGCGAGTGAGCCTGAAACCATCGAATTGTGGCAGATGCTTGTCGATCGGTCACTGATTCACTTTAACGAAGTCTATCAAAGAATGGGTGTATTATTGACCGACGACGATATCGCTGGTGAATCAAAGTACGAATCAGCCCTGCCGGGTGTTGTCGACAAACTGACAGAGACTGGTATGCTAGAGGAAAGTGATGGGGCAAAAGTGGTCTATCTAGAGGGTTGGAAGAATCGCGACGGAGATCCATTGCCATTGATTATCCAGAAGGCGGATGGTGGCTACAATTACGCTACTACTGACTTAGCCTGCATTTTGGACCGAATCGAGAACGTAGGTAGCCGTGACTTCCTCTACGTCGTCGGCGCAGAGCAGGCTCAGCATTTCTCGATGGTTTTCGATGTAGCTAGAAATGCTGACTTCATGGATGAAGAAGTAAATTCTATTCATGTCTCATTTGGTTTGGTTATGGGTACGGATGGCAAGAAATTAGCCAGTAGAACCGGTGGTGCAGTTCACCTAAATGACCTACTGCTTGAGGCTGTGGAAAGAGCCGATGCAATTGTTGCACAGAAAAATCCCAGCCTATCTGATGAAGAGAGGTCAGAAGTTGCCAATATGCTTGGAATTGGTGCAATCAAATACGCTGACCTATCGACAGATCGGACGAACAATTACACATTTGAATGGGAGAAAATGCTCTCCTTCGATGGAAATACAGCACCATATCTTCAGTACGCTCACGCTAGGATTTGTAGCATCTTTTCCAAAGATGGAATCGATAGAAATTCGATTCGTGAAGCCAATATCTACCTAAATCACGAGCGAGAAATGGCTCTCGGTCGAGCATTGATTGCTTTCCCAGAGGCCTTCGACTCCGCTTGCTCAAGTCACTCACCTCACAAATTAGCTACACAACTTCATACAATCGCTCAGGCCTTTGCTTCATTCTACGAGGTATGCCCTGTTCTCGGTTCAGAAGGGGAAACAAGAGGTAGTAGGTTGGCATTGTGTGACCTAACTGCTAGAACATTGCAAACTGGCCTCGATTTGCTAGGAATTGCTTCACCTCAGCGAATGTGAACCCACGCGACCTTGAAATTTGATATTGCCTCGCGAGCGCATGGTCTCCGTAGGCGACATGGCACCAGATTTCGAATTGATGGCTTTTGACAAAACCATGGTCCGGCTTTCTGATTCCATTGGTAACCGTGTTGTATTGTTATTCTATCCAGCAGCATTCACTGGTGTCTGTACCAAAGAAATGTGCACATTTTCCGATTCAATGAACCGATTGGAGGATGCGGAGGCCGAAGTCTTCGGAATTTCTGTCGATGGAATATTCGCCAACGCAGCCTTTGCAGATGCAAATGAAATCAGATTCCCGCTACTTTCAGACACAAATCGAGTTGCAACCAAAGCATATGGAGTGGAGATACCATTTGTTATGCCTGACTACACAGCATCTCAGCGGTCTGTGTTTGTAATCGATGCTAGTGGCAAGGTGACCTATACTTGGGTTGCAGAAAACCCAGGTATCGAGCCAGATTACGAGGCGATTCTAGGGCATCTAGAATCGTGAGTTTTAATCTCCATAGGCTAGGTAGTAAACCAAAGAACCGTAGATTATTCCAGAGACTGCGAGGCTCTCCTCGTTGAATCTGTCCATGTTGTCGAGGTAGGTGTGATACTCGGAAGAACCAGAGCCGTAGCAAACCACAGCTCTGCCATATTGCTTTCCATCTGCTTCGTCCTCGTCGATATTGTAGACGAAAGGGGCGTGGTCAGAATTGTATGGCATGTCTGTATTGCCGAGTTTGCGAACTTCGATATTGTACCGGTCTGCAAGTTCAGGATATTGTTGTTTGAACTTTTCAGAGATGCCTCGAATATGATTGACGTCTGTGTTGTGATTTCCAAACAATGTGACGCCCGAATTTCTTTCTGCATCTACATGATTCATGTCTAGATTTATGTAAAGGCGGAGATTCTCATAGAGGTTATTTCTATGCTTATCCACCCATGCTGTGGAACCAAACAATCCCTCTTCCTCTCCTCCCCAAGTGCAGAAGTAAATGGTGTGCTTCGGGGTCCCCATTTGACTCTCAATTAATCCAAATTGCCGAGCCATTTCTAGAACCGTTGCGGTACCTGAAGTATCGTCTACAGCACCTTGTGCCATGTATACGGTGTCATGATGTGCTCCGATAATTATGAGTGAGTCCGATTCACCTTGGATAATTCCGCAAGGAACTTTGACAGTAGCTTCACCAGCATTCTCAACATAGGTCAAGAATTGCAGTCTTCCATCTTGATTTATCACATTGTCAATTATTGTCTGGCCAACACTCTTGCTGACCATGATGAATCCCATGTCTATCGGAATATTGTCGATCGAAGAGATATCTACCGATTTGAAGTAAGGTACACAATCACCAGAAACCAAATCATCGCAATTCTGTCTTTCATTAATCAGAATTAATCCCTCGACATCATTTTCTGAAGCCCTCTTGAACAATGGAGTATTTGATTCGGTTTCATCGGTCATGTGAATTAGTACAACTGCGCCTGCGGCGCTAGCCCAATCAGCGCTTTCATTTCCTGTTCCTAAGTCAATAACATCGATATTGTCTACGTATCGAATGAACGCGGAGCCAGAATATCCCTGTAATACGAAATCGCTTCGATGATTGAAGTTGATGAAATCGGCATTAACATCGGTTGCCCCACAGGCAAAAGCAGGGAATGTTTGCCCTACATCTCCAGCATGACAGATTCCCAATTCAGGCTCTTCATCAATGACAAACATTGGAACATCGAAATCCTCCACTGTGGAAGGAATACCCATTGTGGTGAAATTAGATTTGATGAATTCTGCAGTGTTGTGTTCCTCTACAGTACCGGACATTCTGCCTTCCCATTCAGGGTGTCCGAGGTCGACTAGGCTTTGGGCGAAGCCTCTTGCACTCGTAGGATCGAATTCGATTAATTGGTAATCCGGCTCTCCTTGTATCCAATCGATTACGTCATCGCCATAAAGGACTGCTCCACCCATAGTTCCGATTAGCACAATTCCAATTACAGCCAAGACCGAAACAGGCAGTTGCTTTGCGCGCTGAATAATTAGTTGCGTAGAGAAAGACACTGAGTCATCAACCATTTCTGCATCGAGAACGGCATCTTCAGTGGAATAATCCTCTAGTCGAGCGACTAGTTCGGCCTTCTTCCCTCCACTCGCAAGGCCTCTTTTCTTGCACTCCTCTTTGAGTTGCGCAACGGTGAGCGAGTCCCAGTTTGTCATAGGATTCCTCAACTCTTACGGCAAACGACCCCCTCTTGAACCCAACCGGTAAAAGAGCAATTTTGCAATCGATTCACTGAGAGCCTATTTCATCTCCGGTCCAGCGTTTCCCAAGCGTGTGGTCGATATCTAACTGGTCTAGAATTCGAGCTACAATGAAATCGACCATATCATCAAGGGTCTGTGGTTTATTGTAGAATCCTGGGCTTGCAGGAAGAATCACTACACCCCATTCTGAGAGGTTCGCCATAGCCCTAAGGTGTGGGGTGGCGTAGGGTGATTCTCTCGGAACTAAGATTAGTTTACGTCTTTCTTTCATCGCAACAAGTGCGCTTCTAGTGGCTAGATTATCTGAAATCCCACTGGCAATTTTGCCAATAGTCGTTCCACTTGCTGGACAAACGATGTAAGCGTCAAATCGAGCAGATCCAGATGCGGATTTTGCTGCTAGATTGTTATTGTCTTCTAAAATCACCGAATCATTAGCCAAATCTTTTGGTGATTTACCACATTCTAATTCTAGGTTGAGTGCACCTTCGCGAGTGACAATTAGGTGAGTCTTCCAACCAGCCTCAGAAAGTGTATCTAACAGGCGAACACCATAACGTGCTCCGGAAGCACCTGTGATTGCAACAACTGCTTCAGGCATCATCTCAACTCCAGTGAATTACGTCCTCAGACAATTGCTCCGTCAATTATCCACTACTTTTATTCATGTATTCTAAAAACTCGGAAAGTTAGAGAATTTCTTTCAGTACATTTGCCAAATATTCGTACTCCTCAATTGTATTGTAAAGATAAGTAGAGATTCGAAAATATCTCATTTGATGATGCGGCCAAGGGAATACTGGGACCTGAATACCCCATTCATCTAGCAGTCTGTTGTGTAGTGGGTCTCCCATGATGTCTGCAGTACCTGTGTATGTTCCTAGAAGGTCAATAGTTGCCATTGCAGAAACCATTGAATTGGGTGTTGGGGGTTCGGTTCCAAGGGTCTCACAAAGGACATCTCGCGCTTTCAATGCGAGTGAGTTATTCCGCTGCATAATCTCATCAAACCCACCTGTGACCATTGATTTCAGAGCCTCTATCGACTTTGGTATAGACAAAATTGCGCTTGGGTCGCGGGTACCTTGCCAATCAAATTCAAACCTGAATTTCTCTTCAGTCGGTAAATCTGCATTGTAACCATGACTGATACTCAGTGGATTCGTCACCTCTTTCTTATCTTCTCTGATATGTAAGAAAGCGGACCCCTTGGGGCTGCAAAGCCATTTGTGGCAATTGCCGGTTACCCAAGCTGCATCTAATTTGGATAGGTCGAGTGACACTAGTCCTGGGCCGTGTGCGGCATCCAGCAATACATCGACACCTCGGGACTGGAATTCATCCACTAGTCGTTCAAATGGCATCCTGAGGGCGGTTGGACTGGTAACCGTGTCAATCATTGCTAGTACTGTTCTAGGAGTTATTGCTTCTAGCAGCGGTTCAATGATTTCCTCTTCCGTCTCGCATCGAAATGGAAGTTCCACGATCACCACTTTTGCACTCCATCTCGATGCGACAAAATTCACGGCATTCCAACATGCTTGATAGGAGTGGTTTGGTACGATAATTTCGTCACCGGGATTTAGTACTAAACTTCGAAGAACAGTATTCACTCCACTTGTTGCATTTTGACAAAAAGTCATTCCATTTGGGTCTGCGTTGAGAAACTCAGAGAGATTATTGCTTGCATCGACCATCAAACTGAATGCCTTTCTTTCTACGAATCGGACAGGATCTGCTTCCATTTCTGCCCTAATTTGATTCTGTTCTTCCAACACGCTGATTGGAGTTGCGCCAAATGAACCATGATTGAGGAAAATAGTCTCAGGGTCTAGAGACCAATATTTTGCGAGTTCACTTCTACTAGGCCTCAGGCGACCAACTCCACACTCCAAGCCTCGGGGTGCATTGGTACTCGCTCAAGATATTGCTCAGCATGAACAAGCAAAGCCTGCTCCAATCTCTCTCGGTCTAGAATCGCCCCCTCTAAGTCGTGTGTGTGTCCCAGGGCTTGCAATGAGGTGGTCATACCGGCGGGAAGGCCGCAACAGGATAGTGCTTCAACACGGTTGAGATTAGTATTGTAATTCAGCGCAAGGCCATGGCGACTTACCCAGTGCTTGAATGCAAGACCTATTGAACAGACCTTGTGTTCTTCTAACCAAACACCCATCATCCTCTCGTCACGGTATCCCTCGATACCACAATCTGCTAATGCATTCATAACCCAATCCTCGAGTCGATTGATAATACTGCGAACCGATTGTTCACCTACCTGCCACTTTATTATTGGATAGACAACTAATTGACCAGGGCCGTGGTAAGTCATACCACCACCACGGTCAACAACTCTAGTCGGATAATCGTGTAGGGCAGGATCTTCAAGAGCTCCGTCGCGTTCTGCCTTTGGTCCTAGGGTTACCACCTCTGGATGTTGAACCAGAATCAGTGTGTCAGGAATCTTGTTGTCTATTCGCTGTTGCTGTAGGCTAGCCATTGCATCGTCAACTACCTCATGTGATTCGACATCTGCTCTGAGAATGCGCAGTGGTCGCATCTCATTCCCTCCATTTGTCAGATTATACCGAGTGTATAGCGTGGCCGAGCGTCTTCAGTACACCTTCATGGAAGGCTTCCGTCATGGTTGGATGCGCGTGAACCGTATCCGCGATATCTTCCAATAGAGCCCCCATCTCAAGCGCGAGAACAAATTCACCGTGTAATTCAGCGACGTGACTTCCAACCGCTTGGATTCCAAGAATTACATGATCGGATTCTCGAGCAGTGACACGAATGAATCCAGAAGTTTTCTCAGCTTCCAAAGTTAATGCTCGACCATTAGCAGCCAGTGGGAATTTACCAGTGATTATCTTTTCACCTCTTTCCTTTGCCTCATCTGGAGACAATCCTACAGAGACAATCTCAGGTTCAGTGAAAACGATTGCAGGAATTGCTACCTTGTCGAAATCTCGTTTGTGTCCTGCTAGAATCTCAGCGACCATCTCACCTTGTGCGGATGCCTTGTGTGCCAGCATAGGCTCACCGGCAACGTCTCCGATTGCGTATACTCCCAGAACATTCGTTCTACACTGCCTGTCGATGCGAATAAATCGGCCACCGGTGTCCATTCGCACACCCATATTTTCCAATCCCCAACCCTTGGTATTTGGCCTCCTTCCTACAGTGACTAGTACCTTATCCACCTTGATGGTCTGTTCCTCACCCTCTTTTTCGAAGGTCAAGTGGGCCTTGCGGCTCGCACCTTTGCCTTTGATTTCCGTACCACGGGCAAGAGCATCGGTGTGAACTGTGACCTTGTGCTTCTTGAGCCAAATTTCTAGAGGTCGTCGAATCTCTTTGTCCATTATTCCAAGTATAGAATCCATACCTTCGACTACTGTAACATCAGTGCCTAATTTTGCCAGAGCACAACCTAACTCTAGGCCGATGTATCCCCCGCCAACAATTGCTGCAGATTTCGGTAATTTTTGCAAATCTAGAGCTCCGGTCGAGGACAGGATTAACTCTTCATCGCAGGGCATGAATGGTAGGTCGATGTGATTAGATCCGGTTGCGATGATGACATTTTCAGCCTCAATTTCTAAACCACCTTCCGAAGTTTCTACAGTGCACTTCTTCGGTCCGGTAAACGTAGCCCATCCCTTCACCAATTCCGCTCCCGCACCCTTGAGGAGCGCTTCTACGCCTTTGTTTAGGCGATCGACTATGTCGTCCTTCCAATCGACTAGTGCTGCCATGTCGATTTCAGGTTCAGCTGCCACGGACAGACCCATGTGGCCTCCTTCGCTGGCATGCTGTTGCAGAGTCTCAAATTGATCTGCTGCGTGAATTATTGCTTTGCTTGGAATACAGCCTCTAATCAAGCAGGTTCCACCTGCTTTGTCACCTTCAACGATTACCGTATCCAATCCGAGTTGAGCGCTGCGGATAGCGGCGACATAGCCCCCCGGTCCCGCTCCTACTACGAGCACCTTGCATTTGCGAATATCAGCCATTTTTTCACCTCACATGAATATTAGAGCAGGATGTTCAAGCATGCGCTTGAGTGACCGCACTAGAGCTGCCCCATTGGCTCCATCGACGATTCTGTGGTCGAATGAACTTGACACATTCATCATTCTGCGAACAAGGACCTCGCCATTGCGGACTACAGGCATTTCTCGTGCCTTGTGAACTCCTAAAATGGCTACTTCTGGGTGGTTGATAATCGGTGTTGCCCCCAGTCCACCATCACGGCCTAAGCTGGTGATTGTGAAGGTGGAGCCAGTTAGGTCATCGATTGAGGCTGTTCCATCTCTGGCAGCGCCAGAGACTCTCTGCATTTCGGCCGCTGCCTGCCAGACATCCATTGCCTCGGTGTGCTTTACAACCGGCACGAATAGTCCTCGGTCGGTCTGCGTTGCGATACCTAAGTTAACCGCTCCATAGCGGCGCATTATTTCATTTGCCTCATCGTAATGCCCGTTGCATTCCGGATGGTTTGGCATGATTTTTGCCAGAGCCATCATGATGAATGGAAGATAGGTCAACTTTGTTTGTTCTGGTGACTTAGTCGCGTTGAGTAATTGACGTAATTCTTCCAACTCGGTAACATCAATTTCCTCGAAGAATGAGAAGTGAGGAATATGACGCTTTGAGATTGTCATCGCTTCTGCAATCTTTCTTCTTAATCCAACGACCTTAATCTCTTCAACATCGTTTCGTCGGGTTGTGTATGCGATTGGTGCAGCACCCTGCACCATGCCTCCTGCGGCGATAAAAGCGTCGAGGTCAGCGTGTCGGATACGACCGGCAGGACCACTTCCGCGAACTGATGTGAGGTCAACTCCAGCTTCTCGGGCGCGCCTGCGAACTGCTGGGCTAGCCAGTGCTTTACCTCCTGAGTCTCCAGGGGTAGCAGCAGGCGCTGAGGCAGCAGGTAGTGGAGCAGGTGTCGAAATCTCCGGACTCGGTGGCGGAGCTACTGATTCCGGTTGAACTGCTGGAGGCGGTGTTGCTTCAGGCTTGGGCTCAGGTTCCGGTTCGGCCTCTTCCTCCAGCCCGGGTTCTGACTCCTCGGCTGTTTCGGATGACGCACCTCCGCCCTCGTCGAATTCTACCAATGCTGCGCCTACTGCAACCATGTCTCCAACGCCTCCATGGAGAACAGTGATAGTTCCATCATGAGGTGAAGGAATAGTCACTGTCGCTTTATCCGTCATCACATCGACTAGTTCATCATCTTCTGAGACAGAGTCTCCGACAGCGACGTGCCATTGCACTACTTCTCCTTCTACTACTCCCTCTCCAATATCTGGCAGTTTGAATACTCGGTTCGACATTTTTATTCCTCTATTATTCTCTTTATTGCGTCGGCGATTCGCGCCGGACTGGGCATGTAATCCCATTCTGTTGTGTGTGGGAATGGTGTATCCCACCCCGTGACTCTCTCAATTGGTGCTTCTAGGTGGTAGAAACATCGCTCCTGGACACTAGCAGCCATTTCCGCTCCAAATCCACTGGTCTTTGGCGCTTCGTGAACTATTACACAGCGGCCAGTTTTCTCAATTGATTTGACAATAACTTCCTTATCCCATGGAACTAGAGTTTGCAAGTCTATTAAATCGCAACTAACTCCACTATCCTTGATTGCTTGTTCACTAACATGAACCATTGCACCCCATGAAATCACAGTGCAATCAGTGCCTTCCATGGCCAATCGCGCCTCCCCTAATGGTACAGTATAGTGCGCCTCAGGTACTTCTGCCTCTGGGTGGTCCTTCCAAGTCGGTACATTGTGTGGATCTCCATAGAACGGTCCACGATAGCAACGCTTGGGTTCGAAAACGACCACTGGATCATTCGATTCTATGGCTGAAATTAGCAATCCTTTGGAGTTGTAAGGTGTCGAGGTGTACACGACTTTGATTCCTGCTGTGTGAGTAAACTGGGATTCTGGACTTTGAGAGTGGTGGTGACCTCCTCTAATTCCACCGCCTGCAGGTGTTCTAATCGTCACAGGACACCAGAACTCACCTCCCGAGCGGTGTCTGACCTTCGCGATCTCGTTGACAATCTGGTCGTAGGCAGGGAAGATGTAGTCTGCGAATTGAATTTCAGCGACCGGCCGCAATCCATTGATTCCCATACCGAATGTGATTGCGGCAATGCCTCCTTCAGATAGTGGTGTGTCGAAAACTCGGTGGGCACCGTGTTTTTCCTGCAATCCATCCGAGGTTCGGAATACTCCACCAAAGTAACCAGCGTCCTCACCGAAAAAAATCACATCTGGATCGTTTTCTAGCATGATGTCTAGAGCCGAATTGACCGCTTGAACGATGTTCATTTCAGACAAATCAATCACTACTCCATTTCTTCATTTCATCCCATTGCTCTTGCAGATGCCAAGGGACTTCCTCGTATACTTCGGTGAAGATTGTATCAGCAGATGGATACGGTCCGTTGGCCAGGTCTCCATAAGTCACCGCTTCCTTGTACGCGGCCATAATCTCGCCATCGATTCTTTCTTCCAATTCCTTCTGCTGCTCATCCGACCATTCTCCTATTGAAACTAGGTGCTGCACTAATCGATCGACTGGGTCGCCACCCGGCCAAGCCTGGTGTTCATCCTCAGGCCGATAGCGACTCGGGTCGTCACTGGATGAGTGAGCCCCGGCACGGTAGGTTAGGACTTCGATGTGCGTTGCTCCTTCTCCAGATGCAGCACGCTCTCTTGCCCACTTAGTTACTGAATATAGGGCTAGGAAGTCATTGCCATCAACCCTCATCGAAGGCACATTGTAGGCTAGGCCACGAGCCGCGAAGGTTGGATTTCCACTGGCTAGATTGGCGTGTGTAGAAATTGCCCATTGATTATTGACAATGTTGAGAATTACAGGGGGCTTGAATACTGAAGCGAAGTTGAGCGCGTAATGGTAGTCTCCCTCAGCGCTGGAACCATCTCCAATCCAAGTAATACAGCATTCATCTAGTGCCTTGTATTGTGATGCCATGGCTACACCGACGGCTTGGCTAAATTGAGTTCCAACAGGACTTGATACCGAGATGTAACGCCCGTCGCGATAGGTGTAGTGGACAGGCATTTGTCTGCCCTTGACGTTGTCTTCCTCGTTACCGATGCAGTGGTTGATCATGCTGACCATATCTCTGCCTCTGACGAATTGCGCTCCTGGTTGCCGGTAGCTTGGGAAAATCCAATCCTGAGTCTCTAGAGCCATTGTTTGAGCAACTGCGACGGCTTCTTCTCCTAATGAACGCATGTAGAATGACAACTTACCAGTCCGTTGCATCTTCATCATCCGATCATCGAAAATTCGCATACGAACCATGTGCTCCAAGCCCTCTCGAAGCTCATCGGGAGCCAATTCAGGATTCCAAGGGCCACTGGCTTTGCCATTCGAATCTAGAACGCGAACAAGCCCATATGCGTGATCTGTTGTTTCCGCAGCAGTGCACTTTACAGGATCCGGCCTAGGAAGATCTCCGGGTTCGTTCTCAAATGGCGCGAAGCTAGCCTTATCTCCGGGCCTAAACGGTGCAGAAGGTACATGCAAGGTCACTTGCTTCTTTTTAGCCGCCATGTTTCAACCTCGAATTACTTGTTCATATTGTTTGATTCTCGAGGACGACCTCGCCTCATTGGTAGCAAGCAAATCCTTGCTAGGATTCAGGTGACTAATCGCCGAACCCGTAGAATCTCTTGTGACAACGGGTTCGCCACCCATTGCTTCTTCCCATAGCAATCCTGCTCTGTAGGATGAACGCACGAGTGGGCCGCTTGCAACAGCAGTGAATCCCATTTCACGAGCTGCCTGATCCCAAGCTGCGAAGGTTGCAGGCTCGGGGAATCTTTCAACCGCTAGATGTTTCCAACTAGGTTGCAGATATTGTCCTAGGGTGATTAGTTCAACCCCAACTTGGCATAGAAGTTGCATTGCCTCAACCACCTCTTCATCGGTTTCCCCAATCCCTACCATAATGCTGGATTTCAAGGCAAGATCGGGACGCAGCCGTTTTGCTTCCTGTAGAATCTTCAACGATTGCTCAAATGAGGCGCGAGGGTCTCGAACAACGGAATCCAATCTTGGGACACACTCTACATTGTGTGCGAAGACTCTGAGTGGTAAGTCTTGCAATAGATTAGCGAGAGCCTCTAGATTTCCATCGAGGTCGGAACAAAGTAGTTCCAAACCAACATCTGGACACCGTTCGTTTACAGCAAGGATACAATTTCGGTAATGTTCCGCTCCTCCATCTGGTAAGTCATCTCGATTAACCACTGTGATTACTGCGTGCTTCACACCCATCCTCTCGACCGCTTCAGCAAGTTCTGCAGGTTCGTTTGGACTCAATGGAGGAGGTGTCTTTTGCGTGCCAACTGCACAAAACCGACAACCTCTGGTACAAACCTCACCTGCAATCATGAAAGTGGCCGTCCCTCTACCCCAGCAATCGTGGATGTTAGGGCAACGTGCCTCTTCACAAACAGTATGCAAACCATGTTCGTGGACGTTGGATTTTGTTTCGTTAAACCTCCTCTGAGCGTTGCCTGTTGGAAGGGTAGTTCTGAACCAAGCCGGAAGTCGCTTTCTTTCCGCTTTACTACGCTCTTCAGCACTCATTCGAGCAGGGCCGCCACAGCCTCCGATTGATACTTCAGCACCATCAACCTGTGGCAGCGGGACATCCATCGAATACGAGGAGTGGACATACGGCGTTAATCGTTCGCCTCAAACCTCTAGATGAGGTCGTTCAAAACGAGGAGAGATATACGAGACTTCACTCGGAAGGATGGATGGCTTGCAGTGCTGCACTCGTGACCGGAGGCGCCAAGAGAATTGGCGCTGCGATTTGTCTTCACCTAGGACAAAAAGGCCACTCAGTGGCAGTTCACCACAATTCGTCATCGAACGCAGCCGAAGCACTAGCAGCGAGCATCCGAGAAATGGGCGTCGATGCTTGCACCGTAAAGGGCGATTTATCGAAACCGGAAGACGTCGCTAAAATTATCTCCGATGCATCTTCGCAAATTGGCCCAATTTCTCATCTGGTGAACAATGCCTCAAAATTCCAATTTGATGACATCCAAAGTTTCGATTCCGAGTCTTGGAATTCTCATATGGATGTCAATGCCAAGGCACCGTTGATGCTTACTCGCATTTTGTTGCAGAATTTACCAGAGGGTTCAGTCGGGTCGGCGGTCAATATCTTGGACCAACAAATAGCCGCTCCAAATCCAGATTATCTTTCCTACACTGCTTCTCGCTATGCCCTACTAGGAATTACTGAGGCTCTCGCTAGAGGTCTTGCACCCAAACTCAGAGTAAATGCAGTAGCGCCAGGACACACCCTCGCAAGCCCAGAGCAGACTGAAGAGGGTTTCAACAGGGCTCAATCAGAGAGCCCACTAGGCTATGGTCCATCTCCAGAGGATATTGCTCAGGCTGTGGCTTATCTCATTGAGGCAAATTCCGTTACTGGACAGGTAATATTTGTCGATTCGGGGGAAAGATTCCTGTCTAGAGATCGTGATGTGGTGTTTGAAACGGAGGAAAATTCATGAGTTCCCATTCAGAAGCGCTAATTCAAATCCTATCCCAAAATCAAGCGGTTACTACCTTATTTCTCGAGAAAGTCATCCGCGAGTTGGACATCGGGGTTCATGAACATGAATTTGGTTCTCCACAGCACCTATCCTTTGACATTCACGTGATGCTATCTGGCGACAGTGAGCCGGAATCTGATGAAATCACTGAAGTGCTCGATTATGAGTACCTTATCTCGGCACTCGACGAGACTTTGAATTTAGAGCGGGCATCTCTTTTGGAGACCGTTGCAAACCGATTATTGGATCGAATTTTACAGCCTAGTGTGGTAGAAGCCGCGACTGTTGTAATCACCAAACTAGATGTCTTGGATGGGGACGGTCAACTAGGTTGTTCAATCACTCGAATGAAGTAATGGTGCAGGGGGTGGGATTTGAACCCACGAAGCTCTATGCACCGGAGCTTAAGTCCGGCCCCTTTGACCAGGCTCGGGTACCCCTGCGAGGTCTCTGAACACCTAATCAGACTTGAACCGAGCGGCAGCATACGCCCCCTCTTGGGGGCGTGTCAAAACTGATGCTTAGGGCGCTCGGACCTCACGAACGCTTTAACACCCCTCCGAGTGCCGATAGGCGATGAGTGCTAGCAGTGTGTCGATTCGTCGGGGCAAGTTCGTGCAACTAGCCGTATTTCTAGCGATTCTGATGATTACCCCTCAATTGGCCACTTTAGTGACCGAGCCGGCAAGGCTTGTTGCAAACACTCGTGCAGAGGCTTCAGATGAGATAGAGTCCAAACTATACACCCTCTATTTTGCAGAGGTCAATTCCTCCTCAGGTGGGGACGGACATATCACCACAATGGTCCCAGAATCAGGTGGTCAATCCAGTTCCAGTGCTCTAGAATCATCAATCGAATTCACCACAGGCGATTTATCGAGTTACCTTATTGTTCACGGTCGCCCCAAACACGGCTCTTCATCAGGCCAATTCTACATTCCTGTGCAATTTTTCCTTAGAGCACAGGGTCCGAGTAATTCCCAAGTCACCTGGGACATTGTGATTGAGAGTTCCAAGGAAGGAATAGTTGGCTCTGAATCATGGGAAACTGAAGCTTGTAATCCTGGAATAACTAATTCCTGTAATTACGATCATGAACTCTTCGAAGTTATCCTAGACGATGACAAGGAAACCTTTGAGATTGATGACGATGGTCACCTAACTGTTTCGATTTCAGCCGAAATGTCTGGCTGTGAAAGCTCAGGTGGTCCATTTGGTAGCAGTTGCGAAGCCGAGGTTGCTTGGAACGAAATCGATGGGGAAAGCAACCGCTATTCACAGATGGAAGTTGAGACCAACGCCGTTGCAGATAGTGAGGTGCTACTTCAACGAGATGGAGCAGAGTTGGCCGACGGAGTCGAGTTAGAATGGTATCCTAATGACGTTCTGGCAGATCGAACCATGCAATTCTCATTTGATGTAAAGAGTGCATTCGGTCGGGAGGACATGGATTCAATTAGATTACTCATGCGAGATCCGAATGGCAATTATCGCGTAGACCACGAAGTCTCATCAGATGATGATGGAATTAGAGATACCAGCCAAGGTATTTTTGGCACCTATACGTGGACTTATCCAAGTGGGCTTCCATCTGGTGAATATACCGTAGAATTGGAAATCACTGATGTGCAGGGTAATGCATTCCTCGTTGAGCACGAACCCGTTGAAATGAAACAATGGGGAGTTGCAATCAACCATCGTGAAGATAGAACAGTAGAATACGTGGCTCCGGGTGAGACTACCCCTATTCCATTACAGTTGGTCCATCGAGGAGACTCGACCAAGTCAATGACTGTAGAACTTGAGTTGCTTACCAATCTAGGTAGCGCATGGCTCGACGAATTCGATTCTCCGGGAGGATATACTTTGAATTCAGGAGGGGACATACTCAATCCAATTCTGACGATAACCGCCCCAGATGATTTGACTGGCGCACCGGATAAAATTGAGATTAGGGCAGTTGCTGAAGCTACAATTGAGGGCGTGCAGACGGTAGTACACCAAGACCTACTTACCCTAGATTTAGAAAAACTCGAAGTCTATCAACCACCTGATGTATCGATTTGGAACGAAGATCACGACATCCCAATCGCCAACTCTAGCCGACCAGAAGATATCGACCCAAACATCCCAAGATATGTAGAGGAAAATCAATTCACAACCTTCCTTCTGGAGATTTTCAACACCGGATTCGATACGGATGATTTCAGAGTCGATATTCTCAAGCGCTCTAAATCCATCATCCAAATCTACGACAATGACACCGGCTCGAGGATTCTCGAAGACGATGGAGATGGCACCTTCCACATTCCACCACTCGAACGGCATTCAACTAAGATTCTAAGATTCAACGTAAAGCCATCCGCTGACAGAGAAGACCCAGATATCGGAATGATCGAGGTTGAGGTTGTCAGCAGCGGAAATGCATCGCTTAGGACAACTGTTGAATTCACAATCCAGAGAACATTTGGAATTAGAGCAGAAGTATCACAGGACTGTGATGGGACTCCTCTTGGCCATATCCAAGTGTCACTTTGCTCAAGTCTTAGTGACCCCCAAGTCAATCTTCGCGCTCGCATAACAAATAGTATGACCAGCGGAGAATCAGCTACTCAATGGCAAATCATCAATCCAGCAAGCCTACCTGAGAATACCGACAGATTGGCTGCATATGGCCAGTGGGAATATCGAATCTTAGACCAAAATGGTTCGGCAGTACCTCAGGTGTCATTAGGTCCCGGTGACTTTACCGAGGTTTTTGTCGAAGTCACTCTTACCGATCAGGTAGTTGTCGGCAATCACACGGTTTACCTACGAATTAAGGAAGACACTTCGGACTCATACCCCAGATACTTCGATTTGCCAATGGTTTTCGAAGTTGATGCTGATCAACCGGATTTGACAATTGTACAGGTCACATCGAATCGGAAATTAGCCCCAGGTGGCCTCTATGATTTCCAATTCGAAATCCGCAACAAGGGCAACAGTCCACTGATTGTTCTTCTAGACACTGAGGTTAGTGGAGGCAATGGCTGGAATGTTGACATCGGGGGCCCCACCGGCTCTAGATTGATTGAATTGGACGCATTCGAAGAGGTTACTTTCATTCTGGAAGTCTCAGTCCCATCTTCGGCAAACAATGGCGATCAGGTGACTATTACTATCACTGCTGAACCACATGATACCGAGCAGAGTTGGCCTGACGAATTCACCGCAGAAAAGAAACTGAATATGGTAGTAGGTATAGACGGAATATTTGACCGTTTGATTAACGAAATAACCAACCCGCGAGCCTCAACATTAATTGTAATGGTTGTAGCAATTCTTCTAATGTTTGCAGGAATTCAGAGCAGGATGAACCGCAGGAAATGGGCTGCGCATTTGGCCCTGCTCGAAGCCATGAACGAAGATGGTGATGATGAAGAGGACGAGGATGCTGAAGACGAATTAGAAACAGCAACAGTCGAGGAAGAAGAACCCGATGAGATGGTTTACGACGATGATGACATAGAACTAGTCTGAATTAACCTTCGAGCATCGTCCGAACGACGCTCCATTCCGCTTAAGACCCGTATGAACCGCCGTAGGCGGTAGAGGGTGTGCATCATGTTCGGCAATTCGAATCAGAATCATGTTGCAATTTCTAGAAGAAAGGAACGTTCAGCGGTTATTTTCAGCCTCTTGATGTTACTCACTTCGTACTCAGCTATTGAATTCGCTTCATGGGAGGTGAGAGGATCAACAGACTCCGATGGAGATGGTCTTCCTTACGGTCTTGAGTATTACATCAACACCCAACCTCAAGACTGGGATTCAGATAATGATGGACTACCTGATGGTTGGGAGTGGCAGTACGGCCTAGACCCTCTTTCTGCTTCTGGAATTAATGGCTCTACTGGAGATCCAGACGGGGATTCTCTTACAAATCTAAATGAATATCAGTATGGCATTCCTTCTAATTGGGACTCAGCAACAACACCAAATGAACTTGACAATGGAGTTTGGTGGAACGGTACTGTCCCAGTTAGCAATTGGGACGAAGAGAGCGCGATGCAACTTATTCAAGGGTTAAACTCAGACGGAGTTGATGAGGATCCGAGAGGAAATTTGTGCTTCAATACATTTGATGACGACCATGACGGAATGGTAGATGGTTGGGATGGCGACAAAGATGGCGACGCCGATTGTGCTAGCGATGATGACGATGGTGACAATTCCATTGATGAAGACCCAGATGGATGGGATACCGATGGTGACGGGATGCCAGACGGTTGGGAGGTGGCAAACAACCTCGATCCGACCTCAAACTCTGGGGATGATGGTACCGCCGGAGATCCCGATGGTGATGGATTAATCAATCTCTATGAATATGTAAATCCAGCATGGGATACAAGGAATGGAACTACAAATCCACCAATTCAATACTGGAGGCCTGGGCCTGAAAATCGAACTAGTACCGAATCCCCATGTAATCCAGTATTAGCACTGGGTCCGGGTTCACCACCATGTGGTCTATTCACTGCCGAGGTTGATGGCATAACCTACACTGACCCCAACAACAATGACACCGATGGAGATGGATTGAATGATTCATACGAAGCATTGATTCTGTTGACGGACCCCACACATGTCGATACCGATGGAGATGGGATTTCAGATGGTGTAGAAGTCAATGGTTCATATGGAAATCCGCCCCAAGCCTCTGACCCTCGCAACAACAATACAGACGGCGATCAATTCGATGATGGTGAAGAGGATACGAATTTTAACGGAGTCGTAGACCTAAACGAAACCGATCCAACGCGGATAGAAGACTCAGGTGATTTTGATGGCGACGGGATACAGAATTGGGAAGAAAATGCTACCTGTACGCTTTGGGATGTTGCGGATACAGATGGAGGAGGTATTGATGATGGAACCGAGTTAACTCCAGCCCATGCTACGGATCCGTGCACCTCCACCTACGAATTATATCTCGATATTGTGGCATGGCTTCCTGTTGACTTTTCCTTAACTGTAAACAATACTACTAAGTTAGATCCAACGCCACTAGACTGGCGGCAAAACTCAGCCCCTATGGCCTATTTTGAATCTGGGACGGGAACTAGAACTCCATTCCAATATTCTTCAATCGATGGAAATATTCTCCAATCCGTATCTATCACTATGCCTTCTGATGCTTTGTATGTAGTCGTATTGAACGGTTCGTGGTGTTGGGATGTTTCTTTGGGTTCAGCCAATGAACCCCATTGTGATGATGATTACCTTGATACAGATGGTGATGGATTAGCAGATTGGGAGGAATCTCTTGCCTCTTGGGGTTTTGACTCAGTACCGTGGCTTGTAGATTCTGACGGAGATGGAGTAAACGATCTTGATGAGGTAATTAACGGAACCGATCCATTGCAGCCTTGCGATAATCTTGCAGATTTCGACGGCGATGGACTGAATAATTGGTTCGAAAATACTACTGGTTGTCAACTGATTTTCGGTATCGAAGGAGGAAATATGACTCTAGATAACTACACCACATTATGGAATAATTCCGATACCGACAATGGTGGAGTAATCGACTATCAAGAATATCTAGATGGCACAAATCCTCAGAATAATCCCGACGACGACTTGCACCCACTCGATACAGATGGTGACGGAATTCCAGATACCATCGAACAAGAAATAGGCACGGATTGGTTAGATCCCGATACGGATGGAGGGGGGATACCTGACGGGGATGAATGTCTCCCAGAATATTGGGATAATGGTTGTGTCGACTCGCAATTAGACCCTTGGAATCCTACAGATGATATCTCGACAAATATGCTATACTTCTTCGCTGAGAATACAACCACTGGAATTGATTACAACATTACGCATTATTGGCGTTGGCATACCTACGACTATTACACCGGTGCTTCATGGGGAGTCAATACCAGTTTAGTTGGATACACTCCAATGTTCCCAAGTTGGTCAACTCTTCAAGGGGTTGCCCATCAGGACTTTTGGGATAACTCCGCCCTACATTCATGGGAAATTTCGTTTTTAAACAACGGAATTTTAAACCCCGGTGAAGAATTGATTGCTCCATATAATGCGGTTAATTTTACAGGTTGGAGTGATGTAGACGCAGGCTTAAATTTCTCAAATTATACTCGGGATGTATTGATTGCTTCTTCGATTGTAGACCAGCTATATGTTACGGCACCTCAAATTACTATGACAGATGCAATTCGGGATAATACAACCGCCTTCCAAAATAGCTCTTATGCTACCGATTACAGAGGTTTTAACAACATTACTAAGATTTCATGGTCGGTGCTCAACGAAAGCGGTTGGACATCAGCGTGGGATCAAGTTGAGGCCATTCAACAGTTTCTCATCAACGGCAATAACACAACCACCTTTCTAAGAAATCATGCAGGTTCGAATGTGAATCGAAGTTCCTCTGGCATCTCTAGTTCACTTGATGACACGTCGGTTTGGATTCTCGAAGAAGCCCATGAGGGTGATTGCGATGAATTTGCAACCATCTTCACAGCTATGCTGAGAAGTATTGGACTACCAACAAGAAAAGTTACAGGTTTCTCCGGAGGAACTTGGGTCGATAATGGATTCGAAGTTTATGGTAATGACTTCTCATGGTGGGTTGAGGTACATCTGCAAACAAATGCGAATCAGGGCGAATTGGACCTTGGCTGGATACCATTCCAAGCCTGCCCAGAAATGTCTGTTGTCGAAGTTGTGGATGAAACTTGGTCTCCAGATTCATTGGAGAGAGATTACTCATCAGGAAATATTTCCCTAAACGGAACACTCCAGTTTGCTAGTAATGCCTCAACCATAGAGGGCATCGTCCTAGAACTGTACTTGGTTCCAGATAATGAGACGGCAAATGTTCCTGGTAGCGCCGCTTTGGCAAACAGATTGATTGGCACAACAACCACCGATTCAGAGGGGTTCTTTTCTTTCAACGGCTCACCATCAGAAATGATTCAGCCGGGTTACGGTTCCTTAGTCGTGTTAACCCAAAGACAAGGGTATGTGGGCGTACAAGGAATTTCATTCCTTTGGACAATAAACATCACAGATGATGTTAATTTGTCAATCAGTAGCCCCGCTCCTGCTAATCAACCAATGTTGGGGATTGGAGTAAATTCAACTGTGACCGGCAACTTAGCTTGGGCAAATTCTCCTCAAACCGATCCAGCGATGCTAGATACCCTACAGGTTCTTCTGAATTATACTACTACACAGGATGGAGATGTGAACCTAATTGCAGATGTAGGCTCAGGTGGATATTTTGAATTCAATGTTCTAATAGCAGAAAATGAGCCTTTAGGAGTGATTAATGCTAGCCTAGCATTCCTAGGTTGGCACCAAAATGATTTGAACAATGCTAGTAATCCAGAATACCACCTAAGACCGGATACCCTTGATTTCAATTTCAATATCACACCTTCACCAAATCTAACTGTGTCGCTAGAAGGAATTAATGCCAACGCTAGTATCCTCGATATAAATGAACTAGTCTTCATCAATGGTACTGCAGTTAGTAGAGGTCCTGCTCCCGAGGCATTGAATGGCACACTTACTTTCCAAATGCGCAGGGCTGGGACCAATGGCCCATACACAGATCTTGCTACTTGGCAACTGAACTCAAGCAACTGGACTTCAACTTCAGGTGAATTCGCTCTGCAATGGGACTTCAACGAGTCATCTGTAGCAATTCCTTCGGGGCTGGTTGAAGTGAAATTCACCTATTCAGCGGATGATCTATTCGCAACTGATGAGGAAACTTTCCTGTCTACATACGGAATCAGGTCATACGTCGAGTTCACCTATGTGTTGAATCCAACGCCTAGGGGCAATGAAGCATTTGTTATTGTGCAACTTTCAGATCACACCGAGACCTCGGTTGCCGATTTCCCTGGCCTGTACTCAGTCGATTTCAATGGTACGGAAGTCTTCAATATTACCGACCCAGAATCCGGTAGTTTCAATGTGGTTTGGGCGCCTAAATCAGATACTATTGCAGGAGATTACTCTTGGCAGATGAATTACTCTGGATCAACATGGCTACGTCCAGCATCGGTCTCGGATGAAATTAGGATACAAGGAAGAGCCAACGTAACAGTTACTCTAGGTTCGGAATGGACCGAAAGAGGAACCGTTACATGGGTGTCAGGAGTCGCGCAGGACATTTTCCACCTGACTCCTATAATTGGAAATAACTCGTCAATTGTGGTTCAACTGGAGACTCCTTCTGACTTACCTCCTAGCCCAGATGGAAGCCCAGCTCCACCAGTCATACATACCTTAGTCAGTGGATGGATCAATGAGACCACTGGTGCCTACAACTACTCATTCACAATGCCAAGTGACATTCGCTCTGGTGCTTACTTCATGCGTTTCGTTTTAGATTTCTCAACTAACGCAGCAATACTCGGACCATTCTATACTACTTTAGCTCAAACAAGAGTTCTCTCAGGAATCCAGAGTGAATTTGTAGTTGAAGCAGAACCCGAATCTATAATTGTCGTAGCGGGAACCACCTTAATTCTCAACGCAACAATCACCGATATTGCAGATGGCTCTGTGGTGCCTGATGCCAATGTTGACCTCTATTTCGATTGGGGTGGTCCGAACCAGATAATTATCGATACCGCGACCACAGATGTTGACGGTGTTGCTAGATTTAACCCGACTCTACTTGAAGATACGATTCCGGGCTTCTACGACCTTCGTGTACATGCTAATGATGACTTAACAGACAACCTCACTGATACAGATGCAGGGCGTTGGATTGGTAATGACACATTCGCGAATTTAACTGTGCAAGTAGATAGCCACGTTACAATTGATTCCATTCCTCAAGAAGTCACAGCTGGTCAATCATTCACAATTTCTGGAAGGGTTCTAGATGGCTTCGATAGCAACCGAACTGTAAATGGACCAATGGCAGTGGAAGTGTTCTTCCTAAACGACTCAAGCGAAACATTGGTTTCCGGACACACAACAACAAGTAATGGCTCTTTCACTATTTCAGTCCCAACCGACCCATTTGGCGATGGAGTTTCTAGTGGCACAAAAACGGTAGTCGTGAGCGTTATTGAGGATAGCTCCCCATTCTACCTCACGGGTACTGGTAATGCTTCTATCCTAGTCAAAGGAGTCACCCGTTTCACGGATCGAACCCCAATTATTCAGACGGTTGTGGATAGAGGTACTTCCATAACTTTCGGAGCACGATTAACTGAATATTCCGATAACGATATTCCGGTTGGTGGCATGACGGTTGCTGCTAAATTCCACGATACTTGGATGACTGAAGCAGTGACAAATGGAGAAGGTTTGGTCAATTTCACCTTCGACGTTCCACATTCCCACCCACTTGGTCAAATAGGAATTACATTATTCTTCAATGGGTCATCTACCCTCCACTCAACATCAACTGTGATGAACCAGATATTTGTCCGTTCACCGACCAATCTGACAATTTCACCAGTATCTGATAATCCAGTAGCAGGTGAATCCTTCAATGTCAGCGGAACATTGCTCTCAAGCAACGGTACTGGAATAATGGATAGGTCAGGAGCCTCGTTGGCTGCATTCTTAACCTTCCGAATCGATGGCACAGATTCAGGATTCCAAACATCAGGAGGTGTGGTTAATCCGAATGGTACTTGGAACTCAGTAATTACCCTAGGTCTTTCCTTCCCTCGCGGCACACATAATATCACTGCAAGTTTCACTCCCACCGTAAATTACTACGGTTCAAGCAGTGATTCTGGAATCTTTGATAGTAGAGGATATTCACTAATTTCAATATTAGACCCCGCGGATCTTGATCCTGATAGAAGAGTAGTCAGGGGCAATGATGTTAGTGTCAACATCTCCCTTATCGACAATGCCGGCCAATTAGTTGATAATGCACCTATAGACATCCTAGTCGATGGTACGTTCATTCAATCTGTAATTACCGATGCAGGCGGCCGTGCAACTTTTGTCATCCCAGTAGATTCGCAAAGAATACAGGGACCTATGCTAATTTCTGCAGAATTTGCAGGAATTAACGGTTCTACCGGATTGCAAGGTGACGCTACTTGGTCTAGAGTAATCGTCCTTGCCCCGACCGTAATTGAATTCAATGAATTATTTGGTTCGATGGTTGCGGGAGAAAATATTACTTTTACAGGAACGCTGCTAGATGAACATGGCCATACATTGACCGATAGCGGCCTACTTTCTGGAGGTGTCCTCCACATCTGGATAGATGGAATTGATGTTGGTTCTACCTATACAACTGTTTCAAATGCATCCTCCGGAGAATGGCAAGTGACCTATGATTTACCACTGGATATGGACTATGGGGCTCACACTGTGACCGCAATTTTCCTTGGAGGATTTACTTGGGTAGATCCTATGGGTCAAGGAGATTCGTTAAATCCAGAATATTACTTACCTTCTTCGACTACTATAGAATTCAATGTCACACAAACCTCCCAAGTTGTCCTAACAACTCCACCAGGTGATGTCGATAGAAATCAATTGCTTCTGATTGAAGGAATGCTTACTGATGGAGCCGGCCGCATCCTTGGTGATAGATATCTTGAGGTGACGATGAACGATCAATTCCTAACAGGTCTTCAGGTTGAAGAAAATGGTACATTCAGCATCTACCTTCCAATCCCTCCAGATATGCCACTAGGACCACGCCTAGTCAAGATTATTTTCCAAGGTGAGGAATTTATTCTACCTTCAAATTCAACAACAGTATTCACCGTATATGCTCCAACAATCATCTCTATTAATCCGCCGAGTGCTTATGCAGTAGGCGATGAGATGAGACTTTCTGGAACTGTTAGGGATAATCTACCAGATGGTGGATTAGCCAATCACTCACTTGAAATCTTCATTGATGGAACTCTAGTTGGGATTACTACCAGTCGTGAAAATGGAGGCTGGTCCTTCAATTGGGTGGTCTCGGACTTCTTAGATATCGGCTTCCACACCATTACCGTATCGGCACCCGCACAGGGATACTACAGGCCAGGTAGTGTTGAAGCCAACCTAACAATTGCATACCATACGGCAATCAATCTACAGGTAGATGAAGTATCGGTTACTAGGGGGGAACAATGGAGCTTCACAGGTCGTCTATTTGACTCGGATACTTCAGGTGCCCCCGGTCTGGTTGGCCGAGAGATTATCGTTACTTTAGATGGTGTGGAAATCAATCGATTAACTACTGGCGAAGATGGCAGTTTCGAATTAGATTATTCGATTGGCTATCTTATCGCAAGAGGCGGGCACGATATTAGATTCACCTTTGAAGGCCAAACATTCTACCTTCCAGTAGAATACAACATGACGGTTTATGCTAGAGCAGATATTCTCATCGAAGTATTGTGGGAGACTGATTTAATCATCCGTTCAGACGAGTCCAAGGAGATAAAATTGGTAGGACGAATAGTTGAATTCGGCGGAGAGGGCAATGTTATCGAAGGTATGGAAGTCGTATTGCTATGGGACGGTTCTGCAGAGCCTTCGGTACTGGTTTGGGACGAATCCACAGGTCACTTCGACCTCCGCTCACCGGCCCGCTCTACAATGCCTCCTGGCGAGTTGACACTAACCCTCTCAGTACTCGCCGATGCTGATAGATTCCTCAACGGTGTCGAAATTGAACACATTGTCAATATCCGTGTACCAGTTACTTTCACATTCACACCCGATAGCCATCACATCAAAGAAAACCAGAGGAGAATAAATGGAACAGTTACAGTTTCCGCAAACGATACAGGTCTACCTATTGGAGGTATATCTATCGTCGCGCGCCTGGTCAATACCACAACCATCCACTTCCAGAATGTCAAACTTACAGATGAAAATGGAATAATGGATTATGATTTCATAATCCAAAACCAACCCGCATTCTTTGACCAAACTAAATGGGGAGAATTATCACTAATCTTCCAGACAGATTCTCAACTAATTAGTCCAAACGATCGTTTGTGGCTAGCCAACGAACATGGAGGTATCAAGATGACATACGAGGATCCAGCATCGCTATTCACCATCTGGCAAATAATTGCAATTGTTGGAATTCTTCTGATTTTAGGAACTCTTACAGGACTCGCCTTATCACTAAGGCGTCGTAGATTAGCAGCCCTCGATGAGATGGCGGGAATATTCAGCTATACAGCAGAGTTACTTGCCGCTGGCGACGAGATTCGTGAGGCCATCTTCAATTGCTATGAGAGCCTTTGCAATATTCTCATGCGTCATGGGTTCTTGCGCCGTGACTTTGAAACAGTTAGAGAATTTGAAATGGCGATTAGAAAGGCTCTACCAATTAGCGAGGAAGCCCTTGTGGCATTAGACAGGATTTTCGAAGAAGCGAGATATTCCTCTCACAAGTTAGGCGATGGCCACAGACAAAACGCTCAGCACGCACTCTCTATGGTATTGCAGGAGATCGACGAATTACAAGAAATCCCTGAAAGAGATTCCTTTGACCTAAGCGAATCAGTCGCTTAGTCAGTCAAAGCTCAAATGAAGAACTCCATCTGTAAGGCTAGCCGATTCAATATCCAGATAAGCAGGTATCGATAGTGTGTGAATCATACCTCCGAAGCGTTCGGGTGCAATCACACGAATCAGTCTTCGCTCTTGCTCAATCGAGGTTGTAACTGACAGACCGGTCAATGCGTCGATATCCAAAATGATGTCAAACCCTGATTGTACTGCTTCTTTATCCAGTTCATCAAAACCTATACTTGGTGAATCAAACGATCTAGCATGGGATTTCGATTCGCCAATTCTACCAGAAATATGTGTCAATAAATCATTGTGATTACTCTTCGCCGAATCGAGGTGTGGTAGGTCTGCTAAAAACCGTTGATGCATGGTCTCAGCATCGATATCGAGCCCTCGTTCGAACTGTTCGTCAAGACCATTTCCTAGAGTTTCAGAACCCTCAACATTGACCTTCAGCCACATTCTCTTCACCCTGTCGAATAATCCGTCTGTCATGAATCCATTGACTGAAACTCACTCAATAGCGGGATCTGGAAAGCGCTCAAAGAATCTCTTTGCGATTCGGGCAGTTCTTTTTGCATCTTGGCTCTTCATCAACAGTAGATTCGTCGGCACACAGAAGCGGTAAGGTCTCTCTCTCATACGCTTTTCTAGAATGACAACAAGTGCTCTATCATTGGCTTTTCGAATTGGTCGGCCAATCGCTTGTAGTACACTGTTTACGGCCGGTTGATGGCTGGAGTATCTCCTAGCCACATTCACTCCGAATTTGTCTTTACAATAGTCTGTCAATGCCTTTTGTCGTGCGCTTGGGGGAGGAACAGGAAGCCCCACGCAAATTACCGCGTCGAGTATGTTATCTGGATAATCGACACCTTCGGCCAATTTACCCGAAAGTACACCGCAAAGCAGAACTCTGTCATTTGTACGCCGATTTTGATATAGATTCTCTATCATTTCACCAACCAGTCGCTTGCTCATTCTAGCGGTCTCTTTCTCTACTTGGATACCCCAAGGAATCCAACGGTAGTCGTCCAATACCATATCCAGCATTGCATAACTCTGAGTAAATAGCGCAACATGCCCTGGTGTATTTCGTAAAACTTCGATAATGTGGTCGCGGATATTGTTGGTATTGCTTTCACCACGTTCAGTATATCTCGATGTAGTATTTTGAGCAATTAATACCGGCCTTCTTTCTGAGAGGAAAGGCGAATCGTATTGCTTCGCAAGTAATTGCCTTTCTGCATTACTTGGCAATCGTAATAGGTCTCGATACATTTCGGTGGGAAACAAAGTTCCTGACATTAGGATAGAACCTCGACAGGCGGTGAAAAGTGGGCCAGAAACAACCCCTGGATCTAGAAGAAAAGACCTCACCCTCGGCTCGTCTAATAATTTATCGAACACCAAAACAAGAGCTGACGAGTCTTCGTATTGTCCGCAGGTAGAGATGAATGAAGCTAGCCGTTCACTACTGGTTTCTTTTTCATCTTCATCTTCATTATCTAAATCGACACGAACTGCGTATAATTGTGCGACCAGTCGATGGAGACTTGAGAATCTACCAGCTGGTATTTCCTCTAGGGTTTCGTTCAGTATCTCTTCCATCTCTTCTAACAAATCTGTTGTTTCGACTTGCATATCTTCCTCATCTGAACGGGATAATTCCTTCTCACGTGCAGAGAACCATGTAGGCATTTGAGATTGAAGACGTTTCAGTGATCTTTCAGCCCATTCCATTTCATCTAATTCTACTTCTTCTCCTCTACCAGCGGCCAGTTCGATTGCTGTTTCTAGGTGTTCTTGAACCTCAAATCTTGCATCTCGGAAGGTATTCGAAATTATTCGACGTTCCATACCATTGCGAACTCTATCCGGTAGATTATGTGCCTCATCGACGATGAGGATGGTATTTTCCAAATCTATTCCCATCGATGGCAATGATGCTTCTCTAACGCTATCGATGAAAACGTGATTGTAATCACAAACCAAAATTTTGCAATTCTTGACAGCATCTCTAGCAGTTGCCCAAGGGCAAAGGTGGATTCGTCTACAGTTTCGAATCAAATCGTCAACATGTGTTACCGTTCGCAAAATACTCGATTGAACATCCGCTCTCAATTCTTCTCTCATCGAAGAATCGAGTTCATCTTCACAATCACATTTTCCACTGATACGGTCGACATTTCGACACATTCCTTCGCGACCAATCAAATCGACCAATCGAATAGAGGGTTCAGATTGCCCAAGTCTCTGATTGATATCGTGGACTGTGTCTACAACTATCCTATGTTGTGATTGTCGACCTGTGAGGAATAGAATACTAATTTCGTCAGAAGAGGATCTCTGAACGCTGATTGCACTGGCTAAAGCAGCCGCTGTTTTTCCTATCCCAGTCGGTGCTGAGGCCATCAGAAACCCCTCTGATAACAAAGCCTCGATTCCGTCCTCAATCATATCTGATTGCGATTCGCGAACTTCGGAGTGAGCGAAGTATCTCAGCGAGGAATCGGCTGCTTCCGCGGTCATGGAGTCGGACCTGCCGATAGGCCGCCCAAGAAGATTGGCTCTAACAATGGTGGTAATCAGACAAAATTCACCACAACAAAGGCTAAGCAAATCATCTCAGAATTATTGCCTCAGAGTCTCTGCTATCTAATACGACTTTGAGTGGTTTTTTCAAAGAAATATGTCGAAGAGGCCCGATTTCTGCTTCACTATCAACCCCATCTAACCAATCAAAATCGAGCAAATCTTCGTCAGTAATCGTTAGGTATCCAATATGGAATGTGACAATATTCTGGAAGAAATGAGTACCTTGGCTCGGTTCGACATGGATGTCGGACATTGGGACCTCAATAATCGCCTTCGCCCCCCTGATTTGATCCCAAGATACAGGAATTCCTAGCGATGGATCGGAAGAACCCCATCTTCCAGGTCCAATCAGAAGGTATGGCCTACCATCTTGCCTCAGTTTCGCATCGATTTCTTCAATGTGGTCGGTTAAATCACTTGTCTTCATTCGGTCCAGTCGATTTGGATGGATATAGACAACATCACTGATGTCGTCGATTACACCATTCCCTAGGGATTGGGTAGACATACAGATAGCACGACTCTTGTCTACCTCACTCATGTCAATGTCGATATCGACTGATTCTTCCAGTATCGGCCGAACCTGTAATAGAGCGAAGATTTGTTGTTCAGTTTCTTCGTCTAGGACGAATGCAAACTCTATCTCAATGGGTGAGTTGAGATAACTCTCACATCGAGTCAATACATGGTGTAAGATACTAGCAAGAGGCACTCGCTTATTTTTTAGAATCGGAGCGAATGTAACCACTCTAGGTCCTCCATCTGCGCGTAGTGAGTCCACTATTCGGTCGTCATCAGAAATGTATGTTGAACCGACCAAGCCGAGTCTACCATCGATTTCAGCTTCGTTCAAATCTAGGTTTACCAGATTTTTAGCCTCATCGGACGATACCGGTGTTTCCGACTTCCCCATAGGAATCGCCCAGAAACTCATCTGCGAGGTGTTGAGGATTGAATCTGTACTATGGAATTGGTGGATTCTCTTTGGTTGGCCCGGGCTAAATCTAAGACATTTTTCCCCAGAAGCAACTTGTCTTCCTAAGCCAATACAAACAGCAGCAATTCCGTCTTCGGCCTTGAGTGGCGCGATTGGGTAATGATTGCGTGATCGAGCGGCCCCTGAAATATGAGGATAGAATCTACCATTCACTTCTCTACCGACCAATTCCTGAATTACAACAGCCATTCGTTCATCCTCGATATTCGACGGAGTGGCTGAAACGTATGCCTTCGAGCTCTTGTGATATGTTGAGGCATACACGAGTTTGATAGCCTCTTCTAATCTCCTCAGTCGAATATCGAGATTCTGGTGGTCATTGGCTAGCATATGTGTGGAATAGACCCCTGCGAATGGCTGGTGGCTGGCATCCTCAAGTAAGCTCGAAGAGCGAATTGCCAGCGGCCATTTCAATCTTGAAACGATAGCCAACAACTCATCTCGAACCTTTTCGGATAGGTCTCCGGCGATGAATGCAGCATCGACTTCGGAATTCAGATGATCTTCATGGGCGTATCGTGATAGGTTGTTCTTTTCGATGAAATCCTCAAAGATGTTTGTCGATAGAACAACGGATCTTGGAATTATGAAATTGACCTCAGGGAATTTATCCTCTAAACCGAGGTCGGGCATTCTTGTGAAGAAGAAGGCTAAACCACGGCCCTTTCCTCCTAAACTACCTCTGCCGATTCTTTGAAATCCGATTTCACCACCTTCAGCATCGTGATCCCGAATGGTCCTACTGCGAGTTTGTGATAGATGGGATTCAATCGAACCGAGAATAAACTCACGAATTTCTTCGGTAGTCTCAAAGTCAGATAACGTAAGAGGCCGTAATCTTCCAGCCAAGGTGAATTCAGTTCTTGTCCTAAGCCAATGTGAGAATTGGTTTCGATGAGCGTGGAATTCAACGGACTCGATTGGTGCATCTTTTAATTGAGCAGTCAACTCTCTGAGTGTTGAAGCCCGTGCGATTTCTTTACCGTCTGGCATCTTGAACACGAAATCCCCGAAACTCATTTCTTGCAGCATAAAATCTGCAATTCTAGAGTATAACTGCGAATCCTCTTTGTGGAGGAAACGTACCCCTAAAGATTCAGCGTCCTCCTTTAGTTCGATATTTTTTGATTGGAATAAAATAGGCAGGTTAGAATCTTTTTCCTTTACATATTGAACAAGTTTTAGACCTGCAGTATCCCTTCCACCGACAGGGTCTGGAAATTTTCCATCGGTGAAAATTCCGATTATGTTTCTATGATATTTGTCTACCAATTCCTGCGCCGTCGGGTAATCATTCGCTAGGAGAATTTTTGCCCTAGCGCGTAACCTGAGCAATCTCTCGTGGAGGTTACCCCCTTCCCCCATGAGTCGCATTGTTTGGTTAACCAATTGTGTATACAGTAATGGTAGATATGCCGAGTAAAATCTACGACTATCCTCGATTAGCAAAATCACTTGAACATCGGCATTCTCAACGTCGTTGGCAACATTTCTTTCATCTTCAATCAATTTGCAAATCGATAACAGAATTCGACTATCCCCCGTCCATACGAAAATTCGGTCTATACCATCGCCGGAGTGAAGGGTCGCCAATTCTCTCGTATTGTGGCTGAGCATAACCACTGGCAATTCAGGATTGATTCGCTTGGCTTCTCTACCGAATGCATAAGCGTCCATCACACCAACCCTAACCATTGTAATTACTAGGTCGAAACTGCGTGTTCGAAGAAGTTCTAGAGCGTCATTAGCTTGAGGGCTATGAATCATCCTCGGTGCCTGAGAGAGGTTTAGGTCGGAGTATTCCTGGCGCATAATTTCAGCTAAATAGCCAGACTCCTCGAGAAGGTAGTGGTCGAAAGGACTGGCTACCAGTAACACATCTCGGACTCGGAATGGAGTCAATCTCTCAAATCTGGAGAGGTCGGAGATGTCCACCGCCATGGGCCGTGATTAGGGCACTCATCCATCAAGGTTCAGCCTGCTGCCTCTGTATTCAATATTTTGTGTCCCGCCCGAAATGGGCGGGACGGTGTGTGTGTTGAGTTTCATTTTTCACGCTTTTCTAGGTCGTGGTGTCGGCTGCGTGGTGAAAGATCCGGGCGCTTATGTCTAGGGGCATCTGTGGCGGAATATCCAACCGCGTTAGAGAGTTTAGCCCTTCTACGAAGTCCATTGAATCCGACTGTCAATACTGCCCCAGAGGAGGTTTGTGCGGGGGGGCGATCTTGTCCCCCCCCCGCGGAGTTTGAGTGCATCCCATTCTCACCCACGTCTCTCACCTCATTGTTCAGTCGATTCATCGAAGCGAGCACGAAGCTCATCGAGGCGCTTACGTAGCGCCGCATCGACTGTTGCATCGTCAGCAGATGAACGAGCGATGTGTTCGCGCGCTGCATATCGTAGGACGACATCTGGCTGTTCGCCATGGATTCGACAGAAGTCGTCCAAGCGAACACTCAGGTCGGGGCCTAATTCTACCTCGATGCGGATGCCGGAAGGAATCGCAGGCGTAGCCAAGAATCTCCTGATGGCTTCTCGAATAACATCAGACTTGTTTCTCATGCCATCGAATCCGACCCTGCGCTCGAGTTCTAGCAAGTAATCTTCTGGAATTCTTAGTGAAATCATCGGGCTTTGACCTGCCATTCTGCATTCCTCCTGAGTCTGCAAGAAGGCCTAGGGCTCTTAAGTGTATTGCAAATGAAATGCAAATGAAATACATGACGCTAGAAATTTGATTACGATATTGCCAAAATTGCAGACAGCCGCCATCCTCCATGCGCAGTTCAGTTGAAGGGGGGAGAGTATCTCGGAATCGCGCAGGGTGAGACATGAAGGTCATCAACGACACGATTCATGGACAGATTTCTCTTGACGGAGTTACGGCAGATTTGCTCTCAACTCCAGAGATGAACAAACTTAGCCACATCAAACAACTTGGCTTAGCTCACCTTGTTTTCCCAGGAGCACACCACACTCGCTTCGAGCATTCTCTAGGAGTGTCTCACGTAGGTGGGATGATGGCCGATGCCATGGGCCTGGAAGAATTTGAGAAGACTTTGGTGCAAGTTGCTGGAATGTTACACGATGTAGGGCATGGCCCTTATTCGCACACCTTAGAGCACATACTCCATGAAAGGGGTGGCCTTGATCATATGTCGATTACAGAGGGAATTATTCTCGGCGAATATGATGTATTGCGTGAAGGTGAAGAGACTAGCATCAATGATCGAAAAAGGATTCCAGAGATTCTAGAATCCTACGATATTGAACCAGAAGATGTAGCGGCGTTGATTCGAGGTCCAGATGCGAGGGGCACAGAAAGAACCCTACTATCTTGGACTGATGGAAAGGAGGACTTGGTTGCAGAAGACCGAACACTCGGTCACCTCGTACATGGGCCCGTTGATTGCGACCAAATCGACTATCTATTGCGGGATTCACATTTTACAGGTGTAAAACACGGAATCGTAGACCATCACCGACTAATTTCTTGCCTGCGTAGACATGGAGGTGATATTGCCGTAGAAGAAGGAGGACTAACTTCCCTAGAAGGAATGTTGATGGCTAGAGGTCTGATGTATAGCGCGGTATATTTCCATCGTGTCACAAGAGTAACAGAAGTAATGCTCAGCCGAGCGGTGGAACGCTCGGCGGATTACTTACCGGATCCAAAGGAGATGCAAAGAAGTGTAGATGCTGAAATGTGGCAGGCACTCTATGAAGCGGGTGATTACTCTCGAGATATGATGCGCCGACTAAAGTATCGTCAGATGCTGAAGGTTGCTACAAGTAGGAGACAAGAGGAACTATCCTCCTCACAAATTCAAAGACTAGTGGAAATTGCCACAAGTTCCGAAAAGCGTAGAGAAATAGAAGACGATCTAGCACACAGAGCAGGTCTAGAACTAGGTTATGTTGCAATTGACGTTCCAAGCGTCAAATTGCTACTATCCGAACCACGAATGGCGGCTGTAGATGTCCGAATAATTGGGGACGATGGTAGAACTCGAAGATTCAGTGAGCACACTCCAATCGCGGAGGCCCTGAGAAAGCGACAGGTTAGCCAAGCCGTAGTTTACGTAATGACACTACCAGGTCATCAGAAAAATGTGGCAAAATTAGCCGAGAGACACCTATTCGCCTGATCTCAGAACAGCCCCTACGGGGCGTGTTCTGTTGAGCATCTGGAGGCATACCATTGAAAAGGAGGTCTCCGGTCGCCAAAGCGCCCGGTGCTCGAACAGAGAATCGGTTCAACACGTCGGTGAACCAAATGGACAAGACGATGAAAGAAGTGTATGATAGCGTAATAGCAAGAGATCCTAACCAGCCGGAGTTCCATCAGGCGGTTGAAGAGGTACTGGACAGCCTCAGTCCTGTAATCAAGGCCCATCCAGAATATCTTCCAGTTGTACGTTCGGTGGTCGAAGCTGAGAGAATTATCCAATTCCGCGTTCCTTGGTACGACGACAACGGTGATCTTCAGGTAAATCGTGGATTTAGAATTCAGATGAATAGCGCTATTGGTCCTTACAAAGGCGGCCTCAGATTCCACCCATCCGTGAACCAATCTATCCTAAAGTTCCTCGCCTTTGAGCAGGTATTCAAAAACAGCCTTACCCAACTCCCTATGGGTGGGGGAAAGGGCGGTTCAGACTTTGATCCTAAAGGTAAGTCGGATCAGGAAGTCATGCGCTTTTGTCAGTCATTCATGATTGAACTATGGCGACACATTGGTGCTAATTGTGATGTCCCAGCTGGAGATATTGGCGTCGGAGGACGTGAGATAGGTTACCTATTCGGAATGTACAAGAAACTGCAAAATGAATTCACTGGAGTATTGACTGGAAAAGGGCTAGCCTACGGCGGCTCTCTGATTCGTCCAGAAGCTACTGGATACGGTTTGGTGTATTTCGCTCGTGAGATGCTAGCTACTCAAGGGAAGTCCCTCGAAGGAGCCACAGTATCGATTAGCGGTAGTGGAAATGTCGCACAATTTGCTTGTGAGAAGGTCCTCGACCTCGGTGGAATTCCAGTAACTATGTCGGACTCCTCTGGGTGGATTCATGATCCTGCTGGAATCGATAGAGAGAAACTCGTTTGGATTATGGATCTCAAAAACAACCGCCGAGGTAGAATCAAAGAATACGCATCTCACTTTGATGGAGTTACCTACAGCCCTTCGAAGCCTGAACCTGCTCTCAATGGATTGTGGGGTGTGAATGTCGATGTCGCTCTACCTTGTGCTACCCAAAACGAAGTCAATGGGCAAGAAGCACAAATGCTGGTTGACAACAAAGTTATCGCAGTTGCCGAAGGTGCCAATATGCCTTGCACACCTGAAGCCGTCGAGGTATTCCATGCAAACGGCGTTTTGTTTGCTCCCGGCAAGGCCAGCAACGCAGGTGGTGTAGCGACGTCCGGTCTTGAGATGAGTCAAAATTCACTTCGACTTGCTTGGACTAGAGAGGAAGTTGACTCTCGCCTTGAGGCTATTATGGTCAATATCCACAAGCAAGCGTCTGAAACTGCCGCAAAATATGGCATGGAAGGAAATTACGTTGCGGGTGCAAATATAGCCGGATTCCTCAAGGTTGCAGAGGCTATGACCGCTCAGGGTATGATCTAGAAATTCTCAGCGGACACGCGGCCCGGCTCCCTTACCATCGGGAACATACCCATATCCAGTATTCCCATCGACCAGTTCTTTCTCAATCGCTTCTGGAACTTCATCTTCGTGCATTGATGAGAGGAATTTTTGTAGTCTTTCAGTCTTCGGATCGTTGATGATTGACGAAGGTCCTTCTTCAGCTACTTGTCCATGATCTAAGTAGACGATTCTGTCGGCTACATCCC
Organism: Candidatus Thalassarchaeum sp.; assembly: GCA_022449345.1. Classification (GTDB taxonomy): domain Archaea; phylum Thermoplasmatota; class Poseidoniia; order Poseidoniales; family Thalassarchaeaceae; genus MGIIb-O1. The sequence goes on along the minus strand of JAKURL010000001.1, from coordinate 63,723 downwards.
TAGCGAAATTAATTTCATGTGTCACGATAACCATAGTCATACCCTCATCGGCCAATCCACGAATGGTTTGCAATACCGAGCCAATTAATTCGGGGTCGAGTGCGCTAGTTGGTTCATCGAATAGGATAACCTCAGGCATCATCGCTAGAGCCCTAGCAATTGCAACCCGTTGCTTTTGACCTCCTGATAGATTGCCAGGATATGCATCGACTCGCTCAAGCATATCCACTCTTCCTAATACCTCTAGAGCAACCTTCTCCGCCTCATCTTTACTCATACCCCGAACGTGGCGCAATCCTAGTGTGACGTTATCCACGACTTTCAGGTGAGCAAATAATTCGAAGGACTGGAAGACCATTCCTATTCTACTCCTAACGCGGTTAACATCTGCACTTGGAGTGTTAATTTGTTCACCCCTTAGCTCGATTACACCGTCCGTTGGCTCAATCAGTCGATTTATGCAACGTAGCACGGTAGATTTACCTGAACCAGAGGAGCCGATTATTGCTACTGATTCACCCTCATGAACGTCAAAAGAGACACCTCTTACAGCATGAACGCCTCCGGCATACATCTTGTGTAAATCGCGGATTGATAGGACTATTTCAGGCATTCATGAACCTCCTGAAATCCCTAATCCAGGGATGCGTGTAGTGTCCTCTAGTCTTCTCAGAATCAAGGCGAGTGTCCAAGTAACTACGAAGTAGGAAATCATCACAAGACCCCATGCTGAGAAAATTTGGAAGGTTGTTGCAATCATCAGTTTTCCTTGACGAGAAAGTTCAGAATAGCCAATCACCATTGCTAGTGAAGAATTTAGTACTAAGTTAACCATCTCATTACCGATTGGGGGGATACAAATTCTAATCGCTTGTGGCAATATTACTAATCTCATAGTTCCCAAATAGGTCAGACCGATGCTTCTACCTGCTTCCATTTGACCCGAAGGTATGGCAGAAATCGCACCACGTATAGTCTCGCATTGGTATGCTCCTGAGTTAAGACCTAGAGTGAAAATTGCGCTGAGGAAAGTTCTGTCCCCATAAAAGAAATAGTCGATTCCATCAATACCTGGGTCACCAAACGTTCCTTCCATCAATTGTTGAATCCTCATTCCCAAACGTAGTCCGAAGTGGATGAACATAAATTGCACAATCAGAGGTGTGTTGCGGAAGAAATCAGTATAGACGGTTGCTAATGAGTTCAATGGTCGAACTTTGAAAAGAGGTCCGGACAATTTTTTATCGGCTAGAATGAATTGAATAGAAATTGCAACAATTGCTAATCCCAAAGCAAACATCGCAAATCCTCGAGGGTCTCCTACTGGAGTGAAAATGTACTCCAACCCCTCCAATTGTAATTCTGGGAATCTACTGACTCCGGTGTATAATAACCATAATCCGATTACCGAACAGTATGCCCCAAGTCCCCTAATTTGATTTGTAGAATATCGTTCTAGCACATTCTTGAAAGATGTAGGTGCAGTCTTTAACATCGCCAAGATAACCCCAATAGTGAATCCCAACAAAATTCCGAAAACTACGATTTTTACCGTTGCAATGAATCCAGCCAACAACATATCGTCTGCATATTCAACAAATTCTCCAAAGTTATTGTAGTCGGGGATTTCGAATCCAATATCTTCGTTTTCTCCTGCTCTATCGGTAAACAGGATGACTCCTGAATCACCGACAACGATGCCCACTACGTAGTCGAACATTGCATGGTCATTGAACGAGGTATTTACTCCTGCAGGTAGAATATTTCTTTCAACATTCAAGCCTTGATCTAAACTCAATCCAAGATATCCATCGGGTCCAGCAAATAGAATTCTCGAGGAAGAAACTACTTCAATCGAGGAAAGAGTAGTCGCAAGTGTAGTCTCATAATCCATCGATTCAATTTCTCTCAATTGCCACTCAAATCCACCTGGAGATGTGGAGTAGAGGATTTGCCCAGAATCACTTACTGCGAACATACGATATGGATTGAAGTAAGATACTGAAACAATCGAGGAATCCGCATCTGGAGCCGCTCTGTAATCCCATGTAGCGCCTCCATCATTTGTTGCCAGAATCGTCCCTGCATCACCAACGGCCAATCCATCTTGATCCCCATTGAAGGCAACATCATGCAGATTCTCATTGAAGGTTGTTGTTCTGTTCCACCAAGTCTCATCAGTGTACTGCCAAATAGCACCCTTGTCTCCTACAATTACCACGGATTGCTCACCGGTTACTGCGATGCCATTAATGCCACTTTGTCCAGAGTCTATTTTTTCCCAGTCTGCATCTAGCCCAAACATCATGTGGATTATTCCATCAGCGGATAGAACGGCCATAGAGTCATCTAGGGAATCCGCAGCGATTAGGTCTGCATTTCCAAGGGCAGAATGGTTGTGCCAAGTAGCCCCGTTGTCTTCACTATATCGAACAGTTCCAAAATCTCCGAACACCCACACATTAGTTCCATGAATAACTGCAGCGTTCAGGTCATTATCCGTCCAACTCTCAACTTCCCCCCATCCAGTAATTGTCTCTTGACCAGTTGACTGAGGAATTGTGCAAATTAGCAATAGCGAGACTAGGATTACAACTCTTGACTTAGAGTCAATTGATGACCAAGAGAAAATTCTCTCAATGCCAGGAGTCGCTGTGCGCACAAGCCAGCCACGCAGAAGTTAGGATATAGAATCGACCCGTATCATTTCGCTTCTTTCTATTTTTGTTAATTTGCAGCATATTCATCTGACTAATTCTATCTCAAAGACAGAGTTTTAACATTAGCAATGTTCATCGTCGTCTCACACAGGACCTGCTGATATGGGCGAAATGATCTACCATGGTAAGGTGAAGCAGGTTTGGAGTACAGAAGATCCGAATGTAATCGAATTTAGGTATACTGACCAAATTAGCGTCTTTGACCAAATAATCCCGAGCTTAATTCCGCGTAAGGGAGAGTCACTAAACAGAACCTCATGCCATTGGTTTAAACTCGTTAAGGAGGCTGGAATTTGCGATACGCATGTTATTGAGATGAACGCACCTGACCGAGTATTGGCACGTCGATTTGATGTAATTCGAGAGCCCGGTGCGATTTCAAGAGATCAAGAGAACGTATTCGTGCCTCTTGAGGTAATTTGCCGCCACTACCTCGCTGGTAGTGGTTGGCGCAGATACGCAAAGGGAGATGCTCCAGCAGAAGAGTTCGGTTTTGAGCCTGGAACTAAATTGCAGGAGGGGGTAAAACTACCCAAACCATACCTAGAGGTTTCAACCAAGTTCGAAAAATTCGATAGGTTGCTTGACAGACAAGAAGCCCTAGAAATTTCTAACCTGACTGATGAAGAATTTAATGCGATTCTAGATATTGTCGTCAAGGTCGATGCGATAATTGAAACCGAGGCTGCAAAGCGTGGATTAATTCACGTGGATGGGAAGAAAGAGTTCGCCCTAGGAGTAGGCCGTGTTCCGGTTCTAGTCGATTCATTCGGCACCTTGGATGAAGACAGATGGTGGGATTCTGAGGCTTACCAGCGAGGCGAGATAGTGCAACTATCGAAGGAATTCGTCAGGGGTCATTACCTTGAGACAGGCCATCACTCTGAACTCTACGCTGCTAGGGAGGCCGAAACCGAAGAACCTCCAATTCCCGCTTTACCTCAGGAAATTATCGACGAAACATCGACGTTATATGCCGATATGTTTGAGAGATTGACCGGTCAGTCATTCTGAAATGGGTATAGGGTCGTGGAATAGTCGTGGGTACTCACGAATACACTGGCGACCCTCGCAACGCGAATGTCTGGATATCGATTGATGGTGAATTGTTTCGTCGACCCGAAGCCAAGATTTCAGTCATGGATGGCGGCTTCCTTCTGGGCGACGGAGTTTGGGAGGCTTTCCGTTTACACCACGGTAACCTCGTATTCATCGAAGACCACCTCGATAGGTTATGGCACGGTGCCGATGTAATTGGGTTGGAAATCTCGATTTCTCGTCAGGAATTGATTGGTCGAATCCAGGAAGTGGTTTCTGCCAACGAAATGTTCGATCAGGTACACATTCGATTAATTGTAACACGTGGATTGAAACCGACCCCATACCAAGCCCCATGGGTTGTATCGAGTCCTCCAACAATCGTCATCATACCTGAGAATAAGAGGGCCAATCCACAAAGAGCAATCGAAGGAATCAGTTTGGTTACTGTAGATGTAATCAGAGGTCCACAAAATGCTCAGGACCCTAGAATCAACAGTCTGTCAAAGCACAATTGCATTGCAGGCTGTTTAGATGCAAAACGAAAAGGGGGGGACGAGGGACTAATGCTCGATCCCAACGGAAATGTTTCGACTTGTAATTCGACCCACTTTTTCATCGTTAAAAGTGGCGAAGTGTGGACTTCAACTGGTGAATATTGTCTCGATGGGATAACACGAAGGAAAATTATAGATCTATGTAAAGCGAATGGAATTGCTTGCTTTGAGAAAGATTTCACTACGGAGGATGTTAGGACAGCTGACGAAGCTTTCGTAACTGGTACATTTGCAGGATTAACACCTGTAGTAAGGTACGATGGTGAGCCGATGAGTGAAGGTAAACGGGGCCCGATGACTGAACATCTTCAGAATCTCTACATTGAATTAATCAAGAGCCAATGTGGTGATTGAATGTCTGAAACCAAACGAATCGCAATGTGGTCTGGTCCACGAAATATTTCCACTGCCATGATGTATTCATTCCATTCTAGGTCTGACACCTATTGTAGTGACGAGCCATTGTATTCTCACTATCTATTCGCAACTGGAATTCAACACCCAAGTGCCAGCGAGGTCATAAATGAAGGAGAAACCGATTGGAGAAAGATCGTTGAGAAATTAACTTCGAATTCTCCAGACGGTTCGGATATTTGGTATCAAAAACACATGTGTCATCACATAATCGAAGGAATGGAATTGCATTGGATAGAATTGTTGACTAATTGCTTTCTAATTAGGAATCCACGCGAGGTCTTACTTTCCTTAGCCAAGAAAACGGAAGTGGTAGATGCATGGGCTACTGGACTCCCTCAACAAGCCATAATCATCGATAGGGTTTTAGAATCCAATAGCCCATTGATTATCGTTGATGCGAAAGATATCCTTCTAGACCCTAATTCCATGTTGCAGAAAATTTGTGCATCATTAGAAATTCCGTTCGATCAATCTATGCTGAGTTGGAAAGCAGGTCCAAAGGATTGTGATGGAAATTGGGCCCATCACTGGTATGATTCCGTTTGGAAATCGACAGGATTTGCCGAGTATCAACTCCGATTGGGTGAACTTTCGGATGAACATGAATCAGTCTTGCAAGAAGTAATGCCAATCTATGAGAGGCTTCACGCTCTACGCTTAGTCTAATTTTCAAGCATGCTTTCGCATTAGAATGCCGCAACGCCTCTTTTCTGCGCCTCGCAAAATAACTGTAAGGTGCCTGAAAGCATCGGCTACTCCACCATCGAGGGGCTCGTTCGGATTAACTGCCCATTTTCCTTTCTGGATTGCCCGACGAAGGATGGTTACATCTTTTGGATCAAGCCAACCGCATAATTCCAAGCCTCCAATACCCGATGAGAATCCACTTTCACCTAGAAACTCTTCATCTAGACCTAGAGTAAGTTTTGCAAGTAACTCCTGAAGCCCATCATCGGCCTTCTCGATTGTATGATTGAGTAGGTATTCTATCGCATTGCCGCCTTCAACTGGAAATCGGCCGATGCGTTCTCTGCTCACACCTTTGTCTAGGGATTCCAACATACCCCCCTCGCTTTTCCAAGCAATTCCACAAATAAATAGCATCATTGCAGGGTCCATTGGAGGATTTTCTCCTTCAACTAATTCAAGAATTGAGGAAGGAACACCTTCAATTTCCTTAATTTCTGAATGATCTCCACCTTGTGAAGATTGGATTAATGGAATTATCACTAAGGGGTCATGACGTAATGGTTCAAAGGTATAGAATGGACTAGGAGGGATGTAGCGGCGCATAAGTCCAACTCCGGCATTCAGTCGTCACCGGTCAAACGCTTCAACCTGTTCTCGAAGTCGTCCAACTCTCTCTCTACAATGTCAGGAGATTCCTCAGCAGCTTCGCTACTAATCGACTCACTTGTTGGCTGAGATATTTCAGAAGAAGGTGTTGATTGAGGCAAATCAGATTCCTGCTTTTTCTTGCTTAGGACTGATTCGGTCATATCCAACAATTTCCTGCGTTCACGTTGGTTGTAAAGAATCCAAGTCAAGGTTAATGCTAGTGCAATAACGAGAACAGCGGAACCGGTAGCTGTGCCCCATTCAAAGCCATCTTCGGTGTTTACTGAACCACCTGATAGAATCAATCTGGCCTCATTATCGCTGGCATCTGAATCTTGATCCCATGGGAATGCACATTGAATGGTGACTACCATCTCTGCCCCATCTGCTGCATCTTCAAGTGATGGCCTATCCAACTTGGGTTCAGGCGGATATATTCCAGAGAAATCAATCGAATGGGTCGCGCTATGCGAGCCGGCAATCACCGAAATGCTACAATCTGCATCGGTCAAGAGGTGATGGTATTCTCTCTTTGTTAATACCTTAATTTTCTGAGTTGCTCCCTCTCCCTCCAATTCTAAACCGACTAAACCAACATTCCAATCAGTTCTTCGAATTTCAAATGAGGTTTCGTCAGATGCCACCAATACCCCCCTTTCATCCAAGAGTCGAATAATTAGAGTTCTCATACCTGGTTCAGGATTCCAAGCTGAGGCGCTTAGGTTAATTTGGCCAGAGGTTGTATTTGCTTCCAAATCCCCCTCATATGAGTCTAACATCATACCTTGATCGCCGATTAGAATCACAGTATAACTGAAGGGGTTGGTGCCATTTCCTACCGTACATTCTGCTTGGACGGAAACCGAGGTTCCTGTTATTGAGCAGGTTGCGTACCTAAGCGCTGGTTCGATTACATAGGCTGTGTATGGGAGAACTGAATCTGAATCTATTGTCAATTGGCTACCGGGTGATGTTCCGCTTGCCTGCCAAACCCAGCCTCCTTGCAAATCCCATTCCAAACTCGACTGAATATCATCGACCACCGAAGAAGCAGGTGAGGTTCCATGTATTTCGAGTAGAACGCTATCTCCTTCCATTGAGACGATAATTGGAGAAGATGCCCATGAGTGATCTTCGTATTGAGTGTCAAGAGATATTTCTCTTTGATTACCTGCTTCATCTTGAGCTAATATTCTGATTGTTCTAGATGCACCGTCCCAATCTGGGGATGGAATAACCTCTAATGGAACGCCGGTTACTTCACCTACTGCAATTACTACTTGATTCGGACCTGAAACATTCCAACCTTGAGGGAGACTCAGAACTTCAAGAGAAATTGTTGTCGGAGCGTTACCTAAATTTTGTAATTCTGCATGTGGATAACCTCCATCGTCTGATACAATCCAATTTCCTGTTCCTTGAAGGCTGAACTCATGGATAACGGCAACCCTTAGTGGTAGTGTAATCGTCGCCTCGCTACTACCATCTCCTTCTCTCAATCTGACGTGTAGCTCAACAGTCCTTCCATGTCTTGCTGTAGATGGTGGGGTGATTTGCAAATCGAGTGTTGCTGTGCCTCCGGGGTCTAGGATTGGCAATTCGTCTGGTGTTTCTACTACCCAACCTATTTCACCGTCGACTTGGACACTGACGTATGGTCTAGTTGGAGAATTTCCTTCTTGTACGACTGTAAGAGATACGGTTGAGCCAGAGGGGTCAATCTCTAAATCAGCATCAGAGGCTATAGCATTCCAACCAGCAACATGCGCAACTTCGATTGTGAATGTGAATGTGTAAACTTCGACATCAAAGGCAACTATTGATCCATTTACTTGGTAGGTAGTTCCATTCCATGCACCCAAGGGCACTTCTACAACCAATTCCAGTATGGTGGAATCATTAACCTGAATCGCCGACACATTATCTCCGAAGATACCCCAACCAGTTTCCGTATCCGAACCTTGGTGGCTAAGAACACCTATTCCGGAAACCGAAATATCATCATCTAAATTACCAGTATTTGTGGCATTGATTCCTACAATAAATGAGTCACCCGGATTGACTGCAAAGGTGTTGCCTTCAACCGGCCCTAAGGGTGAATAGAGTACAATATCCCAACGATGATCTTGCCTTGCTTCTAGAGTTAGGATTACTGAGTCTGAAATTGTAGAATCTCCTTCGGAAGTCATGAAGATTTCAATATTCACTGCGGTTCTTGCTGGTGTGGTATCCGGTAGGATTATCTCAACGGGTAGGGTTCTCAAACTACCGGCACCGAGGGTGACTCTGGAGTTACTGAAGGTAACTTGTATGCCTGGGTCTTCGGTTAGATTATCGTCGAGGATTATTGAATGGGACATGACATAGGTATCTTCCCCATTGCCCGGATTGTATAATCGAACCGTGGCCGATATAGATTCCTCAACTTCAACCAGATGTGGAGATTCGGTCGGTGACACCAAAGTTAGTGAAGACCTGTAAATCTGCAATACCTCAACAGATAGACGTATAGAATAATCAGATCCTAAACTACTAGAGTCGGAGAAGGAATGGAATGCAGGAGGGGCGTCAACTGGAAGTTCAGCAGACAGAATTCCAGTGACTCTAGATCCTGGTATTCCCTGTATTGTGATATCATCGCCATTTACTGCCACAGACCCCGAGCCGGACCAAATCCAATCTTCAATTGCCATTCCGGCATCAGAAATCTTCCAATCCAACACTCCAGTAGATGCCGGCAAGTCAGCGATAACATCCCATTGCAGGGTATTCTCCGGCATGCTACGTTGATGGTCAGTTTCGGTCACAACTCCAGTAGCGATGAATTGTAATTGTACAGTCTGACAGTCTTCTTCTTCGCCACTACCAACACACATTGTGAGAGGCGTAGATACACTTTCGCCTAGCGAAGCATCAGAGGGCACCCCAAGTCTAGCGGAGATGGCTTTCTGCTCTCCCGAATCCAGCGTCAAAGCAGGAATCTCATTTCCATTTTCATCATACAAAGTAAGACTATTTTCAGCCGAATCCCATGATGTACTATCCCAGTACATTGAGATTGAGTTTTCATCAGCATTGCCTAGGTTCTCCACAATCAGCCATGCCTTCGCAGATTCTCCAATTAGGCCGTAGCCAGTGCTCGCAGTTGTACCGGAGGGTCCTCTAATCGAGAGTCCTCTAGTCCGATTTGCTTCAATCGGCAACACTCCGCTGACGCTAACATTCTCGTTATCGTCCAGAGTAAGGGTAAGTGTGAGGTATCCTGCGTCTGAACCTTCAGCGTCGGTCGGCGCATGAATTCTCAGTGAAGGGGTCCAGGTTGCATCAGTACCGATCTCAATGGATGTAATTCCTTCTGGTGTCTCGTCGCTCCAAGTCCATCCAGAAGGCAAATTGCTAGCATCTACTGATAAACTCCAAACACCAGCAAGACGACCTGTCGAGCGAACAGTTGGCTGGCCGATGGTGGAGTCTCCGGGATTCACTCTGACCGGATTTGTAGGCATCTCAAATGTAGCGTTGTAAGGTGGAACTATCGTCAAAGTGGTTGATTGAGCATCGTTGTCGTAGCGTGATTGAGTTACGTTTTGGTAAGGGTCTAGAACCAATTCAAAGGAATATTCACCGAGCCCACCAGACCAATCTACGGAAAAAGATTCGAATCCTGCTGAACCGGTTGGATCTGTAGGTTCTAGGGTGTTTGCACGGTGGCGAGCAATCTCTGTACCGTCGGCATAGAGTACTGCATCTACTGCTCTGTCTACATCGGTGGTTCCCGCATTTTCAAAGAAAGCTGTAATGGTCACTTCTTCATCAGGGTCTGGTGCGCTTGGATTGAATTCAATAGCACGTCCATCAAGCAAGGGTCTAACGTCAGCGATCGCGGTGGAAATTATGGTGTCAGCAAGCACGATGTCTAAGGTAGCATCTCCATCGACATCGGCTAGAGCTGGAGAGGACCAAGTGCGGTGATCAACTTCAACCTCATCGTTCCAATTGTCGTTAATTGCTGCTTGAGTTCCAGTATCTCCATCCCATGCCCAAAGAGTTCTGCCATACGCCACCAATACTTCAGGCGTGCCGCTACCATCGATGTCCATCCAAATTGGTTGTGCGACAGCAATCTCGTCGTTAGGCACTCCACTGGATTGTTCTAAGTCGTTATACCAATCGAGTTGGGGGCTGTTTCCTGAAACATCATGACAACCAGCATGTCCGTGTCTTGCAGTAGTCTCTTGATACCATGATACCCAACAGACCCGATCGATTTCGCCATCTTCATCGGTATCTATTGCAAGAGGGGGGGCATCCGCGTATCCATTTACCGCCTCAAATGACCAAATCTCACTTCCATCATCAATCTCCAAACCTCTGAATTCCGCACCATCCACGGTATTCGAACCATCAGCGTCAGTCGGGATTGTAATTATCATTTCAGGAGTGGCGTCTGAATCTAAGTTAGCGATAACAGGACCTGGCAATCGGATGTGGGGGACATCAGAATCGCCATCTAAATTGGATAGACTCAGAGACCATAGTTGGTCTCCAGATACAGAATCTAATTTCCAAACCCACATTGCCCCACTAGAGGATTGGGTTGTTGTCAAGAGAACGTAGGCGGTTTGGTCGTCAACTTGAGCGAATGATGGATCGGAGGGGTGTGTTCCATCCTCTAAGGTCGATTGCCAAATTGGAGTCGGAACTCCGTTTGCGGTCAAAGGCAATGCCACTACCACTGGATTCTCGTTATCATCAATAGCTGCAAGTACTAATTCAGCATCACCATCAAGATCTAAGTCAGCAAGCAATGGTTGTGTTGTTGGTCTGTGGCCTCCCCAAATGGACGAAGTGTATGGGCCATTTGTACTGCTAATTCGCAGCCCATCATCACTGTAGGTCCAGAGCAATTCTGCACTTTTCGACCCCCCGGGTGACCAGCCAGTTACCGAACAGTGTAGTCGTGGAGAGTAAGCATCTACATACAACGTGCTACCAGCATCGTAAACAATAATGATCTCCTGCATTCCATCATCATCAAGGTCGACAATAACGGGAGAGGCTTTGACAATCTCCGTACCCCCCAAATCAACCTCCCAAGCGAGATCTGCATCTTCTCCTTCGATTATTTTGACAACGCTGTGGTCATTCCCTCCAACGACCTCGGTTTGAACAAGTACGAGGAATAACGAATCCTCGCCACACCTCCCACTAGCCGCATCATCGGTTACTATCTGGGTACTGAAATCTGCTACCGGAGTGCCTAGTGCATCGCTACCTATCGAATAAGTTCCGTATACCCAATTTACAACAGGGTCTACTACAGATGCCAATTCACTTGCATTACTCGGCGCACCAGCCCCCGCTCCTCCATCAGGTGAGTGAGCTGGGCCTTGGGAGGTCCTTTGGCCAATTCTTCCTGGTTGAGGCCAGGGTTGTCCACCATCCACCCAAGGCTCAACAACGCCCGTAAATGCGATTTCCCCCTCTGAATCGCTCAAATTACGGTTCGAATTCGAGTTTGAAAGCATTAATGGAGACAGAGAAAGTAGCAACAAGCAAACTATCGCCAGTAATGCTCCGCGCTTCTCAGAAGCACTGAAACTCTGACTCAGCATACTCATCAGGGTCGAACTTGCGCTTTCCGAGCCACTTGAAGGTTAGGGGTATACTCTCATTCAGACCTACGGTCTGAGCATACTTTCTACATCGCCGAGAGTAATTCTGTCGCATTGACTCATCCGTTGTGCTTATAGGAGCGTCGCAGGTCGGCGAATCGCACGGACCTCTCCTCTGGAGGCACAGCCGATGAGGGACGGGAGGGTTAACCTGCCTTTCCTCTGACTGACCTCGGAGCGGTCCGGCGATTGGAGGAAACCGAATGTACAGCCTAGTAACAATGGAGGATACCATCAGAATCCCAGCGGAATATATCCGCAAGGGGCGCAAGTTGGAGGACCACATCGACGAGTTGGCCCATGCAGCTTTTGAGGGTCGATTCGACGAAGACGAAAACTACACACTGCTAACCTATGACCACGAAACTGTAGGTCGTGGAAAGATAATCCACGGAGATGGGGCAATTTATCAGAGAGTCCGCTTCAAGGCCCTTCACTTTACCATGGAGGCAAACGAGGTTGTTGACGGTGCGGTTTCTGAGGTGTCTGAATATGGCGCATTCGTGCGAATTGGTCCAATCGAAGCCCTGCTTCACAAGTCACAGATTCTTGATGAGCCTGTACAAGTAAACATGGGTATCCGTAGAATCGAGGGCTCACAAACCGGAAAGCACATCGAGGAGGGATCCTATGTCCGTTCTCGAATCGTATCCAAGGCCATCAACCAAAACGACCCACGTTCAAGCAAGATTGGTTTGAATTGCAAGATGGCCGGCCTAGGTGCTCACGATTGGCTAACTAGAGGTGACTAAGTATGCCTAAGTCCTTTGCTTGTGGTGAATGTAATAGGATTCTTCCAGATCCTGAGAAGAAGAGCGACCCTCCACAATGCATTCATTGCCCATCCGCTCCAGTCACTACCGACTGGTCGGGTTACGTAGTTATCATGCACCCTGAGCGCTCGGAAGTTGCGCAGAGATTGAATATAAACGACCCAGGTTCTTATGCTCTGAAAGTGAATATCCGTTAAGGAGGAACTAGAAATGGAAATAATCGAAAGAAAAGAGAATCCATTGCTTAACAGAGTTGAGATGAGTTTCCGTTGGGAGCATTCCAAAGAGGCTACACCTACTCTTTCTGATATGGTCGCGGCTGCAGCAAAGGCCGAACCAGGCTCCAAGAAAGAACTCACATTTGTCAAAGAGGTAAACACACGATATGGTAGACCACAGACTACTGGTATTGCCCTAATCTACGGCGACGCCGAGGCCGCAACAGTTGAGCCAGAATTTGTCCACAACCGCCACAAGGCTATTCATTCACCTGGCGAGGTTGAGAAGCCTGCAGCTCCAGAACCAGTTGCTGAGGAAGCCGCTCCAGAAGAAGAAGAGGAATCCGAAGCTGAATCAGAAGAGGGAGGCGATGAGTGATGTCCGATAGCCCGAACGCAAATGCGAAATGGTCGAAATACACAATCGAAGGTAATGAGTTGGTAAGGGCAGAAACCTGCCCTACCTGCGGCCCAGGAGTATTCCTAGGTCTACACTCGGACCGCAAAACCTGTGGAAAGTGTGGCCACACCGTCAAGAATGAGTGAATGCAAAATCGCTTAGTGTCCCATCATTGGTCAGAACTTTGTCGGAAACAAAGCCAATGCCTAGTTGGTCTCTTGCAGAGATCTCAAGGCTTCCATTACTCAATCGGCCATCGAATCGCCAGCCGGTAAATTCCCAAACCCCGTCATTTTCTCTAGCCGCAGACAATGGACCAGGTGTGCTTTTGGAGTCAAGAATATGCTCTCCATCCGAGATTAGAAATCCCCCTCCTGCTAGAGCGAGCAAATGTGAAGTTTCTGAATGAAACACTCTTTCCACTTTTTCATGTATTTTCAGACTCCTTCGGTCAATCTCCAATCCGGTATCTGAGGTAATGTCTACGATCAATCCATTGTCATACCAAATGCTCAGTGAATCCTTGTATTGTGAAATTGAAATAGCAGTCTCCAGTCCCCTTAACTTCCCATCCAATACACTGGGAAGTGAAGATCTCCAAATCTCATTTGCCTGTGAATCCATCCGGTAAATACCTCGTCCGCGCAAGACAAAACAGAATCCATCATCAATGCACCTAACACACGTCGGTTCTGCATCTAGAGCGTGTGACCAGCGGGAATTTTTAGGATGTAATGACATTGGGTTTAACGAGGTTCTAAGGTCTCTCTTAGAGGCTCCGTCTTTCCATTCGTCCGCTAAATTTAGACTGGCCATTCTTGCTAATCTCATTTCTGCTTCTACCCAGACACCAATCCAAGAATCTTCCATAGCGGTTGAGCAAGGTATAGTAGAAGCGAGTGGAATAGCCGTCTCACCAAGCACCTTTCCCTCTTGGTTGAGCTTTGCAAGTTCACCTAAACTTCCAATGATGACATAGTGTCCCCCACAATCATCCACTCGAGTGGGGGTGAACTGAACGGTTCTTTCCACGTCTTGACCCGCTGCTACTTGTGTTTGAACCTGTGGTGCTAATGGCCCGAGGAATTCGATTCAATCTCGGATGGGTTGAAGTCTTCAGGTACCTAGCAGGCTGCATGGTGACTCTTCTGCTCGCCTCAAAGGCCGACAACGCCTCAGTAAATCTCTATGAGGCGGTAGTCGAACTAGGAGGATGGTCGAAGTCCGAACAATTCGATCATGGACTTGTAAAGAGCCACTCAGTTCGACCTGTTCATCTATTGCTAATCGAAAAGTTACACATCCACGCTGATGGTATTGATATAATTCATGAAGAGGAGATTGGAGAATCTGTCGACGAAGTTCTAGTTCTTTCTCGCCATGCTGCAAAGAGCGGAATTCCTTCGCTTACCGTTCATGCAATTGGAGTGCCGGGAGAAGTCCCTCACGGAGAGGTTGGATTTGCCGGCGGTGAAAAAGGCCTTGCAGTCCCTCCCTCTCCGAGATTCTCCGCAATATATTCTGCCCTTCGAGAAGAGACCGCTGACTCCACATTAGCTGAGGAATTCGATGTTAGTTTGGAGACTACTCATCATGGTCCTGTACTGACAAAGCCGACGCTTTACCTAGAGATTGGATCAAAGGAATCCGAGTGGGTTCGCAAGGATGCTTCGGAGCTTTGGGCAAGGGTAATTTCTAGAGTTCTGGGACTTTCAGATAATGACCCAGAAGGCGAATGGGCCGGTCAAGGAGATGTCATGATTGGATTCGGTGGAGGGCATTATGCACCACGTCATTCCGATATCGCTATTCGTAGTGGCCTGCCCTTTGGACACATTCTAGCAAATTATGCTCTAGTCTTCGATGGCGAAAATCAAGAATCACCATCTGGGCCTTGGCGCCACAGTTTGCGCGAAGCGGTGAAAAAAACTCGGATAGCATTCCCTGGAGGAATCATTTTTGCTCACTTGGATCGCAAATCATTCAAAGGTTGGCAGCGCAATGCAATCATCGAAGAACTATCTTATCTCGATGTAGATGTTCTTCGGGGTAGGGAGATTATTCCTTGAGCAAGCGTGAAAGTGCTCCCGCTACACGGCTTGCGATATGGGTGTGCCCGGCCGCCTCATCATGATGATGATGCCCATCACCCCGAAATTCGTTGTTCATTGGGTTGCAAAGAGGTATGTCGCAGGCCCAGATTTAGATAGTGCGATTAAGGTTATGCGCGCCATGAAATCACAAGGTGCATGTTTCACTTTGGATGTTTTAGGGGAAGAAATAACCAGTTTAGCCGAGGCCGAATTTTTCGTTAATGAATATCATAGAGCCTTAGATGCGATTGTTGCCGAAGGCATGGATGCAAATATCTCTCTAAAACCAACCGCATTTGGTCTACTAATTGACGAAGAAAAGGCAATTGAAAACATTGAGCATATCACTCGTATAGCTGCAAAAAACGACATATTCGTCAGACTCGATATGGAGGATAACCGAGTGACTCAGTCCACTATTGACATCGTAACTGAGATGCATGAAAGGGGACATAGAAACATAGGCACCGTACTTCAATCTAGATTGTTCAGAACTAGTGATGATATCGCTCACCTTTCGTCTAAACTTGGTGGAAATTCGGATGTTAGAATTTGCAAAGGGATCTACCTCGAACCTGAGGACATTGCTCATACAGGATATCACGAAATCGTAGCAGCGACGAACCAAACTGTTGACGAATTACTCGATGCTGGATCGTACACGGCAATCGCTACTCATGACATCCCGGTAATCAATTATTCACTTACTTCTTTGGCTGAAAGAGGAATGGGCCCAGGAATTGAAGATCCTAGGTCAAATGCCGGCCAAGCAAGGAAGGGCAAAGGTCCAGGTTATGAGTTTCAAATGCTACTCGGAGTCAGAGGTAATATTCGAAGGAAATTGTCTGCCCAAGGCCATCGAACCCGTGTATACATCCCCTATGGAGGCCGATGGTACGAGTATAGTATGCGCCGATTAAGAGAAAATCCAGATGTTGCGTGGCACGTCGCAAAGAGCATTATTATGCCGTGGACAAATCGTCGATAATTATCACTTATATCGCTGCCGACCATCTCCGCGAGATCGCGGTGGGTGAAGGTAAATTCTTCGAAGATCAATCGCTGCACGCTTTCCTCGAAGGGTTCTTCCCTTGCCTGTGTGAAGAGCGCGTATTCTCCATCGCCCCCCGTCAATTTCCATTATTGAGCCGCAGGAAAATACCTCATCTGGAGCGCATTCGATAGTCTTCGATTTGCTATCTTCCCGATCGGTCATTGTCAGTCTTACGATGCATTTGTCACACCTAACTGCCCAAAGTGTTGAGATATCACAAGCGACCATACTTTGCTTTGGCCTTGAATCAGAATCATCTATCCTAGTTACTCGGTAAAGGACACCATCATGGTCGAATATATCCCCTACTGAAATTGACTCATCGTCATCAGACTCAATCGTTTGTGTCTTGCTATCAGGTCCGTCGGAAAGTATCCCGGTAATCTTGACTGATTTTCTGGGTCTAAGGTGAAGTGTTTGAGCCTCATTGCATTCAACACATTGAACCAGTAGGTCTTCTCCATCACCCTTGTTAACTCTCCGGAGAACTTTATGCTCTGTGAAATCTTCACAGTTGGCACAATCGGCGACATCTACCGCTTCGTCCTCATCTGGGCCTTCGTTCACATCTCGGCGGCTGACCTGCTCCTCTTGAAGCCATCCACGGGTGGGATGGTTCAAGAGAGGGCAACCCGAGGCAGGAATATGGGCGATGTCGGGGGTGGAATCGGACTTCCGACGATGTCCCAGCGGGAGATGTTTGAGCAACTTCTCGGGGATGACGAATCGCGAAGTGCCTCGGAATCCGAAATCGCTGCTGCGATTGGAGAACAAATGATCCACATGGATCTGAGGCCGCTTCCGCGCTCAATCCGTAAACGTATCCGGGATATCGTGGGGCGAATCCCTGCTCGAAATGTCATAATTGTTGGCGGGGGCATCGGTCACCTAACCGCCTGGATGATGGATTTGTGGTGTGGAGATCCGTCTAATGAAGAATCGGTTGGAAGCAATCGTCCGGAGACACTCAGAGTTATAGAAGAAGGCGGTAAATTTGGAGTAATCATCGATCGATTATTGCGCCGATATGATGCATCTAGTTGGGCTCAAGTGATTTCAGACTCTTGGGCTGAAATCGCCGCTGAGATCGTATCGTGGAACGCGGCAAGTGCAGCGCTTCCAGATGTTGCAAGAAGCACACCACTACCTCAACCAATCGATCTCGTAATAATCGATTTGCCAGAGGTAGAAAGGATTCAAGCCACTGCCTCGGCTTTCGAATTGCTGGCACCAGGTGGTATCGTTATGGCGTTAGAACCGCAAGTTCCTACCGGCGATGTCGGAGAACCGGAGCTAGGTGTCGAAATGACATCTGCGCAACAGGTCGTTGCATCTTTCAATCAATGGATAGAATTCGTTCAATCCGTTAACTCGGCCCACTCAGCTGCTTTTGTCGAACTGGCAGGTGGGACATTGGGTGTGTTCCTTCGTTCTGCCTGATTTGAGTTATTCAATTTCTCAGCAACAATAAACTGTTCTTGCGAGAGGCTATCGGCTTCCTCAGAACTTGAATTTCCTAATGCCTCAAGCATCAAGTCAATGCGAAAAATTCCGTAACCAAAGTGATCATCGTGGTCCTCTTGACCGTCATCCATTTGCGAATTCTCACTCAATTCGGTTTTGATTAATTCGATCGCATTCGGACCTCCTGAAGCCCCCTCTCTTTGAAATTCAGGATGAGCCTCTAGAATCAGGGCCAATCCGCCTGATACCCAAGCCGTCGCTGCAGATGTGCCACTTGCCCAACCCCACCAAGAACCATCACCGCTACCACCAGCGAATAGTACCGGCACCTCTGCTCCTGGCCCTAGGACCTCGGGTTTCATGTCAGGGTCTGAACGGGGTAGCATCGGTGGCCAGATTCTCCCATCATTATCACCTTCTGAACTTCCACTCCATACATTACCCAGTCGAGTTGCACCTCCAACACAAATGACATCCTCAACAGAACAGGGGGATGAAACGTCTCCATCATCGTCTTGTCCGTCATTACCCGCAGCTGCTACAACGAAGACACCTTGGTCGAGTGCATCTTGAACGGCATCTTCCAATTCATCTGTTGTAATTCCTCCAAAGCCAAATCCTCCTTCTCCACCGAGGCTGAGTGAAATTATGTCCGCCTGTTGATTAGTACACCAATTGACGGCCTCGGCAATTCCTTCATCCGTCCCTTCTCCATTAGAATCGATTGCCTTCGCAACCAGTAAATCGACACCTTGGGCATTACCCCGAAGGCCATCTTTAGCCACAATAATTCCTGCCATTGCAGTTCCATGTCCTTCATCATCATAGGGAGTCTCTTGATTATTGATCACATCTAGCCAACCCGATAAAGTCAGACGTTGCAAATCAGGGTGGTTCATTTCTATTCCAGAATCCACTACACATACGGTAACTCCACTGCCATCTAGATCTGTGACTTCATCGAATCCAGTCAATTCTCGGTACGATTCTTCCCAACCGGTCAATGTAGGAGGTGGGCCACCTAGGATTATGTCATTAGCGTTCGCCCATAACCAAATGAATAAAACCAAAACCGAGAGGAAGAAAATTAGCCCAGAAACAATTCCAGCAAGCCAATGGAATGAGTTATCTCGGAAAGTTTCCATTATTGGATTCCCTTGGTCTTCGGAATTACTTTTCGAAACGTCTTGGTTTGCGATCTCATTCAAGCTCATTGGGAAGCACCATTTTCTAGTCTGAGTAGGAACTATCACCAAGCCTCTGCTCTTGAGAAATGACTGATTACGGTTGTACTTGAGCCACAACCTCTGCAGGAGATTCTAGCCGGTATTGTGGCGTTACAATTTGCACAAGCTGCCCCTGGGGCTCCATTTCCATCACAATCTGGGCAAGGTATCTCGATACTACCATCCTTATTCTTGACCGCAGCAGAATCGATCCCACATATTGGACAAGCCCCCTGTCTGCGGTCTGATTTTACAGGGACAAATTCCCCCGCTACCTCTCTAGCGCGTACGGATTGAATCCTATCTTCAGCGGCGCCGAGCATGAATTGTGGATACCACAAAACATGCACCCATATTGCCAAAGAAAGAATTCCAAATATTACGTACATTGCGATGTAGAGAGTCATATCGTTTTCAATCGGTGGTCGAGGTGAAACCGCGTGTGTACCAGCCCACGAATATAGATTGAGAAATAACATCCAAACACCCAAATTCACACTCCAAGCTTTCAGACTGTGATCGTGCCAAGCCTTCTGTACAACACGAGGATCAGGGTGAGAGTGTCGCTCTTCGACGTGGACATCTCGAGTTTCAATTACCGCCTTGTGTACAACTACAACTGATAGGAAGATAAGGATTAGATTTGCTAGTCCAACCCCTGCCCAATTGCTCACATCAGCTCCGAATGGAAAGTCACTGGCCGATGAATGACTGATGATATATCCAACTTGAACAACAAATGTTGCTATTGTCATAAATACAAGGCTCTCACGCATCAAAGGGAATCTGGTCCAAAGCAATCCAAACAAACCAATCCAAGCCATTAACGAAAGTAAAGCCAACATTAGTGAGAAATCGTTGACGTGAAGGAATCCCGCATCATCACCGTATAGACCCCAGCGATTGTAGTCCCCACCGGATGAGATTTCACCAATTCCTAAATCCCAAGCACCTAGGATTATTGACAGTGAACCTACCCCTAGAATCAGTGCTTCAGTTACTCCCCACTGCAGAGTAATCATCTTTCCATGAAATACGTATTCTTGCAATAGCGAATCGATAGAAGCCAATCTTGGATTACGATCTTCTAACTTGAATGGGAGTTCAACATCACTCAATCGAATCTGGGTTGGTTCAACCCATTCCTCGCCGATTGTATCGACCTCTCCTTCTTCCACGTATTCCCCCGCGTCGAATCAACCATAAGAAACAAACTTGAATCTGAGATATCTAACTAGCAAACCCTACCCTTTGAGAAAGAATTGAGTTTGTGTGGCGCCGAGAGGGAGATTTGAACTCCCGAGGGTAGAACCCACATGATTTCCAGTCATGCGCAATACCAGGCTATGCGACCTCGGCTTACACCCTCCGAACTACGACCTCGACTTGAGTCTGACGTAGCATTTCTTTGCATCCTGCAAGCAGAAAAAGTTCGCATAGCTCAACCCGCAGGCGTTAAATCAGCGCCACAGGTGGAGCGCTCGCTGCCACTGTGGCTTAGGGGTATAGCGTCGCCTTGGTAAGGCGAAGGTCGGGGGTTCAATTCCCCCCAGTGGCTCCAAAATTAGCCTAATTTTACAGGTTAGTGTCTTAGGTAAAATTATCCTCCTCAATTACATCTTATATTCCCTGTTCGTAGAACAGGAACCGAGTAATCTATAATCTCGTTATTCTTGTAAGCACCATGCCCGCCAGCCGCCGAAGACTAGCAACCGCCCTCGTCATGTTGATGATATTCGCTCCATTTGCCAGCGCAGGGGTGACAAATTGGAGTATCTCGACTCCGATTAATCCTGATGATGATGGTGTGACAGTTAATGCATTTAATGTCCCGAGCAATGAGACAATTGTAGATGGTTGGATATCAATCAATAACAATCCTATGGCCTCCTCAACCATTGATTCAATCTCAATTAAAGGCGATGATTTTGACAATGGTACATACGATGGAACTACAGACTCTCTCCTCGATGGTAACCTAACAATGTTTGATGATGGTTCTTCATCTTCATTATGGGATTTCGACGATAATGGCAATTTTTCAATCGCTATGTCGGAGGATTATCATTCAGGCCCTGGTTCTCACTTATGGGAAGTGCAGAACCCTTCTGTCTCATCTGACTGTGGGGGATTATTGGTATACAACTTAACTTCCGGTTTCGATCTCGACTTTGATGGGGCATTGGACGCTAATGAGATACTTTCATTAGAACCACTCTGTCAAACAAATATGACAATTGAAAATGGAAGTGGTTTACCTCCATCTGGAGATGTGAACGGCACCGTGCAAAATGGAACAGTCACAGTCGAACACACTCCCCTGCAAGTCGGTAATTCCACCTGTCCCTACGGAGGCTCCTATCTTCTGTGGGGTAATGATTTCTCAATGTATTACGATAAGGTGACTAGCCTAAATGCATCTGAAATTGAAGGAGAATTCTATATTTGTGACGGACAGGAAATTTGGTTCGCATCCCTACTTGATTTAGGGGGAGTCATAGTAGGTGACCAACAACAATTGACTCATGGAGTTGTCCCTGCGTCTGCTTCGGAGGGAGGAGTTGTAGTCGGAACTTTGCCAGGTAGTCCACTAGAACCGGAGACAGATGCATGGTTCTTACTGCCAGCCTCAGATATTCCAGGAAATCCTGACACAATTGTGAATTATTCTTTCTCATTTGACCACTGGCATGATTTGGAATCTGGAGATGCCGCTTGGGTCGAATACCGAATGAGTGATGGTACGTGGGGAGATTGGACATGGACCGAATTAGACTCGGGTTATTCCCACTCAATTCCGATGGGAGATTTGAACGTTCAAGGCACACCTACATCTGATACAATTCCAGTTTTCGGCGGAGATGCAGTTAGTGGTTGGGTCTCTTCTTCCACCAACTTGTCTAACATTTCCCTAATCGCCAATCATTCCGAAATTCAATTTAGATTTAGAATTGTGACCTCTGCATCTTCGACCGGCTCACCTGGTTGGTTCCTTGACAATATCAATTACCATAATGATGGAGACGATAGTGGCGTTTGGCATCATGGTTGCGACATTAATGGATACATGTCTCAGAACCTAGGTACTTACTGTTACTACGGACATAATCAACTAGGCTACCTTACATATTCCGGTTTGGATCTATCAGGAGCGACTGATATCGAATTCGATTTGCATTGGGACTTGGAAGGCTCAGGTTGGGATAATGCCTGCATTGAATTATCAAACGATAATGGTGCTACTTGGACAGACATTTCTAGCACCGGAACCAGTAGTACCACTATCCAGTGCCGCTCACGCACTGGATCAATCCCTAACTATGGATATACCGACATGAACGGAGTTACTCATTTAGATGATAGTGGAGGAATGGTTACAATTCTAAATGATATCCCCACAGCATGGCAGGTTTCCAACATTACACTAAGATTTGTTGTTCAGACCGATAGTAGCGTAGGTTACGGACAGAGTACCACCAATTTCCCAGACCCAGATGGTAGAGAAGGTCTAACCGTTTATGGATTCAGACCAGTCGATTCTTCTGGTTCAACACTATTCAGTGTATATTTAGACGGAAACACCCCTACAACCCCAACAGGAAACGAATGGCGCTTCCTAACATTGAATTCAGGATATATTGACGACCAACATGGTTTTGAAGATTCACAGGTAACCGACCCTGAAGTTGATGATGTCGATGGTTTTAGTAGAACCAATACCAAGAATAATTGTAACAGTTACAATTGTGGCTGGGCCTTAACTCCAATCGTAACCGACGATTATGGCCCTTCAGAGGCGGCCTCATTCCCCTATCTATACAGCATAGGTGCTGCAGGTTCATTCACAACAAGTGTGAAAGAAGCCAGTTTAATTTCTCCAGTAATTTCTGTTCCCGAATCTGGAATAACTTTCTTTTCATTCGAAATGTGGATGTGCTGGTCATACAGTAATTTCCAAGGTGAAATGAATGGTGGAGCCTTAATGGTTGAAGTAGACGGTGGCTCTTGGCAACTCGTCGACCCAGGTTGGTATACAGATACTATGTCGACATATGTCTCAGGAACCGGCTATATCTTAACTAATCTAGACGGACTGCCAATATGGACAGATGAGAGCTGTGGAGAGTCTGATTTCAATTCATATGAACTGCCGATGGGAGAGTGGGCTGGTAGCGATGTCAGATTCAAATTCATCGCTGCCGATAAGTATGGTTACACTAGTTCACTGCAGCAAGGCTGGTACATAGATAATGTCGGGGTTCGACAGGGACATTTCAGCTCCCCAGGGGATTGGATAAGTGAACCAATTCAGCTAAACGGATTGGATTCATTCAACCTTGGCACAGTTGAGATTGAAGGAAGAATCGATGATAATTCCACTGTCACCGCAACAATCCTTGATGCGGTATCCGGTCAACCAGTTATTGGATTTGAGAATCTTGATTTCCCAGTAAATCTGGCTGGACTTGACTCTGAAACTCACCCAGCAGTTAATATCAGATTGGAATTATCTTCTTCCAGTACCATCTCTACTCCAATCATTAGCAATGTTGAGATAGGTGGTCCGAGAATTCTTTCCGCGGAATTATTTGACTTCAATGGCTGGACGATTCCTGCAGGTGTCGAGGTCATAGACGATTTGCTTAATGCAACTGCAGTTACAAGCACAATTACATCGAATTATATCGATTCAATTAGGCCAATAAAAAGAATAAATTTCCTTGGGAACGCCTCAAACAATGTTCTGATTGAGGTCTTTGGTCACGGAGGAAATTCGTTAGGAAACACATCTCAAGGAGGTTATATTTCATTTGCAACTCCGATAAATGGCTATTCGTTGGAAATAATGCTCCCACCAAACGGATTTATCGATAAGATGTTGATTAAGTCAATCTATGGAGAACCGGCTCGAGATATTGCAATCGACGTTGCTGAGGATGGCACGGATGATTGGTATTTCCCATACTCTGAAGGTAGAGGGCATCTTGGTTGGCAAACTACAATTTTGGAAGATTCTCCAAGTTCGAATCCTAACCAAATCGCTTCTACATCTATCGAGTTGTATTTGACTTCAGGTGTGCCACAGAGCGTGACTGTATTAGTTCCGGATGGAGCAATCGCAAACTCTGGTCTGTTAGCAATTTCTTCAGATGCAGATGGATTTGATAGTTCGGTAGACTTAGGTGTAAATGGATATCAAAAATCCACCTCTACCTCAAATCCATTTTTTACCTACCTATCATTCTCTCCAAATCAGGTTGCATCGATTTCGGCAATGAGCGCTACTTGGACCGATTCTAGTGCAAATGGAAGGGTTTGGAAAGAGGTTGGACTAACCTTGGAGAGTTCGTCAACTCAGACGATTACCCTTTCAAGACTAGCGATATCATATTCCTTGACAGAGACTGTTTCGGATTTGACAAGTTCCCTAGCCAATTACCACAGTGCGGCTACTGCTGCGGAACCGACTCTAGTCCTCATTCACATCCCGACTAACGTTACAGCTTCTGCTGGACAAGTTTTGATTGATGGGCAAATAATTCATGAATTAATGATAACCAACAAGGATTTTTCAGTCCCACAAGTTTTCCACCCAGATGGTTCAGTGTACGAAATTGTTACAAATCACAGACATCTTTACGACAATTCGGATTTGCAATTGGTTTCACTGGTTGGTCACGCTTCCGATGGTGAAACAATTTCATTTGACGTAACTAATTCTGCGGATGGTTCATGGGGTATGAATTCTGGTTCGGTAATGTTCTCCCAATCCTCTGGATCTCAATTAATGCCTCTAAACACGTCATCGAGTCAGGTTTCTGTGATTGATGGTGGAGATGGTTGGATGGATGTCCAGATAACTTGGAGATTCGAACTATCTTGGAATTGGAATGATGTCGATAGGATAAATTGGATTGCCCAAGCTTACGATACAAATGAGGTAACAATTTGGCCAGCCAATTCAGTTAGTGGTGTCTCTGGTAACGCCGTTGAGAATGATTTACAGATCGATTCATTCGAAATTCGTGATCAATATAATCGCTTAATTTCCAATCAATTCTCTACCTTCTACCCATTCCCGATATTAGAGGGCAGTCAAATCAATGTCACTGGGTCTATTAGATTCCAGAACACACTCGATACAAGACCGATGGGTTCTGATTTCCAAGTCAGACTAAATCTATCAAATTCCGTACTATTATTGGATTCTCACGATAACGGACAGTTCTCTGGAATATTCAATACTCCAAGCGGCCTATCCGAGATTACAGCCTCGCCAGATCTGTTTAGAGTTGGTCCCTTGGCAGGTTCTATTGGAGGCGAAGATGTATCAGGACAACCTCCAACTGTAATTATGGTGAACGATTTCACAGCACCAATTGCTGGACCTCTTCAGGTAGTGACGGCTGCAGGATTACAAAACGCCAATGGTAAGGTTTGGGATCCATCACTCCCTCTCAGTTTGTATGTAACCGTAGAAGAGCCTCAGGCTAGAGGCGAAACAATCACATTGCATTATTGGAGAGCTGATTCGGACGATATTAATTTCAACGGTATTGCTGAAGAAGAAGAATATCTATCTCAAGTTCAGCCACTTTCTGCTGGAATGACTGGAGAGCAACAGGTGAACTTCGCTGGAATAGATGTATCTGGCCAGTCCTTCAACAGTCCAGTACACCTTTACCTAGAAGGTACGGATTGGGCAGGTCTGACCTATCAAGAAGGCGGAACCGGTGGCGGTCCAGGTGCCGAAAACTCTTGGGCGAGCGTAATTATTGCTACAGATGAACCGACCGAGATTATCAACAGTGGATTCCACTTAGACAGATCAACAGGTTACCTTCTAGCTGGAATGCCACATACCTTCAGGATGCAGATTAGCGAGCCCAATGGTTTGCAAACTCTAGACAATATCACCATCATGCTTTGCGGAGATAGCCTGGATAACCTCGGAAAGATTTCCTACAAACCTGTTACCGGTGAGATTTGGACTGCAGATGACTCGATGGTTTCCCCACTATCAGTGCAGACTCAGCAAATTACATCGGCGGTAGTTGAACTCGCAGTGATGTTCGAAATTTCTTGGGATTATCCATGGGAAGAGGATCAATTTAACTGTAAACCTAGCGTCAGTATCATCGACGAAATTACTGAAGTCGCATATCAAAATAACATAGGCGAGTTGACTTGGGAGTTAGATAATTCCCTAGTCGCAATAGCTTCTAGCATGTCAGATTTGACACCTCCAATTATACTTGCAGAGGATGCACATCTGTACCTCCGGCAGGGTGATGAATTTGAGATGACTGGCGGGATCTTCTATGCAGGCTCTGGAGAAGAATTCACGGAAATACCCGATGATTTGCAGATGGAGATGACATTAATTTACGGAACTGAGGTAATCTCCTCTGTTGCAGATGTAAATGAAGATGGAACTTGGTTCACAACAATGACTTTGCCAATGCGAGCTCCATTTAGTCCTACAATGGACCTTACTACGGCGGTCCTCAATGTCCCAGGAGTTGGAACTTCGACAAGCAACACAGATGGAAAAGTTACTGTGGATAGTAAATCTCCAACAATATTGTTTGACCAAATGAATTATCCAGATTCTTCGCTAACAGTATTGGAATCAGACTTGCTCGAAGACGTCCTTGTATCCATAACTATCGTGGATGAAATAGGTCTACCCGATGAGGATCTTCAGGTTGCATGGATTTTCCTCAGGAGCAACCAACCAGTTGCTGGAACCGAAGATACAGGTAGCCTACAGATGCTACTCGATGAAGATGGAAGAGATGTTTTCCAAGGTCGCCTTGACTTCACTCCGAATCTTGAAGGATTCACAATCGAAGACGGCGATAGAATCATGTTTTGGGTGACTTCAACTGATAGAGCAGGAAATGAGGTTCAGGGATTAGGTAGTGAATACGCCCCACGTGCAGTTGCTCTTCGAGTAATGGAATTTAATCCGGCTTTGGACAATGTCGTGGTCACTCCTAAGGACCCTCTGCAAGATACTACTGTTATTATCGAGACATATTGGTCAAACAGCGGAAAGAGAGATGGCACAATCGAAATCAACCTTTACGAACTTACCAATGATGGAAAATGGCGTGCGGAAACCAATAGTATCGACTTGGAATTGAGTGCTGAAACTTCCTCAGTGTACGCTAGGTTCGAATGGGTTGCGGGAGATCCAGGTCAACCCGTATTGTACATCATTGTCGATGACGACTTTGATAATCCTGCACATCCAATTAGTGGAGTTGTTGTGCAAGCGCCAATAACGGATGAAGGAAGTGATGAAGACACCATGGTTTACCTACTCATGGGTGGAGTATTACTGGTGGCTGTGGGGATGGTTGGATTCTTCGTTAGCAGGTCTAGAAGTGGCGATGAGGATTATTACTACGATGATGATGATTCATATTACGAAGATGAGGAGTATGAGGGTTCAGATGACGATTCTGAAAGTGAATGAATTCTAAGCCTAATCTCCATTTTGGAATCATCCTCAGCCCTAGGCGAAACTATCTCCGGCCGGCAGGCTGACCTATGGAGTTTATAGACCCAAGAAAGCCGAAGTTTTGTCTGAGGGAAGTAAATTCCTTCAATGGGGGATGGGGATATGAACCAGCATAGCGATGAGTTTACGATGGAAGAATTGAGAGGAGAAGTCGAAGACTTAAGGGCCCTTGTTCACACACTTCTGACTATAATCATGGAGGAGGCCGATGGTGTTCAATCTGGCACTACACCTCAGATACCTAATCAGCCAAAACGCGGATATTCGATGTGAATCAGTATTCCACTGGTTCTGGGTCCATTGATCTCCATATGTACCACACACCCATTGTGCGGTAGGGCTTCCAACTCTCAGCAATCTCGTGTAACTGGGATTTACTCATACTCTCACCTGAATTGTATAATTTTTCCATGCCACGGATTAGTCCAATATCATCGACAGGAAATACGTCTTGCCGCAGTAGGGCGAAAATTAGCAGCATTTGAACTGTCCAACGTCCTACTCCTCGTAATCTAACGAGTTTTTCTATTACTTCTTCATCGCTCATAGAATTCCAATCAACATCCTTGAGTCCATCTTGCCAAGCGTGAGCTATTCCAATGATGTATTCCACTTTCCGATTTGAAAGTCCTACCTGTCTCAAGTCGGCGTGGCTTTGTTCAAGTATCGATTCCTCACATACCTTACCAACACAATCGCAAAAGCGACTCCATATTGCTGAGGCCGCTTTTACCGAAATCTGTTGCCCAACAATTGACTTGATTAGAGTAGCGAATAAGTCACCTCTTGAACTCAATGAAGGCTCTTTCATTCTCTGAATTATATCCTTCAGTAAAAGGTCCCTTGTTGAAATTGATTCTATTGCTGGTTCCCACCAATTGGGTATTGCACCAGCCTCAACCATGAACTTCTCAGGATATCATTCATTATCGCTTGACCGGTCCGGAGATTCATGGATCAAATGCAAGTCTTGCTTGCAGCAGGTATATTCTGCACCCTCGCTTTTGCTGGAGTGGTGCTATTAGATGCCAATTCCAATTCAACCGATGGGATGCCTGACTGGGATGTTTTGGAAGTTTGTCTTGCCGACCACGGAGGAGGTATTTCGCACACCCATTCCTACCTTTCAATTACGATTAGTGGCAACAATGTTGCAATTCCAAGTGATGTGGGTATACAAGACGAGTTTTGTTCCAATGGTATGCGCGGGGTGCATACACACGACGATACAGGAAAGCTGCATATCGAAACCCCTGGGCAAATTAATGCTACAGTCGGAGCTTTCTTTGTTATCTGGGGTGAGCAATTCGACGATACTCATATTTTGAATAAAGTGGCTAATGACGAAAATGAAGTTGTGATGTTCGTTAATGGTCAGCAAAATTCCGATTACGAAAATTACGTCATGCAGGACGACGATGTAATCGAGATAGAATACCGAGAACGGCAATGAGCCGTGTTCGCAGGCTCAGCCTTTGATTACTGCAAACGGCCGAAGCCTAGCAACGGGTCTTGCTAGGTTTGCAGAAGCGGTAAGTGCGATTACTTCGTCCACGTCCTTGTAAGCCTCAGGTGCTTCCTCAGCCAGCACGTTGGGAGTTTTCGCTCGAACATGAATACCAGAAGATTCCAGCCTTTGTCGCAGGGCTGAAGAATCGATAGTTTTCCTAGCTGCGGTTCTAGACATTTGTCTCCCCGCTCCATGACAAGAAGAAGAAAAGGCATCATTGGCACCAGACTTTGGTCCCGCTAATACCCATGAGGCGGTACCCATGTCTCCGGGGACTAGAACGGGCTGACCTACACCGGAGAATCTGTTTGCAAGTTCAGGATGATTTCCGCCCAGTGCACGGGTTGCCCCCTTCCTGTGAACACAACATTTGCAAGATTTACCGTGAACAATGTGGTCTTCGACTTTGGCAATATTGTGGCTTACATCGTATACTACATCTAACCCTCCATCAACTCCTAGTTCACTCCTCAGAACATTTCTCAATCTTTGGGTAAGTGCTGAACGGTTGGCAAAAGCGTAATTTCCAGCAGCTCGCATAGCATCTAGATAGGCGTTGCCTTCTCTGCTGAACAGGGGCGCTGCTGCTAGTTGTCTATCTCGTAAGCGATAATCCCACTCCGGTGCGAGCCAATGATCTTCATCCCGTTGATACTTGCTCTCGATTGTTGCGACGTGGTCACTACAGACTTGATGACCAAGACCTCTAGAACCGGTATGAATCATCGCAGTAACTTGTCCTTCTCTGATTCCGAATGCCTTTGCTGCGGCTTGGTCTTCTACTCTGTCTACAACTTGCAATTCTAGGAAGTGATTGCCAGAACCTAATGTCCCAAGAGCCTTAATTCCTCGTTTCTGTGCTCTTTCTCCAACATTTATGTCCTCACTTTCCAGCAATCCATTAGATTCTATGGCTGACAAGTCATGGCTCTCCCCCCAGCCAATATCTACCGCGGCTTTTGCGCCCTCTGAAAGAATCGCAGACATGGTTGTCTCATCGAGATTAACTCCACCTTTACTTGAGGCGCCCGCAGGAATTTCACGGGCGAGTGCGGCTGCCAAGGATTTTGGATCAATATCTGAAATTCCGATATCAAGTGAACAAAGTCTAACGCCGCAGTTGATGTCAAATCCAACACCTCCCGGAGAAATCGCACCACCTAGTTCTCCTGCGTCGACATCTGTGGCTACTACGCCCCCGATAGGAAATCCATAACCAAAATGCCAATCTGCCATTGCCCATGCATCACCAACTATACCCGGTAAACCCGCTGTGTTGCACAGTTGTTCTGGGGAACGGTCGTCACTATGGGTGTCCATGTGCTTAGAGTCAGAGATTAACACCGCGTCGGTTAGCATTGAGCCATGTTTGGATATACGCATCCTACCCTCTCCGTCGTGGCTAAGGTGCTCACGCCAGGTTGCGCTCATGAAGGAATCGTGAAGCACCCTTGATTTCAACGCGCCGTAGCAGAATGAACAATTCCCTTCAAGACGGTTTGACCGATGGGTAGGCCGTAAGGAGGGGCACTGATGGCGTTCGGCGAGACCAATATTCCATTTTGGGAAGAGTCACAACATTCCTGTAGAGTATGTACTGTAACGGGCCTTAGGTTTTGGTCTCGCGACCCTTCCCGAACCACTTCTGGAGATACTTTGGAGGATTCCTACACATTCATTGGAAATCCAATTATCGAAGGATTCCCTATGCGTGGAAAATCGTTGAAAGATGCTATGCGGGAAACATTCCTCGATTACTTCGAGCAGCGCGGACATGCTAGAATCAACCCATATCCAGTCTTGGCTAGATGGCGCGATGATATTCACCTTACTATCGCATCAATCGCTGATTTCCAACCACATGTAACCAGTGGGATGAGTCCACCTCCTGCAAACCCACTAGGAATTAGCCAGCCATGTATTAGACTAACAGATGTGGCTGCAGTGGGCCGTTCAGGACGTCATTTAACGACCTTCGAAATGATGGCACATCACGCCTTTAATCGGCCAGACGATGGTGATGTGATTTACTGGATTGACCAGTGCGTTCGATATTGCGACGATATGCTGGTGAACACATTTGGCGTTGCTCCCGCCGACATCACCTACATCGAGAATCCATGGTCTGGAGGTGGAAATGCAGGCCCTGCTCTGGAAGTTATCGTTGGTGGTCTTGAATTGGCCACACTGGTTTTCATGAATTTAGAGGAGCATGAGGATGGAGACATCGAAATCAAGGGTCTACGATATCGAGAGATGCCTCTGCAAATTATCGATACAGGATATGGATTGGAGCGATTCTGCTGGGCTGCAGCGGGCACACCAACAATTTACGAAGCAATTTATCCAGAATCTGTCGAGTGGTTGAAGGACATTGCTGGATTCGATTCAATGGTCGTAGGATTAGGATTGGGCGTGGATACCGATGACCTCCTCTCAGAATTATCTCAACTTGCTGGCATCCTAAACATAGACGTTGGAACCGATGTCGATTCTTTGTATCAACGACTGGTAGAACGATTGGGAGATGGCGGGGTGGAAATTTCAATCGCCGACTTAAATCGAGTCACTGAACCCCTGTCCTCGATCTATGCAATACCCGATCACATGCATGCAATTTGCAATATGCTTGGTGATGGTTTGGTCCCCAGTAATGCCAAATCTGGCTATTTGGCTCGCATGATGGCTCGTAGAGTTTGTAGGATGAAGGGAGATTTGGGGATCAATGTTTCACTCAGTGAATTGGGAGCACACCATATTGATAACCATCTAGACATTGATGGATTTGTTCAGAGTAGGGAAGGAATTCTAACCATACTAACGCTAGAAGAATCCCGCTATCATGCTATGCTACGAAAGGGTGAGTCTGCTGTAAGAACAGCTCTCAGAGAACTACCTCTAGATGCCGCCACTGTCCCCGACGAGACACTATTCCGACTAGCAGAAGAGAGAGGCCTAAATCCAGACATGGTAGTTTCCATCGCATCTGGGCTAGGATGGAACAATCTTTCTGTCAGAGTTGGCTTTGCCGCAGACATGGCAGCTAGAAACGCTGAGAGGACAAAGGCAGCAGCAAAGGTCCAAGCCAAGGGCTCGATTTTTGCCTCAGATTTCCCTGCAACTCAGCAAGATTACTATTTGGATACGAGCCAAACTCAATTCAACGCCACAGTAATCGATTGCAGTCCTCTCTCGAAGTCTCAAATTGATACATTGAATTTGTCTTCTGAAGTTAGCATCACCCCTACTCACTCAGTAGTACTCGACCGAACTCTATTTTATCCAGAGGGAGGCGGTCAACTAGGTGATCAGGGAACACTTGGATCGGCAAGCGTTGCAGATACTCGAATTGAGAATGGAATCATTCACCATTTGATAAACAGTCCAGTTGAACAGGGAGAAATTTCTGGACAAGTGGATTGGGAACGTAGACGCCAATTAATGGATCACCACACCGCGGTTCACCTAGTTGGTGGAAGCGCCCGTGCTCTTCTCGGCCCTCATATTTGGCAAGCCGGCTCAAACAAAGGTGGCCGATATGCTAGAATTGACCTAACACACTACTCACGACTTACTCGTGATGATTTAGATCAGATTGAGGATCACGCTAACGAGATTATCGCAGAAAATCCAGTAGTGGAGAAATTGGTCCTTCAGAGGGTCGAAGCAGATGTCCAATTTGGCTTTGAATTATACCAAGGTGGCCCACCCAAACATAGCGAAATTCGAGTGATCAAAATCGGCGACCACGATGTGCAGGCCTGTGGCGGAACCCACCACGACAATGCCGGCGAAGTTGGTGAGCTCCGCATCATTCGGTCGAGTCAAGTCCAAGACGGGGTCGAGCGTCTGCAAATCGTGGCAGGGGAGACGGCGCGCCAGCACGCCCGAGCGCAAGAGCGGCTATTGCACGAGTCAAGCGAAGTGCTCGGAGTCTCTCCAGAGGACCTTCCGAGCGCAGTTTCACGCTTCTTTGAGGAGTGGAAATTACAACAAAAGAAGATTGAATCTCTTGAGGCGGAAATCGTTAAACTGCGGACTAGTGGAGGTGGCGATGGAGCAGTCGAAAAGGACGGCATACGCTACGCAGTTATGGAGGTCGCTGGAGATATGAAAGCGGTCATGACCATGCTTGGGCAATTGACTCGTGACCCTGAGAATCCTACGCTCGCTGTTCTAGGCACTAGAGATGGGGGAGGCAAACTCATTGTCGCTAGCACTGAGGGGTCAATTGTCGCAGACAAGCACAATGCTACAGAAATTCTCGCCGCGATAGCCGGTCACATAGATGGAGGTGGCGGTGGACGTCCCACTATGGCTCAAGGCGGGGGGTCCAATCCTGATGGAATTCCCGCAGCATTAGATGCCGCTCGTGATTTACTCGGGTTGTGAGTAAATGGTCGAACAAGTCGATGTTTCTGAGCGCGCTGCCGCTATCGAGTATGCGATCAGAGATGTTGTAATTCCAGCAATCGAATTGGAGAAGCAAGGGCACGAAATCATTCGACTCAACATTGGTGACCCACTGGCCTACGAAGGATTCCCCACTCCTGATCATATGGTTGCAGCCTACAAGCAGGCCTTGGATTCTCAGAATAATGGCTACGGTCCTTCATACGGATTACCAGCTCTAAGGCAGGCGATTGCATCGGCTGAAACTGGTAAGGGCTGGCCTTGCTCGGATGATGATGTCTATGTTACTCACGGAGTGACTGAGGCTCTACAGATTATCTTCGCAGCATTCCTTGATGAGGGGGCCAAAGTACTCGCTCCAGGACCTCATTATCCTCCATACATGGCTTATCCACAGATGTATGGTGCCACTACAGTCGAATATCGGCTAGACCCCACAGATAGTTGGCGCATCGACTTCGATGACATCAGAACAAAGATGGATGATAGTGTGAGGCTTCTTGTACTAATCAATCCAAATAACCCTACAGGCAACGTGGCAACACCCGCTGAAATCGATGCACTGCTAGATATTGCTAGTGAATATCCAAGGTGTACTATAATTGCAGACGAGATTTACGATGGACTTGATTTTACCGGCCAACAATGTTCAGTTGCATCCCGATCAAACAGTGTTCCAGTAATTGTTCTCAATGGGGTTTCCAAGGTTTACTTCGCTCCTGGTTGGCGTATTGGATATATGGCTTGGCACGATCCAGATGGACGACTCAATTTGGTAAGGGATGGAGTTGAGAGACTTTTACGCAGCCGTCTTTGCGCCTCTACTCCGGCACAAAATGGCTACTTGGCCGGATTAATTGATAATCACGGTTGGTTAGATGGCCATCGTTCCCGTATCAAAGAGAGATTGGAATACTGTATGACTCGTATAGGGGAAATCAATGGCTTGGAATGTGAAGCGCCGAGTGGTGCATTCTACCTCTTTGTCAGAATCAAAGATGAGTCTCTGGCATCTGACAAACAATGGGTGCTAGATTTGCTACACCAGCACCATGTGTTAGTCGTGCATGGTTCTGGATTCTCTCCGGAATTCGGTGCTGGCCACTTTAGAATGGTCTGTTTACCTCCTGTCGAAGTGCTATCAGAAGCCTTCGACAGAATTGACAAATTCATCAACGGATGATCGTATGGGATTGTTTGATTTCCTAAAGCGAGATAGACTCCCCTCGGATCCGGTTGATAGAATAAAACATCGTTGGGAGAACCATTCTAATGGTTTAATCAATGACAAAAAATGTGCATCGATTGATTCTAGTGCTGCTAAATTTTCTACAATTGGCTTTGAAACTTGGTTCTTAGGTTTAGAGCAAAGGTTGGGTCAGAGTTTAGGTCGCAGATTAGCCCATGCTGCTTTAGAACATCAGGAATACTTCCTGAATAATTTGGATGTAAAATCACCTTCTGGCCGATCCCCAGATTCTTGGTTTGAAAATACTATTGATTGGCAAACCCGAGGTCTCGGACGGTATCGTAAGTTGGAAGATCGGGACGAGGTAAGGTTGCTTGTCGAACATCCTGCTTCAGCGCCGATATGTTCTGGTTTGCTGACCGCAGCATGGGAGAAAGCCACTTCTAGCAGGCATAGGTTTGTTTGGTCTCAGAATACCCAAGATGGACTAATCGTAACCTTGAATCTGGACGACAAGGAATTACCCATTCCGTCGAAACAAAAACCAATTTGGCCAATTTCAGAAGTCAGTTATGGCGATTCTGATTTGTCTGAAGAAACTTGGGAGGACCTTAGGGTCGAATCCAAAGGAATCTGGTCAATAATGAATGAGAGAAAGATGATACTTCACAGAGATTTAATGCTTAGATTTGAAGAGTTTTGCCTTCCTTACATTTCCAAAATTGAATCCGGAAGGCAGGATCTCGTTTGGCCTCTTGAAGATAATCAACGTTCACTATGGTGGACAGCAGCGGCCGATTCGATGAGAAAATCACAATTTGATTCGGGCCTTCATATCCTCGTTTCAACGCCTGAAGATTGGGTAGGCATTGCCCGTCGACACTTGGCAATGAATGGCCTAGGAGGTGTGCAATCAGCTGAGGCTACGGATTCGCATGGGGGTGTGGAAATTGTCCTATCCGGAGTATTCCATCCAGCCCTTTCAGGAGGTATATTGTTGGCTTGCTGGGAGCGTGCCCATGGAAGGCGTGGAAAACTCAAGTGTAGTTTCAACAGCGGCGCTGTGCACATATTTTTATCATCATCTGTTGATATTGCAAATTGATGTATGAGATGCGTTCTCTCTGAAACATTATATTCATGCCGTAGGTCAACGGGACGACCCCGTAAGGGGTCGGGTGAGAATTTTGGCTTTGAATCACAATCAATATGCAGTCGCGGCCATTGCCGCGACCCTTTGTCTAGCAGGATTCTACACTATCATCGATGCAGGTCTTTCGACGACTGAATCTGGAGGATTCGATTCCGCCGGCTCGGACGTCATTATTACTGATAATGAGATTCAAGTTTCAGGTCAAGATTTCGATGGAGACGGTCTTCCAGATAGAATGGAACAGACACTCTATGGTACAGATTGGGACAATAATGACACAGATGGAGACGGATTAGAAGACGGTTGGGAAGTCGAAAATGGATTAGATCCCCTCGACAGTGGCGAACCCGACACCGACGAAATAACCAACGAAAATGCAGATGGTGATGAAGATACAGGTGAGCAAAACGAAACCTTCCCAGATCCCGACAATGGTCCTTTTGGAGACCCAGACCGAGATGGCCTAACCAATGAACAGGAAGCTGCAATTGGGACTAATCCGACGGTAAGTGATAGCGATGGTGACGGACTTAACGATCGCTGGGAATCACTCTACACCGAGACCGTTCAAACTCCGCAAGGCGAAGTTACTCTGCTTGACCCATTGAACCCAAACTGGGGGTGCCCACTCCTTACCCCTCAAGTCGAGGCTGAAATGCAATTAATCATTGGAAGCAGTACTTGGAATGACCTTCCAGTAGGGCCAAATGGTGACCATTCTTGTGATTCTGTTCTTGATATCGATAAGCAAGGTCCAGATTCACTGCCAAACTACCTTGAAGAAATTTATGATACAAATCCGTTGGAGGAAGATAGTGATGGAGATTTAATCCCTGATCGTATTGAGGTTGGTTACGGTTCTCAGGAATTGCAAGTTCACTGTGGTGTTCCTCAATTCGGAACAATTCGTTTGGATGCTCCATACACAGAGCTAATGAGTGGCGTTGGAGATTTGACTTGGTTCAACCAAGACATGGATGGTGATGGACGACTCAATGGACCTGGAGACTGGGATACTGATGGCGACGGTATGCCCGATGGTTTCGAGTATTGCTACAACACCCTCCTCAACCCAGCAAATTCCACCGACGCCTATGGCGACGGAGATGAGGACGGACTGAACAACGTCGAAGAGTATGAGGTCGCATACACTTGGGGTGCAGTCAACTTCACCAGCCCACTAATCTCAGATACCGACCAAGATGGAATGCCAGATGGATGGGAATACCATAGTGGCATACACCCTAACGATGGAAGTAACGCCGAAGAAGACCCTGATTTCGATGGCTACGATGCAGATGGTGATGGAGCCGTTCGATATTCCGACCTAGTCGGTGTTTCTACAGTCCACAACATCGTGGTCGAGGTTGGGGAATTTGTACAAGTTAACAGAACCATCCTTTGGGTGAGGACTGTACAAGATAGTCAGTATGTCAACATCCCCGTGAAAACCCCAACTGAAGGTTATGTTTACGCAATCAACGTCGAAGTAGGTCAAGAAGTAACCAGCCGTCTACAAGACCTAGCCATTGTTGTTGAGGATCACGAGAGATTTACCAATCTCGATGAATACAACGCTAGAGATAGGGATGGTGACGGAATCGTCGATGGACGTTCTACAGACCCTCTAGTTCAAGATACGGATAATGACGGATTAATCGACGGAATCGAAGTGATAGGCTGGACGATTCGAGTAGTTGACATGGGTGTTAGAGATGTGATTGTTCGTTCAGATCCAGGGGTGTATGACACCGATCGTGATGGTTTGTCCGACGCAACAGAGTACTACGAGACCTACACCAATGCCACCGACAGGGATACTGATAGCGATGGATTAGAAGACTTCACAGAAGCGGTTGACGGATTTATTTGGAACGGGACAGTGTATTTCACCAACGCTTCAATGTTTGATACGGACAATGATGGATTGGATGATGGCGAAGAAGTAATCGACGGCGCGGACCAGTATATCACGCATGCAAATAATGCCGATACTGATGATGATGGGCTATCCGATGGTGGTGAGGTACTGTACATTCCTCGGCCTTGGCAATCTGCAACAAACCCGTTGGATAACGATACCGATGACGACGGCCAACCAGATGGTTGGGAGATGCAAGTTTTCTCAGTCCAGCACAATACCAATTCTCATAGCCTTTGGATAACTACTCAGAATTGGTTACCCATCGGTTGCACCAGTATGATAGAATGTGGTCTAGGTCCTGGAGGTTGGGTATGGGATAGTTATCTCAAGGGATTCCAGACATCAGGAGACCGTAATAGTGATGGAATACTTGATCCCAAGTATTTCATCTACGAAATGAACCTAACTGGATTTACCATTCCAAATGACGGAAGATGGGCACTAGACCCATCTTTCGGCTCTATGCCGGATTCTAATTTTGATGTCGATAATGACACTCTCCTCAATGCTTTAGAAGCCCCAGATAGATGGGATACAAATCCTGTGGACGAAGACACAGACGGAGATTTACTGGCAGATGGGTGGGAAGTTTCAGCATCGGAGAGAGCTATCAGCCTAGGTTTGGTCGACAACAATTCGCTTGATGCTCTTGGTGCGAGAGGACCTATGGACCCTAGAATGCCAGATTCCGACCTAGATGGTATCGATGATGGTTCTGAGGACTTTGACGGTGATGGATTGAATCGCACCCATCTTCTGAATCGCTATTGCCCAGGATGGGACGATCCACAAAATGCTGAGTGTCACATTGACCCAACAACGGATAAAGGTGGACGCTTCTATGATGATTTGGAGAATTATACCAACTACGAAGAATTCCAAAACAAGACAGATCCAGTCCTAGCGGATACGGATGGTGATGGATGGGCTGATGGATCCGAGGTTTATCACCAAGATCACGATAACGATGGAATGTGGTCTGGCTGGGAATTCTACTTTGACTTCGACCCATTTGATGCAGCGGATGCCTTCGTAGATTCTGACGGCGATGGGTACAATAACAGGTGTGAAAATAAATGGAATACCAATCCGAAAGATCCTACGAGCTTCCCCAGCCAAGGCGAATTATGTACGAACGACTAAGCAGGCAGTGGGTTTCTCCTTAGGGTTCATCTCTTGATGCCATCTCGGAGGACTTGGTGATAACATGTCTTGGTGGGTAATGCCTACTACAGCTGACATTGGTTTTCGAGCCTTTTCAGATAGTGCTGTGGGTATTCTCAGAGAGTCAGCACTTGCCCTTCAGGGCATACAATTGTCAGACCGTGGATTGGAGTATCTAGACGGTCACATACGCCACGTTTCAGAGTGGGCTATCTCAGCTGGTTCTGGTGATATCGAAAGAACTCTAGTGAGGTGGCTAGAAGAAGTACTCTACAACTCCTATGTGGAGGAAAAGTGGCTTGTGGAGTCAGAGATTTCTCTTGATGAAAATTACCTCAGAGCTCAAGTTCTGTGGGTCGATTCTAGAGATGTGGAATTAGAAATCGAGGTCAAAGCCGTAACCCTTCACGACCTCTTGGTTCGTGAAGTAAATGCGGAAGAAATAGTCGACGGAATTGACGGAGTCCCATCTTTCGAAGGCCCTGGATGGATGGCACAAGTTGTATTGGACATCTGATGCAAATCAGCTAATCCCTTCCCAGATGTAGAATACACCACTGGCAACGATTCCAATCATCACACCATTGTGAATCCATGAGGATTTCAATGATTTCAACCACCGTTTCCCAACTCTAACTCCAATAATCGCCGAGAGAACTAAGACAACGGTGATGTCTGAATGAGCGAGAATCTCGTCTGGTCTGAATATCAGATAAACTGGAATTCGCGAAAGGTCTACGCATAGCGCTAGAATACTAGCAGTCGCTGCATAAGCCATCTTGTCCGGTAATCTTCGGGTTAGGAACATTGCACGCAGTGCACCTTGGTGTCCTGACAATCCTCCCATAAATCCGGAACCAAATCCACCAATTCGATCATTTGTCTCAGGTATTCGATATCCGGTCCAACTCTCGGAGAGTGTTAAAATTGGGAGGATAATCAAGAAAATCCCAATTGTCACTAGTAGAGGATCTTGAGGAACCTGATTTTGCAAAATTGCACCTAATATCGCCCCTACAACCAACCAAACTCCATAGTGCCGAAAAGCGGTAAGGTCGATCGAATCCCACATGCTCCAGCACTTTGCCGCATTGTGGGCACCGTGTACCACCGCAACCACCGCAACAGCCTCATGCGGTGGCATTAGCAGCAGAACGAATGGTGTCAGCATAGTTGACAGACCAAACCCTGCAGGTACGGTTAAAGCAGCAGCAAAGAATGCTCCAATTGCTACGACTATTAGGATATCCACGAATGTCTGCTGCGGATTCAGATTGTAGGTCTTTTCCCAATAGACA
Organism: Candidatus Thalassarchaeum sp.; assembly: GCA_022449345.1. Classification (GTDB taxonomy): domain Archaea; phylum Thermoplasmatota; class Poseidoniia; order Poseidoniales; family Thalassarchaeaceae; genus MGIIb-O1. The sequence goes on along the minus strand of JAKURL010000001.1, from coordinate 23,569 downwards.
CCCAGCAACAAAGTCCTACTCTTCTACATTGAACCGCTGATAGACTTCATTTGTTGTCTGAGTGACTCGAATGAAGGTTGTACATTTGGGGAGGTCCTTAATCCGCCTTGCACCTACGTATGAACAAGCGGAACGAACTCCTCCAAGAATTGCCTGAACGGTAACTTCAACCGAACCCCGATAAGGAACTCTGACCTCTTTTCCTTCTGGAGCGCGATGTTTGGCAACTTCTCCATAATGTGTTTCCATAGCCTTAGCACTTGACATACCATAGAATGATTTGTACTGCTTGCCATTATTTTCGGACACAAGGTCTCCACCGGATTCGTCGTGTCCAGCAAACATCCCCCCTAACATCACGAAGTCTGCTCCTGCTGCGAAGGCTTTGGCTACATCACCAGGACTTGAGCAACCACCATCGGCCATTACATGGCCTGCTAATCCGTGTGCTGCGTCTGCGCATTCTGAAATTGCTGAAAGTTGTGGATATCCTACACCAGCCACCTTACGGGTGGTACAAACTGAACCCGGCCCTATTCCAACTTTGACGATGTCAGCACCCGCTAGAATTAATGCCTCAGTCATTTCGCGGGTTGCAACGTTGCCAGCGATAATTATCACACTAGGAAATTCTTCGCGGACTCTCTTTACGAAATCCAAAAACACCTCTCGGTAGCCATTTGCAACGTCGATACAAATTAATTTGATTCCTGAATTGGTAGCCATTTTACGCTTTAACAAATCAAAGGAATCGTCTGTTGAGCCGCAGGTAACCGCAACGAATTCTGGGTCTATTCCATCTTCCCAAGCGTTTGCATAATCTCGAGTCGAGTAGAATTTCTGCATGCATGTTATCATTTGGTGCTGTTGTAATTTGGCTGCGATTGAGAATAATCCAGTGCTATCCATATTCGCGGCAACAATTGGAACTCCGGTCCAAGTTGTACCGGAATGGCGGAATTTGAATTCTCGGACCAGTGTAACGTCTGAACGAGAAACCAGCGTACTACGCTTAGGTCTAATCAATACATCATCAAAAGTAAGCTTCACATCGTGTTCCACACGCATCTGAACCTTAATCCTCCAACGAAGGTCCATTTAAGACCGTTCTGACTACCCTAAATGGCGATTATTGGCCATTTTTAGAAATGGTGCTCGTGCCGGGATTTGAACCCGGGTCGACGGATCGAGAGTCCGTCATGATGGACCGAACTACACTACACGAGCGAGTAGCACGGCGACCATGGCTCGGTATTTGAAAACAATGGATGAGTCAAAGAAGAGTTCAATAATTCACTTTCACTTTTACTTTACACTCTTCTGTCTTCATTGATATGCTGACCGAGCGACATCAGGCCATGAACCGAAGCCCAATGACCGATAGCCGAAGAACATACAGGAAGCGACCGACCCCAATCCGAGTTGTATCCTTTGCAAGCCTAAACAAGACAACTGTTAACCGAAACAGAATGAATTCTGAGATTTTGGTTAACTCGTCAAATGGAAATGCGATAGACGGACGATGGCAGCCTATGCCAAAGCCTGCAATAGAGGTCAATGTTAGTCCATCTAGCTGGAGTGGATTGCACTCACGAGTGCTAGCCTCTAGAGCAATTACTGTGGAGGCATTCTGATGTCCCGTACAAGACGATTGCGAGAAGCAGTGCTAGTTTTACTCGAGGAGAAGGGAACTGCAAATACCGTTGAAGTGTTTGATCACCTTAACGAGAGATTTCGCTGGGGTGCAACAATGAACCAAGTAGGAAATATCCTCGCCAAGGATCTCCGCTTTGCAAAAGTAGGACACCAGAGGGGCCAATTCAGAGGTAGTGTATACACAGTCTGCGTCTGGGCATTATCTTCTGAACCTCTTATTCCAGCGGCTTAACCGTGCAAGCAATCAAGACCGACAAAGTCCCCCGTAACACGTGGGAACAGTTCGTGATTGGCTTGGCCTCTTCCGGGCCGGAAATTGCATTACCGGATTTGTTGGTGTATTCCTCGGAGCTATTCTAACCCTAGAAGACTTGCCATCGGGTAATAATCTCCGCATAACTACCTTGCTAGCATTGTCTGTATATTCCTTCATGGCATCTTGGAATGCTCTAAATGATTATCTTGACCTTGAAATCGACAAAATCAATCGACCAGACAGACCTTTGCCATCAGGTCGAATCAGTAAGTCAGTTGCCCTTACAGGTATCATCGTGACTTGCCTGATATCTTTCACTTCCCTATTCGTCGCGGCATCGATAGCCAATGGCATGACCGATAATTTCGCAGATTGGTATCCTACTATCGGCATCTGGTTTCTCGCGTTGGCCCTATTGGTAAATTACGAAGATGATAGAGTTTTGTTGGGGTTGAAAGATAAGGGCTTACCAGGTAACTTGGCAATTTCAATTTCAGTTGGATTAGTCGTTTTGTTCGGTGCTGCTGGATTATTTGATCCACTAAACGAAAGAGCCTTGTCTCTATTTGTAATCGGTATCCTATACAACCTATCACGTGAAATCGTCAAAGACGTTGAGGATATGGGTGGTGATGAGGGAAGAAATACCTATGCAATGCGTGTTGGTGCGGATAAGGCTAGAACCACTTCTTGGGTAATTCTCCTGCTGACCTTAGTTGCTTTACTTACTCCATTTGCGATAGGGATTTTCGAATTATCACACCTTATTTTCCTAACCCCTGGTCTGTTTGCACTAATGAGTGTCAAGAAACACATCTTAAGGCGAGAGGATACAGCTGCATCTAGATTGATAAAAATCTCAATGACTTTGACGATGGTCGGCTTAATCTTAGCTGTATTGATGTGATTACATCTCGTTATAGGCCAGCCAAGCATCATGGTTGCACAGATAGGTCAGAATTGACATCTGTGCCCACATCCGATTCTCTGCTTGGTATAGAACGATGCTATTTCGCGAGTCGATTACAGCATCTGTAACCTCTTCCCCTCGATGGGCTGGTAGACAATGCATGAATAAGTAATCTGGGTTAGCATGGGAGACTAACTCTTCGTTTACTTGGAATCCTTCGAAGACTGCAATTTTGTCAGTCATATGTTCTTCACCCATTGAAACGAAGATATCGGTGTAAACGACACCAGCGTTGCTGACTGCTTCAATCGGGTCATTCGTGCCGGAAATCTTGGCCCCAGTCTTGGAGGCAATTCCTTCACAACGAGCAAGGACTTTTGCATTCGGTTCCATACCAACTGGCGTTGCGTATTTTACATCATATCCTAGAGCAAGACCAGCGAGTGCTAGGTCATGGAATACATTGTTTCCATCTCCGACCCAAGCGATATGCCCATCTGATTTAGCATGTTCACGAATTGCCATCAAGTCTGCTGCTGATTGACAAGGGTGATGAAGGTCAGATAGGGCATTGATTACCGGAACTGTAGCGGTTCGGGCAAGTTCTGCAACATCAGCATGCCCAAAACATCGGTAGGTTATGCCATCCAAAAAGCGCGATAATACGGCCGCAGTATCGCCAATAGACTCAGATTTACCTAGTTGTATATCATTGGATAGGAGGGTGAGTGGTTGGCCGCCAAGACGGCTCACACCTACCTCAAATGAAACCCGAGTTCTAGTGGATGGTTTCTCGTAAATCGAACCGATTGCCATACCGTCTAATGGCTTGAAATCTTGATGAATAGTTTCATCGTTTTTGTATCTTATTGCCCAATTGATTATGTCATCTAAATCATCGATTAAATCATCGATTGCGAGTAAATCTTTCTTCTTAGTGTTGCTCATGTTCTATATCTCCCGCGAATCCATCTCTCATATCGGCCATACCACCGAATATGGTCTGGGCGAAAGTTAGCATATCCGCCAACCCCTCTTCCTCTTCGCTAGAAAGAGGCACTAGGCCGGGCTGTATAGCTGCGTGCTGCATCATCCTTAGTTGACCAATTGCGAATTCGGCACGGGAAGTGCTAGAACTTTGGTCCATCGATTCAGCTGCAGACTCTTCGTAAAGTGCAGCCTCAAGGACGTCTAGGTTTTCTCCCCATTCCAGAATTTTTTCCAATAACTCTGGCTCTAGTAGATCTGCTTTGGAAAGAAAGTTTGCTGTCGGAAGTCCAAGGCGGAAATGTACGATTGAAGACAGTAACATCTGAGAGACAAAACCGCTAGGAGTTTGTGATAACATAGGGTCGAAGAGGAAGGCCAAGCAGGCTCTGCCTTGACCTAGAACCTCAACCAAATGGCTACTTGCCTCTCGGAAAGCGAAAAGTTCGACTTGTCCTGGTGTGTCGATTACCAGAATATCACCAGCTAGTCCTTCAATTTCGTCGAATACATCCAGAGCTTGAGAAGCAACTAGGTCCGCGGCTAAAATCTGGGCGCCGTTCGGACCTAGGTCATATTCGTCCATTACATCGGACAGGGATACTAAATCCCTAACATCAAATTCTGGATCGTAATGGACTCGTTCTGCCCCAGGGTCGAGATTTATTGTTAGCACATCGATCTGTAGGAATCTCGCCCAACGTTGGAATGCGGTGACTAAACTGCTCTTTCCAGCACCTGCCGTACCTACAACGAAGATTACAGGTGGAGTGGTTCCGTCTTGATTGCTCACTAGGGGTTGCTAAGAGAAGCAGTAATTCAATCATTCGTGATTCGATTCAGTCCGTAGGACTGTGGGCGAGCAATGGTTAAACCAATCGAATGCGCGTCCACACCTACCTTCGAGGCTGCATCTGCCATGTCCGATACCCCACCCCCCCCTTCGGGATTGCCTCCACCACCTCCTCCTCCACTTCCACCAGGTTTCGGAGTCGATGACGAAGAAGACGAATTTAGTGATGTTATCGAGGAAGAGATGGATGTAGAGTCGGAAGAAGAGATTGTATCGGAATTGCAAGATGAATTACCACCGCCACCTCCGCCGGGTTTTGACCCGCCCCACCGCGCCTTTACTGGATTCGATTCTTCACCACCACCTGCGCCAGGATTTGACGACGCAGACGAAGAGGAAGAGGAAGTTTGGGAAGTTGACGAACTCGATATTCAATCCTTCGATGATACACTGACTTCTCTAGAACAAATGCCCGAAGCAGAAGAAGATGGTGTTGAAGAAGCCGAAGAAGAAGTTGAGGATTGGAATGCTGCTTTGGATAGAGCATTTGTTACCGAAGCAGAGGAAGAATCCAAGGGTTCCAGCGAAGAGGTCTCTCAAATTGCTCTCTCAAGCAACTTAAGACCCGCTGCTGAGGTTGATTCAATCCCTGGTGACAAATTGTATGTCACCCTTCGAGAGAAGGAAGAATCAGTCCTCAATCCAGATGGTACAGTCAGGCAACAATCGATAGATGGAGAATTGATTCTGCGAAATTCAAGTCGAAAAGATCGTGCTTGGGATATAGAAGTCTTGCTGCAGAATACAGATTCGACTGATATAGGAGGTGGGGCAATTACGGTACGAGAATTAGACGCTACCCAGACGACCAACTTACCTTACACCGCTTCTGGTCCTAGAATGCTGATACTCAGAGAACATATAGACACAGAACCAGAAAGGCCGCAAGAATCTAGTCTTTCAATGATATTTTCAGAACATTCTCAGGAAATTCTAATCCGACTTAGCGTCGAGAATATTGCACCGGTCAGTTTGACCGATGTTGTAGTTAGGAGAGCCCTGCCTGAGAATTTTGAACTAGTGGACGGCCCTGAATATGACATAAAGGACAATGAATTGGTTTGGCGGATTGGGAGGCTACCTGTTGGCGAGAGTGCCTCTCTAGAGATATTACCAAGAGTTACAACACGTACAATTCAACGCTTCGCAACTGGAACAGTTAGTGCAGCCTATTCTTGCGAAGCGACAGTCTCTCGCGCGCAGTTTGATTCGGTAAATTCTCGTGCACGCCAATTCGGTTACGTTTCTCCAAAGGAAGATGATAGACCAGACGTATTCCATTGTAAATTGGTGGTTGAGAATCGTTCTTCATTCGTAGTCGGTCTATCTGGTGCTACCGTTTGGCTGGCAGGTCGTAGTGAGCCATTCCTAGATATGGAAGATATTCGAGAGGACATTCCTCCAGAGGGACTTTGGGACTCTATTGAAAAGAGAATTGAAGCAATTGACAAACCAAACTTTACTCATGAGATAAACTACTCAATTCTACCTAGGGCTAATGTAGAATCGACAGGAATTTTGGAACTAAAAGAAAGGAGTTTCAAGGTACTAGATGCAGAGGTCAACAATCTCCCGAATTCGCTCGTATGTTGCTTCCGATCTAGATTGCATAACCGTTGTTGAAAACACAGGTTCCGCTCCAGTTAACGTCATGCGTCTGTTAGATGACATTCCAGGTATTTTCAACATACCATCTTCCAATCAGGTCCGCATAGAGATGGAAGGCACGGACCTCAATGAGGACCAGTATAGGATAGAGGTTGTAGATGGCACTCAGTTAGAGGAACAATTGGTATCTCCAGATTCCCAAGGCCATGCGCTACGGATTACTGTCGGGACGTCTGCCCCACTTGGATTACAGCCAGGTAAATCATTGACGATAAGTTACCCATTACATGCTGATGACCCTTCTCCTCAGAACGACAAACTCGCTGCCCCAATAAGAGCCGATTTCAGCATGGAAAGATTCGGTCCAGTCGCCACGAGGTACTGCAATCGTGCCCCACTAATTCGTGTAGTACATCGTCGACGTCGCTTCTCAACCGGAAAAGAGGTATTCCCAGCGGCTGGCCCCGGCCGTTATGAAATTCTTTTGATGTTCCAAAACGATTCAGATAGCGCCTTGGAAGATCTGTCACTACACGATGTTGTTCCTGGAACTTTCAACATCGAAAAATCGACAGTTCGTTCAAATCATTCTGGCGAAAGGGTGGTCGATTTTAGCAAAGAGTCGGCTAGAGAAGGCACCCATGTCACTTGGCCTATTGGCCGAATAGAGAAAGATGAACGAATCGAAGTGGTTTTCGAAATTCAAGGGGACTCAGAGAGTGAGTACAAGGTCGCGGATGCTCAGGATTACCATGGCGCAACATTTGGAGACGAAGTAGATGAGGAACCGAATTTGCCAGATTGGGCAGATGAGTCTACAAGATCCTTTTCAGAGATATCTGAAATCGAGCCGGAATCAGAATTGGATCTAGTTGAGCTTGAGGTAGAAGAGCAAGACGAACTTGAGGAAGAATCGGACTCGGATATGACGGTCGATCTATCAGTGCCCCAAGTGCAAAATTTTGAAGTTGAACCTGAGGAAGAAGTTGAAGAAAAAAGTGAAGAATCAGATGAGGAAGAGGAAGAACCTCAACAACCTGCTGTGATTACTCCCGATGTTTGCCCTGTTTGTGGCAGCGAGGCTTCTGTAGGGGCTTCATCTTGTGAAACTTGTAGCTTCCAATTTAGTTGAATTCGGCTCACATAACATGTGAGCCGCGCCGAATCCTTCAATTGACAGCGTCAAAGAGGAAGAGACATGACGACGCCTGCTGGGCAAGGTGGTGCTCAGAGCCAAGCAGCGATGGGCATGATGACCCCTATGCTAGTATTGCTCGGTGTTATGTTGCTGTTAACCTTCAATCCGGGACTCCGTTCAGTGATGGCTGACACCGCGGCAACAATTATTGAACCAACAATACCTTTCCACTCAGAATATTTCGTTCCAACGGTATTCATAATCGGCTCATCAATTATGATTGTGAACACTGTTATTCGTGGATTTTTCATGGACCCATTGACCCAAGTTCATATTGGACATAGAAATAAGCAAATCTCGAAACAGTTGCGAGAAGCCCAAGCGGAACGTGATACTGCAAGGGCGGACAAAATGCGCCGTCTACAGTTGGAAATGATGCCCGACCAAATGGCGATGCAGTCGTCGATGATGAAACCAATGATGTTTACAATCGTTTTCATCATTGGAATATTTAGTTGGATGGCTGAGTCAGCTGCTGGGTTCAGAGTTGGTTACGTCAGTCTTCCATGGCAGCCAATGTGGGGAATGATGGATACGATTTGTTGGATTTTCCCAGCCTGGGTAATCACTTACATCGCAATGAGTGCACCACTTGGCAGAATTGTTGATCGCCACATCAAGATAATTCGCTTCGGCAGGCACCCCTTGGTTTTAGAAGGACTTCCAATTCCTGAGCCGCTGCTACATTTGTTGAAGGATGAGGATAAGAAACCCTCTGCCACAACCCGTCGAGGGCAGCGTCGTTCACGGGATGGCCCTCGCAAGAGAGGCAACACAGAATCTAGGCGTGGAGGCAACCTTCACTCAGCTCCACCTAAGGCTGGAACCGCCTGCCCTGATTGTTCATCTGCAATTGTCAATCGAACCAGTTCAGGGCGATTGCGTTGCACCGTATGCCGTAATGAGTGGAGGTGAACCATTGCTTAGAATTACAATCAGTGGGGCTCCAGGTAGTGGCACATCTACTTTAGTTGGTAAGATACAGGAATCCACTGGTTGGACCTCACTCAATGGTGGTGAGGTGTTTCGCGCCGAAGCCTCACGTCGAGGACTTTCTGTGGGTGAGTTTAGCGAGCTTTGCAAGCAAGATTTGGACGTCGATCGCTCACTAGATAGTCTTCTGAAAGAGGCCATGAATAACATCGATGGACCTGAAATTATCGAAAGTCGGTTGGCTGGTTGGTGGGCCAACGAACTTGGGATTGATTGCCTTAGGGTATGGATAGATACTTCTGACGAAGAAAGGGCTAGACGTGTACAAAACCGAGAGGGTGGCAGTTTCGAAGACCGCCTAGCCAAATCAAGCGCCAGACAAAGCGCAGACAAGGAAAGATACCGAGTCTTATACGATATTGACCTTGACGAAATGACACCATACAACCTAGTGGTGAATGCAGATTCTCTCATTGCAGATGAGGTATTTGCGATAGTCGATTCAGCAATCAAAGGAGTTTGAATCAATGCTAATACTAGATGACTCGGCCAAGACCGATTCTAAATTTGGTTGCAACCCTTATGAACGAAGTCTTGAATCTCTATTGGATGCAGGAGTAATCCTCGTCGATAAGCCCCGAGGTCCAACCAGTCACCAACTTACCGCTTGGGCTCGGGAGATGCTAGAAATCCAGCGATTAGGCCATGGCGGAACTCTAGATCCCTTTGCTACAGGTTTGCTTACCATGCTCTGTGGAAAAGCAACTCGGCTGACTGAAATGGTACTAACTGGGGACAAGAAATACGTTGCTTTACTAAGATTTGGCCGAGTAGTAGATTCAGCCGAGTTAGGGGATTTACTTAGTTCTCTCAACGGAGAAATATACAACGTTCCACCATTAGAGTCGGCTGTCAAGATTCGTGTAAGAACCCGCATCATCCACGAAATGAAAATTCTAGACCAAGATGCAGACTCCAATTTAGTGGTGTTGACAATTACCTGTAATGCGGGCACCTACATTAGAACTTTAGCTCGAGATATCGGTCTCCTTCTCGATACCACCTGCGAACTAACAGAATTACACAGGAATCAGACAGGTGCCTTTGGTCAATCAAATGCCTGTACAATGCAACAGTTAACCGATGCAGTATTTCTCTGGAAAGAACATGATGACGATAGAGCACTTCGCCGCCTTATCGCTCCAGTCGAATCAATACTCGGGGATTTCCCACGAATTGTGGTCAAAGATGGGGCAGCGGCAGCAATTTCTCATGGGGCAGCGCTAGCAAGACCTGGTGTTGTAAGTATTGACGAAGGAATAGAGCGCGGCGATTTGGTAGTGCTTGAGACTTTGAAAGGCGAGGCTGTTGCATTAGCAGAAACCAATTCTGGCGTTTCAAAAATACAATCTATGGAACACGGGGAAGTAGCTCGACCCAGGGTGGTTCTAATGCAGACTGGAATCTATCCTCAGACATGGCAGAAGGACTGAGATCAATTCATCTCATGCTCTTCGTAAATCCACTCTTCAGTCTCTATTCTGACCTTTAGTTTCATCATCGCAAACACACACCACCGGCACGCAACGCGAGCGCGGTAGGCCGATTTGGTCGTCCTTCTTGGTATAACTATTCCCCGATTTTCAACGATTATCAGCCGAACGGAGGTTTTCAGACCCCATTATCAACCAGTCGGGGCAATTTTCTGTTTTCTCTAACGCTTTCGATAGGGTTTTCGAAGACGCCCCGGTCCTAATTGCAATGCAGCGATTGAAATCGCGATTAACCCAACCGAGGTTACAATAATTGCAGGACCTCTGTCTATTGAATCATCATTTGCTCCATTGTCCCGACCTTCAGATTCCACTGAGATAAGAACCTCATTGTTTTCTTCGTTGGATTCTTCTATCGAGGCAGTGCTATCGACCACACCTCTGATGATGATGGTGCCTGATGTCACAATCTGTGTATCACAGGTGGCTATAGACAGTCCCCCGGGAGCCACATTCTCAAGAATTGTTGAGCCAACTAGCATACCATCAACCCAACAGCGAACATCAATTGTGTTAGCAATTCCCCTGCCTTGATTACGAACGTATACCTTGAGTTGCACAACGTCTCCTTCTTCGACAGAGTCAATTGCTATATTTCCCTTCCAAATTTCTAAATTTTCTATTGTCAAGTCTGGCTGAGCGGTGACAATAACCTCCAAACTTTTTGCCTCGGTAAATATTCCATCACTGACAGTGATTTCTACTGTGTGGGTTCCAGGTTCTACCGGTGTCATTATCAAATCTCCAGCAGAGTCAATATTCGCCCAGGATCGAGAGGTTGAGATAGATAATTCAGACGAATCAGGGTCACTAATTTCTATGTCAATAACTTTGGTCTCTCCAAGGTTAATGTAAGTTAAAACGGGCAATCCTTCAATCCTTGGTGCATCCTCTACCTCAAGGACGTTTACGGTGAACTTTCCCTGCCAGGTATTCCCAGACTCATCTATGACTTCGACATTCACCACAGCTTCTCCGCTCGTATCAGGTAAAGGTTGAATCCTTATGTCACCTGATAATGCAGATACAGACAGCAGGTCATCAGCCTCTGTCCAAGCTCTTACTTCAAGATCGTCCCAAGCGGTGAGGTCATCTTCGCATCTACTGGCCATAGCAATTAGAACACCCCCTCCATCCTCAACCAACTCTTGCCTCGATGGTGATGAGCAGGTTACATCTAGATCCCAAACTAGATTGTACCCCCCATCGATTGATATCGATTCGATATGAACAACAGTAGTTTCAGCAACCCCGTTAGAAGACCATTGGAATCTAGAGGCTATACCAACCTCTAGACTATCTCCATGATTCGGTAATGCGTTACCAATAGGGACTTGAAATGAAAAATCTCCAACTTCAATCGCAACCTCATTCAGAAGTACATCTCCAATGGCGAATCTGATATTGCTATATTCTTCTGCCAGTCCAGAAACCGAGCCAGCGATGGAACCTACAACGACCATATGTGGATCGTTGACATCTACTCTAGCCATACTAATGCAGCCATCGTAGATTGTGATTCTAACAGAATTTGTTGTACCTCTATCGGCTAGTAGTTGCCCATTTTGATAGGCCTGATAATTTTCTATCGATGTTTGCCCTTGAGGCATTGCTTCAATGGTAAAATTTCCTTCACCAAAGACGTGGATTCTACCCAATTCTTGGTCATAGGGGACTTCGACGTCGAAAGTCCACAATCCTTGAGTCCCTTCTTCAGGGGTTAGACCACAGCTTTCAGCCACCAAACCACTCACTTGACCATCGTATGGGCCAAAGTCGAGTACCGGCATATTCTGACTTGCAATCTCGTGGATTGCTTTCACCGTCTCAAATGAATACCATGGTTGGTGATATTTTACTCGAATTCCTACTGCATCTACTCTCACCTCGGAGTCATCTGGGGCACCGTCAGATACGTAATCAACGGTGACGGAGGAATCAGCCAAATCGCTCCAAGTCCATGTCTGCAGGTTATCGATATTGACTACCAAGGGTGTAGTCATACGATTTAGTGGCCCAAAGGTGCGGGCAATTGTCTTGACCAACCGCTCTGGGCCATTGGCTTCTATGGTAATACGGATTTCATCTGAAGTCAGAGCGTCGGGCACAGAGATGTACAGAATCATCGATACGTTAGCCAAGATCCGAGTGTCTAAGCCGGTGAATGAGTAACCTGAAACTGTGATATCGGGACCCTTTGACCAAGTGTAGGATCCGTCAGGCATTCCAAGTGAATAGTTTGAATCAGTGACACTGTATGTTGCCCATGCGGTGTGAGTCTGAAAATTATCTGGACGATTGTGTGTAAATGACAACTCACCATCGGCCACCATTCCTCCGCTATGGTCTGCAGGGTCTTCTGAGAAGGCGGCTCTGGTTGTGATAATCCAATCATTTGCATCTTCAAAAGAACCGGCTTCTAGAAGTTCAATTCTGTCAGATTCGATGACGGTATCTGCAACAGATAGAGGTGCGAGTGATGCAATCACTGCTAGAGTGGTCAAACACATGCTGACAGCAACGGCACGCCCCATCAACTTGCAACGATGGAGAACGACGCTTCAATCCGTTGGTCTCCAGTGTCTTGGTCGGTTAACGCGGAACGCTTGAAATACGGTCTTTCGGTCGAATGGCCGCATACGGCTGTGGTAGTGTAGCGGTTAGCACGGTGGGTTGTGGTCCCGCCGGCCCGGGTTCAAGTCCCGGCCACGGCCCCACAATTATTGTCTGAATGACAATTTCAGCATCGGTTCAGGACTCAAAATGGTCCTCTGAAATAGAGTGCCCCATTCTTTCGACTTTTGTCGATAAGTATTCTCGATTATCTTCGCTAACTCCCGCTACCAATGGCATTCTCTCAACCACATCCACTCCGAGATGTTGCAATTGAATGACTTTGTCGGGGTTATTCGTCAACAAACATACACTTTCCACTCCAACCGCAACGAGAATTTTCTCAGCGATCCGGTAGTCTCTAGCATCGGCGGGATGTCCTAGCAACAAATTTGCATCGAGTGTGTCCGCACCTTGGTCTTGAAGGTTGTAAGCCTGTATTTTTGCATGCAGACCAATTCCTCTCCCCTCTTGCCTAAGGTAGACCAAACAACCCCAGCCGACTTCATGAATTCGTTGTAAGGCTGTTTCTAATTGAGGTCCACAATCACAACGTAGACTTCCTAATGCATCCCCTGTAAGACATTCGGAGTGAACCCTAACAAGGACGGGGTCAGGTCCAATCATGTCACCTAGCGTTAGGGCGACGTGATCTAGTCCGGTAGTATCTTCGTGAAATACTCGAATTCGAAAGTCGCCGTGCTCCGTAGGTAAGCGAGCATCGGCAGGAACATCGATTAATTCGGTAATGTCAACCGGCCGATTTGGTACCGACATGAACCCACGACCTATTCAACCGTCAAGAACCCATCCGATTGAGCTATTCATTTTCGCATAAGGAATCTGTACTCTCCAGAATCCTCTTTGACACTAATCAGTTCAACCCCTATTCTATCGCACAAGGCGGGCATATCGCGTAGAGTTTCAGGATCGTCCCCTAAAACTTCCAGAATTTCTCCTTCCAGCATTTCTCTAAGCACCTTCCTTGTCTCATGAACGGGAACAGGGCAAAAGAAGCCCAATAGGTCAAGACGCCGGTTTGGCGTCTCATTCTGCTCCATGGTATGCACCTCAGAATTCCAGAATAGATGGGTTTAGTGTAAGTCCACCGAATTGTCTCTTCTTGATAACGTCGATGACATAAGACGCCTTCTCGACGTGTATTTGGATAGTTGAGGATGTGTCTTTCATCTGAATTTCACCCAGTGCAATCTCCGGGATTCTGGCTTCATTAACAATCCAATCTGCTAGTGAACGCTTGGTCACCGTAGCACTACCAATTTCAAGTGATACACTGACCATTCCAAACGGGTCGGTAACCTCTGACCAATCCTCCCTCTTTCGAACTGGATCCCTATTCACCCCTTCTGGAAGTTCGGGAGCGTCGACGTATGGGATTTCTAGATTCCATGTGTTTGCAATCTTGTCGAGAGCCGCCATATCTTCCTTGGATACAAGTGACCAAGCCTGTCCCGACCTTCCCATGCGACCAGTTCTGCCAATTCTGTGAACGTACGACTCGGTGTCATCGGGAAGGTCGTAATTAACCACATGGGTAATTCCGTCAACGTCTATTCCACGGGCAGCGACATCGGTTGCGACCACGATTCGTGTGTTTCCTTCACGCAGAGAATTGAGGATTTTTTCTCGGCGATTCTGGGCTTTATCTCCATGCATTCCAGTTGCTTTCATGCCGAATTTACCTAGTCGGTCTTCGAGTAATTCGACCATACGCTTGGTATTGGTGAAGATTAGCATTTGATCGTCTTCAGCCATGTTGGCAATTAATCGACCTAGTACCCAGAGCTTGTTTGAGCGACCGATTCTTACTGCGAATTGGTCGATTTCCGGAACCTCTACGTCTAAGTCATCGCTCATCGCGTATACCGGGTCATTCATGAATTCCTCAGCAGCGTCTAAGACTTCTTGAGGGAATGTTGCACTAAACAACAGAGTCTGTTCTCTTGCAGGCATTTGCTCAAAGATCCAAAGCACATCTGGGAAGAACCCCATATCGAGCATCCTGTCTGCTTCGTCTAAGCAAAAGTTAGTGATGTCGGCGAGTTTTAGGTGTCCACGCTTTGACATATCGATTACTCTGCCAGGAGTGCCGACGATGATATCAGCGCCTGACTGCAATTCCTTTGCTTGCTTCTCAATGTCGGTTCCGCCGTATACTGTTTGGATCGATAGACCGCTATCGCCTTGCAACCAAATCAATTCTTCTGCAACTTGGACTGCTAATTCTCTGGTGGGGCAGAGAATAATCGCTTGGGGTTCCCCTGATGGATTTGCAGACTCGATAATTGGAATTCCGAAGGCCGCAGTCTTACCACTACCCGTTCGTGCTTGACCTACTACATCACGGCCTTGACGGGCAACAGGAATCGCTTCGATTTGGATTTCAGTTGGATTAATCCAGCCTTTATTGGAGATTGCCGTAGCCACGGCTACATCAAGATCCCAATCTGTGAATGCCTTGGCGGCAGGGCTCATTTAATCGCCTCAGAAGGATTCAGAGTCGCTAATCTCCTTCTGAAGTTCCCCCATCCAATACTTTAGGCAGTTCTCCTTGGTGAGATACTGATCCTTGCTCGAGAAGCTGTGGTTGTAATGGCCTTTATCAGCACTCGCGAACTGTTCCTTACGCCTCTTGTGGTACTTCTGTAGTACGTGTTGGCGCATGTATTGGCGGAACTTTAGGGACTTGGTACGATTAATCCCCTTCGGCGTCACGCCGTCCCAGAGCCGCTCGAATTGTTCGAGCTTCTCGTTAAAAGTCTCGCTCATCTTGTTTCCTCGCGGCCCGCCGACCTGACTCTTGTTTATGACCTTCACGGATGGAATCACCATCACCACTACGTGGTGGAAGCGCATTTTCCTCTCTAGAAACACCTTCCTGCTTACTAAATTCCTCGAGATTTGATTTCAAACCCTCAGTTTCAGGTAATTGCATTTCAGAGAACTCCTCGGGCATCTTGTCTAGAGGGGCAAGAGCACGATTTTTCTCTTCCTCGGTGCCTTCCCAATCCACGTCTTTTGACAATCTCTCTAGTCGAGTCCTCAGTTCCGGACGAGTCTCTTGCCGAAGTAACTCAGTAGCGACTTCACGCAATCTGTTACCTGTTAGAATAATCGACAATTGATCAATACACGCCTTGCGCAGAGCAGGGTCTTTATCTCTGGCTCCATCTTGGACTAATTGAGCAACTCTTGGGTTCTGCATATCTAGAGTTTTGAGGGTTCGTATGACATTCTTCTTGACACCAGAATCTTCGTCTAACATTGATGATTCCACAAGAATCGCTGCTACTCTTGATTCTACATTTGCTAAGGCAGGTAGGCAGGCTGATGCTGACCTCCTAACCTGTGCATCTTCATCTTGTAATGACCAACTAATTAGATCCCACCCGGTAGCACCGCCTTTGGCAGTAATCGTGCGTAGGATTTTCGCCCCTCTTCTTCGCAAATCTACATCTTCTTCTCGAATTAACTCATCGATGTGCAGGCATCCAGTTTCAACCCAATTCTGTGCTGTTTCCTTGAGGGTTGCGAAGGCGTCGATGCGATGTTCTTTGCGTTCATCTCTTAGTTCACGTCGTAGTATTTCTTCACAACCCGATGGAAAAACCGGAGCAACCTTTCGTAGGCATTCCCTAGCAACCCTTCTTACATGCTCATTTTCTTCCAGTAATCTATCTGAAAGGTACATGAATAGGTCATCGTGTTTCTTTATTGCAAAGGATGGTATAGCGTGTAATCCTGCTATACGAATTACCCCCTCATCGTCATCTAAGGCCTCACATAATGCCTTATGAGCCTCTGAAACCTTCGCCGGTAGTACCCGATTGAGTGCTAGAATACCATCTATTCGTCTGGCTAATCCTCCGCCTTCGGACCTTGGAATTTCAACCATCTTCACTTCTCCTGAAGCCAATGGAACAATGTCCCTTCTGGGTATACGTTCCCAGACTCCAGAACTTGGCAACATCGAACGAATATCTACTTGCTTAACAGCACGTCGTCGCTTAATTGGACGCCCAGTTTTTGGGTCGCGAGCAATGTAGTCTCGTGCCATTTCGAAGGGGCGCGAGTGCACGGTACCTCTTCAACCAAATGATTACGCGTTCTCAAATTGGCCTAATGTTAATCGGGTAAGCCTCAAGCGAGACCACTGCTCGAGACTGAAAGAGGAGCATGAGCGAGCAGTTGGACATCTCCCGTATACTCTTCACAATTTTTGATGGATTGGAAACAGAAGGGATGCCAAGGGCCGATGTTGTTCGTTTGTGGACACTAGAGATGCAATGGTTCTCGCCAAAAGAAGCAGAGAGGGTCGTGGACGCCCTATCTGAAGCAGGATGGATGTCTCAAGATCAGGAGATGTTGAACCTCACTTCTGGCGTTGAGTTGGAGATTCCGAGCCTAGGTTGGAGGCCAATGACTCGCAGGATGCTCTCTCCTCCTATCTGCGAGGTGTCCCCAACTGTCAAACCTCACTCAACATCTTCTGAATTTTCACAACCTCGAGTAAGTTCAAGAAAAGAAAACGAAGATGAATCAATTGTTGAGAAAAGTTTCTCTCGTCCCCAAATCAGCAAATCTGTTTCTGAAAGCACCGCTGATTCCGTAAAGCAACCGATGCCTGCGGACCGTGCCGAAAGCAGCATTCCTATTCTAATCGAATTAATCGCAACGCAATCCGGTTTAGATAACAAGGAAGTTGTTAGGAGGGCTCAACGTAAACGTCGTGCTTTAGGCCCTGTTACTCTTTGGATGGCATTGGCACTTGTTGCGAGGGAACAGGGATTGGATATGCGAAGTGTTTCTTCAGCCATCGACAAGGCTGCGAAATGATGAATTTTGTCTTCATTCAGAATACGATGTTCGAACTTCTGCTGCAAGAAGTCCCGGTAGAACTAGTAGCGCTAGAATCAATGAGAAGGCTACAGAAATCGAGCTTACGAGGCCGAAATCCTTGATGACGGGGACAGGGGAAAGTAGCAGGACCATGAATCCACAAATCGTCGTTCCCGCTGACATAATTAACGCTGCTCCGGTAGTCGAATACATATCACGCATAGAGGCCCATGTACCCATACCAGATTGACGATTAGATTCGAATTTCCGCCAAACGTGAATCGAATAATCAATGCCCAAACCTATTGTCAGAGCAGTAATCATCACCGTCAATACATTCCAATTTATGTCAAGAACTGCCATCGCCCCTACAACCCAAGTGCCAGCCAGGCCAACTGGTAGGATGACTACTAGGGAAGGACCAATCTTTCGTGTCAAAATCACCAGCACAATCAGGGAGACTGCTAGGCTAAATGCGGTAGATTCAACTTGTGATATAACCAATCCAGAAAGTACATTGTGGACGAGAATAAGGTCGCCACTTAGGTGAACTCTTGCCCCAGTTGCTTCTTCTAGGTCTTTTTCAAATTCCTCAAATTGATTGGCTAGACGGGATGATTCCTCGCTGTTACCTGCTGTGACGTCAACTCGCATCCTGAGGAATCTTATGGCATTCCCATCGTCAGTCAATGCCACATGATTTGCAGTTCTTTCTCCCCAGGTCTGACCGCGTATAGGTTCTCCAATTGTGTCATTTGCCAATAGAGAACCGACTGCTAAGGCAAGGTCTCCCTCTGAAAACTCCCCAGTTACTCCTACTGCCCCATCGAAGACACCCAAGTTATACATCTCTCCAAATTCTTCGTCGGCTTCTATTGCATCCCGTAAAATCGGGTATATTCCATCATAAGATGGCCGAGCCGTATCTGTTCCTTCTGGAGTGACAACATTGGTAGTCCAAGCGAGATCCAAGTCAAGTCCTTCCAATTCTTTCAGAAGGTCTCTTTCTCCCGTAAGTGCATCCATTCCAGATGAAGGCTCGATTAGTATGTCAACCGATTTCAAGGCCTCAACTTCGTAGGAATCATACATTGCGTTTCTGACTTCAATAACCTCCATCTCTTCTCCTAAGAAATCGGTCAACTCGAATTTTGTATCTAACTGGCCTACTGAAACCACGATTGAAGAGAGCGTAAGTCCGGCAACAGCTAGCAGAATTAGTACAGTATGCCTTCTTTGGAATTCTGTTGCGATTGTTGTGAATACGGGTAATTCCATCGATCTACGTGTACTAAATCCGGTTGTTTTCTCAACCAATACATGTAGTGCCCCGACAGTTACCGTACTCGCAATAAATGCTGACACTACACCCAATGCCAAGGTTAGTCCAAATGACTTCAGCGGTGGTAAAGGCGATAGGAAATTGGCTAGGAAAGCGAAGGCTGTGGTGACAACAGACAGGGTTAGTGCTAACCTGAGAATCGAAAATGAGCGTACCCAAGCTTCTGCGGGACTACGGGATTTTTCTCTGGTTTTTTCGTAGGCTCGTTGCAAATGGATGGAGTAATCAATTCCTAATCCCAATACTACTGGAGCAACGGCCACTTCTAGAATAGAAAAGTCAGAGCCAGCCAGTGCTCTAATACCGTAGGTCCAGACCAAAGCTGCTGACAATCCAAGCAATGGTGCTGCAACCATCATAATGGATCGGAATGCAAGTGCCAATACGAACACCACAACGATGATTGAAAGAATTAGCAACCAAACTAGATTGTCCAGTGTAGATTCGTTAATATCGTTACTAACTAAATCATCCGAGACGACCCCATAATCGAGAGCAGAACCTTCTGATTGTGCTCTCTTTTCGAGGAGGCCACGCAACTGAACCGCCTTCTGTAATCTATCATCTGCATCGAGATCTCCACTGATTTCGATTACCCACATGGTGCTCGAGGAGGTGGGCGTTGGATCACCTTCGTGTCCGTTTTCTAACCAAGCACAAATTGGTTCGTGATCAAAATCTGAGTGAAGCATTACTGAGCGAGCAAAAGAAGCGGTAGCAATTACTCGGTCTTCACCTATGGCATCAGTACACTCCTCGTCAGTAACAATCGCTTCTAGCAGTTCTTCCCAATTATTGAATTCCAATAGATTGCGGCCTTGTTCATCTCTTTCATCAAGGGCCACTTGAAGGACCTGAGCAGCGTTAATGTGAGAAGTTACAAAGTCACCATTGGAAGCTGATAACGAGTTGACCGCCTCTAGGTCGGTGTACAATTGCTGAAGTGCACCCATTTCTAGCACATTTGCTCCATCTTGTGTTGGTTCTACGTGAACATAGATGCGGTGAGGAGAGGGTGGCATTACCTTCTCCATTCTTTCTATCGCTGCATCGGCTTCGGATTCAGGTGCGAAAGCAGAGAGGTCGGTTTGAAACTCGGGCATTGGGCTCAACGCAAGCCCAGTCACAATGGTTAGCAATATGCTGACTGCGACGATGGCGGGTGCCGATTTTTCGAAGGCCTCGGCGACGCGATTTTCTAGCCGAGGTGCGTCAAGCATTGCCAATCCCATCACCAACCGCTAAATAATTCAAGCAGTGATTTGGACCCCGTGGGTCCAGCAATCCGATGAAAGGCCTCAAAAGGGGTGGTCCGGTGGCGCGCTCGTCATGCCAGTGAAGGTACTCAAGAACGAGGGGTCCGAGATCCGACTGCGTCTGATTGGCGAAGACCACTCGACACTGCAATTGTTCAGGTCTCGCCTGAACGCTAATGACAAGGTCGAGTATGCGAATTTCTTCACCGGACACCCTGACCTTGACGAGCCCGAACTTTATGTTCGAGTCAAGAAGGGGGCCAAGGCGGACAAGATTGTGAAGGATCTCTGTTCCGATATAGCGAAGGAGTTCGCCGACCTCAGCATCTGAGGACGGTGAAATTTTGGCAAAAGCCACGTTTGAATTAGGCGGCGATGAGGATATTGAGAGGTATCTCGGCCTACACGGCTGGGCTCATGATAGTCCTGGTATTGGTGGCTTACTAAAAGTCAGAATTGAGGACTTTAGAGTAGAAGAAGTTTCCAGAACCCCGGCACTCGACAACAAAGGCAGATTCACAGTCGTTAGAGCAACGCTTCGGAATTGGGAAACCAATCGGTATCTGCGAAGACTAGCTGGTGCATGCCGAATTAATCGTAATCGTATATTCTCATCTGGATTAAAGGACAAACGAGCCGTTACGACTCAATTGCTGGTAATCGATGCCCCCAGACATAAGGTGGAATCGGTTGAGATTCCTGATTCTGAATTAGAGATTCTAGGCCGCACCCACCAAAAGGTTGGGATGAGTGACCACGATGGAAATCGCTTCACGATAACCGTGCGAGGATGTTGTGACGAAGACGGCTCACCACTAGATGCTAAGGAAGCGATGCGGAGAGTATTGGGAATTAGAGAGGGTATGGCTCAACGCTTGGGAGACGATGCATTTCCTAATTGGATTGGACCGCAGAGATTTGGTGCTACTAGACCAGTTACTCCAAGAGTGGGTAGGGCGGTTGTTGAAGGTGATTTCGAGAAGGCCGTAGACCTCTATCTCGGTATGCCTGGAACTAGAATGACTGAGGACGTCAGTGTATTTAGGAAAATGTGGCTGGAAACTAAGGATGCCGCTGCCTGCCTTGAGGTTGCTCCCGATCATCTCGGTTACGAAAAGAGCATTCTCGAAGTTCTTTCCGACAATCCAGATAATCATGTCAAGGCGTTTAGGGCATTACCTCCTTCCTTGCAATTATTGACAATACATTCTCTACAATCTTTGGCATTCAATCACTCTTTGGCCGGCCGTCTTGAGGCGGGTTTGGATTTGCTTGAACCGGAAATGGGCGACTTGGTTGCACCCATTCAAGCCAGTGGAAGAGTTGATGTTTCAAAGATGGCTCTAGTTACAGAGACCAACCTTGAGCGATGCAAGAGAAATTGTAAGCTTGGAAGACTTGCTGTAACTGGGCCTTTACCCGGCCAGGATGTCAGTTTAGCACAGGGAGAGCCAGGAAAGATTGAGGCAGAGGCCCTTCAAACTACAAATTTGCATGATACCGAATGGCGAGTTGCTAGAATTCCAAACCTTTCAACGAGTGGCACACGACGTCCATTGAGCGTAGCATTCAGAGATTTCAGTGTCGAAGAGGCATCATTACTCCCAGAAGAATCTTCTTCAAATCGTTGGGATGCAGGGCCTATTGAAGGAGAAAGGTGGCATCCAGAGGGTGCTGATTTGAGACTTCGATTTACGTTGCCACCAGGAACCTACGCTACGGTGCTGATGCGGGAATTCATGCGTTCGCCTCTAGATCATTACTAATCCCAGAAAGTGACTTTCTGATTGATTACAAACGACCCATTTCTAGGGCTTCGATTTGTCCGACATTGTCATCAATTGAACGGACCTTTGATTCAAATCCGTCAACAATGCCTTCCCCCTCTCCAAGAACGGCTTGAACCTCAATGAACATCATTCCGAATGCTAGAGGTTTGATTTCGCATGCTTGGACTTCTTCCATAGAGGAAATTGTAGCAGCAATTCCCTCGTAATCGGGCCTTCCTTCTTCTGGCTGGTCAATAGTGACCTTGTACTTCACAACAACATAACCCATGTAGAACCACCTAATGAGGAATCAAGGACCCTCAAATCCGCATTTTGGGCAAACATACATCACTGCCTGAACTCGACATCTCTCGCTACGTCCAATGGATTCTCCACACTCTGGACATGGGAATGCAGTGCTCTTGTTTTCCACTAAAGGAAGACCAGAGGAGGTGCAGATGTCTGTTCTTGTTCCCATTAAGTTGACCCTCAGCGAGGCGGGCGAGCCACCCCTTCCTTTTAGCGTTGACCGACGAGTAGATGGTCAATACTTTGGCTCAGTATGCGGATTTTCGACTTGGAATGGGTTGAAATCAGCAGACCTGTACGGTATGTTGGCGAGAATCATGAGCGAATCTGAACTTTCACTCACCGGAGAACAAGTTGACCTCTCAAAATATATCGAAGATGCTGGTGGAATACATGGTTTACGGAATATAGATCGAGTCCGAGGTTGGAACAATATAGAATATGGTGCTGGGCTATCAGGGAAGAATACTCCATCTACCGGGCTCTCGATGAATAAGGCATTCATCCCCCCAGGTGGAATCGCCAAGGCCCATATTCACGTTGATTTTGATGTGATGATATTCCTCTTGAAAGGTTCCGTAAGACACGAGTTTGGACCGGGTTGCAGAAAATCTGTGGTACACAGTGCTGGTGATATGTTCTATATCGAACCAGGACTTCCTCATGAGGTATTCAACTGCTCAGATACCGATTGGGTCGAGGCCATTGTGGCACGATCAGATGCTTCAGAGTGGCAGAATATTGTTCCTTACGACAGGAACTCCGAGTAATTAAGTAATAGAATTCAGTTTTCGTTATTTTTCCTGATTGTTCGAAAACCAGTTGCTATTTCTTCACTTTCGTCTTCACCTTCAAAATTAACTCCAACCTCAGTTAGATGTTCTTGAACCTGAGAAAAGGCACTCTTTCCACGTGCTGATTTACGTGGTTTAGGTAATCTATTTCGGCATACGAGGTAGGTCTCAGAAGAAGCGTTTCGACTAGCCATAGGGGCAAATCTTTGGACGCTACTGAAGCGATCTTTTGCCGCCCGAATCAGCCCCTCAATGCCAACCCCTTGGAATATCTTGGTGACAAAAGAACCACCGCTTGCTAACATTCCCATAGCGACATCAAGAGTCATTGTTGAGAGTTCTAGGGATATCGCTTGATCGGTATCATATCTACCTGTTAGTTTCGGAGAGATGTCAGATAATACTACATTTAATTCTCTACCTTCGAGCAACCCCTCAATCCTATCAATGGTATCTTGGTCTGAAATATCACCTTGAATTATGCTCGCTCCTTCAACGGGAGAAGTGGATTTCAAATCAACACCGATTACCAAACCTTCTGGTCCGCTTTCCTCAACTGAAACCTGTGTCCATCCACCAGGGTGACAACCAACATCGAGAATTGCGTCCGACTCTCGAATAAGCTGAAACTTTTCTTGAATCTGCTTCAGTTTGTATGCTGAACGAGAGCGG